>JBOFLX010000057.1:0-30614 GCA_051658085.1 Waterburya sp.
AGGCTTTGGCTAATTTACTTTCGTGGTCTGAAAATTTACTTGCTCAGGGTCAATCAAGTCAAAATATTCTGGAGTTACTTATGCCTACTTAAAGTTGTTTTTTTTCTTCATTTCAATCTCAATTTTGCCAAGTCGTGTGTAAAATATTTGAAGATTCTCGTCAGATTGATCGCATTCCCAATTTCCTAACCAGAGATCGCTCTTCTAAATCTCGATAACCAGACGCTCGCTATCCTACTTTTCAATTTTGGCGATCGCTCTTTTAGTTTCCGCAGTCAACAATCGCCCTTCTAAATTTCGATAACCTGGCGATCGCAATCCGATTTTTCAAATTGTTTCTGAATATTGGCGTACAGCCGACATACGGATACTGTTGACGATCTCAATCCTACTTTTCTATTTGGGCGATCGCACAGGGTTAAATCGCTATTTAGGACAAAATGTTCAGTTTTGAGGTTTATTTAACACAGTTTATTGATGAATATGTGCAATTAAATTTTCAATGATACATTGTTCACCATCTTTTACTTGTTCTAAAAGTTTTTCTAAAACATCACGCAGTGACGCATCAGGAGCCCACATATAATCTTTAGATTCTAGGCTTTCTGCTGCTGCTATAGCGACTTTAATTTCAGGTGATTTTAACATGGAAATCAACAAGTCGATAACACGATATTGCTCAGAACCAAATAAAGCATCTGCCAGTCTAACCTGCCAAGCAACTGATTTCTCATTCCAATTTTTTTTTAATAGAATCCACTCTGGTTCAGAAAGTCGATCAATTAGTTCAATCGCATAATCCATGGCATCGTCAGACCAGTAGTTAATATTGTAATCGACATTCAGATATTGATCTAGTTCGTCAAATGTATTCATAAATGTTCCTTATTTGAGTTAGAAGTTTATAGTGGGATTACCTCCAGTAGGATAGGAACTGGTAACTTTTCCACTAGCATCTTTTATCACTTCCCATTGAACACTATTAACTGTTCCGCGGTGAAGTGTAGCTCTGTCACTTATACGAGAGATAATTGGAGGTTCTTTAGCAATTTGATCACCTGCACGAAGAATATCACTATCAGACCAGCTTGATGGTGCTAAAGTGCTTGTTTTGGTTTTTGACCATTCAGCAGGTGGACCAGGAGATATTAACTTCTTAAATTTAGCAACGATAGTCCCATCTGAATTAGGTGTTTGTGAGATAATTTGATAATTGGGGTCAGTAAGAATTTTAGGTGAATGAGCACCACGAATAGTTCTAAAATCAGCAGTACCTGGAGTTGTTCCTTTCTGTTCACCTAATAAAATCTTATTATCAATTTTTTTTTGTGCTTCCAATGCAGATTCTACATCGGGAATATTTTTCTTGCCTGATCCCATTTTGTCTAAAACTCGCTCAAGACGTAAGGCATCAGGATCTGGTCCTGGTTTTAATCCTGCTTCATTTATTAAACGCTTTAATTCTAAGGGATCTTCAATATGTGTTAACAGTTTTTTCAACTGGGGTACACTATCTGTGATTTTCAACAGTTCCTTAAGTTCAGTAATAGTCATACTAGGAACTTTTAAGAGTTCCTTTAAATCTGTAGCCGTCATACTGGGAATCTTAAGTAAATCTTCCAGAACGGTTACTGTAATATCTGGTTTCTGTAAAAGTTGCCACAATTCTTCAAGGCTACCAAACTGCTTCAGCAGTGCCTCTGCACGACCTACATCTCCTGCTTTTTCAAGAATATCGGCTAGTTTCTCAGCATCTTTCCATGTTTCTAAAAGCTCGATCAACTTAGCTTCATCAGAGACTACTGCTTTAAGCCTTGCTAATAATTTGGCATTTGGTACAAGTTTTTCTAAACGACTTGCTTTTCCAGCAGCACTAGCACCTTTCCAAGATAGGAGAAGTAATAAAATTTCAAATAAAGCTCTACCTACATACTTACCACGTTCCTCCCAAGATAAACCAGGTGTAAAAATAGCCGTTAAAAGATAATAGGTAGCAAAAGCTGAACCCAAAAAGATACCAACATATAACAACACTTCAGCAAGAAAGGCTAAAACAACCCCAAGCAAACCAGTAAGAGCAAGGACAATGACAACAATGACAACGATAATAGTAATTACCCAAGTCCAAAAATCACCTTTTTTGAGATTTTCCCAGTAAGTTGATAGTAAATTGCCAATACCTTTGAAAATATCTACGATTGCATCTACAAAACCTTCAACTATTCCCCACAGAAAGTCCCCAATAGCACCCAGAATAGATGTTGAAGATGCTTTTGTTGCCATACTGGATACGTTAGCTGACATTTGGGAAAGGGCTTGCTCATTTTGCGCCAAACCCTTATCAACCATTCCCGTTAACTGAGCTTTACCTTGAGCTAATCCAGTATTAAATTTACTTTCGCTTTCACTAACTTTATTCTGAAGCTCTTTGTCAGTGTCTGTTGTGACTTTTTGCATCGTCTCAGTTGATTTCGAGACGGTTTCTGTCATTTTTTGACTCACTTGAGTAATAGCTTCACTAGCCTTAGTCTCAAAATCAGTTGCAGCTTGTTGAACAGGTGTTGTTGCTTCAGTTACCTGTTGGCTAACTTGTTGCTGAATCTGATTAACCTGCTCTTGTAAAATTTGTGTAGTATTAGCTACAAAACCATTAAGTCCCCCATTCCATTGACTGCGGAACTCATTGAGTTGAGTTTGTGCTGCTTGTAAAGTTTGTGCTGCGGCTTCACCTGTTTGACTACTAAGATAATTACTGACTTCAGCCGAGAAATTGTTGAGCTTAGTTGTTGCTTGAATTGTAGCTCGATCTAGATCGACACAAGCTTTTCCGGCTGTTTCGTCAATCTTGGATATCGCTTGTTCACTATTTGTTTGTAATTGCTGTAAACTATTTTGTTTTTCACTTTCCAGTTTACTGATTGCTTCACTATTAGATGTTTCGAGTTTAGATATTGATTCGTCAGCAATTTGATTAAGAGCAGAAATAGTATCTTCTTGTGTCTGTAAAATCTTTTGCTGTCCATCTTCAAAAGCTTGATTAAATTTTTCAGCCAATTGATTTCCACTTTGCTGGAAACTATTTGCTAAGTCGTTAGCTCCTTTCAATGAAGCTTGTGATATATCGCTTCCATATTGTAGAATTTTTGGTGCAACTTTTGATGCTATTTGGTTTGCACCTTGAGTAATATCACCACCATTCTCCGATCCTATGTACTGTTGGGATTTACTACTGGCAATAGTATAAGCTTGAGCAGATTTTTGATTGCTAACATCAATAGCCAGTTGCGATTGTTCTTGCCCTGTACTAAGAATTGCTTGAGCCTTTTCATCTCCTATTTTGTACAGAGAAGTTTGTTTTTCTTGAACTGTTTGTTTGAGATTATTGATTTCAGTTTGTGCCGCCTTGCGGGTAGCTTCTATGTTAACATCTCTTTCTGACAGTATTTGAGTCCGTTTTTGTAGAGTTGATTGTTGAATCTTTTGGATAGCTTGGTTGAAAATTTCTTCAAGTTTAGTCGTTTCATCTAAAATAGATTGTTGTGCATTTGCTTTTTGGGTTTGAGCTTCAGTGCGAATTTGTTGTTTTTTCCGATCTGCTTCTTGAATTATGCTTTCTTTCTCTACTTCTACCTGTTGGAGAAATTGATTAAGTTCGGTTGATTCACCTTGATTATTTATTTGAGATCGTGTCTGTGTAGCCGAAGTATTACTTTCCTGATTTGCCAAAAAGTCATTAGATAAAGATGGATTTGATAAAAATTCTGCTTTTGGTATAGATTCTCGTTCGGTATTTTGTGATTCTTGAGCATTTACAGTACCTCCAGACTCTCTTTGGGAACCATTAGCAATTGAAGACTGAGACTTTGGAGTATTTATTGCAACCTGAGTTTGATTATTAGTCGCAGATGAATCGGTAGAAGTTGTCTGAGATTGACTGGGTATCTCAAAAACATCATCTGAAGAATTACGGTTGTTAAATTTTGATTGCGTTTGAGAATTTTGATTGGGTTGCTCTAATGGTTGAGAAGTGCTGGCAGATTTTGCTGTAGTCTCAGCAACTTTTTTTGCTGGCAGATTTAAATTATTTCCTTGAGATTCTTGCTTATCTAATATAATTGGTTGAATTTGAGGCTGTAAGACTTTAGTTTCGTCTTCCTCCTTCATTTGCACCGATGACTCTTCCTCTTCGGCTTGTTTTTGAATCGGTTTTTCCTCCTCCATTGCTATCCGACTGATATTATCCTCTTCTGAACCCATGCGCTGAATGGAGAGAGGCTCAATAGCTGGAGTATGAGTCAAGCCTGATTTTCTTTGAGGATTGGGCATTTGCATCACGCGATCAGCAATGCGATCAGCTTCCTGTTCGTAGATATCCCCAGGTTTACCAACTGTCAATTTAGCTTGAAGGGGAAATAACTCATGTACGATCGCGGGTACTTCTTCAACATCGCCCCCATCCTTCTCCCGTCGCTGCACCGTCAACTTCTTCTGTTGACACTCACTACATTCTCCCGTCAACCCCGCAGCATTTCCACAATCACACTTACGCTGCAACAAACCTGACTTATCGGCATTTAGCGATGGCTTCGCTTCTGTTTTCACTGCGGCGGCTGACTTCTCACTCATGCACCTAAACCTCCGTAGATAGACTGAGCAATCTGAGTACCTACAACTTCAGCTTTAACACCTGAAGCTAGATTAAATGTACCACCATCCAAGCGCGGAATTTCCCCTCCTTGGGCTAATGAGGTGGGAATACCTTCTTCGGTAATCAGTCGAGTTAATTCCTGCTGCACCGCCATACCAATGCGATCGCGATCGCCTACTGGAAAACCATGTAAAATTAACTCTTCAATTTCTAATTCAATATTGCTAGTAGTTAAGTTATTTTCCATACGATTAATCTCCGTCTTTGGTTAGTTCTAATCGAAGATTGGGATTAGTTTGGCTGAGGCGATCAAATTGTTCGGGTGTGACATGAAGAGTAATTCCACTAACATCGAGTAGCAACGGTTGAGGATCTATTGAGGAAGTGGCAATAGTCATAAAACCTCCAAAACTCTCTTGTTAGTTGGTTTTTGTTCTCTCATCATAACATTGACACAATCCTTCTCCTGACTCTTGATTTCATTTAGATCCATCCTCCCACCTCCGCATCAGTTAAGGTTTTTTCCAACTTAGAATATTCACTCTGCGCTGCTCGAAGTAAATACTTCATCTGCACTGCTTCACCCGCGTCTGCTGCCAAAAAAGCGGCATTTAAGGCGATATTGCGGATATTACCGCCAGCAACATTCAACCGCGCCAACTTACTCCAATCTAATCCCTCCGTTGGTAGTTTAGGTGGAAACATTCGCTGCCAAATTTCCAAACGTTGCGCTGCATCGGGGAAAGGAAACTGAATGATAAAGCGAATTCGCCGCAAAAATGCCGAATCGATCGCGCTGCGTAAATTGGTCGTTAAAATTGCCAAACCGCGATAGGCTTCGATTCTTTGTAATAAATAACTCACCTCAATATTCGCATAGCGATCATGGCTATCTTTCACCTCACTCCGCTTGCCAAACAACGCATCTGCCTCATCAAATAACAAAATCGCCCCCCCTGCTTCTGCTGCTGTAAATACCCGTCGCAGATTCTTCTCCGTTTCCCCGATATATTTACTCACCACCTGGCTGAGATCGATGCGGTAGAGATCTAGTTGCAACTCTCGCGCCAACACTTCCGCCGCTAAGGTTTTTCCCGTACCACTCGCCCCAGCAAATAAGGCAGCAATTCCCAATCCATTCGCTCCCCGTCGTGCAAATTCCCAAGTATCGTAAACGGTACTGCGTTGTTTGATTTGAGCAGCAATTTCTCGCAGTAGTAATCGTTGTGCCTCTGGTAGAATCAAATCTTTCCATCCTGCCATCGGTTCGATGCGCTGTGCTAGATCGTCCAGTCTAGTTCGTGCCTGAGAACGGCAACTTTCCCAAAGAAATTCCTTTAAATCAATGGGTTCGCTTCCCGATATTAATTTTACTTGATCGCATACTCCCTGGATCGATGGCGATCCCAAGTTGAAATGCGCCACCACTCGCTCGATCTGTCCATCTAAGGTGGCGACTAGTTCACCTAAGCCCTGTTGCCAGAGTTGGCGTTGTTCGCTAGTGCTGGGTTTGGGTACATCAAGTCTAAAGGTAGTCCTCTGCCGAATCGAGATCGGTTCTGGACTACTGAGGATAACTAGACTATTAATTGTGGCGATCGTCTCCAAGAGCGTTCGCACTCGATCGCGTTCCAAGCCCTCACAATCGACCAATAAAGCACTCTGACTCAAGATTGCTTCCCGTTCCCATAACCGCGCAAGAGCCTCCCGTTCGGCGACAGTTCCAGGTATATTACCTCCATGCAATTGATACAGTTGCAACCCCAGTAAGCTGCAAGCAGCAGCAGCGATCGCTTCTTTATCTTCTTCTCCTTCCCCTGTAAGCTGGACGATTGGGGATAATTGTCCAGATCGCGTTCCCAAATTGGCAATCTGTACGGCTAAATGTTGATGGGATACAGGTAAATTCACTCGAATGTGGATCGATTCTACCAATCCTCGCAAGCGATCTTCCAAATAGGAAATACCATTAAGATAGTGCAGCACTCTCTCGTCAATTCGCAACCGACTTTGGGTTAAACTCTCCCCATTAGCCACCTCAATCAACCGCCAATAACGCAGAGAACTAGCTGGAGTCAACGCACTCCAATGGGCATCGGGTAAGGCTGCTAGTGCCAGACTAAAAGTTGGATAATTAACTTTCCCTCCCTGCGCTGAAGTACACAATTGAGCGAGGGAAGCACTCAATTCTACCCCAGCACAAAGAACGAGTAAATCCCGCTCGAAGGGCGTAAGTTGAAAGGCATTAGACAAGATTGCTAGAGCAGGGGGCGAGGAATTTTTATCTAAATTGAGATTTGGGATCTCCTCTGATTCGGGTTCTAAATTCCGATCTTGATCGCGAGCTAGATATTGCCTCAGTGCTGCCCTTACTCCAGCCAAAGCTGTCGCCAAATATTGCTGGTTCTCAGTTTGCCAAATAGGGGGAGGAATCGTCATCATGAAATCGTTATTTTAGGGCCGATATATTGGTTGAAAGTAGGGCTATCTGACTGGCGAGCAATTTCTAGAGGACTCTCAGCCCCATCTACTCGCAGCCTGACTAAGAAAGTCCCTGTGGGAAAATTGTCAGGAATGGGAACATCGAGAGTTGTTATTGCTGCGGTATCCACTGGTCGAGGGGGAATCGCGATCGCGCGATCGCCGATAATTAAAGTCACCCGTTGCTCTCTACTGATAGGCGGTTCGATCAAGGATATTGTAAGGTTTTGTCCCCGCGTTACTGGAATAGCTGGTAATGAAATCCTGGGAGCCAGCATAAATGGCAGTATATTCGATTCAAAACCACGATGGGGTTCATCGGGACTGGTAGTACCAAAGTCGAGTTTATGCAATACTTGGACGGTATTAATCCCCGCTTTTAAGTCTGCTGGAAGTATGACTTGAATTTGTTTGGCAGAAATATCGGCTTTTGGTGGCAAAATCGGCGGTTCTCTACCAAAACTAACTTCCACAATTTCAGCTTGCAAATTCTGCCCTGTCAGCGTAATTTTTGTACCTGCTGTCGGCATTTGTGGAGAAATTGATTCGATCAAAGGGCGATTGAAGGGTAGCGCCACTAAATTGCGTGTAGCTACTGGTAAAGGAGATTTGGTCGGACGTTGAGCTTCAATTAACACTACTGAAATTTGATAGATAACCGTGGGATGGTACTGACTTTGCAGTGCTGACCACAATTTTGACAATTCTTCTGTATTAGTAGATTGGGGAATAATTTTAATCTGTTCGATTTGATCTGCCAGATCGCTAGTTGCGATCGCTTTTTCCACACTATCCTGGCTCTCTTGTAATTTTTTTAGAGCTTTGCGAATATCATCACGGGTCAAAACTGGTACTTGGTGAAACAAGTTCATCGCATAGCCCAGCATAACTTCAGCATGAAATAGTTTTTGACTAAACGCTGTCAAGAGATAGTGTAAATCCAAACCCAAAGGTGGATTAGCTACCCTCTCCCCTCTGCTATCTAAGGCAGGCATGCCGACATTGCGCCAGCCTTGATTTAAGGTAGTTTGATATAAAAACAGGTTGAGTCGATCCTTAGTTCGATCCGCATCTGCACCATTTTCACTGGGAACTGACAAGGTAATGGTAGGACGTTCTCCCAAGCTACCCTCTAGTCCCAACTGTACTAGTTTTTCTTCTAACAGGTATTTGAGCGTCGCACTGACTGCACCAATGGCGAGAGAATTACTCATACTCAACCTCCCCCACGAGATTTGAGATAATCATCTAAGGATAATCTGGGTGTGGAAGTTGTAGAACGCGATCGAGATGGTGGCGGGGGATTAGTAACTGCACGAATCTCAATTCTCCCGATCTTGACTTGGATGGTAGGTGGAGGTAGAAATTGGGTTTGTTCTTGTCGCTGCTGGAATTGTTTTGAGGGCGAGTTTACTACTCGATCGCTTTGACCTACTGTGACAGGTACTAAAGGGCGAATTGTTTGTCCAACGGCGCGATCGTCAGTCAGTAATGGTGGAGTTAAACTAGCCGTTTCCTTAAGGGCGCGATCGCTGTTTACTAAGGGTTGGGTTAAACGTTCGGTGACGATAGGATTGACAAGTGCTGGCTGACTTACAATGTTTCGAGCGGCAGATGGCACTTCGAGCGCTTTCTGGGGCTGTGTTAAAGAAGAATTGATGCGGGGAGATAAGTCTTGAGCATTATTAACTAGCTTGATCGAAATTTGTTTTGATGACAGCGATAAAGGATCGAGAGAGTTAGAAGAATCGCTCTGAGTTGAATTAATAGTATTGTTAAATAAATTTATAGAGGAAGGAAAAGATGGCTGAGAGCGTGTAGTTATCTTTGTCGATTCTTCGGGTAACAGTGGAGGCGGATCTAAAGGGGTAAGTTCGGAAGAATTATCGGGCTTCGCCCTTGAAGGCAGATGGCAGAAGGGAGAGGGCAGAGGGTTTGAGTTTTCTTCTCCCTTCAAACTTTTAGGTTTAAGACCCCCATCAAAATCTTTAATTTGATGGTCTTCAATTACTGGCGGGTCTTCAGACCCCAGTAATTGATCCTTCTGCCTTCTGGAGGGGCTGCGACTTGAATCGCATTCAAGTCCCTGAAAGCCCCGTCCCTCTGACCTCTGCCTTCGTTCAATTAAACTCGTTTCTGCTGTTGATGCCTGACTCGGTACAAGATTGTTTGAACTAGACGAAAGATTTACATCTCCTTCCCCTGGTTCTGGAACTGTTGAATTCAAATCGGTCGGTTGATCGATCAAAGTCTGGAAACTCCCTTCACTCAGATTGTTTGACAGTCTGGTAATTGCTAAATTTGTCCGTTCTGGTGTAACTAAAGGAGTCTGACTCCTAGAAATATCGATCAAATTTGACTCCATTAGCTCGCTCGCATTTAATGCCTTACCAGACTCATCGATCGAATCGGATAATGATGAGGAACTTGAACCATCCCCAAACACCTGACTCGGTTCATAGATCGAAGTCAGTTTCGGTTGCAAGCTAGGAACTAAACCTAGCGTGCGTTCTGCCAATCGGGTCAACATATCGCTCATCGCGTCACCAAATCGAGATAAAATTGTCGTCGCATCTGACTCAGAGCTAAAATATCTGCCTCGCGCCAGCCATAGGATCTTGCTAGTAGATAGACTTCTTGCATCAATCGACGCGCTTGAGAACTCAACTCCGTCCAGAAAAATGTCACGATATCGAATAAAACTTGCCAAGAATATTCACAAGCAGGACAGATCGGAGTTAAGATAATTTCTGCTTGGGGATCTATTTTCCCAATCTGTTCGGACAGTTGTTTCAATAGAGTGATCGGCAGTTCATCGGCTCGAATATTTTCACCCGCTCGATCAAGCTTAACGATACAGCGTTGGAGTAGTCTGCGATAAGCTGTCTCTAAATCCAAACAATTTACCACTGCCGCTAAATCGTAACTATTGGGTAAATGAATCCGAATCTCCAAACCTTCCAGATGTAAGGTCGATTCTGGCTCGACGGTAAGACTCGGATCGACAATCTGAAAGTCCCTAACATTCATCTCTAACTCCAACTGTTCTCCACATTGAGGACACTGCGCTACACTCACCAAATGTTGCCCCAAAGTTATCTCCCGCAGCCTCAACAGCAAGCTATCCCGCCGTCCAATACTCAGCCGTGCTAGTTCATCGGTAGTGCGTTCGGGCATAGCCACAGCCAGCATTGTCAAGGCTCGATCAAGCGGATGTTGATTTTGCCCAATTTCCCAAATATGGAGAATATCGTTAGCAGCAAGATAACGCATAAGTTCGAGATGAGAAAAATAAACGACTACGCTTATGCTGGTTCGAGGAATGTAGGCTCCGAGGGTTCTGCAACCTCGTAGTCTCGTTCCCAACCTTCATTTTGCAGTTGGATACTTTGAATCGCGATCGCATTGGCATTGGCATCTAATTCTGGTTGGGCGGTAAATTCCGACACCCAACAGCGAAAGACTTTATAAGCGATCGCTAACTGTCCCGCTTCATTGTACATCTCAATAATCAGATCTTTGCGAAAATCTTTAAGCGATACCTCCGCACCCAAACCAGATCCAAAATTCCAAACCTTATTCGCCCACTGTTCAAAGTCCTTATCGTGGGTTACTCCCCGCTCTAACATAATCGGTTCGTACTTACTCTGTCCTGGGGAATGGCGAGGACTACTCGGATCGCCACCCTCTCGGTGAGTAACCACCTCAGTAGTCCGCTTCAGTGCGCCTACCTTACTAATTCCTGCCACATAGCGACCATCCCACTTCACCCGAAATTTAAAGTTTTTATAGGGATCGAATCGTTGAGCATTCACGCTAAACTGAGCCATTCTGATTGTCCTCCTTATGTTTCAATCTGACCAGCAATTTGCTGGAACTTGATGATCACAAATTCAGCAGGTTTGAGCGGCGCAAAACCGACAATGATATTGACAATGCCCAAATTAATGTCGTTTTGGGTAGTTGTTTCTTTATCGCATTTAACAAAATAGGCTTCTCGTGGTGTTTTCCCTTGGAAGGCTCCCTGACGGAAGAGATTATTCATAAATGCCCCAAGATTGAGCCGAATCTGCGCCCACAAGGGTTCGTCATTGGGTTCAAATACTACCCACTGCGTACCTCGGTATAGGCTTTCTTCTAGAAACAGGGCAAATCGGCGTACAGGCAAATATTTCCACTCTGAAGCCAATCGATCGGCACCTTCTAATGTTCTAGCTCCCCATGCCACATTTCCATAAACCCGAAATGTACGCAAACAGTTTACCCCTAAAGGATTCAGCCGACCATTTTCACCATCAGTCATCTTGTAAGCAAGCTGCCTTACCCCCAGCAACGTCGCTTCTGTACCTGCTGGTGCCTTCCAAACCCCTCTTTGCGAATCTGTCCGCGCCATCACCCCAGCCATCACTCCACAAGGAGGAAAACTCTCCAAACGATTTTCTTTTAGAGGATCGGGTAGTAATACTTCTGGGAAATATATAACAGCATTTTTATCTCGCAGATTCAAGTCATCCACTCCCGTACGATCTTTTTCAACATCACTAGGTTTTGCCCAACTAGAAGGCGGATCGACGATTAGCATTGCTCGACGGTCTTTGCAGTATTTCAATGCTTTTGATAAAAGGTTATTGCCACCATTGGCATCTGCAACAGTTGTACCTCTAATATTTGGGGGAATGCAGAGTAAGTTAAACAAATCCGATTGTTCTAGAGCATAAATACCAGTTTGTTCGTTAAAACTACCTTCGTACTTGCCATAATTGGGCACACCACCATTTTTTCCCCCATTTAGATTACCCTTACTTTCTCCTGGTGCTTCTTCTGGAACTGTTCCTATTACATTAACAAAGGAAGACTGTTGTTTTAATACAGTTTCAACAAATCGAGACGAGTTTTTGTCCGTAGAAATATTGCGGAATACTTCTAGTACGATGTTTTTTTCTTGTCCATCAATTTTCTTTAATCTGCTTGTTGAGAATCTGCAAGATCGTAGCCAATATAAATATTGACTTTCGCAACAACTTCTGTTATCTCTTCTTTCAGTTTTTTAGCCTCTTCCTCTGATATCCCTTCTGGTATTGTTGCACCCTGAAAAGTTACCGTTATTTGCTTGGGTTGTTTTTCCCAGTCTGGGCTTAGGATAAGAACGCCCTCTCTCAAATAAATATGAGGTGCATTTAGTGCAATTTCTTGCCCATCATCTCCTCCTATTTGGTACTTTAAACTCCACCCTTGTTTTTCCTCTTCTTTTTTATCAATCCAATCTGAAGCGATCGCTAAAAAAATTGGGTTTTGGGACAGAGGAGCTGATTGAGTGACTACACTGTCATTTTTTTCTTGTCTTTTGAGAGAAAGCTCAATTTGTTGAAAACTTTCAACTCCTTCAATTTTATGAGCAGGAATACTAATTGGAGGCCCACCTGCAACCTGTACACCTAAATTGACGGTAATAGTTGACATAGCATTTCTCAAATCTTAAATTGTAAAAATTATCAATCGAGCGTTGCAGAAAACTTGCACTCGACAATTACATAACCAGTGCTTCTGAGCCGCTAATAAAGGTGGCAACTCCAGTAATCGTTCGAACACCATCGGGAATTTTCTCAATGTAACTATCTGGATATATTCCAATGACAGGCATGGATTTTTCCTCATCTTGGTTAAAATAAAAGCATAGTTGATCGGGTGTCTTCTTCTCTCGATCACCTGAAGCAATACCTCATTTAATTATTCAAGAAATAAGATAATCTTTGGATATTATGGATATATTTTGTAAAAAAACGCTACTAATCTCAATTATTTTTAAACAATTATTTAGGATTTTTTGGTAATTTTTTTTAGATAATCAAACTTAAATAGTTGTTAATCTATAAGCTCTAAAGTATTATTTATGTTAGCTATTTTCAACGCTCTTTTATTTATCCTTGGTACCGCTTTTATCCTTGGATTTGTTGCCTATGGTTTGGGTAGTGCGTTTAAATCTGTTGAAAACCAGCCACCTCCGACTAAAATACCAGAGGAATTGCGCCAAAGATTAAAAGAAGACGGATTTATAAATAAAGATGGTCAACTTGAAAAAGATGCTTTAGTCAAAGCGGTACAATCTGTCAAACAATTAGAAAAAGAAAGATTTGTCAAAGATGGCAAACTTGAAGAAGAGGCTTTGATGAAAGCAATAGCACAAAGCAATCCAAAGTCCCTGGCTTCAGTTTCTTGAAACTATGAGTGTTATTGAATTGAGTTGGGTGGGAAAATTAACCATCGGTAGTATACCCGACCCAAAGATTTGATATCTTAGCTTTTAGCTGAATCCTTATTGGAATCGGGCGTTTTGTTACCAATGTATTCAGTGAGATGGAGATCTAAGCCAAAGATATCTTTTAATGATTTATCTAGCCAGACTGCTGCTTTGCGAAATGGAAACAACAAAATATCGCTAATTTTCAATAAGATGATTGATGGTGTTGGTTGCCCTTCATCTAACCATTCCCATAAACGATAGCCACTCTGATAGGCGATCGACCAAATTCCGACGAAAACAGCCGCAACAGCTAAAAATAGCAACAGTAATAAGTTAAAGAATTGTTGTAAGATTTTCCATGTCTGCCAAAGAGCTTCTCGGTAAATCTTTCCCGTCTTGGGATTGGATACATTTTGGCACAATTCGGTCGTCTGGCAATGAATTGTTTCCCAAGCACGATGAATCGGTTCGAGCAACATATTCCCAGAGGGCGAATTTTTAATAGGTAAATTTCCAGCAGAGGAGGTTTGAGGTTTAGTCTGGGTAGAAATCATAGATTCACATCTCACAATTTAAGAAATGGAACGATCTGAAACGATTTGATTTTTATGGCTGCACACAAATTTTAATAATCGAACGAGCTTTAGTTAGCTATCGTTGCGAATATATTAAAAAATAGTTACAAACAAAGAAAAAATACCATCAGAGAGGTAATCTTCTTAAAAGAAACTCGTTAAACCTCTAATTCCAATAATTATAGATCGATAAATATATCAATGGCAACCTAGCTCTTGTCGATCGGCTTACCTTTTAAAGTTAGTTAGATAAGGCAAAGCTCTAAGACTGCTATATTCCGTGCATTTATTGATCGAGAAACATCCGAACAGTAATTCCTGGTAACAGCTCCTGCTCAAAAGCTTTGAGAGTTATATTTCTATGACTACCTTTCCCCGTTCTCCTCGATTGATTAAAGGAACGATCTTGGCATTGAATTCCACCTCTAAACTATTAGAGAGTGTAATTAGCTTTCAATACAATCCAGAAAGCCTTTCACGTTCCCTGCAAATTCAAGCGAGTGACAGTGAAGGTGCGGCTCGAACGGAAGCATTAAGACTCAAAGGCGCACCGATCGAGACAATTCAGTTAGAAGCTGAATTTGATGCGATTGATAGACTCGAACAAGGTGAAGCAACAGCAGTTGTCTCAGGTATTTATCCCCAACTAGCTGCTTTGGAAACACTAATCTACCCCAACAGTGATCGAGTCAAGGAAAATATGAACTCGGCAGCAAAAGGGCAGTTGGAGATTGTGCCGATGACAGCACCGATTACCTTGTTTGTCTGGGGAGTTAAGCGAATTTTACCAGTTCGCATTACTAACTTTAGTATCACCGAAGAAGCCTATGACATTAATCTCAATCCAATTCGTGCCAAAGTTTCCTTAAGCTTACGAGTACTAACCTATGACGATTTGCCTTGGGAAAATTTAGGCTCTCAACTGTTTTTTACCCATCATGTTCAAAAAGAAGCACTGGCGAAAGTAGCTGGTGTAGGAGGAATTGCCACAACCAGCATTAATATCCCCGCCGCGCTAGGTGGAAGTTTTGGTGGATCTATTTAGTCTGTAATCAAAATCATGTTTGAATATACTAGTCGTTACTTCTTGATCGCTACTGCTGAATTCGTCACTACCGACGGACGCAAGATTGCCTATGTACGGCGGCGGTTTTTGCCTCAAGGCGATCGCTTGCCAGTATTAGTTGAAGTTACTGCCACCCGCGACGATCGCTTGGACATAATTACGGCGGAAAATCTGGGCGATCCAGAACAGTTTTGGAAAGTATGCGATGCCAACAATGCAATGAAACCGGTCGCTCTTTTAGCGGATACGGTGCAGACGATTCGTATACCCATCCCCCAATTGTGAGGAATGGATCATGTCAGGGATTAACTTAACCCTCTATCTAGGTCGAGAACGACCTCAAACTGCACCCAGAGAGATTATCGAAGCCTTAGAAAGTGTGGAAGTAACCCTGAGTGATGATGCGCGCTCGGGGTTTCAGATGGTTTGTCAAATAGGGAGATCTGGGGAAAAAGATTTAGAAGATTACAAATTGCTGAATATCCTTAACAATCCCAATTATTTCGCTCCCTTTAATCGAGTAGTTTTGGTCGTCACCATCAACGGTAACGCTCGTGTCTTGATGGATGGGGCGATTACTCATCAACAGTTTACGCCCAGCCAGGACTTAGGACGTTCTACATTTACTGTCACGGGAGAAGATATCAGCGTGTTAATGGATCGAGAAGAGCGATCGCTAGAACATATCCAACAGGATGAGGAAACGATTGTCAGGAAAATCATCGCCGATGCCAAATACGCCAAATATAATATTCATCTCGAAATCGGCAAAGACACGCGCAGTCAGTTTCGTGACGTTCCCAATCGCAGCGATCGCACTCCCACCCAACAGGGGACGGATTTGGGGCATATTCAGGATTTAGCCCGCAGGTTGGGTTATGTGTTCTATATTACTCCAGGTCTCCAACTTTTCCAAAATACAGCTTACTGGGGTCCACCAATTCGCGCCAAGATTGCCCAGCCCACGATTACTGTCAATATGGCAGGTTGGACTAATGCCCATTCGATTAACTTTCAATTTAACAGCCAAAACCCAAGTCAAGTCAAGGGACAGGTACAAGATCGAGTAACAAACAAGATTTTTCCTGTAGATAGCAGCAAGAGCAGTCGCGAGCCTTTAGCCAAAAAGTCAGGACTAGAATTGCTTTCCGAAAAGAAGGTGCAGCAGGTTAAGCAGTTTCGACAAACTGGCCGCGACAGTGTGCGATCTGGAGTCTACGCTCAAGCCCAAGTTAATCAGTCAAACGACGATACTGTAACCGTTTCAGGAGAACTCGATACCGTGCGCTATGGCAATTTACTAGAATTGCGGGGAGTGGTAGATTTGCGGGGAGTGGGCTATACCTACGACGGAACTTACTACGTCAAAAAAGTTACCCATCAAATTCGCAAGGGCGAATACAAACAAAATTTCACCCTAACCCGTGAAGGCTTAGGTAGTACGAGGAGTGTGCGCTAATGGCTCAATTCTTTGGTAAATATCGGGGTAAGGTAACGAGCAATAAAGATCCTCTTCATCTAGGGCGGGTTCAAGTTACCGTTCCAGCTATTTATTTTGAAGGGCGAGAATCTTGGGCAATGCCTTGCACTCCCTATGCAGGAAGAGATATCGGTTTTTTTACAGTTCCGCCCGTTGATACGAATATTTGGGTGGAATTTGAGGGAGGAGATCCTGACTATCCAATTTGGACTGGCTGTTTTTGGGGAGAAAACGAATTACCCCAAAATGCTAGGGTAGCCGAACCAGATAAAGTGCAAGTATTTAAGACCTATGGTATTACGATTACTCTCAGTAATTTAGGAGAGAACAAAGGTCTGAGCATTGTTGTAGAAAACCCTGTAGTGCAGAAACCCCTCAAGATGATTTTTAATGCCGATGGCATTGAAGTTAATGATAACAACCAAACTACAGGAAAGTGGATGGCAGAGACGATCGAGCTAAAAAACGGTAGCACTTCATCCACGACTCTAAAGCCTGATAGTATCCAACTTCAAGAAGGCGCGATCGAAATCAAGCTTACCAATAGCAGTATCGAACTTAATAGCAACCCCGCCCAACTGAGTCTGAGTACCTCGGCTGGGATTCAAGTCGGTAATGCCCCCTCAACAGCTAAATTTGCTGCTTCTGGGATCGAACTGAGTAACGGTGCTGCCAAGATTCAACTTTCCCCTGTCAGCGTCAATATCAATAACGGTGCCTTGGAGGTGACTTAATGCCAGGATTTTTACTTAATACGGCTTCGATCGCCGTCTGCCCTCATGGCGGACAGGCAAAACCTACAGTGCCAATACCTCGCGTTAAAGTAATGGGACAACCAGTAGCAACTCAGGGCGCACCCTATGCGATCGTCGGTTGTGTAAATCCTGTTCCACCTGTCAATGTTGGTCCCTGCGTAATCGCTAATTGGATTATGCCATCTCTGCGGATCAGGGCTATGGGAATGCCTGTACTGTTACAAGATAGTATATCTCTCTGTGTACCTACTCCCGCACCATTGACAGTAATTTTGACTCAACCTCGTGTAAAAGGTATGTAAGTAATGGAGATTAGCTATCCATTTGGGATCGACGAACGGGGTAGGGTGGCGGATGCTAATTTAGAGCAGCATATTCGCCATCTGATCGAGCAAGTATTATTTACCCAACCTGGAGAACGAGTTAATCGTCCTGATTTTGGTTGTGGTATCCAACAGTTAATTTTTGCACCCAACAGTGAAGAATTGGCAGCAGCTACAGAGTTTTTGGTCAAAGGTTCATTAGAACAATGGTTGGGAGAAGTGATCGAGGTTGAAGCAGTACAAGTTCAGAGTGAAGACGCAAGCTTGCAAATTGCCATTCAGTATAAGGTAAGACGGACACAGCAACGACAGATCGTGGAGTTTTCGCGCAATGATTAGTCGTCAATACCACTGCCAAAATCAACGACGGAGAATGGCTCTCTATCGACTCAAGGATGAGAACGGACAGCCATTATTGAATGGTATTGACTATTTGGAGGTATCCGCCGATCGCCAAAGCTTACTTGTGTATTGCATTCATCCCGTTACCAATACCGACCTAGAAACAGAAAATTTTCAGATCGAATCAGTGGATGGACTAGGAGAAGAAAATATTTCTGTAGAATCGGTCAATGTCGATGACAATGTTATCACTTTGGGGATTCGTCCTCCTAGCGATCGCTCAAATTATAAATTGCAAGTAATCGAAGCTGATGCTGAATCTCTTCAACCCTGGCAAGGATTCGATCCGCAACTGTTTCAGGTGGAATTTTCCTTCGGGGTGAGTGAAGTCAGTGAATTTGACTGTGAATCTTTACCTCCATCCCCTAATCGCCCCTCACCAACACCAACAATCGATTACTTAGCTAAAGACTATGGTAGTTTCCGTCAATTGATGCTCGATCGATTGGCTGTGACTATGCCTGAATGGAAAGAACGAAGTCCCGCCGATCTGGGTGTAATGCTGGTGGAATTGGTAGCTTACACGGCAGACTATCTCAGCTATTACCAAGATGCGGTAGCAACGGAAGCCTATTTAGGAACTGCCCGCAAACGAGTTTCGATGCGTCGTCATGCGCGATTGTTAAATTATCCGATGCACGATGGCTGTACATCCCGTGCTTGGGTAGTACTTCAAGTAGAAAAGGCGATGACGTTACGTGGAGCGATCTCACCCGATCAAGATAGTCAACCCTATCCTGGAACGAGATTTTTAACCAAGCGTCCTAATTTGGCTAGCGGTATTTTAAACGATAAGCAGTTTAAAGCGGCGGTAAATGAGGGGGCAGTGGTATTTGAAACCATGTACGATGTCAAGCTCAACCCCGCAGGAAATGAAATCCACTTCTATACCTGGGGCGATGGCGATTGTTATTTAGCTAAGGGAGCAACCCAAGCAACTCTAGAAAATCCTGAAGGAGCGATTGATTATCTCAAACCAGGAGCTATTTTGCTATTTGAAGAAATTGGCATTAATACCGAAGATGTTCGCATCGATGCCAATCCTGCCCATCGTCATCCCGTGCTGCTCACTAAAGTAACACCAGGTGAAGATTTACTGTTTAATCAAAAAATTATTGAGATTGAATGGGCAGCAGACGATCGCTTGCCCTTTGATTTGACTATTTCTAAAATAATTGGCGATCGCGAAATTTCCTATAGTGTTGCTCGTGGTAATGTGGTACTAGTTGATCGCGGGCGTACTGTCAATTATCCTTTTGATGCCGATGAAGATCAAAAGCTCGATCCTGGCAGCAAAGATCGCTTGGTGCGACTCGCCTACGGCCCGATTACCCAACAGGGAAAAGTACGAAATCCCAGTGGCAAATTAGTATTAGATCTCACGCAAAATCCTCAAGCAGCAGCCGCAGAGGCAATGAAATGGGAACTAGCCAAGGTAATACCCGCGATCGCTCTGTCAGAACTAGATCCCGAACGACAGGAACTTCATTATTGGTATCCCCAAAAAGATTTACTCAATAGCGATCGCTTTGCCCGCGAATTTGTGGTGGAAACAGAAGATGATGGACGTGCTTATCTGCGCTTTGGGGATGGTAATTTAGGCAGAAAACCCAAAGCAGGAATTGAATTCACTCCCCTTTATCGCGTGGGGAATGGTAGTAGTGGTAATGTAGGTGCTGAATCGATCGCTCATATTTACGACGATCGCGGTTTACCAGAAGATTTTCTCAGTCCTGGAAACAATCCGATTCGCAATCCCCTACCTGCCCAAGGTGGCATCGATCCAGAATCAATTGAAGAAGTCAAACTGTACGCACCTCAAGCTTTTCGTACCTTGCAACGCGCCGTCACGGAAGCTGATTATGTCGAAATCGTGCAACGGTTTTCAGGAATATCTAAAGCCTTAGCTACTCGCCGTTGGACTGGTAGTTGGTACACCATCTTTATTACAGTTGATCGATTGGATGGGTTGCCTGTAGATGAAGATTTTAAAACAAAGTTACGACAATTTTTAGAGCCATTTCGTCTTACAGGACAAGATCTTGAAATTGAGGAACCACGTTTTGTTCCTCTCGATCTGTCTTTAACGGTGCAGGTAAAGGCAGGCTATTTCCGCAGCGAGATAAAAGCAGCTTTAATTTTAGAGTTTAGCAATCGAGTCTTGAATGAGAGACGATTGGGATTTTTCCATCCCGATAATTTTAGCTTCGGTCAGCCTGTCTACTTGAGTCAAGTCATAGCTAGAGCGATGCAAGTATCAGGTGTCCAATCGATTGTAGTTGATCGCTTTCAAAGATGGGGATTCCCCGATCGCGGAGAACTAGCAACTGGAAGCATTAGCCTCGGTCGATTAGAAATTGCGCTACTCGATAACAATGCCAATAGATCGGGACGAGGAAAGATTGAATTTATTTTGGAGGGAGGATTATGAGTTGTCTAGAAGATCCCCAAAAACCATTTAATCGACCAGGTTTACCCGCCTTAACATATCGACTCGGCGACTATAATTCTTTTCGTGCCAGATTGCTTGATCGCCTGATCTGTAAACTGGATCTTGGACAGGCGCAAGAAATTTCCCTACAAAAACTGACTACTCGTGCCAGTGAAGATACCGTGATCGCCCTGCTAGATGCCTGTGCAGTAGTTGCTGACGTACTCACTTTTTATCAGGAGAGGATTATCAATGAAGGCTATATTCTCACTGCTACCGAACGACAATCGGTATTAGAAATGGCACGGACGATCGGCTATGAACTCGATCCTGGAGTGGCTGCAAGTACATTCCTCGCCTTTACGATGGATGATGCTCCTAATTCCCCGTTAAGTACTATTATCCCCCCAGGGACGCAAATTATGAGCGTTCCAGGTCAAGATGAATTGCCCCAAACCTTTGAAACCACTGAAGAATTCATCGCCAGAATTGATTGGAATGCTCTCAAACCTCGATCGCAGCGTCCTCAAAAAATTACCACTAGCACCCGCAAACTATATCTAGATGGCATCAATACCCAACTTCAACCAGGAGATTCGATCTTACTGATGGATGGAGATAGTAGCGATCGCCAGTTTTATTTTCTTACCTTAGATACGGTACAAGCGATCGCCGCCGCAGGACATACTTTAGTTACCTGGAATCATCTGCTACCAGAAGATTCTTTTAAAACACCCCCCCGCAATCCCACTCTTTACGCCTTCCGACAAAAGGCTAATCTCTTCGGACATAATGCCCCCCGTTGGTCGGATTTACCTAATGAAACGAAAGTTGCTAATGGTAGCAAAGTCAAAGGCGGCGTATATATTTACGAACTTGGATCCAATCCAAAATGGAAGTCCATCAATCAAGGTTTAAACAATTTTGATGTTCGTTGCTTGGTTGCTAATTCCGAAGGCTATCTCTTCGCTGGTACGGCAAATGGCATCTTTCGTTCTCAAGATAACGGAGAAACTTGGACGGCTGTGAATTCGGGCTTAAATAACACCAACGTACAAACAATTTTAATTGCTGAAAATAATGAAATCCTAGCAGGTACGGCGGCTGATGGTGTATTTCTTTCTACCGATAATGGTGGTAGTTGGTCATCGATCGGGATTGGAGAAGTAAAAACCGAGACTACTGGTACACCACCAAACCAAACTATAGTATCTAAAATGATACCGAATACGGTCGTTCGATCGCTAGCGGTTCAACAGATTAATGTTACACCACCTACCATTACTAGTGATGGTAGAGGTGTTAGGATTTCTCCTGGAGATTACTATCTTAGTTTAAGAGTAGGGGATTTGATTCAGGTTGGCAATCAGACTAAAACTATTATAGCTATTGCCAGAACTATTCTATTTATCGATTCAGCTTTTAGCTCAAATATCACGGTTCCTACAGCTTTTATTGCAACTCGTCCTAATTCTCCACCAAGATCATCTAATATCACAATCGATCCAGGTAGATATATTCTTGTGAGTACAGATGATGGAGTTTATAAAAGCCAAGATGGAGGTAAAAACTGGAAACGAACGATTAGTAATGGATTGCCAAACTCAACCAATTCTCAAGCTAAATCTTTAGGTGTCATTGGAAATTTATTATTTCTCAAGGCTGGTAATGCAATCTATCAATCTAATAATCAAGGCAATACTTGGGATGACATTAGTGCGTTAGATACTTCTGGTACTACTCGAACTATTTATACTATGGTTGCTTCTCCAGAAACTATATTTGTGGGAGCAAGCGATGGAATTTATCAATGGAATTCAAATAATTGGCAGAAATTGAGTTTATCACAAGGAGAGGTAAAAGCGATCGCTGTCAATCGCTCAAGAGATCAAAATACCACCAATCGACACCTATTTGCCTTTACAACTAATGGTATCTTTAAATCTACAGATAATGGTTCTAATTGGCATCTTTATGGCAATAACTCCACCAATATCGACCTAAAAACCGTAACTGCTTGCGTAACAGGAAAAGACGATGCCGATGAACTGCTTTTTGCAGGGACGTTGTTTACTGGTTTCGATAACTCAAGTGATTCAACTAATCCAAGTAATCCCAGTCAAAAGCAAACAGATTGGATCGATTTTGAAATTCCCAAACAAGAAGACGAATTAAATACCCTTTATTTAGATACTTTGTATCCTCGCATTCCTGCCGATACATGGATGGTATTAAAAACAGGCGATCGCTTTACACCTTTTAAAATTAAAGATGTATCTGCTAAACAACAAAAACAATTTACCCTAGATAGTAAAGTCACTCGACTATCGATCGACAAGCCTCAAAATAACGGAAAATTACTAGAAAGTTTTCAGGAACTAAGAGAATCAATCGTCTTTGCTCAAAGCGAAATTATATCCCTCGCCCCAGATCCTCTCACTATTCCCGCTCAACAATCAAAAATTTTCTCCGATCCGATTATTGAAAATCGAGTTTTTCTCAGTCAGTATGTTGTTGGTTTACAACCACAGCAGCGAGTAATTATTAGCGGCAAACGAATGCGAATTGAGGTAAAAAATATTGCTGGAGTGGCGCAGCTTTTAGAGACAAGCGAAGAACAATGGATACGGACGAACACTGGACTTACTAATACCAATGCCACCTGTTTAGCTGGTAATGAAAATAACCTCTTCATCGGCACAACTGGCGGCGGTGTTTTCTATTCTACAGATGATGACAAACTATGGAAATCGACCAATAAAGGAATAACTAATCTCAATATTCAGACCTTAACCGTATCGGGCAATTATTTATTAGCAGGTACGGCTGGAGGCGGTGTCTTTTGTCTAGATTTGAGTGATTTAGATGGCAATTGGGAAGAGAAAAACGAGAATTTAATCCATCGCAACGTACAAGTATTAATCAAACTCGAAAATGATGTAATCTTAGCAGGCACGATCAATGGTGGTGTTTATCGATGGAGTGATAACGGCGAAAAATGGTCGCAAACTTATTTAGATAATACTGATGTTCGTGCTTTGTGCGAATTAAGCAATGGACGTATCCTAGCAGGAACGGTCGATGATGGCGTATGGCGATCGCAGGATGAAGATTTTACTTGGCAACCTGTTAATGCTGGACTAATTGATCGCAATATTACTAATGTGTCAGCACTTTTGGCTTATCAAAATAACGCTAGTCAGAAAGTTATTTTAGCAGGAACCGCAGGCAGTGGCATTTTTCGTTTAACTTCCAAGCAAGAGGATGACAAAACGATCAAAGAATGGAAACCGATTAGTTTAAATCCTACCGATCTGAATATTAATTGTTTAACCTACGATACTCAGAAACAGCAAATCCTCGCGGGTACTGTTAGTGGCGGAGTATTTATCTCTCTCGACGATGGCGATCGCTGGAAATCTTTAAACAAAGGATTGACTTGTGTAGACGAACAGATTAATCCCACTCAAAAGGTAAATACCAATATTCAAGCGCTCGCCGAAATTAATCAACAAATTTTCGCAGTAGGAACGGGTATTTTAATCTCTGCTGATGGTTTGTATACCGTACCAATTCGATCGGGCGATCGCTTGCAAGTACTTGCCCCACCCGAACCCCTTGGTTCTCCAGATCCTGATGTAGCAGAGATTGACGAACGAAAATGGTTGCTTGAAGATGCCAATGGTTTTCAAGGCTTGGTATTTACTGCCAATTCAGAAGATACCAGATTAGAATCCGCAGCTAAAGAGGATCGAATAGTCAGTGAATTAGCAGTTATTCTCAAACCACCCTTCGATCGGCAAGAACCAGTTTTAAAACTAGTCGAACCAATTCAAAATATCTACGATCCAGAAACAGTAGAAATTTATGCCAACGTGGTAGCTGCAAACCACGGCGAAACTATTACCGAAGTAATCGGAAGTGGAGACGGAACGGCGACTAATCAAAAATTCGTGCTGCAAAAACCCCCCTTAACCCATGTAGCAGCATCCACAGCTAGCGGTTTTAGTAGTACCTTGCAAGTGCGAGTTAATGAGGTGTTGTGGCAAGAAGTTCCCTCCTTATATCAACGACAACCACAGGAACAAGTTTATATCACCCGCATCGCCGACGATCGCACGGCTACGATTACCTTTGGCGATGGTAAAAGCGGCAATCGGCTACCTAGTGGGAGAGAAAATATTGTCGCAACTTACCGAACAGGAATCGGCTTGGAAGGACAAGTAAATGCAAATCAACTAACCCTCCTCAAAACTCGTCCCTTGGGGATTTCCCAGGTAAATAATCCCTTGCCAGCTACGGGTGCAGCCGATCCAGAAACAATGGCAGAAGCCCAAGTAAGTGCGCCTTTAACTACTCGTACCCTCGATCGCATTGTCTCTCTCCAAGATTATGAAGACTTTGCTCGTGCCTTTGCGGGAATTGGTAAAGCACAGGCGATCGCGCTGTGGACGGGGAATATTCAGCAAGTACATATTACTATTGGTGCTATTGGTGGGAAATTAGTGCTACCAGAGACAGCACTGTACGAAAATTTAGTGTCAGCGATCGAAAATTCTCGCGATCCCCTACAACAAGTCCAAGTCGATAGTTACGAACTTCTGCAATTTAACTTAGCAGCCAAATTAACCATCGATCCGCGCTATCTGGCAGATAAAGTCATCGCTCGCGTGGAGACAACCTTAAAGACGTTATTTGCCTTTGAAGAGCGAAATTTCGGTCAAGCAGTGACAGCAGCAGAAGCGATCGCCATCATGCAATCGAGCGAAGGTGTAATTGCCGTAGATTTAGATACCTTTCATCGTCTCGATCTACCCCTCAGCCTCGAACAATCCTTACCATCTTTGCCTGCGCGATGGGATACAGCCAACAATCGCATTCTACCCGCTCAATTACTGTTATTAAATCCAGCTGGAATTCGTCTAAATGTTGAGGTTGTTCGATGAATCAAGATAATAGCTCCTTAATCCAGTACAATTTACATCTTCAAACACAATCAATGGGTATAAATTTGATAAAAGGATAACACTGTCTTCAGAAGGTAAAATCGAAAGTTCTGATAGTCTATCCTTGAATTCTAAGATTCTATCCTTAAATAGCACTTTAAATGGTGCTGCAAATATAACTTTAGAAAACGAAAAAATAACATTTAATGGCAATTTAGAATTTCAACAGGCCCAATTTAACCGCATTGGAATTAATACCAATCCTCCTGATGATAGTGATGACATAAAGCTACATATTGATGGTGATTTGAAAATAGGTAATGATAATAATTTTTTACAAGTAACGCCACCAAATAACCCATCTAATAATCTAGTACAATTCATAACCGATCAAGATAATACTCAAGGTTATCAATTTGATAAAGGTATAAGTCTCAAATCAGGAGATATTACTTTTGGGAAATCAAACCCTAACTCAGGGAGTATTGGGATCGGTATTAATAACCCATCTGCGCGATTGCATATTAAAACTAATAACAATTCAGAAATAGTTCGCTTAACCGATGACCAAAACCAAGAGCTTTTAGTAATCGAAAAAGAGGATAATTCTAATTATTTGTCTTTAAAGGGCAAATTTAACGTAACAGATGAGTTGAAAGTAAAAGATGTCAATGTTACTTCATCTCAAACTTTTAGGGATAATATAACCAACCTTTCTAGTCAAGAAGTCGGACAAATTTTACAAGGTCTAAATCCAGTAAAATTCACCTACAAAGCAGACCAAAACCAGACTTTACATTTGGGTTTTATCGCCGAAGAAGTTCCAGATGTAATTGCTTCACCAGATAAGCAGGCAATTAACCCGATGGATATTATTGCAACCTTAACCAAGATAGTCAAAGATCATCAAGAGACGATCGCTTCCCTGAGTGAAGTTGTTGAAGAACAAAAAGAAGCGATCGCAATACTAAATCAGAAGGTTAAATTTTTAGAAGAAGCATAGAAATAATTGTGGCGATTTTGATAAATCCTCAGAGTTGGGTTCTGGTTGGGCTATATCCATTGACTACCATAGATGGAATTGATGCCAGAGCAGAGGCTGGTAAATATGTTGCAGAGCGATTCAGATTTCCGTCAAAACTAGATACTTCATAAAGCTTTACATACCTGAACTTTTTAACCCCTGTCTACTTAACTAATGGCTTACTTGTGCAAAATAAAAAGTCTATAGTTAATATACCTAAGTTTGCCTATAGTATCGAAGCGTACAATCAAGTAGTCCAAACAAGTCAACCAGAAGTTTTTCATGCTTTAAACCAAAATCCTAAATTTCGGGTAATTGGGCAAACCTTACAAAGGTTGCGAAAGTCCCTTTAAACCGCAAAGCGTGTTGAACGTCAAGTTCCATTACAAAATTTGGCAACAGTTGTACTACTAAGAGCTATTGTTTTAATCTGTCAATTATTGCCTAATATGAGCGCAATTTACCAGCCAAAATTGTCGAACTTCAAAACATCTCAAATTTAAGATGCAATAAAAATAAAATTTCGCTGTTATCGCTAATAACGGTAGAATAATGAAATAGTTGATTTAACTAGGGCGATCGCAATATGGTTAATTTGGCTCCAGAAAAACTATCTGAAGAAAGCCTAATGGCTGTTACAGATGTGTCAGAAGAGAAAGAATACACAATATTTTCTGAGCTTTCGGAAAGAGATAAGCTGAAGATGGAATTAGTTGAAGGTATTCGTTTCGCTAGCGACCTTAAGGCAAAAACTAGGTTGATCGAAGAAGCAGCAGATAAATTAGAAAAAAGTACCAGAACTATTCGTCGAATGGTTGCAAAGGTTGAACAGGAGGGACTCAGTGCATTAGCTTCAATAGTTAGAGCCGACAAAGGGCAACTTCGTATTAGTCCCGAATGGCAAGAAAAAATCGTTAACCTTTACAAAGAGAAAAGACGACTGCTGAATAAGAAAAATCAAGATAAGAAGTTAGAAGTCAACTGTTTTCAAATCTGGAAATTAATCGAAGCAGAAGCCAAACTAGCGGGTTTAAAAGATCGTGAATTTCCTTCCCACGTCACAGTCTACAAAGTTTTAGAACCATTCCTAAATAAGAAAAAGCTACGTCATCCAGGGCAAGGACTAAAACAATTTATTCAAACTATAGATGGACAACTGGAAATAACTCACAGCAATCAAATTTTTCAGTGCGATCATACAGACTCCGATGTTCTTTTAGTGGATGTAGAAGGAAATGAGATCGGTCGTCCTTACTTGACTACTGTGATTGAGTCTAATTCAGGCTGTATTGTTGGATATCATATCAGTTTCAAAAAACCAGGTTCTCATGAAGTTGCTTTAGCATTACGGCACGCATTTTTACCCAAAAAATACGGTCAAGAATATAAATTACAGAAAGAATGGAATTTATCGGGCATACCTCAATATTTCATCACCGATAGAGCCAAAGAATTTAAATCCAACCATTTGAGACAAATTGCAGCACAATTAGGAATCGAACTTCGCTTACGTGCTTATCCCCAACAAGGAGGACTAGTAGAGCGTCCTTTTGGCACAATTAATACAGAATTCTTAGCGTCTATACCAGGTTACACAGGTTCAAATATTCAAAAACGACCTCAAAATGCCGAACAAGAAGCTTGTTTGACCTTAGATGAATTTGAAAGATTGTTAGTTCGATTTATAGTAGACAACTATAATCAAAATCCTTATCCTCGTGCTAAAAATCAAACTCGTGTTAGTAGATGGGAGTCTATGCTGCTTGAACCATTAGAGGAGATAGACGAGCGAAAATTAGATATCTGTTTGCTTAAGTCCACAGATCGTAAACTGCAAAGAAAGGGTCAAATACAATTTGCTAACTCGATCTATAAAGGTAAATGTCTCAGATATTGCCAATCTGAATATATAACATTACGTTATGACCCCAGTAATATTTTGAGATTGATGGCTTATACCAAAGAAGAAAATGGACAACCAGCAAAATATCTCGGAATAATTCAAGCTAGGGATAGAACCGATCTATTTTCTATCTGGGAGCAGAAGGCTAGAAACAAAAGAATTACTCGTGAAAGTAAACAACTCGACCGAACTTCAATCTATTCCGAGCGTTTGGATAGACAGCAGGCAGTAGAAAACAAAAGAAAACAAAGCAAAGCTGACAATCGCAAGAAGGAACAGAAGAGAATCGATCAAGATAGGACAGGACTTAATATTGTTGAATTTAAAGCTCCCGTTCGGAATGATAACCAAGCTGCAACTGCCAGTAAGAAAAAATTATTGCCCATAAAACCAGTGACTTTAAAAAATAGACAAAACAAATCTAAAGTTAAACCTGCAAGAGTTAAAGCTTCTAATTGGGATAGATTTGTGAACCATAATCATTAAGTAGATAAACATGGCTAAATTAATTCAACAACCTAGCGAAAGAAAACTACCTGTAGAAAATAAGCAGGAAATAGTTCGGGCAGAGATTAATCATATTTTGGGTGCTAATCCTTTTATTGAAACCGAACGCGACGTAGACCTACATAAGTGGCTTGATAAACAAAGAAAACTGAAGCTATGTGGTTTGGTATTGGAGGACAAAGGCTCAAATTTATCGCAATCTTGCTACGATTATTTTGATAGTTTAGTTCGCCAAAAAGACAACCTACTTTCAATTCCTACCAAAGTTCTATATGTCAGAACTAGTCTGCCTGGAGGAGCTAATGATATACACATTGATATTCTCAATGCTTTAAAGCGTCCTTTAAATGCTGGTCAACTAAGAGATTTGAGAAGGCGTGTTAGGGGAACTCTCAAGTCATATCAAGTTCAATTGTTGATTGTAGATGATGCCCACCTTCTCAAGCGCAAAGCAATGGTTGAATTGGTCAAAATTTATGAAGATCTGAAGATTCCTGTTGTTATGTCAGGGGCTTACGACTTGGAGGAAAGATTAGCTCAATTTAGAGGATACGAACATATTAGCAATATGTTTTTGACTGTCCATAACTACAGAACATTGACATTAGACGAAGTAACTTCAGTTGTTGCAGCTTGGGAAGAAGAGGTTTTAGGGCTATGGGAAGAAAAACCGAACTTGGCAGACAATGAGGAAATTGTTACTCATTTACATAATCGTTCTAGTGGACTGATACAACCTTTGTATAAGTATCTGCAACAAGTTGTCATAGCTCAACTGGAAAATACTTTAAATCCATCTTCAGAAGAAGGGGTTGATATTGATGATATTATTGGTATCACGAGACCAGCCAGAGTTACTATGTAAAACTACTAATACGTCTGATGTGAATTAAATTTTAGTAAGTCGATATGGATTGAAAAGTTTGAATATCAATTCCAAATTGACGGCGAAGAAGAAGGCGTAAGGTATGAGAGGCGATTTTAGCTGCCATATGAGTAACAAAGCCATTAACAGTCTTATTGAGTAGTCGTTCGGGATTACGACCAGTATTCTGAATCTCATGAAAAACTCCTTCAATTCGTTGTCTGATCCCTCTTTTATGACTATGGGGTAGTAAAATGAGAAGAATAGCCAAAAAGAAGAACCAAATGAGAAATGGTGACACAAAGAAGAAAAGCATCACCAACAGTGGGTTTTATCGATAACTATTGTCAAGCATATCAAACCCTATTTTCTGATCTCAGAAATTATGAAGCCTGGAAATTATTACATTTAGGAATGCCCTGCAGAAATACCTAGAAAATCATTGACAAAGATAGCAAGAGCGGTAGGATTAAAAGATAGTCAAGGATTGAACTATTTTTTAGCTTCGGCTAATTGGGATGTCGAAAAAGCCAGAGAAATTAGGTTATGGATGACGAAATTATTCATTGGAGAAAGAGAAATAATTCTCTGTCTAGATGAAACGGGAGATGCCAAGAAGGGAAAAACAACTGATTATGTAGCCAGACAATATATTGGTAATTTAGGAAAAACAAAAAATGGCATTGTTTCAGTAAATGCTTATGCAGTAGTAGAAGGTATAACATATCCTTTGCTGTTTAAAATATTCAAGCCCAAAAAATGTCTGAAAGACGAAGATATATATAAAAGTAAACCACAACTAGCCGTAGAAATAATCAAAGAATTACCAAAATGGAACTTTAAGATTAAGTTAGTATTAGCCGATAGTCTGTATGGTGAAAGTGGGGATGTAATTGCAGTTTTAGAACAATTAAATATAGAGTATATTGTAGCAATTCGCTCTAATCATAAGGTTTGGATGTTTGGA
>JBOFLX010000058.1:0-27163 GCA_051658085.1 Waterburya sp.
TCTGCCATTTCTGACTTCTACTGCATTAGCTGGGATAATCTGATCTCCTGGTTGCCAAATTGGTGGAGTGTTATTAGCAGTATTATCAGGAGGTTGAGTTAGTTGGCTGACGTCAGGGACATAATATTCTAGATCATCGTAATAGTCATCAGGACTTTCTGGTATTCCACCACCTGTATAGTTAAATACTTCCCGTCCTGGATGGTTATCATCGAGGCAACTGCCTTTGAGTAGTTTTTTGTAGTCTCGTGGCTCAATTTTTAAGGCGGAAAAGGTGATGTCTTCCTCAGTTGAAGTTTCTGGAGAGTTGATGGTTATTGTTCCATCTATACCAAGTTCAGAACTGGCAGTGATATCTTCAAAGGGTGTTATTTCGCTTCGCTGTTTATATCCATAGATTAAATCGCTGTTAATAGTGATGTTACCGCCATTGCCACCGACAGCATTGGCAGTAATATCGCTGTTTTCTAAGCCTAAGATGGTGTCGGCAGTGATATTGATGTTGCCACCGTCACCACCGACAGCAGATGTGGTTAGGTTACTGTTTTTTTTTGCGCTTAGGTTAGAGGTGTTAATGGTTATGTTGCCACCATCGCCTTCATTGCCAGCTTCAGTTGTAATTTGGCTTTCGTTATCTAGCTGGAGATTATCAGTATTAAGATTAACATTACCACCTTCTCCAGAAGCAGAAGCAGCACTAACACTACTTCCGCTATTAATAGAAAGCTGTTGTGCATTGATAAATAACGTACCTCCATTACCGCTACCTATAGAAGAAGTATTAATCGAGCCACCTTCTGAAAGGGTAATATTATCGGCATTGACGACTACAGAGCCAGAATCGCCTGAACTGAAGGCTGTTGAGCCAATCGCACTAGGCGCGCCTCTATCTTGATTAATACCACTTAGTTCAATAGTTTTAGCATTTACAGTGAGATTTCCTCCTGCGCCATTACCAGTGGTAGAAGCTGCAATAATTCCACCGTCAAATACGCGCAATACGGGAGTATCGATACGATTATTTCCTGCTTGACCATCTGCAAACGCTGTTGTTCCCAAACCTGATATCAGCCCACTCGGTCGATTTGGGTTAGCAGAGGTATTCGGGAGTAGTTCTACACTTTCAGTAGTTATGACATTAACGTCTCCACCTGTTGCCTCACTATAAGTAGCAGCTTGTATGCGCGCTCCGTCAGCAAAAGATAAACGTGGAGTTGTGACCTCAATTGTTGTGCCACGACCAGAACCAAGAGTTTGTGTTTGGATACTACTAGAAACCTGACCATCAGAGGATGTTTCTCTCAAAACTACAGATTCAGTAGCATTAATTGAAAGTGTTCCCTGTGCTTGCTGTTGATTTTGGATTAATACTAATGAGCCAGTCAGAAATTGTATGTTTGCTCCTGTTAGATTAATATTCCCACTGATATCATTACTGCCATTAATAACAGTTTGATTTTGTATATCAATGTTACTAAATCTCATAATATTATCGTAGTCGAAAGTCAATCCAGAGTTGCTATCTTGTATATTCACTAGTCCTGTGTTTATGCTTCCCAATTCTATTTGCCCATTGAGTGTCGCAGAGTTTAGGTTAATTCCATTTCCTATTAATGCCAGCGTTTCTCCTTCACTCACGCTAAGTTGACTTCCATTCGGTTCAGTAAAAGTTGGATTTGAGCCTTCACTAGGTGTAATCTGATTGCCCGAACCATTAACAGTAATTGCCCCAGGATTAGAACCCAAACCAAGACCAGTAGGAAAACCAGTCAGATCAAGAATTGGTTGCTCTGGGTTGGTAGCAGAAAACTCCGAACCATTTTCAAATTGAACGCTTTCGGCAGTCGATGCAATAAAAGAACCACCAACATTAAGACTCGCATTGTCACCAAAAACAATACCGTTGGGGTTAATGAAATAGAAGTTGGCATCACCTTGAGTAGTGAGAATGCCATTAATGTTAGAAACAGATTCCCCAGTAACACGGGTGAAAATATTCTCAATGTCAGTTGAATTTTCAAAAACAGCTTCCATCCCTTCTGGAATGGAAAACTCATCAAAACTATGGAAAAGATTGTTACCTTCTCTTTCTCCGCCGTTGATTCTCATAATTTCTTCTAGTTGTTCTACTGTTGTTGGCACAGAACCATCTGGGGTAATCTGAGCTACAGAGGACGCTGGAAAGAGAGCTACTGAACAAATCAGAGAGAAAGATAATTGTCTGAAGATAGATATTATCTTGTATCGTTTGCTTAAATGTATTTTAGATTGATAATGAAATGTTAGTTGGCGAATCAATTTCGAGCGTTGCAGGGTCATGAATTACCTCAGAAGTTGTTGCCTGAGATTTATCATACCGCTTGATGTGAATTGACGTAAGTTCTTCAGATTACATTAATTAGTAATTAGTAATCATCACTGTGTCATTAAATGCAACAATTCCTCGGTGGAGATTTTACCGCTCATCTCTGTACCTTCAAGGAGACTATCAGCGAGATCGCGTTTGTGGTGATGTAGTTCGACAATTTTGGCTTCAATTGTGTCCTTGGTTACTAGGCGATAAATAGTTACAGGACGTTGTTGTCCGATGCGGTGAGCGCGATCGCTTGCTTGATCTTCGACGGCAGGATTCCACCAGGGATCCATGTGGATGACATAATCGGCAGCAGTAAGATTTAATCCTGTACCTCCTGCTTTGAGAGAAATTAGAAAGATATCTCCTTGTCCTCCTTGGAATTGATCTACCCTGATTTTTCTTTGTTTGGCTGGGGTACTACCGTCAAGATATTGATAGGATATATTATTCTGTTCGAGATAATCACGAATTATATGTAAATGATCGACAAATTGACTAAATACCAAAGCTTTATGTTGATTTTCTAATAATTCTTCTAGTATTTCTCCAAAGACTTCTAGCTTGGCACTGAGTAAACTACTATCAGCCATAACCAAACGAGTATTACAACAGGCGCGACGTAGTTTCATAATTTCTGCTAAAACTTGCAGATGTTTAGTCCCTGCATGAGCATCACTGTCAGTTAGTTTGGCGATCGCTTTTTGTCTTAAGGCTTCGTAAAATGCCATTTCTTCTGAGGACAGATCTACGTGAAGAGTAATTTCGGTGCGAGAGGGTAATTCTTCTAATACTTGAGTTTTGGTGCGACGTAAGATGAAAGGTTGAATCAGTTTTTTTAGTTGTTTTTTCGCTTGTTTATCTTGGTTTTTTTCAATGGGGATAGCCAAACGTTGATTAAATTCTTCCCAAGAGCCTAATAAACCTGGATTAAGAAAACGAAATAGATTCCATAATTCCCCCAGATGGTTTTCGATGGGTGTGCCTGTAGTGATTAATTTAAATTTACCCTGAAGTTTCATCGCTGCTTGAGAGCGTTTGGTAGTCATGTTTTTAATCGCCTGGGCTTCATCTAGAACAATAGTTTGCCACTCTACCTCTGCTAGCATTGATGCTACTTCTTCTTGTTGTAATAAACCATAGCTGCATATAAATAGATCAAAAGGTTGTAAGTCATTTAAAGTTTGTTGGCGATCGCCATAACCAAACTGTATGGGATTTAAGGTAGGTGCAAATTTTTCGGCTTCACTAATCCAATTCATACAGACAGAGGTGGGAGCAATAATCAAGGTAGCTCCTTTAGCTGCGTGGGAGAGGATTAAGGCTAATGCTTGCAAAGTTTTACCTAAACCCATTTGATCGGCTAAACAAGCTCCTACTCCCCAATGAGCCAGACGGGATAACCAATCAAACCCTTCTTGTTGATAATCTCTTAATTCCGCTTGTAGCGTTGAGGGTAATTTTGGCTGTAAATTCTTAACTTCCTTGAGTTTACGGACTTGTTGTTTCCAGTGTTTATCCGCTTTAATTTTACCGACATCAGCGATCGCATCTTCTAAAACTAGCGAAGTTAGAGGATGAAACTGTAAACTGTTACCCTGTTTATTACCAAAGGTTTTTAATTCATCTAAACGTTGACGAAATTGTTGAGTGAGGGCGATAAATTGACCATCCCCAATGGGAATAAAGCGACTGGGCGTTTTTTCTAGTAGTGCTAACAAGTTTTCCATATCTAACACTAAATTAGCGTCCAGTTTTAACTCTCCACTAGCAGAAAACCAGTCATTTTGGCGTTTAATCTGCATTTGAAAGTCATTTAACCCTGCTTGATGCGTAATTCGCAGTTTTTCGCCTTCGGGCCACTCAATGATTGCTCGCTCTCCTAATTCTTGTAGTTCTAATAACAGAGATAAACAATCTTCTGGATCTTCGATTAACCATTCCCCACTCTCAGACTCAATACGACTTAGAATCGAACAGGATTTAAGCACCTGATCAGCAAGTTCCGTTTCTTCTGTCATATTACGGGTAGTTTGCAGCCGTTTCCCCTCAATTTCGCCAATGACCGTTAACCCACCTTGCCCAGGACGATAATAAGAACCTATTTCCCCAAAAGGACGACAGAGTAAAGCTACTTTTAATCCCTCCCCTGCGGGTAAAAGATGGACATGAGGTTGAGAATTAGCGGTAACTTCCGTCGCACTTTCCACCCCACCACCAATATCAGAATGAACAGTAACAATGGGAGATACACCACTAATAGCAGCTAAAACCTGTTGAGAAGCAGCAGCAGGTACATTTAAACAATTATTTTTCCCCAGGATAGTAGCAATGCGTTGATGTTCAGGAGTAATTTCAATAATTTTCAGACGAGTTGGTGTTTCCTTAACGAAGATAAGATCTTTATTTGCTTGTAGTTTTGGGGAAAACTGGAGGGTTAAACGCTCTTCTTTCTTTTTGACAATTAATTCTGGTTCACCTGCAACAATATCTACACGAGTAGTCGGAGAATCTGACCAAAAAACCAAAGGATGACCAACTAAATCAACAAGAGCGCGATCGCTAAAATTATATTCAACTTGCTCGTAATAACCATAATAATCAGTATCGATATGACTACAAATTTTTAAATCTTGAGTTGTTAAATAATCAAATTGACCTGGACTACTATAAAGGCGTTTCATGGCAATAGGACGACCTTTACTCCAGCTTCCTTTAGCGGTAATCTTTTGTTCGCGAGGTTGCAACATAAAGCTAGTGCTGTAAACAGTAAGCAGCCACACTAGACGTTTTTCCGACTCGATTTTTACCTCGACTTCGGGTTTTTGGATGTTAGCTAAAGCTTTTAAAGATAGTTCCCAAGGTTGCTGTAGCTTAATTAAATCAACTAGAGAAGAGGTTTCAGTTTTAGAATTTACTTCTGCGACTAAACTTTTTTTAGTTTTAAGACGAAATAACAATTCTGCTGCTTCTACTGCCAACCAATAATAACCAGTAGCTTCTGCCTGATCAGCAAGGGATTTTAACAATCTGGGTACACGTCTTCTTGCTTGTGCTTCATCCACCCAGTAAAGACAGAGAGAACAAAAAAAGGTTTCAAGACTATGACTTTCCTGATAATCAGCAATTTGAGCAAAATTTACCCACTCTTTCTGACTTAGATCACCCTGTTGAATTTTTAAAACTTTTGACAACCAAGCATAGATATAACTCAGCCAACTACTATCATCTTTAGCAGCCATAATCTGACAGTATGCTTCTGCTTCTTGGAGTCTGGGAGGAGAGCCATCTTGTAACAATGCTAAGACAAAAAAAACACCCCCCAAAGAATCAAAAAATACCTTCCGTTTTTTCGCCCCTTTTTTAAGAGATTCCAAGGCTGAAGTATAAAGAGCGATCGCTTTTTGAGTATCCCCTTCTAAAAAAGCTAACCATCCCCAAAAAACATTAGCTGGTTCTTGCAATTGTGAGTCAACTTGTTCCAAACTATGTTTAGCTGCTTCGCGATCGTCCCGTAGAATTAATTGTTCAGCCAACAATAAGCGTAAAATATCTGAACAACGTCCATCTGACTTATCTGCTTCTGTTTTGAGTAATGTAAAATGCTCCTCAGCAGCAGACAAACTCATAAGCGAATTCGATAAAGTGCTGGCTAATCCTAATTCGTAAAACTCTTGCGGTAGTTGATTAAACCAGTAAGGATCAAAGGGATTATTAAAAAGTAAATTAAATATATCATCAAGCAAAAGTGGTTCTTGATGGTAGCTATATTTCTGATAGCATTCCAACTGTTGGAAGATAAATTCCATATCCTGGCGATAAATTCCAATCCGAACTTCCCGTAACAATTGTTCTATGCTGTTAAAATGTCTCGCATCTTTATTGTTGTAATAAAGAGAAACAGGTAAATACTGTTCCGCTATTTTGACCATATCCGACCAAACATTAGCTTCAATAGCATCACGAGTCGCAATTTCGGCAATTAAGGGATGGCATTGAGGAGATTTGCCTCTTTCTTGAATGATTAACTCTTTTGCCAAAAGCTCTTCCAAATGGGTTTTGAGAGTTTTACTAGTCCAAGTTTTACCCTGCTCATCCTTTTCCCCAATAGCACTTAAACATTGCAAAAAGTTAGTTCTACTAACAGGTTCGTAAATTACCGAAAACAGCCTGACCATCTGCCGTTGTAGCGTTGGTAATGTTTGATAAGTTTGATCAAGTTTCTGGCGTAGGCGAGTAATTTCAGTTTCAGAAGCTAGCATGATTAACCGGGGGGTATCAACGCAAGTAAACGCTTAAAAAAAAATTGCTTACTTATATACCAGTTATCCTACAGTAAACAATCCCACCTCAACTCAACCCCAGTCAAAAAAAGATTAAAATCGCCCAGCAATTTAGATTAAATTACTAAAACATTCATCTTGGGCGTATATTATAATAAGTTCCGAGCTTTCAATTGTAAGTAACGATCAACTATTTCTTCACTAATGCGATCGCAAGGTGCATCTAAGACTAAGACTCCTTGTTGTCTTAATTGAGCAAAGGCTACTTGACGTTGGGCTAATAAATCTAAGGCTACTGCACGGGCATAGATGTCTTTAGTATTATCTGTGTCAGCATGGGCAATTTGATCTATCAAAGGATCTTTGAGGGTGACACAAAACGGTAGATAGCGAGGAGTTAAACGAATCATGGCACTGAGTAATTCACTAGAAGCCGTCACATCAACAATATCGGTGATTACAACTACCAAAGCCCGTCGAGTTTGTTGCGTAATGACTTTAGTTACCGCACCCAAGTAATCTGGTTCTAATAATACAGGTTGAATAGGAGTCAGGCGATCGACTAACTTGGATAAATGATGATTACCTCTTTCGGGAGGAATCCAGGTAGTCACATCGCGATCAAATACTGCTACCCCGACTTTATCCCCACGACTTAAACCTGCCAAAGCCAAAGATAAAGTCGCATTTAAACCCCAATCAAAACGTTTTAAACCACTTACCCTCGCAGTCATTAAACGTCCCCGATCTAATAAAATAAAGAGGGTTTGTTCTTGTTCTGGTTCTAAAACTCGGACTACAGGGCGATAACGGCGCGCCGTAGCTTTCCAGTCAATTAAACGAATGTCTTCTCCAGTTCGATATTCCCGCAATTCTGCAAACTCTGTACCATTACCAAGTCTGCGTGCTTGACGCATTGTCCCTGTATTTTCAATTGTTAAACGAATCGAAAGCTGTTTTAAGCCAATTAAATCAGGATAAATTAAGACTTTTTGTTTCGCTGGAATCTGCCAATCTCGCCAAGCCAAACCCAATTTACCTAACTGACGGACATGAATATCTCCCCATTCATATTCTCCACGACTATTAGGATGGATAATATAAGTTAATTCCTCATGGCTATTAGCAGGTAAATTAATTTCTAGAGTGTCTCGATCAACAGTAAATTGAGGAAAGGCATCACGAATGCGAGCGATCGCTTGTTGTTTTCCAGATTTAATCTTTAATTTAATGGGGTTATCTCTACCTACCGAAAGGCGATCTATTTTTTCCCTTGTTACCTTAACCGCACTAGATTTAACCTGAGACGCATCTACAATAGTTGCAACTAACAGCACAAAATTATAAATTCGCAAAAAACTCAAACTAACCTGACGATTAATCAGAATATCTAGCAGCGCAGCACTTACACCACCTATAGATAATAGTACATAGCATCGTCGGGAAGGAATCATGGTAAAAAGTAGAAAGTTTCTTTTAGGTAGTAGGTAGTAAGTAGTGGATAGTAGGTAAAAGGTAAAAGGTAAAAATCTTTAACTTCGTTGTCAAGCGGTTATAGGTTATAGGTTATCTTGGTACAGATACTTGCTTAAGTATAGATTCAATTACCTCGTCAATTTTGACATTATCAAGTTGGGCTTCTGGTTTGAGGAGGAGACGATGGCGTAATAAAGGTGCAGAGACTTCTTTAACATCGTCGGGAATAACATAATCTCTTCCTGATAGATAAGCATTAGCTTTTGTAGCAGTTAACCAAGCTACAGCAGATCTTGGTGATGCGCCCAAAATCAAGTCAGGATGTTGACGAGTGCGTTCAACCAAATTAAGTAAATAATCAAAAATATTATCTTCTACCTGAATTTTTTGCACCTGTTCTCGTAATCTCAGAATATCATCGACAGTAGCGATCGCTTTCAATAAATCCAAATCTGGTTTTTTGGCTTTAAATCCTGCTTGGGTATTGAGTAACATCTGTTTTTCCGCTTCTTTAGTCGGATAATTTACTAGTAACTTAAACAAAAAGCGATCGAGTTGAGCTTCTGGTAAAGGATATGTTCCCTCAAATTCCAAAGAGTTTTGCGTCGCAACTACCCAAAATAAAGAAGGGAGAGGCATAGTTTCGCCATCGAGAGTAACTTGTTGTTCTTCCATTGCCTCCAATAAAGCTGCTTGAGTTTTAGGCGGAGTACGATTAACTTCGTCAGCCAATAAAATTTCTGTAAAAACAGGGCCTTTTTTCAGGATAAAATCGCGACTATTGAGGTCAAAAATATTTGTGCCTAAAATATCTGAAGGCAGAATATCAGGGGTTAGTTGAATGCGTCGAAAATCCGCAGCTATTAATTTGGATAATACTTTGACCATTAAGGTTTTGCCTGTACCTGGTACTCCCTCAATAATCACATGACCACCACTCAGCAAAGCAACTAGTAATTGTTTAACGAGGTCTGACTGACCTATTACCACTTTATCTATTTTATGACTAAGGGAGTTGAGCAAAGAATTATTCTGCATTAGGCATTGTGCTAGAAAATATGTTTGTCGGAAAAATTAGACTACAGTAGTTTTTAACCCTTTATAAGCTTGATGTAAAGCTTTTAATAATAGATAATTGATAACTTACAAATCCAAATCGCCGACTAAATTTTCGATGTCTTGAATTTTTGTAGGTAAGTCTGCGGTTAAAATTTCAGTACCAGTATCAGTTACTAAAACATCATCCTCAATTCTAATGCCTCTAACATCTGCAAACTGAGCTAAACGCTCCCAATTAACGACATCTTGATATCGAGAGCGAAACTCAGCATTATTTAAAATTGCAGGCACTTGATAAAAACCTGGTTCGATAGTGACTAACATTCCTGGCTGTAAAGGACGATTTAACCGTAAATAGCCTAATCCAAAGCGATCGCTCCTGACTCTACCTGCTTCATAACCTGCTACGTCTCCTAAATCTTCCATATCGTGAACATCTAAACCTAATAAATGTCCAATACCATGAGGGAAAAACAAAGCATGGGCATCCATATCGACTAAATTTTGAGGATTACCTTTTAAAATACCTAAATTTACTAAACCTTCAGCGATGATCTCGGCAGCTAGTAAATGAATATCTTGGTATTCTACTCCAGGATGTATCTCGTCAATACAGCGATCGTGAGCAGCTAAAACTAGTTCATAAATATCTTTTTGAGTGCTAGAAAATTTACCTGAAACTGCCCAAGTACGGGTAATATCTGCTGCCCAACCATGAGGATTTTCCGCCCCCACATCCGCTAATAATAAATCCCCTGGTTTTAATTGGTTATCATACGTTTCATTGTGTAATACTTCTCCATGCACTGTCACAATACTGTTATAAGCACAACTCATATTTTGAGCGATAATTACCCCTTCCATTGCCCCTCGTATTTCCGCCTCGGTTTGAGACTTGTGGGTAGCTTGCATTCCTGCTATATGTGCTAAAACTGAAACTTGAGCAGATTGACGCAATTCTGATAAAGCTAGATCATCGTGACGCGATCGCAATTTAACTATTGCCTGGACTAACGCTAAATCAATTTCTTCTGCCTGATGCGATAAGGCTACAGAGCGATTTAATATTTGGCATTGTTGCTGATAAGTAGCTAAATCTTGTACAGCTATAGTTGCTACTTCCTCGGTGTTTCCTGATAACTCTGCTAACGGATAAGCTGCTTTTGCAGCAATTGTGGCAGCAATTTCCTCTCGTGAAGCCGTTTCACCATGCCAAAGAGTTGCTTGTGGTGGTGGATTATCCATAAATAACTCTAATTTGCCACCATCTAAACGAATCACCGTATTAGTTAAAGGTAGTCCTGCAAAATATAAAAAATGACTACTAGCGCGAAAAGGAAATTTATTGGCGTAAAAGTTTCGGCTGATCAAATTACCTGACCATAATAAAACTGGATATTCAATTAATTTGGCTAATTGTTCTCTTCTTAGTTGTAAAGCTTGGACAAAAGAGCGATGATCATTGGTATTTGAAGTCATAGGACGCTGCTCATCTATGGTATACCACAAGGGTACAATGTGAAACCGAGGGTAATAATATTTGTAGTTATTAGTTATTAGTTTTTTAAACTTCTTTTCTTAGATTATCAAATAATTAACAATTACTAAATTTCAGGGTAAATGCATTTCATTTATTCTAAAAGATTTGTAAAATAAAGCAAAGTTACTAGCAAAGGAGGTGATGCGATTGAGTAACGAAGACGGTAACGGACATGGCGAATATAAGCCTGAAGTCAGTTACCGAAGATGTGCAAGAAAAGCTATTTGAATTGGGGATTAATCATCGTGGGTAGACCAAAGTTAGAACGAGTTATTCTGCAAGCCAGGGTTAATCAAGATACTCCAGAAAAACTCAAGCAAATGGCTTTAGATCTCGGTTTTCAATGGGGTGCAAATGGTAACACAGGTAAGTTTTTAGATGCGATCGCAGCTATTCCTACTGAAAAAATTAAATATTTAATAATAATTAATGACGATGACTAAGTTCATCTGAATAAAACTCTAAACATCTCATAAAATTATCAACTAAAAATTTAGTATTTGGATAAGAATGCAAAATCAAGACGACTCGACAACTTCTTCCTTACTAGCAGATGCTAGTAAAAGATTAGAACAAGCTTTAAAACACGTAAATATCTCCGAAGATGCGATCGCTCGTTTGCAACATCCTAAAACTAGCCTTAGTGTCTCGATTCCTGTAAGAATGGATGATGGTAGATTAAAAGTATTTGCTGGATATCGGGTGCGTTACGACGATACGAGAGGTGCAGGTAAAGGAGGAGTTCGTTATCATCCTCATGTCAGTTTAGATGAGGTGCAATCTCTGGCTTTCTGGATGACTTTTAAATGTGCTTTATTAGATTTACCTTTTGGTGGTGCAAAGGGCGGTATTACTGTCAATCCCAAAGAATTATCGACGGCAGAATTAGAAAGATTGAGTCGCGGTTACATAGATGCGATCGCTGATGCAATTGGAATTGATATTGATATTCTTGCCCCTGATGTTTATACCAACGCTACAATTATGGGCTGGATGATGGATCAATATAGTACTATCAAACGCAAATTATGTCGGGGAGTCGTTACAGGTAAACCTTTAGCTTTGGGTGGAAGCCAAGGCAGAGATACAGCTACCGCAATGGGCGCATTTACCGTTATTCAAACTATATTGCCTAAATTTGAACTAATAACGACAGAAACCACGGTGGCGATTCAGGGTTTTGGTAATGCAGGTGCAACTTTAGCAAGTTTACTCGCCGAAGCTGGATATAAAATAGTCGCAGTGAGTGACTCTAAAGGAGGAATTTATGCACCACAGGGTTTAGATATTGCTAGTGTCAGGGAACATAAAAACCAAAGTCGCGAAATAAAAGCAGTCTACTGTCATGATAGTGTTTGTAGTATTGTGGAACATCAGGTAATTTCTAATCAAGAATTACTGGCTTTAGATGTAGATGTTTTGATTCCTGCTGCTTTAGAAAATCAAATTACTGCCGATAATGCTGCCGATATTAAAGCTAAATATATCTTTGAAGTAGCCAATGGCCCAATTAACTTTGATGCTGATCAGATTTTGACACAACGAGGTATTTATGTCTTTCCCGATATTTTAGTTAACGCTGGTGGAGTTACGGTTAGTTATTTTGAATGGGTACAAAATCGTAACGGATGGTATTGGACTTTAGAAGAAGTTAATCAGCGTTTACAAGAGAAAATGCGAATAGAAGCCGAAAATACTTGGTCTATTGCTCAAAATTTAGATATAGACGTTCGGACGGCAGCTTACGTTCATGCTTTAAATCGTCTGGGAACAGCTTTAGATGCTAAGGGGACAAGGAATTATTTTGTTAGTGGTTAGTAGATGTAGGCGTAAGTAAAGCAACCGTATAAAAATCTTGAAAACCTTATCATTTAATAAAGTTGGGCATTGCTGAAATAGTTTATAAAATATCGAGTCTCGACGCATAATCGCTCAATGAATTTAAATTCAATCCTAATCTCTCATTCCCGAAAAATCTTGATTAAATAACTTTTTCTTTTCCAAAAGTATTTGTTGTTGGGGTACAGGGATAGGAATATCAGCTTTATCAAAAGCAATTTTGATCCGACGGCGAAATTCTCTAGCAACATCCCACTGTTGTAGCGGTTCAGTTTTAATCCAAACACGAATTAAAATACCGCGATCGCTAAATTGTTCAATCCCTAAAATATTAGGAAACTCCCAGATCCGATCTTGCCATTTGGGATCTGTTGCTATGCCTTCGGCTACTTCATGAATTACTTCAATAGCACGATCAATATCGGTTTGATAGGCAACGGGAATGCTCAAATCGGCTCTAGACCACTGACTCGAACGGTTTGCCACAATATCCACGGCACTATTTGGTACTGTAATTAATCTACCTTCTGCGTCTCTTAACTGGGTAATTCGCAGGTTAATATTTTCTACTAAACCACCGACTGTACCAATATCAACAATATCCCCTACAGCGTAGCGATCGTCCCAAATAATTATAAAACCATTGATTGCATCTTTAATTAAGTTCTGTGAGGCTAAAGAAAGACCTAACCCTAAAATACCCGCACCAGCTAAAAATGGCGCAAGATCAACTCCATTAACCCAAAAAGCAATTAAAATTCCAATACTTGTCCAAATAATAGTGGCAGCACTGCGTAAAATTCTGGTTGTAGTGTTAATTCGTAACTTACCCCGTTGATTAATTCTGAGATCGCTAGTCTGACTCTCAACTGCTGCTGCACTGACTTTGGCAATCAGGAAAAAAGTTAAACGAATCAGAATATAAATAATTGCCCCCACTATACTGATGCGGAAGGGAATTATTAAAATAGCGATAAGCAAAAAGGAAATTATGCGTGTCTGGGGAATTAAATTTAAAATAAATAACGTTCCACCAACCCAAATTAAAACTTGAACTATCTGTAATAAACGATATCTTATTTCGGCTAAATTCCATTGTTGACGACGAGCCAATTGATCGAGAATTGATAGACTTTTGAGTGTAGGAGAAGGAGCAAGTCCTCGTGACAACTGATGAAATTTGCTAATCTGTGACGTAAGAGGAAAATTAAGTAGCCAGATTGTTAAAAAAATACTTAAGCCAATGATAATTTGTTTACGTATATATTGATACGATCGCTCTTCAATCGCTACTTCTAACCCTTGTTCAATCGTTGATTGCAATTGTCGCGCTCGAATGGCAACACTGACATCATTAGCTAATGCATCGGAATTAGTAACAGTAAACAGACGTTCTTGACGATTATCACCAAAATTAAGATAAATATCTTGTAAATTACCATTTTGCTGGATGGTAACAATTGCTTGGTTACTAGTATCAGCTAAATATTCTGCTGTAATTTCTCCAAAACGCTTTTGTATTTCATTGATTCTGTCAGATAATACTTCCGAATCTGTAGCAGCCAGCTTGAATAAACAACGTCCATCCAGGCGAATACAGGCAGAATTAAGTGCAGTTTCCTGTGCTGAACGCAATACTCGCGAATAAATTGCCAAATCTTGTAGATAGGGCAATTGTGCTGAGGCTGGAGGTGCGATGCTGATAATAACTGCAACTAAAAAGGATAGAGCAACCAAGAATTTTTTTCTAGGCATATAATTTGCAGCAATATTTTTAATCTTCTTTTATTAAGTTAGTTTAAAGTAATCAAGTTAGGAACAAGATAACTAGGGACTAGGGATTAGAAACGATGACTTGACTTAGGTATAATGCTCCTAAATATCTTTCATTGTAAATTGCCGTGACACTTTCGACTGATAAACTAAAACCAGATTGGGCTGGGGAGGATTTACTTTCTCGTTTTGTTAATCTTTTAATTCAAACTAAACCGATTTATAGCATCATGCAACGCCAAGCGCGACAGGTGCTAATTAAAACCGCCGAAAAAAATGGTATTCCCTGGCGCAAAAATTATCAAGAATTAGAACAATCTACCGCTAAAGATTTATTAGATTCTTTAACTAATCAAGATTTAGTTTATCCCGATTATTATCAAGTACCTTTTCATGCTTATGACGAGGGTAATCTCTGTTGGCAGGCAGCTTTTGAAGCAGCTTCAGCTACTTACTCTATGGGTTTACGAGTATGGAAAGATGAAGATTTGACTTGGCAGGAGGCACAACAACGATTACGCCACAGTTTTTATGACATATTAGCCAAATATACCCCTAAAACAATTACCAATATCCTCGATTTAGGCTGTTCTGTCGGCATCTCGACTTTAGCACTCCATCATTATTTTTCCCAGCAACAAAATAGTCCCATCAATACTATTGGTTTAGACTTGTCGCCTTATATGTTAGCGGTGGCAAAAACTACTGATACCCAGCAAGAAATATTTCAATGGCTACACGCTTTGGGAGAGTCAACAGGACTTGATAATAATTCCCTAGATATGGTAACACTGCAATTTGTCATCCATGAATTACCCCGTCACGCAACCAAACAAATTTTTCAAGAAGTATTACGTATTCTCAAACCAGGAGGAATAATTGGTATTGTTGATAATAATCCTGCTTCTCCTGTCATTCAAGGTTTACCTCCAGTTTTATTTACCTTAATGAAAAGTACTGAACCCTGGAGTGATGATTACTATACCTTTAATGTGGAAGCTGCATTACAGGAAGTAGGGTTTGATTATCAAGCTACTGTCGCCAGCGATCCTCGCCACCGCACCATAATTGCTACTAAGTCTGAATTTTTTAATTAGAAAATTATTGACAGTTACAAAAATAACCTCTGATCAAAAATGCAACGCCCACTTTTTAATTACTTTTTCCTAAACTTTCCAAAGAAATACTAGCTGCTTCTTGTACTTGTGGATGAAGATCTTTAGCCAAAAATTTAAGAGCGGGAATACTCTTGTCTGTATTTAGCTTACCTAATGCTTCCGCAAGTCTTTGGCGAATTAACCAATCTTCAGAATCAGCAAAATTCAGAATTTTATCTACGGCTTCAACTGCTTTAATTTCTCCCAAGGCTGCGATCGCTGCTTGTTGTAAGATAACTTCCTCACTATCTAAAGCTTCCATTAAGACTTCTTTTGCCCGAATATCCTGTAAATTGCCCAAAGAAACCGCAGCACTAAATCTCACTAGCCAATTGGTGTCTTCATAAAACGCTCTGACTAAATATTCAAAAGCACGGATATCATTTAAATATCCCAATGCCCCTGCTGCATCAGCACGGATACCATAGTCTGGATCACTTGCTAATAAATCGATTAAAAGCGGAAAACATTCTGCTGTCGGTTTGACTCCCAAGGCAAAAACTGCCATTGAACGCACAGGTAGTATTTCGTCATTCAAAACTTTTTTAATCAGTGGGACAGCATCTTCTGGGGCTACTTCTCTTAAAGATGTTAAAGCTAATAAGCGATCCTTAGAATTAGAACTTTCTAATTGATGAGCAATTTTTTCTAAATCTGGCATATCTATAAATTTATTAATTAAATCGTTATTTATTTTCTGGTAGTTAAAGGCAAACTAACATAAAAAGTACTTCCCTTTCCTGAAGCATTTTCCACCCAAATTTTGCCATTGTGTTGTTCGACAATATGACGACAGATAGCCAGTCCTAAACCTGTTCCACCTTTACTGCGAGAATCGGAAGCATCTACCTGTTGAAAACGCTCAAAGATACACTGTAACTTATCTTCAGGAATCCCTCGACCTGTATCTTGCACAGAAAGATAACAGATATCGCCATCTATTCTTGCTTTTAAGGTAACTGTTCCTCCTGGTTCAGTAAATTTAATTCCATTGCTGAGTAAATTGGTTAAGGTTTGCAAAAAGCGATCAGGGTCTAATTCTATTAAGACGGAACAAGGCTCTAATTGCAACTGAACCTGAGCTTTGTCCGCCATTGCTTGCATGGTTTCTATTGCCTGAATTAATAGAGGTTGTAGATCACACTGTACAGGCTCAATAGCAATCTTACCCGACTTCATGCGTTCTAAATCTAAAATATCGTTGACCAAACGAATCAAACGCTCTGTATTGCGAATTGCTACCTTTAAGATTTGTTGACCGCGATCGCTTAATGTCCCCAGTTGACCAGAATTTAATAAGTCTAACGCGCCAATGGTAGAAGTCATGGGGGTTTTTAATTCATGACTGACTAAAGAAATAAATTCATTTTCTAGCCGTTTACGTTCGGTAATATCATTCATAATCTGGAGTGTGCATTTTGTTCCTTCCAATTCAATTAATTCTACGGAAAGCAGCACCGTTTTGATTTGACCTGATTTGGTCTGAAATTCTAATTCGAGGTTGCGGACAAAGCCTTGAGATGCTAATTGTTGTAGTGCTTGATTGTATACTTCTAAAGCCGAAGGCGAGTAAATCTGAGCGATCTGATGACCAATTAATTCGGCTGCGGTATAACCACTCATGTGTAGAAAACTTTTATTGACTTCTAGTAAATTTCCTGTTTGATAAGTGGCGATCGCGATCGGATTAGGACAAGCTCGAAAAGCTTTGGCAAATTTATCTTCAGCAGCCGTTTTTGATGCTATTTCCCTTTGTAATTGGGTATTTTGAGCTTCTAGCTTAATCTGGAGATTACGAATAGTTAAATGGGTATCTAATCGAGCTAAAACTTCCTCGACTTGAAATGGCTTAGTAATATAATCTACTCCTCCCACTTGAAACGCTTTGACTTTATCAAAAACATCTCCCAAAGCACTAATAAAAATTACAGGGATATTACGAGTGCGTTCATCTGCTTTTAATTGTTGACAGACTTCATAACCGTTCATTTCTGGCATTTTGACATCCAGCAAAATTAAGTCTGGAGGGACTGCTTTCGCTCCTCTAATGGCAGTAGAGCCTTTGGTTACACTACGAACTTTGTAACCTTTTGCCGTTAACATTTGAGACAATAAAGCTAAATTCTCTGGAGTGTCGTCGATCGCTAGAATATCCGCTTTCGGAGGATGCTTAATTTCTCTAGACATCATACTAAATCCTGTTGAGATAGAGTATTTAAAATATTACTCATTATTTATTACTTAATAACTAGAACAGATGGCATTAAATTTCGTATCAAATACGATATCTTAACCTTCTGCCTTCCCCGAAGGGGTCAACTACGCTAAAGTTGAAGTAAACTGACTGTCCGAGTTTACCATGCGAGAAACACAGAAAAAGCGATCGCTATCAGCTTTCCAAGCCTTCCTCAATACCCCTTTAGAAACTCAACTGGAACGTTCTATTAATATTAATCCCCAAACTGCGGTTATTAAATTATTTCAAGATATAGCTGTTAATGTTCCTGCTTATAAAGCTTGGTTAGAAGAGCAAAATATTGCTCCTCAATCTATTCAAACTATAGAGGAATTTCAATCTCTACCTTTGTTAACTAAAACTAACTATCTGCAACGTTATTCCCTAACTGATATTTGTTGGCAAGGAAAGCTAGAAAATTGCGATTTTATGGCAGTTTCCTCTGGTTCGACAGGAAAACCAACATTTTGGCCTCGTTCTCTTGGGGATGAATTTAATATTGCTACAAGATTTGAACAAATATTTCACGATAGTTTTCAAGCAGATACTCGACGTACCTTAACAGTAGTTTGCTTTTCATTAGGAACTTGGGTAGGGGGAATGTTTACCACAAGTTGCTGTCGTCATCTAGCTGCTAAAGGCTATCCCCTCACTATTGTTACTCCAGGGAATAACAAAGCAGAAATTTTTCGGGTTATTCGAGAATTAGCACCGTTGATGGAACAAACTGTTCTTCTGGGTTATCCACCTTTCCTGAAAGACGTAATTGATAGTGGGATAGCCGAAGGAATTCAATGGCAAGAATATGCAGTCAAGTTAGTAATGGCAGGAGAAGTTTTTAGCGAAGAATGGCGAGATTTAGTGGGAGAAAGAATAGGTTCAACTAGTCCCTGCTATGATTCTGCTTCTCTATATGGTACGGCAGACGCGGGAGTATTAGGCAATGAAACTCCATTAAGTATTAATATTCGTCGCTTTTTAGCCCAAAATCCTGAAATTGCCAGAAATTTGTTTGGAGAATCTCGTTTACCAACTCTACTGCAATATGATCCTTTAAGTCGTTTTTTTGAAACTACCGACGAGGGAACTTTACTGTTTTCTGGAGATAATGGCGTTCCCCTTATCCGCTATCACATTGGAGATAATGGGGGAATTATTTCTTATGAAGAGATGAGAGAATTTCTTGGTCATCATAACTTTGATCCTCTAGCAGAATTATCGTCTCAAGGAAACAGAGGCATACATCCTTTACCTTTCGTCTATGTTTTTGGTCGTTCTCATTTTACCGTGTCTTATTTTGGGGCGAATATTTACCCAGAAAATGTTATTGTCGGTTTAGAACAACCTGAGATCAGAGATTGGGTAACAGGTAAATTCGTAATGGAAGTTAAAGAAGATAGCGATCGCGATCGTTTTTTAGCCATTGCTGTAGAATTAGCACCACAAATTGTCAGCAATCAAGAGAAAAAAAACGCACTCACTTCTTCTATTCATACTCAGTTATTACGTCTCAATAGTGAATTTGCTAATTATGTTCCTTCTGAATATCAGCTACCTCAATTAACTCTTTTCCCTTTTGGCGATCCTGAATATTTTCCCCCAGGTGTTAAACATCGTTATACTCGTCCCAACTAAGCTGTTAATCATTTAATTTGCTTGTTGTGACTGACTGGGAGACTGAGTGACTTAGAGACTGGGAGAGATTTTAAGAGTTTTTTCTTATACGAATAATATGCAGTTTAAATGCGTAACAGCTTAATATTATTAAATCCTATTAATTGACTGTAATAAATGTAGGTTAGAGAGCCATTGCAAAGGTTTTCTTTGAATGACTAATACCTTTACTTTGAAAAAAGCAATAAAAGATAAGCTTATTTATATTGATACTGTACTTGACACAATTTATTGTAGAAGTTTTAAATTCACAAGATTTGTCTATAAAAAAAGACTTTATTTCTATTTTAGATATAGCTATTGAAGTAGATAGAAATAACAATTTTTAAATTTTTTTAAATATTCTCATCCTCAAACTTATAACCAACTCCCATCACAGTTTTAACAAATGTAGGATTAGCTGTATCTGGCTCAATCTTTTTCCGCAATCTTCTAATATGAGTATCAACTACTCTGTCATCTCCAAAAAAGTCATTGCCCCAAAGTTTATCAATCAATTGAGTGCGACTCCAAACTCGACCAGGATAACTGAGAAAGGTTGCTAATAAATTAAACTCTAAAGTAGTTAAATCCAAATCCTCAGCAGGTTGACCATCTAGTTGTCTAGTAGCTAAATGTTGATCTAAATCAACGGTAAAATGCTTGGTGCGATAAATTTGGGAATTGTCTGCTGCTACTCCATGACGTAAACTGCGTCGTAGTAAAGCACGTACCCTAGCGGTTAATTCTCTAGGACTAAAAGGTTTAACTAAATAATCATCTGCACCTGTAGAAAGTCCAATTACCCGATCAATTTCTTCCCCTCTGGCGGTGAGCATTAAAATATAAGGATCTTTATTATATGGTTGCTGGCGAATGCGGGTACATACCTCTAGACCATCTAAACCAGGAAGCATCAAATCAAGAATAACCAAATCGGGTTGTTGTTGTTTAAAAGCCTCTAGTGCAGCCAGTCCATTGTTGGCAATACGACACACAAAACCTTCTCTAATTAAAGTTTGTTCTATTAGTTGCGCAATTTCTTGCTCGTCTTCGACAATGAGAATTTCCATTTGAAATAGCAATTAACAATGGATAATTAACGATTTCGGCTAATTAGGCGTTAATTAATTAGTTATATGTTAGTTTTTAGTTCTATGCCTTATGGCAGCTACGCAAGAGTTTTTTGTTTTTGGTTTTTTACTGTTACTACACCACTAATAGCAGAAAGAAGTATCCAATTTATAGTGTTGACTCTTAAATCGAAAATTGTAACGTCAAACAGATTAAAAAGAATACAGGAAGTGAAAGCGACCAAATAACTAAAAAAGAGCAATTTAGAATCATTATATGACCAAGTAGTGAGCAATTTGACTGCTTGAATCATAATTAAACCCACAATACCAATTAGCAATAAAGTAGCCATTACTCCTGCTTCAGCACTTAGCATTAAAAACAAATTATGAGGATGTCCAAACCAAAAGCCCATTTTGGCTTCATAAAGAGAAGTAAAGTTACGTAAACCCCAACCAAACCAAGGACGTTCTTTAATTAAATTCCAACAAAATTGCCACTGGGTAATACGCAGAGTTTCTACAGGGCGTTCATACATTTGATCTGATAACCTTGCCCAAAAAAAAGCAGGGACAATCTGCCGTAATTGCGTACCTCCAAAGTTGGGGGCAAAAGATGCCCAGAGAATTGTAGTTGCAGCAGCAGTGACTCCATATACCAACCAACGCCAACCTAAATAGATTGCATAAGCCATAAAACTTATTACTGCTAGCCCCCAAGCGTTACGAGAACTAGTAAGAATTAAGCCGATGATATCTGCCAGTAAAATTAACGTTAGTAGTAGTAAAGTATATATTTGTTTTTTAGTAAATTTTTGTCGCCAAGTCTGCCAAGTTTCCAACCATAAACCTAAAGCTAAACTAAAAGCGATCGCGAGATAAATAGCTAAAAAGTTAGTATAGATAAATACTGAAGACATTCTGCCCGTAGGCACTCCTTGAGGAATTATTTCCCAGCCAAGAATTGACTCAATTAATGGTGGAGTATTCCAAGCAGCAAATAACTGTCCTAAACCCAAAATTACGATGGGAAAGGAAGGCAGAATTAATAACCAAGATAACTGTCTAAGCTGAACTGGCTTGTTAATTAAAATTCTGAGGTTAATAAATAACCAAAAAAAGGGCAAGAAATTAGCTAACCCTAACCAAGCCGTCTCAGATTGCTCTGCTACGGCTGAACTGAGAATTAATAAACCAGCTAATAATGCCAGTGCTTGATTAAGAGGATTAGCAATAATTTTCTTAAAGTGAGCTTGGCAAATTTTGATGCTCACTACCAACAATCCTATTGCCCCCATTAAAGGAAAAAGAGGTAGAATTAAGACACTAATACTGCAACCTAACCAGATCCAGTTGAACATTCATTGAACATTTAGCATTAAACATTGAACATTAAACATTGAACATTGAACATTGAACATTGAACATTAAACATCCAAGATCGTTGATAAATGTTAAATGATCAATGAAATGACCGACTACTATGGTAAGTCTTGCAACCCGTTATCAGGAGTGTTGGAAACTTCTCTTTGTAACTGATTGTATGATTGATTGTAGTTAATAATTGAAGTTAATAGATTACCGCGAGCCGTAGTTAACTGAGTTTGGGCATCAATTACCTCCGTTTGAGTTCCAACTCCTGCCTGGAAACGTAGTCTAGCTAAACGCAAACTTTCTTCTGCTAATTCCACTTCTTTAGTAGCTGTGGCAATATTTTTTCTGCTAGAGTCTAAACTAAAATAAGCTTGTTCTACAGTAAAACGAATTTGATTGCGTACATTAGCAAATCGAGTTTCGGCAATTTGAGAATCTCTTTCTGCTTGCTCCGCGCTAGCACGAGCAGCACCACCATCAAACAGTCGCCATGTTCCTTGTAGTTGCAATTGATATTCATCTGCAAAGTCGGAAGTATCATCTTCAAAATTATCACTAAGTGAATAAGTAGCACCAGCACTTACTGTTGGTCTAATCCGTGACAAAGCAATTGTCCGTTGTTCTTCACCAATTTCTCTTTCTAATAATTGTTGTTCTAGTTCAGCACGATTTTTAAACGCTTGAACAATAGTTTGTGGTAGAGAAAGTTGCCATGTTCCAACTTCTTCAATGGCATCGGCTGTAGCTAAATCAGTCTTATGGGAGATGCTTAAAGTTTCTGCTAATTGTCTGCGAGCAATATTTTGATTAGCTCTAGCAGTAATTAATCTTTGCTGTGCTTGAGATAATTCTACCTCAGCACTGACAACATCAAATCTTGTCCCTAATCCAGCTTGTTTTAGAAGTTGGGCATCCTTAAGGGTTTGAGATGCATCTTCTACCGCAGCTTCTTCAATTCTAATTTGAGCATCATTATTTTGTAGATCATAGTAATCTCTAGCTGCCTCAAATCGTGCTTGTTCGACAATTCTTTCTAATTCCAACTCGGTAATATTTAATTGTTTTTCCGCAGAGCGAATTCTAGCTCCTCTGCTACCACCATTGTAAATATTGTAGTTTAACCCCAGACCAGTACTAAAAGTAAAAGTGTTAGATGAAGTACCTTGCAACTGATTGTCTACTAACTGTTGAATTTGTTCATCCGTCGCATCTGGAAGCTGTTCTCTAATTTCTGATTCAGCAGTTTGTTCGGCTATACCATCAAACAGCACACCATTGCCACCATAGCCAAATCCACTTTCCAAATCGAAAGTCGGATATAATTCTGCTCTCGCTTCTCTCAAGACAGCTTCTGAACTTTCAACTTGGATTCTCGCTTCTTCTATATCTTTATTATTTTTGAGTGTTATTTCGATCGCCTGTTCTAAAGTAATTGGTTGTTCAGTACCAACTTCAACTTCCTCTGGTTGGGTAGGAAATGATAAAGGATTGGGACTAGGATTAAGAGGATCTGTACTTGGAATTGGTTGTTGGGGAGGTTTAATAATATCGGCTGTGTTATCTTGAGTTTGCTCTGATTGGTTAGCTTCTGGTGTTTGAGCGATCGCGAAGCTAGTCGTTGCGAATCTGCCGTTAGGCATAGACATCGCTTTTTTTATCGGTGTATTTGTTTTTGAGTTTGACTGAATATTTACTTGGTCTATACTACGCTCATCACTACTGATATTAGAACTTTTAGCAGCAGCAACGCTGATATTACTAATTACTATAGCTGTACTAATACCTATAGCTTGAATTAATCGACTTTTTTTACCCACTCCTCACTCCTTTTTGTGACTTTTTTGTGTCTTTCTGACGAAGTCCAAGCAGGCTCTGTCGTTGTACGGCGGAGTACCTTGGACTTCAAAATAAAATTATAGATATTTTATATTGGCTATTATGGCTCTGACATTAATTGTGGCTAGCACCTTAATTTTGTCAACTCATAATCAAGCCAGTAGAGTCTGCCAATTATTAGATTATGATGAAAATATTAAAATTTCAAAAATTTTATGTAGTTTAATCATTTAATTTAGTATTCCACTAAACTGATAATTGGTAAATCAGGTAATTTAGCTCTACCACCTAAACCAGTCAATTCCACCACAAAAGCGTAACCTAGAACTTTAGCATTTACTTGAGTTAACAAATCCGCAGTCGCTTTAGCTGTACCTCCTGTTGCTAATAAATCATCCACAATTAAAACTGTTGCCCCAGGAGCGATCGCATCTTGATGAATTTCAAGCCTATCTGTGCCATATTCTAGTTCGTAAGTTACAGAATGAACTGAAGCAGGTAGTTTTCCAGATTTGCGTACAGGTACAAAGCCAGCTTTTAACTGATAAGCCAGAGGAGTAGCAAAAATAAAACCCCTAGATTCCATACCCACAATATAATCTGGCAATAGTTTTGCTGCTTGACATTTATGAGTAAGTTGATCGATGGTATAGCGTAAACCTTGAGGATTGCTAAGTAACGTAGTTATATCCCGAAACATAATTCCAGGTTGCGGAAAATCTGGAATATTACGAATTAGAGATTTAAGTTCCATAATTAAATTAAAGAAAGTGAGATAAGATTGTCCTGCAATTTTGATTGCTGTGGCATCATAGCACCAGAGATTAATTTGTTATCCTCGACAAAGAATAATATATATAAACTAAAATATGGATTTGATTTTATAATGAGCCAATCTGCAAGTTTAGAATCTGACTTCCCTACTCCAGTGGACAGCACAACCTCAATCTTAAATACTTTACCAGACATATCGCTCCCTACTAAAGGGTGTTCTCCTCGTACTCAACAACAAATTGATTTACTTTTGCTGGCTCTAGAAGCTTTGGAATTGGGCGGTTCAGAACAGATGCTAGCAATGGCAAGACAATTAGGTATCGATCAAATTATTAAACATCGGGTTAACCTCTGGCGTTTGCGCTGTAGTAATCCCTGGCGACGTTCTTATACTAGGGAAGATTTGAGTCTTGACCAAGCTAAAGCACTGGTAATTATTGCTGCTTATCGAGCTAAAGAGTTAATGGTAATTATTAGACAGCTATTGGTAGCAGAACAGCAAATGCGGGAGAAAAATCTCCCTGTGGATAACCATTTTCGTCTCTCAGAATATTTAGAAAGATTTCGCGCTCATTTTCGTAGTCGAATGAACTCTCGTCGTGCTAAAGTATCAGCTTACATTGCCTCAGAAGAACAACTTAATGAATTAGCTTTATCTTTATTAAATAAACTATTGTTTTGTACTGGCTCAAGAGGTATGCATCGTGTATGGTTTAGTTTGTTTGATGGAGAAGTGGCATAAGCATGAATACTAGACGACAGTATAGTCTCCCTAACTGTAATTTAATTTTAGAGGGAATAGAAGACGCTGATAGCGAAAGCGTTGGCATTTTAGATGGACAACCGCCGATGTCTATTTTGATCAATGCAGAGTGTAACTTTCTTAAGTCCCAACAAAAACTAAGTGGTGGTAGTGTGTTTTTAGAAAACCTATCCCATACTGTCAGCAATTATGCTCAAGGACTACTCAGTGGTCTACCTCACCCTAGCAAAAATTCCACGGAATATCCTCAAATATCCCTTGCTCAAATTGAGGAACAAAACCTCCATCGTTTAACCTTTGAGCCTGAACCTGGCACTGCTGAGAGCAAGACAGAGGTTGATTTAACTACTGTAGAGTTATTTGATTTAGTCGATGCGATCGATCAATTTTACCTAGATCGCACAGCTTTACCAGATATGAACTTAGAATTGCAGTCTGTCAGTAAACGCTATCGTCAACCAGAACAACCTCTCGCAGAAAGAGTAACTCCCATTATCATTGGCTTTGCTAGTTTGGCAATGGCAGCAGTAGCTTTCTTTGTAATTCCCCCCCCAGAAATACGTCCACCCAAACCTACACCAGCTAACGAAACTACTAAACCTGAACCAGCTACAACTCCAAATACGCCACCAACTACAAATACAAGTCCTGAACAGAATAAGTAGCCTTGGGGATTGGTGACTTGAGATTGGTGATTAGGGATTAGGATGACAAAAAACTAAAAACTAATCACTGATTATTGTTAATTCTTGTCTTAGAGATAAAGGTTGATAACCGATCGCAAAAGCTTTATTGCTATCTAGAGAAGTATCGGGCGATCGCGGTGCTACCATGACTATATCTTCTTGTTTACAAGCCTTAATTAGTTCTGTAGGAAATTGCCAAATATCTGCCAGTAATAAACCAAAATCGTAACGAGAGATTCGTTCTTTACCACCCAGATGTAGAATTCCCTGTACTTGTTTTTCGACTGCTAATAGTAATCCTTGAGAAGCAGTTATCCCACTAACAGGAGTACGAAATTCGTCGGTAAATAAATTAATTGCTTTACCAGCTTCGAGATTGCTAATCATTCCCTGAATAAAGCTAGCAGCTACAGGAGAAGCCAAACCAAACATTAAAGGCATTCGACACAGAGCGATCGCAGAATGAATTTCGCTCATTTTTTGTTCTGCTATTACTTTTTGTTCCCCGTAATAACAAACTGGAGAAACAGGATCAGTCTCGTAATAAGCAGTATTTTTTTTCCCATCAAAGACTAAATCTGTTGAAGTAAAAGCACAAGGTATGTTGTATTCAGCACACAGACGAGCAATATTTATCGAGGCGGTAACGTTAATTGAGTAAGCTTCTTCTGGGTTAGTTTGACAATAATTAGGTTTTGAGGCTGCTGCGGTATGAATTACGGCATCAGGTTTAATAGTTGTAAACAGTTGTTCTAAAGCCTTTAGATCTCTCAAATCACTTTTAGATAAACTTGCTCCAGGTATTTTGACTGCGTGGTTAAAATAAGTTCCGTAAACTTCCCAGTTGTTTTGAGCAATTTTGCACAAATTCCAGCCTAAAAATCCGCTTGCTCCTGTAACTAATAGTTTTTTCATCAGAAAATGTTTGAGTGGATACTCAGTCCTCGGCTTTGCCAGGGCTGAGAGGAAAAGAAAAGCAGCAATTAAGCTGCGACGTTGAAATCTATTTCCTGTTTACAAATCAACCCTGTTGAACGTCGCAACAACTTAACTTTAGAGGCGGTGAATTGACCGCTCCTTTTCCAATTGGCATCAGAAACACTAACAGCTCTTTCTGTATCGCCAGAACACCAACCACGATAAACAATCCCAGCTTTCTGAGCCTCTAAGAAATCGCCTTTTCTAACACCATGCCTTGTAGTCGTACCACCGTATTTCCTTCTAATTCCACCTTTGGCAAAAACCATTAAATGTAATTGTCTTCTGGAAATAGGAGGTCTTCGGACTA
>JBOFLX010000059.1:0-18180 GCA_051658085.1 Waterburya sp.
CTATATTGCTCTAGATACTCAGCTATTGATTTCGGCACTCCTACTAAGGGAATCATCGCTCAAATTGATTTTTAAGATTTCATTTTTTACTTTACTCTCTTTTTGCTCTGTTTTTTCGTAAAATTGCCAAGTCGTGTCATCAGCAAGTGACCAACGCAATGACATATTTTGTTGATTTTGATCTTGAATGTCGGCTTCATCGATGGTAATTAACAGTAAACGCGAGTCTGGTTTTTCTCTTGGTCTTAACTGTATCAGGTGATCAAACGCTTCTAACTCCATTGGTTGTAACCATCCTAAAGAGCGAATACCTATAACTAAATAAGCGATCGCTAGACTAGCAACAAGGATTACGGAAATACTCTTCTGCCAATTTTGCCAAGTAGAGTCTTACTCCTTTTACTACTTCTTCCTGTACCGCCGAATACGCTTTTAATCTTCAACTGGCACTTCACTATTTGAGTAAAGAAAAAATAGAATCAAGTGTTACTACAACAGGAGAGATGCAAATTAACAATACTATCTTTAAACCGATAAATTCAGATTCAGGAGGTTATCAAGGGATAGACGCAGCAGGATACCAAATTTTGCTTAATTACCGCTCTTTAAAGTCTCCCAGGCACATAGCACAACAAATATCTTTAAAAGAAATCTTAAGCGATCGCGCTAATGAGCAGTTAGAAAATTTAATTAAAGATCGTTTGGTAATTATTGGTGTTACTGCTGCTAGTAGTGCTGATGACTGGCAAACACCCTATTGTGATGACACCGCAGGAATTTTTATTCAAGCTCAAATGGTCAGTCAGATAATTAGTGCCGTCCTTGATCGTCGTCCTTTATTGTGGTGGTGGTCTACACCTTGGTCAACTATTTGGATTATCGGTTGGTCTTTGTTAGGTGGAATAATTGGATATTACCTACGTCGTCCACTTAGGTTAGGAATTGCGATCGCTCTTTCTTTGTTACTCATATTTTTAAGCTGTTGGGCAATCTTTCTACAAGCAGGTTGGATTCCTTTGATTCCTCCTGTACTGGCATTTTTCTTGGCTTCATCGGTAACGGCAATACTCCCCTTTAATCATAAAAATATACGCTGAGTAAAACCACAGTGGGCGAAGCAAATTGTCTAAGCTATCTTAGGTGAAAACTTTATTCTAGATAATATTAGAGCTATTATTTATGCGTAAAACAACGCTTTCTTTAGCTATACTTGGTTTTATTCTTACTTATAGTCAAAAATGCTTGGCTAATGATTTTCAAAACTTAATTTCTGGTAAACAAGCACCTCTAACTAAACAATTAAAAGACTTAAATGACTCTTGGCGACAAATAGCAATTAGTGGTCAGTATGAAATGGCGGATTTAATGAAATCTTGGGCTAGTATTTTTAGTGCTGATAGCTATAACAATATTTACTACACTCAAGGTCAAACAGTTTTAGTCAATAATGAAACTTATGTAGTGGCTTATCGCCTACCAACTTCAGGCAAAACCCTAACCATTCAATCGTTGTTTGAAAATGTCATGGGTTCGATGGCTGGTTTAACAGGTACAGATTGTGATGCAATTGTCTCTCCAGCTAAAATTAGCCCAGAAACTACTATTCAGCTATCTCTATTAAATTTAAAGACGATTGGTAGTTTAAATGATGTTCGTCCTTTTGATCTTAAGACAGAGTTAGCAACCCTAGAAAAAGCAGAACAGGAGTCGAAAGCAGCTTGTGAGCGAGCAAAATTAGAGGCGGTTAACTTACAGGTTGAATCTAATCTGCGAGACTTAGGAATTGCTTTACAAAGTTATACTGACCAAAATGAAGGAAGATTGCCAAATATGAATAGTCTTGAGACAGTCAAGGTGGCATTTCAAGATTTAATTTTTGACGAATCTATTTTCCTTCATCCAGAAACCTTAGAGCCTTATTTAACCAATACTTCTTTATCAAATCAGAACTTAGCAAATATAGATAATCCTAGCGAAACTGTCGCTTTTTACGAAGCCACATCAGCAGCAGATGGAACTATTGGAGTAGTTTTTGCTGATGGTTTTTATCAAAGAATTCAATCAGAAGATTGGGAAGAAATTAAGGAAGCTTCTAAATTACCTTGATTATGGTTAGTGCGATCGCGTTGAAATAGTTGGGGAATGTTCAAGGTGCGAAGAAAAGGTTAGGGTAGTGAGGAGTTATGCGCTTTATTCTTGGTGCATAAGCTTCTCGATTTGATTTAAATTAGACCAATCTCGGATCTGCTCTTTAAAACTTTTCCATTCTTCATAAACCTCCTCAAAGATATGGCTCCCTGAAGCGTAATAATCTAATAGAGATTTTGTTTGGGCTTCGGCTGCTTGGAGAATTTCATCGCTAAAACGTAGCACTTCAAACTCTCCTGATTTTTCTAGTTGGCGTATTTTTTGAAGTGCCTTACTATTCTCTAAATCGTATTGAGTTAAGATTTCAAGATAAGTTGCAAAACAAGCATTTTTAAAGATTTCTTGGTACTCTGGGGGTAGTTTATCCCAAGCATCTTTATTAACCTGTACGTCAAATGTTGTGCTTGGTTCCCACCAACCTGGATAGTAATAATATTTTGCTACTTTATCTAGTCCCAATTGCAAATCATCATACGGCCCAACCCACTCAGCAGCTTGAATCGTTCCTTTAGCAAGCTCATTGGCAATGTCTGTTATTTGAATGGGTTGACCAAATAATTCTTTATCTGATTTAACTCCAAATTCGTCTAAAACATCTGCTCCTAATCCAGGAATTCGCATGGTTAGTCCATTGAAATCCTTTATTGAGTTAATTTTCTTATTAAACCATCCACCCATTTGCGCTCCTGTAGCTCCTGTCGGAAAAGGAATAACATTTAAGCCGATTTTTTCATAGATTGTTTGAATAAAAGTTAACTCATCATCAGGCTGTTTTTTGTAATAGACCCAAGCATTCTGTTCTTGAATATTTAGACCAAAAGGGATAGCACTACCAAAAAAAAGAGGTCTGTATTCTTCTGTAGTGTAATAAATCCCACTGTAGGCACACTGTATTGTTCCCTTGTCAACATCTTCTAATATTTTTTCTGTTGGTATTTGTCCGCTTGTATCTAGCTCAATAATGAAGTTCCCATCAGTCATTTTTTCGATGCGATCGCAGACCATTTTTGGAGCTTTATAAATAATTAATTCTTTGGCATTTTTCCCCAAAAAAGTAGCCATTTTCCATTTAATAGGTGGTTTATGCTGACTAGCTAACCAACCAGCAGTTAGTCCTACTGAAGTACCAATAGCTGTATACAAAAAAGTTCTACGATTTCTTGGAAAACCCTTATTGCCAGTATTTTTTCCGCCATTTACAGTCACATTACCTGCAAGTGCGCTGAACATACCAGCAAGACTTTGTAGCTGTGGAATATTAATATTATCTGATGGACTGTCTCCTATGGCTTTTATTAATTGATTTGATATATTTTGTGCTTTATCTTTACCTATTACTTTACCAATAATTTCGGGTAACTCTTCAGCATAAGATTTTATTTCTGACCAATAATAGGATTGATTATCTCCATTATTTTGTAGTTCTTTTACGCTTTCTAAAAGACTTTGCTTGATTTTTTGAAAGTGACTTGCAATTTCTTGTTTTTTTTGTTCTTCAGCCTCGTTGAAACGATCACTATATTCAAATAGCGTTGTTACAGCATTAATTATGTCACCTAGCATCTTTTATATAAGCTGATAATCCTTCAAAATTTAGCAAAATACAAATTAATATAGATACTCACGTTATATTTTTGTTGAAAAAATTAAAATTAGCCAAATAACTGACAATTGCTCTCTCCAATCTCAAATTAGTACAAAGTAATATTTTTCTTTTTACCGCCTATGATGAGTGTAACATATTGTACGATCACATCTGCTGGAACATCTTTAATCCTTGGTAATGCTACCCCCATCTTCTTGCTTCTTCTTTATTTCAAAGCAATCAAAGAATTGTCAGCTAAGATTAATTCCGCATCCAGAATTGCTTGTCTTGCCCATTGATCGGCAGTTAAAATAGCTTCCAAACTAGGGTTAGCGGTATTCTGACTGGTAAAGCGATCGCAAACTTGCTCGATTAAACGAGGAATATCTAAGAAACCAATTTTATCGTCTAAAAATAAAGCTACAGCTTGTTCATTGGCAGCATTTAAAACCGCAGGCATTAATCCTCCTGCACGTCCAGCAGCATAGGCTAGCTGCATACAAGGATATTTTTGATGATCTGGTTCACGGAAAGTTAAGTCACCTGCCTTGACTAAATCTAATTGTTCCCAATCTGTGTAAATTCTTTCGGGCCAAGATAGCGCATAAAGTAGCGGTAAACGCATATCGGGCCATCCTAACTGTGCCAACATAGATGTGTCTTGCACTTCGATTAGGGAATGAATAATACTCTGGGGATGAATGACAATATCAATATGATCGTAATCTAAATCAAATAAATAATGTGCCTCAATTACTTCTAAGCCTTTATTCATCAAGGTTGCTGAATCAATAGTAATTTTTTGTCCCATTGACCAATTAGGATGATTTAAAGCATCTTTGACGGTCACTGAGCTTAATTGCTCTACAGGTAAATCGCGAAATGAACCACCAGAAGCAGTTAAGATAATTCGTCTTAAACCACTTTTGGGAACACCTTGAAGACATTGAAAAATTGCGGAATGTTCAGAGTCAGCAGGTAGAAGTTTAACCTGATGTTTTTTGACTAAAGGCAGGACTACAGGCGCACCAGCAATCAAGGTTTCTTTATTAGCCAGGGCAATATCTTTTCCTGCTTCAATGGCTGCAATGGTAGGTAATAAACCAGCACAACCGACAATACCCGTGACAACACTTTCCGCATCGCCATAACGAGCTACTTCACAGATGCCTTCTTGACCAACTAAAATTTGTGGTTGACGAGGACAGAAAGCGATCGCTTGTTGTAGTTCAACTAATTTGCTTTCATCCCCCAAAGCCACTATTTCAGGTTGAAATTCGCGAATTTGTGCTGCCAAAAGCTCAACATTGCTGCCTGCTGCTAATCCTACCACCCGAAACTTATCAGGATTATGAGTAACAATATCAAGGGTTTGTGTTCCAATAGAACCAGTAGACCCCAAAATAGTAATTGCTTTCATGATTTTTTTTATATATAGCGATCGATATCTGTTATCACTATAGGTTCTTAGGTGGGGTCTAGTTAAGATTTTTTTTATATTTGTTTAAGGTCTATGAGGCTTAATTAATATTTCTGAAGGAATTCTTCTAAAGCGATCGCTGTGTTGGGAAAATCTTTGATTATTTTTTTGTCTACTGTCACAAGTTTAACTCCTAAGTGTTGAGCTAATGCTACAAACTCACAGTCATAGGCAGAGCAGTTGCTAGAATTCACTAGTTGCATGACTTCTGCTGAAGCAACTCTATATTCATTATGGGCAAGTAAAGCTTCAGCTTGCTGCAAAATAGACCAAATCTCGTCAAGAGTAAGCAAATTTTTACGTAGGTATAAACTAAGAACGTTTTTAAATTCACTTAGCCATAAATCTGGTGCTGTCCACTCTGGATCTTTCGAGAGTAATTCTTCAGCTTGTAGCGATCGCTCGCCGTTAATATATAGATAGACAATAATGTTGGTATCAACAACAATCATGGTCTACCTAAATTTTTAGCTTCGTTAATCTGATTATCTGTAAAAGTATACTTGGCTGTTTTTGTCCGCAGTTGACGAGCTATCCGAAGATGTTCATCAACGTCAATTTTATAAGTATTAAGTGTACGCTCAACACAGTAAATAATTTCACTGTTTAAGCTACGATGATTGATACGAGCAGATTCTTTCAGCTTTTCGTAAAGAGGATCGGGAATATTTTTTAAAGTAATTGTTGGCATTGGTCTAAATACAAAAACCATATTGGTTTTATTATGGTTTCTGAATTAGGTTAAGTCAAGCTAGTAACAACTATTTCTTGCTTTAACTGGCTTTTGCTTGTTCCAACATCCAATTAAATCTTTTCCCTGCTATTGCCATACGATCTAAAGCCACACTGTTTAACTCGTCAGCATATTCTATCTCTTCCCTTAATGGCTGTCCTTTGTGATACATTCGTCTACTGTGGGCTAAACGATTTAGCAGTCCTTGTAGTCTATCTGCTAATAAGGCAGAGATAGTACGATAAAAACGAGCAGAAAAGCCGAGATCTTGCTGTAATTTAGCCGATAAGATAGCACGAGGAATTGATAAGGCGATCGCTTCTTCTCTAGTTTTAGCAGTAACATTGGGTAAGCGAGCATCAATTAGAGCAGTTTCACCAACCATTGCCCCTTTGGAGATTCTAGCTATTTCTGTAGTTATGTTGGATTGCTCTTCAATGGCTGCAAAAATGCGTTTTAAGGGATTGCGATCGCCATCGGTGACAGATAAAGTTACTTGACCACTGAGGAGAATATAAACAGCGTCTACGGGACAGCCTTCTTTAATTAAAGTTGTATTGATTGGTAGTTTCTGGCGATCGCTGTTGGCAATTAACCAATCGAGATCGCTATCATGAAGTTCACCAAAGATAAATAATACGTCTTTAATAGAAGTATCGGGGGCAAGTTTACTAAGACCTAGACGAGTGATAATAGATTCTAAACGATCAGAGAGTAGGATGGCGATCGCACGATAAAATCTAGCTGCAAAATCGACTTCTTTTTCTAGCTTCGCTTCTAATACTAAATCCGATTGGTATAGGTTATGTAAAATTAGTCATATTTGAACCAATGATAATTCGTTAAGTTTTTAATTTCTTCAGTCATTTGAGTCAGAACACAACAACGTTTTGAGAGTATCTCTTCTAGTTGTTCGATACTTTCAATATTTTCATTGGCGATTACGCTAGTCGCGTACGCTTGCGCGATCGCCTCGTCTACTAATGACCATAATCTCTCGTATCTGTTGCAATTGGGGAGAATAAGGGGGCAAAAACTCTGTCTCTATCCCTGACGGTAAATTAACCTTCTCACTTCGATGCCCTAAAGGACTAACTTCGTGTCGCCAACCTACTCGATCTTGAACCAAGAGAATGATTTTATTTTGATTTGCACCTGCTTCGGTAGCAAAAGTTTCTAAAACGAGGCTCATCCAATTTTTATTGTCCAACCTTGAGCCATTTTCCAGAGTAAATGCCATCTTCTAGATTCAATAGGATTCTTGCTCTGTTGATATCGCTTTTTCAGTTCAAAAGTACTTAAATGTGGAGCTAAATACGCTTTTTTCGGCATTGGTAATTTTGGCTATTTTAACTGTCATTTTAAACTACTTTTACCAATCGGATTTAGGATTATTCATCGGATAACTGATTATTGTTAGGTTCTTGGTTGGAATTAATTTGATTATCAGTCATTAAAATTCTCCTTGTTTGTTCGATTTGTAGCTATAAAGCGATCGCTACAACTCTTAAATAAATTAATTCAATAAATTATTGATTTCAGCAATATCCAAAGCTCGTTTTGCTCTAATAACTGCTTTTACAATTAATTCTCTCTTCGTTGTCACTTCTCCTTCTGAAAATAGTGATATTATTGCCAATGCTAATCAAGGTAGAGGCGGATTTATTCAAATATTTTCTGAGGCGATTTTGGGCTTAGAATCGCGGACTCAGTTAACTCCTTTGAGTGATATTACTGCTTTCTCAGAGCAAGATCCCAATTTAAACGGTACTGTAGAACTAGAAATTTCTGAGGATCAGGTTCTTCAAGAACTAACAAAGTTACCTACTGACATAGTTGATCGATCGCAATTAATTACTAAAGGTTGTTCTGTTAACAACGATTCTAGTCAATTTATAGTTACTGGCACAGGAGGATTACCTCCCAGCCCGACTGAGTCTCTTAGAAGTAGCGCGATTGATACCAATACAGTAACTTCAGCTACCACTGGGCAAAATCCAAATACTGCTCAATCTCACCCAATTGTCGAAGCGCAAGGCTGGATAGTTAATAAGCGCGGTAATGTGGTTTTGACGGCTAACGCTAATAATGCTAATCCTGCTACCAATTTTCTACCTGCTACTTCTGACTGTTCTCAGCCTTAAATAACTAATTTAAAAACTATTAAACCAATTGTTCAGCTAATAAATCCAAATGCGATCGCTCGTGAGTAGCCATTAAAGATATACGAATACGGCTAGTAGGTACAGTTGGAGGGCGAATGGCAGGGGCAAAAATTCCTGCATCAAGTAATTGTTGGGCTTTATTTAGTGCTGCTGTGGGGGTTGAAAGTTGGAGACAAAGAATGGGCGACTCGGAAGGTAAGAGATTTAACCCTGATTGTTGTTTGAAATAATTGATATTATCCCAAAGTTGCTCTCGTCTAGTTGCTTCTTCTTGAATTATCTTAATAGCTGTCGTTGCTGCTGCGGTATCGGCAGGAGATAAAGCGGTAGTATAAATCCAACTAGCTGCCCGATTGCGTAAAAAGTCAATTAAAACCTCGCTACCTGCTACATATCCCCCCAAACTGCCTAAAGCTTTGCTTAAAGTCCCGATTTGAACTAATTTTCTCCCAGTACAGTTAAAATGCTCCACACAGCCAGCCCCAGTCTTGCCCATCACTCCCGTAGCGTGGGCTTCATCTACTAAAAGCATACATTCAAACTCATCTGCGATCGCCAGTAATTGTGGTAGAGGACATAAATCGCCATCCATACTAAAAACACTATCGGTAGTAATCAGACATCGACGATATAAAGAACGATGGTTTTCTAACTTCTGCCGTAAGTCGGTAAGATTATTATGCTGATAATCAATAACAGTTGCACCACTGAGTATGGCCCCTTGTTTGAGGCTAGAGTGATTATATTGATCGCCTAAAATTAAATCCCTGTGTCCTACTAAGGCGGATACTGTACCCAGATTAGCTAAATAACCCGAACTAAAAACCAAAGCGGATTCTGTTTGCTTTAAAGATGCGATCGCTATTTCTAATTCTTGATGTAATTCTCTGTGTCCACTAAGCAACCTTGATCCAGTACTTCCAGTCCCATAGGTTTGCATAGCCCTAACGGCAGCCTGGACTAATCTATAATCCCCTGCCAAACCTAAATAATCATTACTAGCAAAATTAATTACAGGCTTGTTTAATAATTCTACTACTGCCCCTGGACGACCAGCGATCGCTTTTACTTCTCGATACCAATTAGCTCGATGAATTGTGGCTAAAGATTTGTTGAGCCACGTATAAGGACTAGTCAAAATTTATTCGCTTTACTCATAACGAGAACTCACAGTAGCTACCGCTAGGGGTCTACTCCAAAATAATATTGCTAATAAAGTTAAAAGATGAATCGACCAATGGGCAATGACCAAACCCCAAATCAAGCAGGAAAGTGCCATACAAACTCCCAGCAAGGCAAAAATATCGTTAGAGGTGCGGAGATAAATAACGATACTAAATATAGCGGTAATCAACAACAGAAAAAGAAACATAGACATTAGGTAGTTAGGTTTACTATTATTCCGTTTGAAAAACAAAAGTCTAATTATTTTAAATTGACTTATGATAAGTGTTAGATTTTATCGACTAAATGAAAAAAGATAATCTGGATTTATAGCTTGTATAAACAGTATTTATCTGAACACATTTTTAATCTAACTCATGATCCCCGCGAGAATCTGTAAACTTATAAGCTACAACTGGATATTGTTAAAATTCTTTATACAACTTAAAAATCTTTTTGCTTGACTGTTAGGGAGTGTTGGTTTTTATAATCTACCCAAACTAACTAAATCGGATTTGTTCGCCCATTAAGTGCGGATATTCACCCATCAACAATAGTTCTAAAACTGTACATATATAATTGGCATTAGGCGGACATCCTGGAAGATAGACATCTACATCTATCAATGCTGGAATTGGTTGCACTGATTCTAATGAGGTTGAAACTGTCTCTGAATCATGGGGAATAGGATTTGGAACTTTATTAGTAATTTTGAGATACAAACCCTGAAAAAATGCTTTGAGCTGTGTTAGAGAATGACCTAAAGTAGTGACATGATGGTTAACGGCGCAATCGCCAAAGGATATGAGGATATTAGAGCGATCGCGCACTGTTTGAAGCAATTCTAAATTATCTTTGCTTAGTACCGAACCTTCAACCAGAACAATATCAACTACTTCGGGATATTCACAGCTATCTTTCAAAGGACTGTAAATTAAATCTATTTGTCCTGAGTGATTTAATAGCCATTGCTCTATATTTAAAAAAGATTGATGGTAATTAGAACAGCTACTGAGGCAGACTATTGCTAATCTTAGTTTGTTCATTTTTCAGTATATTGTTTATAAATTAGTAGTTAATCTGGCTTTTCTGAGCAAAAATTGCATGACAGTTTCTTCTCTGGTAATAATATCCGCTTGTCCTTCCATTCCCAATTGAATAGCACATTGATTAGCTTCCTTGCCTAAAACCGTCTTATTTGGTTCAATAGCAACCTCATATAAAGCTGCACCTGTTTGTTGACTAGGAACATTATTGCTAGAAGATGTATTACTCTCTGGTTGAGGAAAAACGGCATCGGGAGGAATATCTGTAACTGTGCCTTTGAGAGTTCCGTAATCGGAATAAGGACAAGCAGATACTCGCATTTGCGCTGTTTGACCTTTTTTAAGTTTACCTATTTCTTTAGCTGGAATAGAAGCTTTGATGGTTAATTTAGTGTTACTAGGAGCAATTTGAGCAATTTCTTCCCCAGGGCGTACAGTTTGACCAGGATTACGTAGATTTAGCTTGGAAATAATACCGTTAGTGGTAGCAGTAATTACAGTTTGCTGAAGATCTGTGTCTACTTGTTTTAGTTCACGGGTATCTTTGCCTAATTGCTGGTTGATTTCAATCTTTTGTTGAATGAGGGCTTGTGTTTCTTTATTTAAAGTAGCTAGACTAGCCTCACCTGTAGCTTGAGCTTCCGCAATTCGGGAGGTAGCGATCGCTACTTCGGCATTACTAGGATTAAGACCAGTTTGGGCGCGGGCAGATTTAGCTTGGGCTGCTGCTACTGTCTGCTGTTGTTGCTGTACTGCTAATTGTACCTCTTGTAATTGATCCTGAGAAATAGCCCCTTCTTTGGCTGCACTTTGATAACGTTTGAGTTTGGCTTTGGCTGCATTTAAAGCTGCTATAGAGGCTTTGACATCTGATTCGGTTTCTCGCACTTCCGCTTGGCTAATAACTTGCTTATCTTGATATTCTCGTTCAATTCGAGCAAGGTCTGAGGTGCTAGCAGCTACATTCTGGTTAATACGGTTATTTTCTGCCAAAATTTGGCTATTGAGAGCATTTAGTTGGGCGTTTATTTGGACAAGCTGTAAGCGTGACTGCTGTATGCTGTTTTGTAATAAGCTTTTTTCGGTTTGTAAACGCGAATCATTGAGAGTAGCAATCACATCTCCTTTTTTAACTTCTTGATTGCCTTTAGCAGTAATTTGCATTACTTGACCTTCGGTAGCAGCTTGAACTAGACGTAATTCACCTTCAGGACGAACAAGAGCTTGGGTTTTTATAGTTTCTTTGTATTTAGTTGCAGAAGCCACAGGAATTGCTAGGGCAACGACAGCAACGATAAACAAGCCACCAAATCTAGTCCAGCGATTAATGGGAGGCAGGAATTCGTCTTCTTGAATTTCGGGGAGATAGTTGGGATTAGAGTTAGTAAGCATGGCAGAAATAGGTAGTAGGTAAAAATTATCTGTGTTTATCTGTGAATAATTCTTTAAAACAAACAATTGCTTTCAAAATGTGGCTGTAGCAATTTAGCGGTGAGAGAGAGAATTTCCATTGAGTGCTACTAAGGGTCTATTTGAAGGGATAAAGTCGTCGAGGAAATCTAAATGATCGCCAGCAAAAGAGCGCAATTGTTCAGGAGTGCCTTGGATTTTTAATTTTCCTTTCTCTAGCATGACAATCCAATCAGCACGGACAATGACTCTAGGGCGATGACTAATAAGAATAGTAGTTTTACCTTGTCGATGAGCAAATAATTGTTCTAAAACTCGCGCTTCACTGACTGGATCGAGTGCGCCTGTAGATTCATCTAAAATTAAGACTGGTGGATCTATTGCTAAGGCACGAGCGATCGCTAGTCTTTGTTTTTGTCCCCCAGACAGGTTTGCACCAAATTCGCCTAATACTGTTTGATATTTATCTGGTAATTCGCTAATAAACTCATCAGCACCAGCGATTTGACAGGCTTTGACTATTTGCTCAAAGGTAAGATCGGGATAGCTGAAGCGGAAATTATCAATAATCGAACGACTCCAGAAATGTGCTTCTTGGGGTACAAGTACAACTTGCTGACGCAGACATTCTAAAGACAAGTCTTGTTGATTGTAGATCCCGTAGCGAACATTACCAGATTGTAAAGTATATAGACCAGCAATTAGTTTAGCCAGAGTACTTTTACCACAACCAGATTGACCGATTAAAGCGACAGTTTTACCACCAGGAATAGTTAAGGAAAAATCTTCTAGTAAATCAACTCTGCCTGCATGATGAAAGTTTAAATTATTGCAGGTAATATCAGTATCTCCAGTCAATTCTGCCCAAGGTTTTTTGAAGTCATTTTCATCTTCGGGAGTAGCGTCGATTACTTCGGTTAAACGTTGTAGGACTACTTGGGCGGTAATAAATTCATCTACTAGTCCAATGGCACTGCTTAAAAATCCTAGGAAATTACCACTCATGCCGTTATATGCCAGTAATTGACCAATACTTAGATCGCCTTTGATAACTAGATAACTGCCCAACCAGAGTAAACCAACGGAGGTAAAACTAGATAAGAGGCTAGTAACTGTACCACTGTAAAGACCAAGTTTCATAGTTGTCCAACCTAAATTAGCCAAACGTCCATAATTACCTTGATATTCCTGCCAAGCTTGAGGTGTAGCTTGAGTGGTTTTGAGGATTTGTACCCCCCGAAAGGTTTCGACTAAAAAGCCTTGGTTTTCTGTACCTAAAACGATTTGATTACGAGTTTTTTGTCGTAAAGCTGGTAAAAAAAGTAAATTAACCAGAGTTACCACAATAAAAGCCACAATCGAACCAACACTGAGTTGCCAACTATAAAACAACATCATTGCCAAGGAAACCACAGCGATAAAAAATTGACTAGGTAAACCGAGAACAATTTGCGATACTAAGCGATTAATGGCACTAACATCAGAGATGCGACTAACTACTTCTCCGCTGCGTCTGCCTTCAAAATAAGAAAGGGGTAAATGTAAGAGTTTGCGTCCGTATTCTAAAATTAGTCCTAATTGCAACTTCTGCCCAAAGTGACCAATTAAATGAGATTGAACCAAATTGACCACATTTCTAAAGATGTTCATCACAATTACAGCGATCGCAACTGTAGCTAGTAGTTGAGTATCTCCTCTGACCAAAACATCATCGGTAAGTAACTGCATCATGATCGGAGAAGCTAGAGACAGTAAGCCGACAGCAAAATTAATCGCGATCGCCTGTGCTAAAATTCCTCGATAGGGTAATACTCGTTTGAGATAGCGTCCAAAACCGCCCAAACTGCCTTTATGGTCTTCTTCTTGTTCATAAAAGCGACTATCATCAGGAGTAAGTAACAACATTACCCCGTTACCCCAACCCACAGTCAACTCACGACGAGTTAAATGACGAACACCAACGCCAGGGTCAGCAACAACAAACTTTTTGCCTTTTTTACCGTATAAAACTACCCAATGATAGCCTTTCCAGTGAATAATAGCTGGTAAAGGAATTTCTGATATGCGATCAATAATCTCTGTGGTGGCTTTAACTTGACGCACATTAAAGCCAAAAGCCTCTGCACCGCGATTTAAGCCTAATAAGGTAGTGCCTCTTGCACCTGTACCAACTGCTTCACGGATGCGACTAATCGCAAAGGTGCGTCCGTAATGTTTAGCAACGGTAGCCAGACAAGCAGCCCCGCAATCTTCTTCACTATGTTGTAATACTATTGGGTATTTCATTTTTCAGTCAGGAATTTAAAATCTGGTTTTTTGAGTTATCTGTATCTTATAAATCAACCCAAAAAAAAACGTCTGAAAAACGTCTTGAGTCGCACCTAGACTTTATAGATAAATTCCTTGTCACTTTAGTAGATGAACTAGGTTGCTTGTTCTATGACTAAAGTTATAGACTGGCTTGTTGTATGAATCTTGTGATCCTTGTTTATGTGAAGGATAAATAATGAATTATGAGGGATGATTTAAAATAATTAGCTTTAACAAAAGCTATAAGCTGTAAGCTCTAAGCTAATCGCTTTAAAAGTTGAATTATCCTATTCCCCTAGTCTCCTAGTCCCCCAGTCTCCCCGTCACTCATAACAAGTAAATTAAATGATTAACACCTTAGCCTTCTGCTTTGGCTTTGCTCCTCGTCTAGGGGTATCCCTCAGTCCAGCTAAACCCAGATTTTCCCAACGTCTAATTGTTGCCCTTACCGTATGTTCATGACAATTAAATCTTCGAGCAATTTCTGGAACAGTTATACCTTGAGCATTCAATTTCAGCATATGCGCTCGTTTACGAACACGATAAGGTACTAACTGAGATTTACGCAATATGGTTAAAGTTTTTTCTTCTTCGGGATTAAGTTTGATACGTAGTGGTGCAGGCATTTTTCTTTATGGTTTAATCTAATTTCATTGAGTAGTGGGACTGTAAAAGTAATAATCGGCGGTGTAAGGTACGGAAATTTCAGTATTTTGGCGATCGCGATCGCAAGTTTGGGTAGGTATACCACCAGTGGTATGCAAACGCTGAATCCATTTGACGCTTGCCAATTTGCCATTACCTTGAGCAGATTCTACTTGTAGCAAAAACCAGGGAATTGATTCATTTGAGACGATCTCCTCAGCTTTTATATCTGCGGTGATTTTACTACCATCGTTTGTTTCCCAGGTAGGGCCATCATAATGCGTTCCCATAACTTCGCCCTGAGAATTAAATAGCTTGGCATCAGGAGCTTTTAGCGTCCACTCAAACTGCGATTCTTTGTCTGTAACCTGATCGCAAGTATAAATTTGCGTTCCTTGAGCCTTAGTCTTAAGTATGAGTTTTTGTCCAGTTGGTACTTGCAAATTTTTGCTTACTTGAGGATTTTCGTTAAGGTTGCTACGAGCGACACCGCATAGCCCTAGGCTAATCAGAGAGGCGATGACGCTAATATTTATCCATGAAGATTTTTGCATAAAAATTCTCGTTTGAATGGTTGTTAAACAGTTATGGTAAGAGCCACATTTTGTACTCTAAAGAGGATCTGCGTATAGGAATAATTTGACTGATTGTTAATTTTAGATATCTTGATTGTAAAAATTTTAATTGGTAAAAACATCTGAAAAAAGTCTTTAATCTCAATCAACTAAATGTATATATTCTCTATAACTTTAGTTATTTATCTGAGTAAAATTATCTATGACCAAAGTTATGATATTTATATTTAAATTATTATTATTTTGTGAGTAACTTAAAGTAAATAAAAAAAACTCTTACCAAAAATAGTAAGAGTCTGAATAAAGAAATAGAGTTTTTGCTATCAGTAGAATAGACGAGCGATCGCTTTATTTGGCTAAACTAAACTACAAAGATAGCTACTATTAGAATAATCTCCTGAGCGAATTGTGAGCGATCGCATTTTAAACTAATCTGCGATCGCCTATGCCTACGGCAGCTACGCAACGGCGTGGCGTAGCCAATCGCGTTATTTTCTTAGACTAATCTATAGCCTGGAAATTGGTTTCAAGCTCCCCGATCATAGTCAATGAGGTCGGTCAGTTATTGAATGCTCAAATTACAGCATATCGACTTGTTGCATAATAAACATATAAGTTTAAAAAGCGATCGCCATGAAAGTTAAAGGAATTATTCAAGGTAAAACAGTTCAGCTATCAGAAGAAGTTACTGCCCCCGACGGTACAGAAGTTATGATACTCGCCACTTTATTTAATACAATATAACAATTTCAAAAAATCATACCTCGATTCAGCAATGCCATTTATGTCAGTCCTAAAAAGAGTTTGATTGATCTATATCACATTTTGTCAGCCTAGCAATATAACTTTCTCGTTTATCATTATCTCCACCCTGGTAAGTTACGAGCCACGGAAGCATTCCTGGTGGCTCACTAAGATTAAAGTTAGGATTTTCTATCCCATAGTAGAAGAAACCATCCTCTTCCTTTTCTCCCCATCCAACACGATGCACGAAATCTTCTAATCGACCATCCACATCTTTCCAAATACGCGTTTGCACACTAAAACCAAAAAGATTGTCGCTGTACTGCAACCAAAGATTATCAATTTTCTGTAAGTCTTTACAAGGGAAATTTGCAAAATCCTCTGGACTGAGGCTTTGTTCTGTCGATTTACCAGCTATTTCCCACATTATCACAGCTGTTTCACGATCTGCTGCTGTCCATTCGTTTTCTTCTAGTAATTCTTCTAAGTAAGTATAACGGGGATCTACTAGTATTACATTTCTATATACTGGCAACGCTAATAAACCAAAAATTAAAATTACTCCACTCTTTAACAAAATAGTTTTAAAGTTAGAGATTGTTGTAAATAAGTTTTTGATAGAGTTTAATGATAGGGTGGATTTTTTTCTTGGTTGTATAGACTTTGAATCTGATGATCTCGGCATTTTTCCTTGGCTCAATGGCTCTTTTGGGGATTGTTTTCGCTCTTGTCCCAGAGCTATTTCTTGTTCTAAAGCTTTGTCAATAGATAATTGAATATCTCGTTTTGTAGAAGGTAAAACATTTTCACTCGCGTCAGAAGTAGAGTTAGATACACTAGTCGTCAAATTCGGTTTTATTTTTAGAACTGGCTTTAAATATTCGGGAATGACAACTCTTTCCACAGTAGTTGCAACTTCAAGTTTACGCCTTTCCTCAGAAAGAACAGAGCGAAAATTAGAACTATCGGAAATCTGAAGTTGAATGGCATTGCAACCAAACTTGTAAGATTTTTCTATAGGCTGTCCATATCCTAATGCTTGATAGAAGCCTGTAGCAAAAGCGATCGCTGCATTATCTCTAATCTCATGATTCATACCAATCGCATAATCTATATGTCGAACAATAGCATTTGCTTGCACTTCTGAATAACAAGCATTGAGCAAAACACACTTAACCCACTGAGAACAAAGCTCAAACAGATTAGATAACGCATCTGTACTTACTAACTTCTCTAGTCCAATATCTTCTTGTAATACCAAACCTTGTTGTCCAGTGCCATGTCCACAGAAATGTACAATATCTGGTTCGTGTTTCAATAATAGTCCTTGTAAGTCTTCTGGTCGTACAGCAAACCCAACTTCTACTTCTAGATTTTCTCGATTTTTTGAGCGTTCGATTACTCCTTGTAAGTGTCTAATTTCCTCTTCTAAATTTAGGTCTTTTCTAGGATTGGAGGCCAAGATTAAGATTTTCATGGATTTTTCTCAATAAACTCAGTATTAATACAAAAATCATTGCTAAAACAATCGCTAGTTAAATAACCTGAGTTCGGGATAAGAAAAGGGACAGGTAGTAAGCTGAAAATAACAACTTTATTTAATCAACCTGCCCTATGTTTAGTTCACTAGTCAAAAGGAGGCAGGAGTTAAAAGGAAGGAGGCAGGAGGCAATCAGTGGGAGCTTGTATCCACCACTGATTGTAGACCACCAAATCTTTGATTTGGTGGGGGCTTGTACCCAGTTGGACAAGGCAGCGCAGACGGCATAAATATTGGCAAATCGCCAATTACTCAATCTCCTGCCTCCTGCCCTCTACCTCCTGCCTCGCCCGAAGGGCTTGGTCAATGAAGTCGGTCAGTTATTGAATGCTCAAATTACTTCTGGTAATATAGATGATTGGCTACGCCATGCCGTTGCGTAGCTGCCGTAGGCATAGGTAATCGTCGCCCTATTCCTGACTTACTTCAGGGTCTTTTTGGTCAATTTTTTGCCGACCGAGGTTATGTCTCCCAAAAGCTAGCTAATCAATTAACTTAACTATCAAGTCAAATTAATCTATGAGTAAAACTGACAAGCGATCGCACTTTATAAATGCGATCACATTTGTACATTTACTTGGTCGTACTATGCTAGAGGGCTTGGAAAGAGGATATTTCCATCCCAAAATCACCAG
>JBOFLX010000060.1:0-32618 GCA_051658085.1 Waterburya sp.
AAGTTGTTGCGACGTTCAACAGGGTTGATTTGTACACAGGAAATAGATTTCAACGTCGCAGCTTAATTGCTGGTTTTCTTTTCCTCTCAGCCCTGGCAAAGCCGAGGACTGAGTATCCACTCAAACATTTTCTGATGAAAATTAGCCCACAAGATCGCCCTCAAGTTAAAGCCGAGTGTCTTCGACTGATGGTTACTCTCAAGCTTGATCCCGCTAAAATGCAGCTAATCTCTGGCTTTATCGATACTTATCTTAATCTCAATCCAGATGAAGAGCAAATTTTTCAAGCTCAATTAAATACAATGGAGATAAAACAGAGAGAGCAAATTATGGAAATTACTACATCTTGGAAAGAAGAAGGACGACTTGAAGGACGGCTTGAAGAAAAACTGTCTATTGCTTTACGCTTACTCAATCGTAAACTTGGTACTCTCCCTCAAGCGATCGCCGATAGGGTTAAATCTTTAGAATCTTCTCAGTTAGACACTTTGACTGAAGATTTACTCTTATTTCAAACTCTTGATGATCTCCAAATTTGGCTCAGAAATCTCTAAGTTTTGATTTCTAATATTTAACTGGCATAGTTTAAAATTTTTACTTGCTACTTGCAACTTTCAAGCCGATAATCTGTGTGTTCTAACTTAATCTTGTAAGTCTAATTAACAACTGAGGAACAAATTGTGTTTAAAGACGTTAGTAACAGCAGTGGCATTGTATATCAAGGCAGTTCTTACGGTGCAGCTTGGGGGGATTTCAATAATGATGGATTAATCGATCTTTGGGTTGGTAATCATGGATCTGGTGCTATTCTTTATCAAAATCAAGGTGATGGAACATTTAGTAATGTCACTTTAAAAGCTTTTGAACAACAACCAAGGGCAGATTTTCATGGTGCAGCTTGGGCGGATTTTGACAATGATGGTGATTTAGATTTAATTCAGTTAGTAGGTGCAGATGCAGGCAAGGGTAATCTCAATGATCCACAGCTTGCTAATCGCTTGTTTATTAATCACAATGGGACTTTTACCGATCAGGCTATTGATTTAGGCTTAGGCTATATTGGCTCTCGCGGTCGAACTCCTCTTTGGTTTGATTACAATAACGATCGCTTATTAGATTTATTACAAGGTGCAGCCGAACGTCCTGATGGTAAAGTTCCTGCTACGATCTTTAAACAGGGAGAACAATTTACAGATTTACGTTCCAGTTTAAATTTTGATCTGGAAGGAACTCAATTTGGGATTTTATCGGATTTAGTGGGGGACAATACACCAGAGTTAATTCTGCTGAAACCTCGTTCGGGAATATCTATCTATGACTCAACAAACATCTCAGATATTACTGACTCAGTTTTAACAAGCAATTATCAAGCCCAAGATTTTATTTCCGAAGATTTTAATGGCGATTTGTTGCCAGATCTATATTTAACTAGAAGAGGGTTAAGTAATTCAGCTTTTATTACTCCAAATAATACTTCTCTCAATCTAAACTTCCAAGCTGACAAAAATCAGCAGGGGATGACGTTTCAAACAGACGGTGAGATTACTATCGATCTATTTACCTTTGGTTTTAGTTTTGAAGAAATAGATCCAGAAGAAATATATATCGGTGCATCTGGTTTAAATCCAGCAGATTTAAATATACCTTTGGGAACAGAAGATAGTACAATCACTAGCCTAGAATTAACTCTCAACCCCGAAGATACCCGTGTAGCAGGTTTAGCTTCTTTCACACCAGGAAAAGATGAAGGACTATATATTGGTTACGATCGCACCTCCAAAACTTGGGAAATATCTCTCTCTAGTGCCGATCAAGATTTAGTAGCTGCAAAAATTAAATCTGAAAGTGAAATTACTAATACCCAAGCGATCGCTTTTAATAATAATCTACAACCCCTTCCCGATCAACTATTGATTAATAATGGTTCTCAGCTAATCAATCAAACTTCAAACTCAGGAATTAACAGTGTTAGAACCGCAGGAGTCAGTACAGTAGCAGGAGATTTTGATAATGATATGGATATCGATCTTTATGTGGTGACAGCTAATGCTGCGGGTAACGAACCTAATGTACTTTACGACAATCAAGGTGATGGTACATTTATCGCTCAATCAAATTTAGGAGATGCTTATGGAAGTAATTTAGGTATTGGAGAGTCTGTTACTACTAGCGATTACAACAATGATGGTTTTCTCGACTTATTTATTACCAATGGCGGTTTTCCTAACTTACTTAGTGAAAATGCTCCCTATCAACTCTTAGAAAATCAAGGTAACGATAATCATTGGCTGGAAATCGACTTAGAAGGAGTAAATGTCAATCGAGATGGAATTGGAGCAAAAGTATATGTCACCGCAGGCGGTGTAACCCAATTGCGACAACAATCAGGAGGAATACACAATCGAGTACAAAACGACTCCCGTCTACACTTTGGTTTAGCAAACAACACCATAGTAGACGAAATCAAGATCGAATGGTCTAATGGGACTTTACAAACCCTAGAAAACATAACAGCCAATCAGATTCTCAATATTAGTGATTACTGATTACTGATTAAGGCACTAGGCACTAGGCATTAGGCTCTAGCATTTAAATTTTCCTATTTCCTATTTCCTATTTCCTATTTCCTACTTAAGTAACCAATGACTAATGACTAATAACTGCTCACTGACCTTGCTCTATTCTCTCTCTAAACTTCTGTAATATTTCATCATCAACTTCGTTTTCTAAAAGAGGAGGTAATGGCTTGGGTGCAGTTTGAGCATCGGGTATTTGGGGTTGTGGTTGCGTTGTGGCTGGCTGTTTTAATTGCTGTTGACGTACTGCTTCCTGTCTTTCCTGCTCTAATTGCTGTTGACGTGCTGCTTCTTGTTGCTGTCGTTCTTTGGCTTCACGTTCAGCTTCTAACTTGGCTTGACGCTCTTGTTCTTGTTGTTCTTGACGTTCTTTAACAATACGATCAAATTCTGAGCCTTCAACTGTAAAATTAATATTCACTACCACAGTAGCTTCTTGTTCCCCAGGAGAGGTAAATTGCATTTGTCTTGCTGCTAATAGTGCTTGGCGATTAACATCCATATTATTATCAGGAGTAGCGATCGCCACTCCAATAACATTACCATCATTATCTAGAGTCAATCTAACCGAAGCATTACCTTCTGCACCATCTAAAACCGCAGGATATTCTGGTTCGCAGTTATTTACACAACTAATACCACCTCCATCACCAGTACCAGTACCTCCTTCCACACCAGTATCACTCCCATCACCAGTACCCCCTTCCACGCCAGTATCACTCCCATCACCTGTTCCACCACCTGCATTAGAGGAATTGGTAGCCACTGGGGAAGAAGATTCTTTGGGAGGTTTATTGGCTGGGGCAGGAGCGATCGCTCGCTGTGGTTTTGGTGCAACGGCTGCTTTGGGAATTGGAGGTAGATTGGAGGTTAAGACTTTTTTGGGTGCAGGTGCTGTCTTTGGTTGGGGTGCTGCTGGCTGAGACTTGGGTGGTTCTGGTTTGGGTTCTGGTGCTTTTTGTTGAGGTGGTTCTGGCTTGGGTGCAGGTGGCTGGGGCTTGGGAGCTTCTGGTTTGGGTTCTGGTGCTTTTTGTTGAGGTGGTTCTGGCTTAGGCTTTGGTGTTATTTTAGTTTCTTTAGGTTTGGGTTTGGGCTTCGGTTTATCAACCAAAATCAATTTCATGGGTTTTTTGACTTCGGGAGGTTGAACCGCTAACTGGCGAGGTAAAGCAAGAGCTAGAATTCCATGTAGCGCAATAGAACCAGCCAAGCCAAGCCATAGTAGTTTTCTAAGTCGTTGTTGTTCTTGCTGGCGTTGTTGAATACAGAATTGAGAAGTAGACATTGGCAATGATTTGGTGGTTCAAGATTTTCGCTAAATAATGCTTGCAGTTGAATACATCCTAGAGCAAAGTAATCATTTACTTATTGATAATTACTTTGATTTAAAAATATATCATGAAAAATAATCTTGGAATTACTATTTCAATAATGACAATCTAAATTTTTAGGCTTGTTGATTGTTAATTGTTGATAGTTAATTGAAATATAGCTCTTAAGTCCAGTATTAATAATGGTTTAGGCTTTTGGAATAATCAGCTAAATTAACCTCTGCAAAAAAACTTAAAATTTAATTGCATTAATTGATCAATAAGTTGTGGTAAAGTTCTAAAATCACCAAGATGATAATCATTTGCAATTAATTATTTGAGTGAAATTTATTTATGCCGATTGAAAATATTTGGACGGCTGGAGGAATAGTCAGTTATCCTTTGCTGGCATTTTCAGTGATTGCGATCGCTTTGATTGTTGAGAGAGTTATTTTTTGGCTTAAGATTAAACGGAGACAACGACGTATTGTAAAAGAGATTTTATCTGTTTATCGCACTGATGCTTATAGCGCGATCGCTCTTTTAAAAAAGAATGCTCAGTTACCCATTGCGCGAATTTTTTTGGAGGCATTAGAGTTAGAAGAACCAACTGCTGATGAGTTTCGTTTAGCTTTAGATAGTGCAATTCAGGCAGAAATACCAGTTTTACGTAAGTTTGGTACTTGGTTTCAAACTATTATCACCGCATCTCCTCTATTAGGATTATTGGGGACAATTTTGGGTTTAATTCAGTCCTTCGCTTCGATGGATATGGGTAACATTGCCAATACTAATTCATCGGCAGTAATGCTAGGACTAAGTGAGGCTTTAGTTTCAACAGTTATGGGGATAGTGGTGGCACTCGTCGCCTTGCTTTTTGCCAATACTTTTCGGGGACTATATCAACGAGAACTAGCTTTTATTCAAGAATATGGCGGTCAACTAGAACTATTGTATCGTCGCTTTCATCAAGGAGTAAGAGAATATGCGACCCATAAATGAGCCTGAAGAAAACTTTGAGATTAACATTTTGCCAATGATTGATGTAATTTTTTCAATCTTGGCTTGTTTTATGATCTCAACACTATTTCTATCGCGATCGCAAGGTCTACCTGTAGATTTACCTTCAGCGCAGACATCTGAATCTAAGCAGACAGCCGAGATTAACATCACTGTTAAATCCAACGGAGATTTATTTCTAGATCGCCAGGCAATTCAACTTACTCAATTAAAAAGTGCATTGACAGAAAAAATTCCACCTGATTCCCAATCTTTGGTAATTATTAACGCTGATCAGAAAGTCGAACACGGAATAGTAGTTAAAGTCATGGATCGTTTGCGCCAAGTACCAGGGGCAACAATGGCGATTGCGACGCTAGCCGAAGGCATCGCTGCTGAACAAGAATAAATGACGTTAATAATTTTTAGATAAATGATTGCCCTTGATTATTAATAAGTATATTTCTTAAGTAGCAACTCCAATTTTGCTTTAGTTTCCTGGGGGATCTTCTCAAGCGGAGTTAAAATCGCGTATTTTAAGGCGGAATGGGCTGCGGACTCGGGAGGATTATTATTTAGGCGTTTAACAGTCTCTTGAATCGCTTTTTGAGCATTGACTGCATTGCGCTGGAGATTAGCAATTACCATATCTACTGTCACACTATCATGATCAAGATGCCAGCAATCATAGTCGGTAACTAGAGCCAGAGTTGCATAGGCAATTTCTGCTTCTCTAGCTAACTTGGCTTCAGGTAGATTAGTCATTCCCACCACTGTTGCTCCCCAACTACGATAGAGATTAGATTCCGCTTTAGTTGAAAAAGCTGGCCCTTCCATACAAACATATGTACCACCACGATGTAATTCAACCTCTGATAAATTCAAAGATGCAACCGCATCAGCCAATACCTCAGCTAAATTGGGACATACAGGATCTCCAAAGGCAATATGAGCAACTAATCCTGAACCGAAAAAAGTAGATGCACGATTTTTAGTGCGATCAATAAATTGATCGGGTATGACGATATCTAGGGGTTTGGCTGCTTCTTTGAGAGAGCCAACAGCAGAAGCAGAAATAAGATATTCGACTCCCAACTGTTTCATCGCGTGAATATTGGCACGAAAAGGCAATTCTGTGGGCAAAAGATGATGATTACGTCCATGACGAGCTAGAAAAGCTACTGTTGCTCCTTCTAGTTCACCGACTATGAGAGCATCGGAGGGATCACCAAAGGGAGTAGATAGGGTAACTTCTTGAATATTTTGGAGTGCATCCATCTTGTATAAACCACTACCGCCAATAATGCCAATTTTTGCTTTTACCATCAGTTTAATTAACCTATAACCTATAACCTATAACCTACAACAACTACCCTTATTCTTCAACTTCGGTAGCTAAAACCAAAGGCATGATTTCCTCGGCAGGAGAAAAGGTAATATTGCTAGAGATGCGATCGCAAATTAGTTTAGCAATCATTTGATTGAGGCGATATATCTCTGGACAAGAATTGTAATTATACTTGACATCGATAATCCTCTGTTTTTTACGGATAATCTGGGAATTTTTCTTTTTTTCTTCTACTTGTTTGCTGCGGTTACGGAGAAAAATGTCGGGTTTTTCGGCACGATTTTTGACATCGGGTAAAATGTTGGAGCGGTAGTCACGCCAGTAGCCTTTATAGTTTTCACTCTTGGGGTTTTTATAAAGTTTAAAACCACCTAAAGTAGGAATATATAACGTGTAAAACTCTTCTTCTTTAACTACTTGAAAACATCCCCAGTCTTTTTCCTGGCGATTAAGCAATATATCTAAAGTTAGTTTTAAGGAAGGTAGCTCGGTAATCGAAGGCGGAGAAGTTAACTGACTATTCATAAGAGTTTGAGAGTCGCAAAATTGCAGTATTGCCAATAAAACCAAGATATGGTCAATTAAATAAAGGCAAGAATTTTATAAAATTTTTATACCGATTAACAAAATAATATAATCATGAATTTAAGAAAATTCCTAGATTTAAGTGCAGGTAGATGGTTTAGTCAGCGTACTAATTATCTTTTGGGTTATGAAAACGTTGATAATAGTAAAGCCGATCTTACCATTGAACTTATTTCTCCAGACGATCAGCGAGCAATTCAACTCTGCCAAAAACACAATTTAGATCCAAAACTCAGTATCGGTGGTACTGTTCAAAGTTGGGATAATTCTGTAGATTGGGGAAAGCCTAAACAATTAGGCTCGGCTACTATCGTTTTGGTAAGCGACTCTGAAGATCAACAAACAGGAAAAGTAATTCGTCCTCAAGATTCTCAGGTATGTGGACATTATACTCTGGGTGCAGATGAAGCTCTAACTTTGACTATTAAAACTGACGAAATGTATGCTGAGGAACGTCAGTGGTTTGCTAGTGATAATTTTAAGATGCGTACTACTATTGTTAAGTATAGTGATGGTAGACAACAAACTTCTTTTTATTCAGAAATTCGGAAAGCAGCAGTAAAAAAGGATGAGGAATAAGGAATGAAGGATGAGGGAGTGGAGGAGCAAGGCAGACAAGTAAAGAGTAATGAGTAATGAGTAAATAACTTATTCCCAGTCACTAATCCCTAATCACCAGTCACCAATCACCAGTCCTTATTACCATTGAGGATTATTAGAAATAAGCGATTCGGCTAATGGTCGATTGAGAGGTTTGGCGAAGAAATATCCTTGTGCTGCTTCACAGCCTAAATTACTTAAATGAGTTATTTGATGAGGTGTTTCTACGCCTTCAGCGATCGCTTGCATTCCTAAAGAATGAGCCAGAGTAATAATTGTTTTGACTATTTCGCAGTTACTTCCTTCAGCATTAATCAAACTGACAAAAGAGCGATCAATTTTGAGAGTATCGACAGGAAAACGATGTAGATAACTCAAAGAGGAATAACCAGTCCCAAAATCATCAATGCTTAACTGAACTTGTTGTTGTTTAATTTGATGGAGAAGTTCAATAGTTTTTTCGCCTCGATCCATCAACATGGTTTCAGTAAGTTCTAATCTGAGACTTGAGCCATTTAAACCAGTAGTAGCTAAAATTCGTGCTAATTTATCGACAAAATCAAATTGTTTAATTTGTTTACTGGAGAGGTTAACACTAATATGCAGAGAGGCAGCCAAGGGAAATGCTAATTGCCAAGTACGTAATTGTTGACAAGCTTGTTGTAAAATCCATTCACCAATAGGGATAATTAAACCTGTATCTTCAGCGATCGCGATAAATTCCCCAGGAGAAATTAAGCCTGTTTGGGGGTGTTGCCAGCGTACTAAAGCTTCAAAACCTACCAGCCTAGAAGTTTCTAAAGAGACAATAGGTTGATAATATAAAGCAAATTCTTGATGTTCGAGAGCCAAACGTAAGTCGGTTTCTAGTTGGGATAAATGGATCGTTTGAGCATACATTTCTCGATCAAAGACAGCATAACGTCCTTTCCCCAATGCTTTAGCCCGATACATAGCAATATCTGCATCTCGCAGCAAATCTACACCATCTTGATAATTTGTTCCGCCTAAAACGATGCCAATACTAGCACCTGAAAACACTTTACGCTCGTTTAGATGAATAGGTAAGGTAAGTTTTTCTAAAATCCGTTCAGCGATCGCTACTGCGTCTTGAAAATCTTGTAAATCTTCTAGAAGAATTGTAAATTCATCTCCACTTAAACGAGCCACAGTATCAAGCTCACGACAACAATCTTGGAGGAGACGAGAAATAGCCATTAAAAGCTGATCACCGACAGCGTGTCCCCAACTATCATTGATAATTTTGAAGCGATCAAGATCAATAAACAAAACCGCAAATAAATAACTTTGATTTCTCTGATGACGTTGAATCGCTTTGGTCAAATGTTCCATAAACAAAGTACGATTAGGTAAACCCGTCAGAGCGTCATGTAAAGCTTGATGTGACAGTTGCTCTTGTGTCTGTTGGTGTTGAGCAATTTCGAGATTGAGTTGGTCAATTACTTCTTCTAATTGTGCCGTCCTCTGTTGAACTTTTTGCTCCAATTGATTATTTAACTCAGTAATTTCGGCTTTAGCTGCTTGCAAAGCTAGTTGGTGCTGGATGCGGACTATAACTTCTTCGGCTTGAAAAGGTTTAGTAATATAATCTACGCCACCAACCGAAAAAGCTTGCACTTTATCTAAAACATCGTCAAAAGCACTCAAGAAAATAACAGGAATATCGCGAGTTAATTCATCTGCCTTGAGTTGTTTACAGACTTGATAACCATCCATATCTGGCATTTTGATATCCAGTAAAATTAACTGAGGTGGATTTTTTTTAGCAGTAATTAATGCCATCGTCCCATTTTTAGCACAACGAACTTGATACCCTTTCTCAGTCAACGATGCCGACAAAATTCGCAAATTATCAGGAATATCATCAACTACTAATATATTAGCTGCAAAAGAATTTAATTGATTGCTATTCATAATTCGACGGCTGCTTGTGCAAGATTAATAATGGGCTCAAAATCAAAATTATCGACTTGTTTTTGGATGGCTTTGGCTAAATTTTGATGTTCTTGGGGAACTTGTGCTAATAATTGCGTAATTAGTTGCTCATTAATTAACTCCGCAGCCTCAGAAAGTTCTTCTAACCAGTCATCAGACATCACCGCTAAAGCTTCAGCAGTTAATTTAGCAATTTCCTCAGATTCAGATAAATTTTCAGCATTTAGTTGTTCATAAACATAACGCACACCAAGATATTGAGCCATCTTGTCAAAAATTATTTCTTCCCGAAACGGTTTGCGCACAAAATCATCACAACCAGCCGACAGCACCACCGCTGTTTTTTCTTCTAAAGTACTGGCAGTCAGAGCAATAATCGCTGTTGCCTGTCCATTGAGATGGGATTTAATCTGTTGAGTAGCCTCATAACCATTCATGACTGCCATTCTCATATCCATCCAAATCAAATGCGGTTGCCAACTTTGCCAGATATCTACAGCTTCTTGTCCGTTAGCTGCTTCTTTGACTGCAAATCCAATGGGTTCAAGTAGTTTTAACAGTAATTGTCGATTTTCCAAGCGATCGTCTACGATCAGGATACGATATTGCTGTTGATTGGCTTCAAGTCCAATTACTCTTCGGGTTGGTTTTTGTGATTGGATTAAATTGGCTTGACTTAGTTGTGCTTGGATATTAAATCTAAAGATAGTGCCTTGACTTACAGTAGAACTAACTGTTATTTCCCCTCCCATTAATTCAATAAACTTTTTACTTATTGGTAAACCTAAACCCGTTCCCTCTTGAGATTGTTTACCTGTGTCGGTTTGAGTAAATGCTTCAAATAAACTATCGATTTCTTCGGGTGCAATACCTGCGCCAGTATCTTCTATCTCGAAAATAAGGCTGTGGAGATGTAGGAAAGCAGGGGAGGAGGGGGGAGCAGAGGGAGCAGGAGAAACTTCTGCCTTCTGCCTGCATGCGGACACACGAATGTCCTTTGCGCCTTCTGCCTTCACTCTAAGAGTTACACTACCTTGACTGGTAAACTTGATAGCGTTACCTAAGAGATTAATTAAAACTTGACGCAGTTTTTTGTCGTCGGTGTTGATGTATTGAGGTAAATTACTATCTCGTTCTATCTGAAGCTCTAAGCCTTTAGATTCCGCTCTAAGTGCTAACATTTCTTCTATTAGGTTTAGCAGAACATATAAATCGAAGTCTGTAGGATAGAGAGTCATTTTACCTGACTCAATTTTGGCAAGATCTAAAACATCGTTAATTAGAGATAGTAAATGTTCGCCACTGCGGTTAATAATACTGAGATTCTCTTTTTGTTGTTCGTTTAAAGAGATTTCCCGATTCATTAGTTGAGAAAAACCCAGGATAGCGTTGAGGGGAGTACGAAGTTCGTGACTCATATTAGCGAGAAATTCGCTTTTAGCGCGGTTGGCTAATTCAGCAGTGTTTTTAGCTTGTTCTAGTTCTATGGTTCTACATTCGACTCTGATTTCCAATTCATGTTTGGCTTGTTCTAATTTTTCATTGCTCTGATCTAATTCTTCATTGGTGCGAGCTAGATTAGTAAAGGATGCTTGTAGTTGTTGTGCCATCTCGTTGAAGGAATTAGATAGTACTCCCAATTCGACGATGCCTTTGACTTCTACTTGTTGATTTAAATTTCCTTGGGCGATCGCACTTGAAGCGTTACTTAGTCGTAAAATTGGTTGCGTAATCCAACGAGAAGTAATTAATCCTAACCAAATTGCTACTAACAAGGCTACAAAACACAGAGCGATCGTTGTGTGGGTATTGGCATCAATTTGTGCCATAAAGTCTGATTCAGGTATAACAATAACTGTTAGCCAATCGATTCCGCGCCAATCTTTTAGCGTTTGTACATAAGCAAGTTGTCGTTTACCATTAAGTTCAAAAGTAAAGTTTTCATTGGCGTTAATTTGTTGGAAATCGCCAAATTTTTGCTTTAAATGTTTGGCTGTCGCTTGAGTTAGAGGATTGCTACTTTCGGTAGCCAATAGCCGAACTTGCTGATTGTCTTTTTTAATATAAGGTTGTTCTGAAGTTGAACTAGCAATGATTTCTCCAGAACGTTCCAAAATAAAAGAATGACCTGATTTACTAATTTCAAGATTACGCAAAAACTCGCTGATCTGGGAGAGAAAAATTTCTACTCCCAAAGCACCTTTTATCTCTCCTGCTTGATTATATACAGGGGTAATAGCTTTAAGTTCCAAAGCTAAATTACTAGAAGATAGAGAAACTTTGCTCCAAGTTGGGTTTTCTTTAGTTGTTTTGTTTGTGTCACTAGGTTTATTGTATAAAAAATATTCTTTGCTATTAAACTCTTTAGTTTTAATTAGTTTAGTGCGATTTCCTTGCTCATCAAGTTCGTATACATTCCTATTTTTACCTGTGGTTTTATCTTTAGTTTTTTCAAGAAACTGACCATTATTTAGCTTTTGTACTCCAGTAAACTTCTTCAGAGTATCTACATAAAATAAATAGGTAACAATTCCATGATTTTTAATTTGAGTAAAAAAAAATTTTTTTAAGGCAGATTGATCTTCTACATTTAAATTACCGTTATCGATAGTAGAAACTAAAACTTGATTGACTAAATGAGGAGTTTCTAAGAAGCTGATTGTTTCTTTTTCAACGCGGTTAGCAACTTCTATTTCTAACTTATTAGCAATCTCGTTAACTGATTTTTGTCCATTTCTAAAAGACAGATAACCGACTAATCCTACTGCACCAAAGACTTGTAGCACAAAAGGCAAGACTAAAACTAAACGCAGAGGTAATCCCTTAATCTTTGTTGATGACTTTTTAAATGGTGCAATTGTCGCGTCAGAAACTTTTATATTCATCTAGCTACAGAGACAGATTACTAGAGTATGGAAAATATAATTCCTTATCTAGAATGCCCAAAAATTGCTTAAAATTAACAAGATTTATAAATTAATAGCTGCTTGAGCTAGATTAATAATGCGATCATAATCAAAGTCATCAACTTGTTTTTGGATGGCTTTGGCTAAATTTTGATGTTCTTGGGGAACTTGTGCTAATAATTGCGTAATTAGTTGCTCATTAATTAACTCCGCAGCCTCAGAAAGTTCTTCTAACCAGTCATCGGACATAATTGCTAAAGCTTCAGCAGTTAATTTGGCAATTTCTTCAGACTCAGATAAATTTTCAGCATTTAGTTGTTCATAAACATAACGCACACCCAAAAATTGAGCCATCTTGTCAAAAATTATTTCTTCCTGAAACGGTTTGCGCACAAAATCATCACAGCCAGCCGATAGCACCACCGCTTTTTCTTCTTCTAAAGTACTAGCAGTTAAAGCCAAAATTACTGTAGCTTGTCCATTAAGATGCGACTTTATCTGTTGAGTAGCTTCATAACCATTCATCACTGGCATTCTCATATCCATCCAAATCAGATGCGGTTGCCAACTTTGCCAGATATCTACAGCTTCTTTGCCGTTGGCTGCTTCTTTGACTGCAAATCCAATCGGTTCAAGTAGTTTTAACAGTAATTGTCGATTTTCCAAGCGATCGTCTACGATCAGGATACGATATTGCTGTTGATTGGCTTCAAGTCCAATTACTCTTCGGGTTGGTTTTTGTGATTGGATTAAATTGGCTTGACTCAATTGTGCTTGGATATTAAATCTAAAGATAGTTCCTTTATCAAGTTGAGAACTAACGCTAATTACCCCTCCCATTAATTCAATAAACTTTTTACTTATTGGTAAACCTAAACCCGTTCCCTCTTGAGATTGTTTACCTGTGTCGGTTTGAGTAAAGGCTTCAAATAAACTATCTATTTCTGACTCGGCAATTCCTGCGCCAGTATCTTCGATTTCAAAAAGAATAGTTGTTTGTTCTTTGTCACTCACTTCTAATAACAAATGACTAATGACAGATGAGACTCGAAGAGTTACACTACCTTCACTGGTAAACTTGATAGCGTTACCTAAGAGATTAATTAATACTTGACGCAGTTTTTTATCGTCGGTGTTGATGTATCGAGGTAAATTACTGTCTCGTTCGATCTCAAGCTTTAAACCTTTAGATTCAGCTTTTAAGGCTAACATTTCTTCTATTAGGTTTAGCAGAGCATATAAATCGAAGTCTGTAGGATAGAGAGTCATTTTACCTGACTCAATTTTGGCTAAATCTAAGACATCGTTGATTAAAGATAATAAATGTTCGCCACTGCGGTTAATAATATTAAGATTCTCTTTTTGTTGTTCGTTTAAAGAGTTTTCTCGATTCATTAGTTGAGAAAAACCCAGGATGGCATTGAGAGGAGTACGAAGTTCATGACTCATATTAGCGAGAAATTCGCTTTTAGCGCGGTTGGCTGATTCTGCAAGATTTTTAGCCTGTTCTAATTCAACTGTCCTGCATTCAACTCGGATTTCTAATTCTTGATTGGCGTTATCTAATTCTTGATTAGCATGAGCTAAATTAGCAAAGGATGCTTGTAGTTGTTGTGCCATCTCGTTGAAGGAATGAGATAATATTCCTAGTTCGACAATGCCTTTGAGTTGTACCTTTTGGTCTAAATTTCCTTTGGAGATCGCACTAGAAGCTTTATTTAAACGCCAAATTGGTTGGGTAATCCAACGCGAGGTAATCAATCCTAAAACAATAGCGACGATCAGTGCCAGAAAACAAAGAATAATGGTTGTTCTGGTATTAGCATCGATTTGTGCCATAAAATCTGATTCTGGAATTGTCGTGACTACCAACCAATCCAAACCATATTCATCTTTCCAAGGAGTAACTCGCACAAACTGGTGTTCTCCTTGTAGCTGAAAGTTTAGTTTTTGTTCTTCTTGAATAGCTTTAAAACTACCGAATTTCTGTTGTAGATACTTAGCTGTTGCTTGAATTTGCGAATCTGAACTATCAATTGCACTTAGTCTTTTCGCTACGCCATCAACAAGGGTAAAAGGTTTTTCAGTACTTGAGCTACCAATTAATAATCCATCACGTTCAATAATAAAACTTTTAGCGGTTGGGCTAATTTTGAGTTTTTGCAAAAAGTCATTAATATTCGCTAAAATTAAATCTACTCCAATAACACCAAGTAGCTGATTATTTTTGTCATAAATAGGACTATTAATTGTAGCTGCCAAAACGTCAGGATTGTCTTCCCATTGGTAAACAGAAGTCCACTTCAACTTACCTGCTTTAACCGTATCTGAATACCAACCTTCCTCTAGAGGTTTATAATCTTCGTATACTAAGGTTACTTGAGTGCGATTACCTTGATTATCTGTAGAGTATGTATAACTTTTCCAATTAGTAGCAGCAGAAAGCTCATCTATAGTAACTCCCTGTCCTGCTAAAAATCTTCCTGCACCTGCATATTCGCCTGTTGTAAGCGCGTAAGCAATGTATGATATATCTGGATAAGCTTGTAGTTGTTTCCAAAAGTAATGTCCTGTTTGCTGAAAATTTTGTAAATCTAATAATTCTAGTGCGATCGCATCAAGATTAATTTGATTGAGTTTTTGAGGAGTTTCTAGATAATTGTCTAGATGTTTAGAAACTAAATTACTGCTTTGATCCATCAAGCGATCTGCAAGCTTGTTAACTGCCTGTTGTCCATTTCTGAAGGAAAGATAACCGACTAATCCTACTGCACCAACGACTTGTAGCACAAAAGGTAAGATTAAAACTAAACGCAGGGAAAATCCTTTAAACCTGGTGGACGAAGACGAATTTTTGGATGACGTGATCGCATCAGAAACTTTGATATTCATCTAGTTATAGAGAATCGGTACTAGAATAGCAAAACTACTATTCCCTATCTAGACTTCCCAAAAAAGTTTTTTAAGTAACAAGCTCAATCAAGCATTTAGAATCAAAATTACTAATTACTTCTTATTCTTCATCCTTCATCCTTACCAATAGTTAACCTCGCCGAGATTGTAGTTGACGATAAACATCGCGAATATCTACATTGTGATGTGCCAATGCTACTAAAGTATGATAAAACAAATCTGCTACTTCTGAGGCGATCGCGTTACTATCATCATCTTTGCAAGCCATAACTACTTCTGCTGCTTCTTCCCCTATTTTTTTGAGGATTTTATTATCTCCCCCTGCTAGTAATTTACAAGTATAGGAAGTTTCTGTCGGATTATCGACGCGATCACGAATGACTCGATAGACTTCTGAGAGGGTATCGGCAGGAGGCGCAGCTTTGGTTTGATCTACTTGATGAAAACAACTACGTTCTCCTGTATGACAGGCAATATCGCCAATTTGTTCAATTGTAATCAATAATGCATCACTATCACAGTCATAACGGAGCGATCGCACTTTTTGAATATGTCCTGAAGTTGCCCCTTTATGCCACAATTCCTGACGAGAGCGACTCCAATACCAAGTTTCTCCCGTATCCATAGTTTTTTGCAAAGATTCTTGATTCATCCAAGCCATCATCAAGACTGTACCGTCAAGATAGTCTTGAGCGATCACAGGTACTAATCCCTGCTCATTGTAGCGAATTTGATCCAAAGGAATGATTTGATTGTTAATTTGGCTAGGAGACATGGGATTGTGTTTGTAAACTCTTGCTTTTTAGTTTTTAGTTTTTATTTTCTTTTGACTCTGATAAAGTCCTTTGCATCGGTTTAATTGCTTGACTAGTTTGTATCTGTTGCTCTAATTGTTCAGTGGTAGAAACTAAATTACTTAAACCATCAACCAGAGTCCGAACATTTTCGATGAAAGCAGGATCACCTGTAACTGACTCTAGATCGGCAGTAATTTTTTGAGCATTATCAAACGTCACCCTAGCAGAATCCAAGGTCTGTTGTAAACTAACCAAGCTTTCTTGACTACCAAAGCTTTGAGAAATATTTTTCAAGTTTTTAGAAGCAACAGTAGCATTAGCGGTTAACTCTTCTAAATTAGCTGCTAATTTTTGCGTATCCGTAGCATCGACAGTTTTATCAATTTTAACTACCAAATTTTGCAAGCGATCGCTCGTTGTACCAATACTATCTAAAGTAGTAGTAAGATTGGTTTCGTTTTGAGCAATCAACTGTTCAACATTACTAGCCAATCTATTAATTTGCCTCGCAGTTTCTTGGTAGGTTTTTGCGGTAGTAATCAATTCACTCGAAGTATTATTTGCCACATCGGTTACTGTTTTAGTCACGCTCGAAATATTATTTACTTCCTGTTGTAAGTCTTTGACCAAGGCGGAAGTATCTCTAGTCAGGTTGGCAACTTCTCCCGCAGCTATACCAGCATTTTGGACAGCAGAATCTACCTTGGCAACGAATTCTGGTTCACCATAAGCTTTACTAAAGCGATAGGTATAAGGCAATAAATCATCTAGAGTAATCGCTTCTTCTCCTTGTAAACGCTCATTATTACAAATAATTTGGCTCGCATTACAGTTGGAGCTTATAGGACTCATATTAGCTATTTTTGTTGATAATTCAGATTCAGGGACAATATCAACAAAAGTTTCGCCAATTAAGCCTGAACTTCTGGCTTTGATAGTAGCATTTTTGGGAATTACGAGCGTAGATGATTCAATTTCAATAACCACATCTACCCCATTTGTACTTGGTTTAATCTCTTCAACTCTGCCAACTCTTAATCCTCGATATCTTACTCCATCCCCCACTTGAATCCCGTTAACATTGGCAAAATCGGCAATTATTTTATAGCTTTGTTCACCAAATTGAATACCTCTAATCCACAAAATCACCCCACCAAACAAAATAATACTAAATATAATCAATAAACCAACCGAACCTTCTCTTAGGGTGCGCGATCGCATATTTCTCCTCTTTTGTTTTATTCACCAATACTTTTTTGTCTAATCAATCACGCGAATTGGGCCTTCAATGCTAGCACTAAAAAATTGCCTGACTAAGGGGTTATCAGTAGAGTCAATTTCGGCAACTGTCCCTGTCCATTGAATTTTGCCTCCATATAAAAATACCACGCGGTCAGCAGTACGGCGAATTGTACTATTTTGATGGCTAACCATAATATAAGTACCACAACCTCGCTCCGTACATTGTAAATCCCGTACTAAATCTTCAATTACCGTTGAGGCAATTGGATCTAATCCCGCAGTCGGTTCATCATACAAAATGATTTCTGGTCTGCTTTTAACATTTTCAGGATTAGACATAATTGCGCGTGCAAAACTAACTCGTTTACGCATTCCTCCCGATAACTCTGAGGGAAATCGCTCATTAGTGCCAGTTAAACCGACCATATCTAACTTCTCGTTGACTAGTTCTTTTATTTTACGGTGGCTGAGATTGGAATGTTGATAGAGAGAAAAGCCGACATTTTGTTCCACTGTTAGAGAATCAAATAAAGCAGCCTGCTGGAACACCATACTAATTCCAATCGGGTCTTCTTGATCTTCAATCAAGCCTTGTCGCTTGTGTCCATTGATATAAATTTCTCCTTGATCAATCGGCAGTAACCCAGCAATCATTCTCAAAATAGTTGATTTACCTGTCCCAGAAGGCCCAATAATTACGAGGGCTTCTCCTCGCTCTACTCTAAGATCAACCCGATCTAAAATTACGTTGTTGCCAAAGGATTTGCTTACTTTTTTTAATTCAATTAAAGGAACTGCTGCCTCTTTGGTTGTGAGTTCTTGATTGTCTATGGTTACTGTCATCGGATAACAATAAAATCAGATAGTGATTTTTTTAGTATAGTCTCCTAATTCAGATGTACCTACTCTTCTAGTTCTAACCCAAAAACTCGCGCTACTGATTTTTCGACTTTATAACCTGAATCAATCGACTCCAGAGGATCTTTACGTAAACGATGACGCAAACAAAGAACAATGACCCGACGAATATCATCTACAGTTACTTCCGTCCTTGATTCCAAAGCAGCGATCGCTTTAGCAGCGCGATTGGTAACAATATCGCCTCGCAAACCATCTACATCTAATTCTGAGCAGATTTCTGAAATTTTGACCCGCAAATCGTAATCAATTGTTACAGAAGGGAGTAATTGTTGAGCTTTGACGATTTTGTCTTGTAATTTTATTTGTTGCTCTGCATATTTATCACTAAAAGCACTAGGATTAGCATCAAAGTCAGCTCTTTGCTCAACGATTTGGACTCTTAGATTTGGCTCTTTAACAGTATGAATTTCCGCGTGCATTCCAAAGCGATCTAGTAATTGTGGGCGGAGTTCTCCTTCTTCGGGGTTACCTGAACCTACCATAACAAATTGAGCAGGGTGACGGATTGAAATACCTTCTCTTTCGACAGTGTTCCAACCACCAGCAGCCGAGTCTAATAGTACGTCTACTAAGTGATCGTCTAAGAGGTTAACTTCATCTACATAGAGAATACCGCGATTAGCTTTGGCGAGTAATCCAGGTTCAAAAGCTTTAACCCCATCAGACAGAGCTTTTTCAATGTCAATTGTGCCACAGACCCGATCTTCTGTTGCACCCAGAGGTAAATCGACCATCTGAACTTTTTTTCTGACAACGTTAATAGGTAGTTCTTGTTCTAGTTTTTGCTTGACTTCATCGCTCATCAAATCGGGATCACTAGGATCGCTATTAAAAGGATCGCCTTCGACTACTTCAATTTCGGGTAATAAATCAGCCAAAGCTCGAATAGTAGTTGATTTACCTGTACCGCGATCGCCCATAATCATTACTCCACCAATTTTTGGCTCGATGACGTTGAGTAAGAGAGCCAGTTTCATTTCTTCTTGTCCCACAATAGCTGTAAAGGGAAAAACCTGGCGACGAGTTTTAGTGGGTGCTGGGAGTGTTACAGTCATATTAATTTTGGTTTATTGAGCAATTATTTTGGTTAGAAGAAAAGTTAACCGTTAATTTTTTTTAAATAAGCGTATTTTATTGTGCCATGTTTCAGGGTGCTTGAGCTATGGCAAAGGGAAAAGGATAAAGGATAAATTATGAGAGATAAAAGGTTTTTTAATCTGCTGTTAATTTAGAAAACGAGATAGTAATTGATAAACAAGACGGAAAAAGGCGGTAATCGCGATCGCCCCCGCAGCCGACATGACAGCTATTACCATTATTGATTGAATTCCCAATGTGCCTTGTAAACCTGGAACGAAAAAAACTAAGGTAGTTGTTACCCCTGCAAAAATTAGCAAGTCAATTTTCTCAATAATCCGACGATTGAGAGCGAAAATCAATCCGCCCATAGTCATACCAAAAATCCCCAAACTAACCCCTGAAACCGACAAAGCACTAGTTAAACCCATATAGAGTAATCCCCCTTCAAAGCCTGTAAAAGCAGCACTACTTAAAACTTCCAACAGAGAAAAACTCGGTTTACTTCGCTGTCTTGGTGGAGAAGAGGGAACAGCAGGAGTTACGGGAATAGGTTTAGTAGTGGGTACGGGAGTACTAGGTGAATGAGGAGAAATAGAAATTTTAGAGACAATTGGGGAATTGGACGTATTTTTCTTGCCCGAATTGGTTGCAGACTTAGTTGTAGAGGTAGAGGAAGCACTAGGTTGATTAACTGCTAAAGCAGCGAGGACTTCAACTGCTGATTGAAAGCGTTGTGCAGGAGTTGGCTGGAGCATTTTGTCTAAAATAGTTGCTAGGCGGTTGCTAGTTTGGGGAGCGTAATTGCGCCAATTCCAACTGTAGTTAAAAGAGTCATAAAGTTCTTCGACAGCTTCACCCGTCAAGAGATTAATACAAGTAACTGCTAAAGCATAGAGATCAGTAGAAGGATAGACTTCTGCACCAGCCATTTGTTCGGGAGGCGCAAAACCCATTGAATAAATTCCCGTAGATCGACGCTGATTACCACCTCCTGCTGCAATTTGTTTGACTGAGCCAAAGTCCAAGAGATATAAAACTCCCTGCTTATTCCGCATAATATTGGAAGGTTTGATATCCCGATGGATGGTGTTATTGTCGTGAACAAATACCAACACCTTGAGCATGGCGGTTAAAATTTCCTCGACCTCAGCTTCAGAAAATTTGCCCTTAGCTTCTAATTCTGTTTCTAAGTCTTGTCCATCAATAAACTCCTGAGCTAGATAAAAATATTGTTCCTCGCCTGTGCGCTGAGGATTAGAGACGATTGGAGTAAAAAAAGCATATAAATCAGGAATTTGTGGATGTTTATGTCCTAATTCTTCTAAAACTATCGCTTCACGTTGAAATAAATTTTGAGCCACTACCAACTCTTGATCGTCCAAATTAGTAGCAGGTTGAAACTGCTTCACCACACACCAAGACATCTTAGGCTTATAGCGATCGCGAGCTAAAAAAGCTGCCCCAAACCCTCCTTGACCAAGCAATTTTTCAGGAAGATAGCGATCTGCCAAGATTAAAGGCATTCCGCAGGTTTTACAGTATCTTTGCTGTACAGTTCTAATTTTGGCTTCACTATCTAGATCACCAAAAAAATTGCGCGGGTTAGTGCAACCAGAACGAGTACAAATAATTTCCATACAATTTAGCAGCAGTTATGAGCTTATTGTACTGATATCATTTTTTAATCGTCTCAAGTTTACTTAATATCTATAGTGTTATGGTAAAGAGCGTCAAGATTATTAAATTCTTTTCTAGTAGCAAACTGAGGTAAAATTTCTCTACTAAATGCTTCGGCTGCTTTAGAACAATAACGATTAGGATTAATAATCACAGCTAGAGTTCGTCCAATTTTCATCTCCTTAATTTGCGCTCGGTGTAAGACTCCCATTTCTAGCTCTTTTTCAATTGCTGTTGTGGACACAAAAGCTGCCCCTAGACCTGATTGAACAGTATTTTTAATTGCTTCAATTGAATTTAGCTCCATCTCGATCTTTAACCGTCGAGGATCAATACCATAACGAGTTAAAACCTTATCAATTACTTTACGAATGGTAGATTGAGAATCTAAAGTAATAAAATTAAGTTTGTATAAATCTTCCTTGTGAATTGCTGTTTCTTGTGCCAATACGTGACCAGGAGGCAAAATTAACGCCAATTCATCATCAGCATAAGGAATCACCTTTAATACTTCCTGTAATTCCGTTGGCACTTCTCCCCCAATAATCGCTAAATCTACTTGCCCATTGGCGACTGCCCAGGAAGTACGACGGGTAGAATGAACCTGTAATTGTACTGATACATCGGAATACTTTTCGCGAAACATACCAATCATCCGCGGAATAAGATATGTTCCTGTAGTCTGAGACGCACCGACAATCAAAGTCCCCCCCTGAAGATTTTGTAAATCTTCGATCGCTCGACAAGTTTCTTGACAGAGAGAAATTACTCTTTCGCCGTAGCTTAGTAATAAATGCCCTGCTTCCGTTAGCTGCGCTCTGCGTCCACCACGGTCAAATAAAGGTACGTTTAACTGTTTTTCTAAATTTTGTACTTGCAGGCTGACAGCAGGCTGAGAGACATAAAGACTATCTGCTGCGCGTTTAAAGCTCCCCTCAGTGGAGATTGCCTTGAGTATACGAAGTTGATCTAAAGTAAAAGGAATATCAGACATAAAATTCCAGTAACGGTTTTATTAAAATCTTTAGCTATCAGGGCGTTATTTAAAAGTATTATTAATACTGCTTAATCTTTAATAATTTTCGTGTGCTTTATTATGCTTTATTTGCACAGTAGCATGATTGGGGTGCTTACTTAATTTTTAATTATTGCTATCATCGAAATAGATTAATAATACCTATATAAATTTCTCTATGAACACTCAACATCGTTGATCAATGGTAAATGCTAAATGTTTAATGTTAAATAGCCATTTAATTATTTTGGGGCTATTATTGGGATTCGCCATTGCCCATAGTGGTTTAGCAGCTTTACGTCCTTGGGCGGAAAGCAAGATTGGAGCTAGGCTATATCGAGTGATTTTCGCCTTAGTCAGTATTCCTTTCGCGACTATTTTGATAATTTATTTTTTTAATCATCGCTATGATGGGCTACAGTTGTGGCAAGTTCAAAATATACCAGGAGTAAAAGCGACAGTTTGGATTTTATCCGCCATTTCCTTCATATTTCTTTACCCTGCGACTTTTAATTTGTTAGAAATTGCAGCTATTCAGAAACCCCAAGTATATCTATTTGAAACAGGGATCATTCGTATTACTCGCCATCCCCAAATGGTAGGACAGGTGATCTGGTGTGTCGCCCATACCCTATGGTTAGGGACAAGTTTTACTTTAGTTACCTCTTTGGGTTTAATTGCCCATCATCTCTTTGGCGTTTGGCATGGCGATCGCCGTTTAGCCCAAAGATATGGTGAAGCCTTTACCCAAGTTAAAGCCAGAACTTCAGTAATTCCTTTTTTAGCAATTATTGATGGTCGTCAAACTCTAAAGTGGCAAGAATTTATCCGTCCAGCCTATTTAGGGGTAGCTGCTTTTGTGATGTTGTTTTGGTGGGGACATCCTTGGTTGATGCAAGTAACCTCGAAAGTGTATTGGTAAATTCTATCCCTCAGCGTCTTTTCAGTTGATCCCAATTGGTTGTAGCATAACTCCAAGTATCTAAAAATCAATTTTAAAAACCTTTTTCACATATGCCATCCGTAGTTAATAAAATCAATTTTCAGCGAGAGGTATTAGAAGCTCCCGGCCCTGTCATAGTACATTTTTGGACTCCTTGGTGTGGGTTATGTAAATTAATTAGTCCGATGTTAGAGACAATTCAAGCCGATAGTGAGCAACTAATCAAATTAGTAACAATTAACGCTGACGAAAATTTTCTACTAGCCAACACCTATAATCTCAGGAATTTACCAACAATTATGCTATTCAATAATGGCGAATTATTAGAAAAACTCGATAATTTCAATAGTCGCGATCGCCTTCGCCTTGCCTTGGAAAGAGTGATCAACAAATTCAATATCTGTTAAACATCTATAACAAACCCAGATTAAAAATGACCGTAGTTGTCTTTGGTAGTATCAATCTCGACTTAGTTGTCGAAGTTCCTCGTTTACCTGCAAAAGGAGAAACAGTAATTGGCGATCGCTTTTTTTCGGCTGCGGGGGGGAAAGCAGCTAACCAAGCAGTAGCTGTTGCTAAATTAGGGATACCAGTCAGTTTAGTTGGTCAAATTGGTCAAGACAGCTTCGGTCAAACTTTAATTGAAAGTTTACAATTTGCAGGAGTTAATACTGATAGCATTACCGTTAATCCCAATACCTATTCTGGAATAGCATCAATTTTAGTAGATGCTACAGGAGCTAACACGATCGCTTGTGCTGCGGGAGCAAATAATTTAGTCAGAGAAAAAGAAATAGAGCAATTTAAAATCTTGTTACCTCAAGCCAAAATTGTACTGTTAGAGTTAGGTATCCCTATTGCGACGGTTTTGAATGCAGCCAGGGAAGCCAAAGCCCATAATTGCTGTCTTATCCTTGATCCTGCTCCTGTAGTACCTGATATGCCTGAGGAACTATATACCCTAGTTGATATTATCACCCCTAATGAAGTAGAAGCGAGTCAGCTAGTAGGTTTTACAGTCGATGGTGTCACTACCGCTAGACAGGCTGCTTCGGTTTTACACCAAATGGGAGTCAAAAACGTCATTATTACTCTCGGCAGTCAAGGCTCTTTATACAGTAATGAAGCCGAAAGTTTTTGGATTAAACCAATTCCTGTCACTGTAGTCGATACTGTTGCTGCGGGAGACGCTTTTAACGGGGCTTTAGCAGTGGCACTAGCATCAGGTAAATCTCTCCGAGAAGCTGTTGTTTGGGGGACAGTAGGAGGGGCTTTAGCTGTAACGAAAAATGGCGCGCAGTCTTCTCTTCCCAGTCAAGATAGTTTTCAACAACTATTAAATCAACAACTTGCTACTGAAGATATTTAAAAATTATATTTAGCACCTGAGTACGATTCAATGGTTTAGCCAGATTGTCTGTTGCCTTTGCTAATCTAAATTTCGTGGAATTAATGCGCTCCTGTGCCTCATTGACCATAATTATGGGCGTTGCTTTAAAATTCTGATGATTTCTAAGTAAGGTACACAACTCATAACCATTAAGATGTGGCATATCGACATCCAAAAAAATAAAATCTGGCTGGAATTCAATTAATTTAGAAAAAGCTTCCATCGGATCTTGAATAGTTAGAGTTGAAAATAAACTCTTATCAAGATATTGCTCAACTAGAGAATGAAGAGATTGTTCATCGTCTACATAGGCAACTTTCCAAATGTCTTCTAGGGCTATAACCGTTTGCTTACTATGGGAATTAATCTGAAAACCACTATCTTCTCCCCGCCAGTCGGAGTCTAGTGTTTGATTAGCATCTACCGTTTTTTTATGGGGTAATGTAGGGAGTTGATCAAAAGGAGCTTTGGGATCTCTAACAACGATCGCATTATCTAACATCGAAGGATACAATAGCTTGGCTATTACCAGTTCATCAAGATCCAAAATTGCACTGATTTGACGAAAATTTAACCCTTTGAGCAGTTGACAAATAGTTTGATTTTGTTCGGCGGTTAAATTACTAATTGCCTTGGTTTTTTCGGTAACTAAATAGGGGCGTTGATAAGTAGACCAAATTTTTTCGGCAAAAACTTGCCATGATTCTAATCTTTTTTGACATTGCTCAGTATAAGCTGAAAAATCAAATTGACATAATTCTTGAAATGCTTGCAATTTTGGGACAAATTTATACTGACAGGTATCTGGTAAACACAAAAAAGATTCAAATACTTCTCTAGTAATTCTTCTGAGTAAAGTGACAGCTTCTTGAGCTTCTAAATGTCCTTGGTCTAATAGCCAAATAATCCCTTGATAATCAGAGGGAAATTGGGTGTAGGATTGTAAATCATTGGCTAAGTTGAGCCGTGGCTGCTTAATAATTGAAGTGCTAAGTTGGGGATTTTGATTGCTGAGACGGCGTAAATGACGTTCCAATCTCTCAAAAGGAGCTAAGGAATTAGTCGCATAAATTAGCTTGCCACCGTTAAAATGAAGAAAAAAAGTCGTGGAATTATAAGTAATCTGTAAACAACTATTTTCCTGAAGGTGAGATAGCCGATTTAAGACATTAGTTAATGTATCAGTAAAAAATCCTTGTTTATCTGGCTCTATATTGACAGAAGGAAGATGATTCATAGAATCTCAAGACTATTCGACACCAACATTCCTAAAGTACCCATTTGTAGTGCTTAACTAAACATTTGACTAGAATTTTTATCCTCTTGCCAAAAGGTAGTATTCATGCTCCAATAAGGCAAATACTTTAGGATTAGCTAAAATGATCTTAATAAAGATCTAAGATTAAGATAATAAATTCTAGTAATTTTTATAGCATTCAAAGACATCACTGTCTCAATTAAAAAAATTACTATATAAACAACAAGTGCAAGCAGCAGCTTACATTAACCGAACAATAAAATGACAACTGAAAACATACATCTACGTTCTGAATTTATTAACACTCAAGTAATCGCTCGTAACAGCGGTAAAAGAATAGGAGTGGTTAAAGAAGTGTTGGTAGATATAGATCGTAGAGAAGTAGTAGCTTTGGGTCTTAGGGATAATTTACTTTCAGTTTCTGGTATACCTAAGTATATGTATCTCGATAGTGTTCGCCAGACTGGAGACGTGATTTTAGTAGAGGACGAAAATGTAATTGAAGATATAGATATTGAAATCTATAGCAAATTAGTTAATTGTGAAGTAATTACTGAAGCTGGAGAACCATTAGGAAAAGTCAGAGACTTTCAGTTTGATGCTGAAAATGGTACAGTCAACTCCATTGTAATTGCCTCTTTGGGTATACCTCAAATTCCTGAGCAGTTTATTAGTACATACGAATTATCTATAGACGAAGTAGTTAGTAGTGGCCCTAATCGTCTAATCGTTTTTGAAGGTTCAGAAGAGCGTATTGAGCAGATTTCTGTAGGACTTTTAGAGCGTTTAGGTATTGGTCGTCCTCCTTGGGAAAGCGATCGTGAAGAGTATTATCCTCAAACTATTAAAGCCGAAAATCAGTTAGGAACAGGTACTCCTATCCGTCCACCAATTTCTACCCCAGTTGATACCAGAGAACCTGTAATGGAAGAACGTTGGGATGAAGACCAATGGCAGGAGGCTCGTGTTGCACCACCACCAATGAGACAGCAAGCCGAAGCAATTCCCTATGAAGAAGAATATGAAGAAAATAATTGGGAAGAAGCCGAATCTGATGTCTATGATGCTCCCTATGAAGCTTCTCCAGCCAAAGAATATGACTATGATGAAGCAATTACTGAAGATGTTTGGGATGATGACATTAAACCTGAACCTTATAATCCCCCACCAGTCAATATTCCTGAAAAACAAAAAGCCCCTGAATACGAAGAAGAACCAGGTTAACAAGCTTGTATTAAATTAAATTAGTAATTCCTATCTAGGCGAGTATTGTATTCAAATCTCGTCTTTTTTTTTCCTTACATCTAGCTCAATAAATCAACATTAAAATAATAAGCAAGATCGCCAATCTTGTAGGTTGGGTAGAGCGAAGCGAAACCCAACAAATCATTCCATACCAATTAAAGAATCAAAAACTAAAGGTGAACTTCCCCAGTCAGGATCGTAAACACCACGCTGCACGTAACGATTAAAACTGGAATATTGCCAATCTTTAGGAGACAAAACCAACCCATGTTTTACAGGGTTGTAATGAATATAATCCAGATGATGGTTAAAATCTTGCTCATCTCGAATCAAATGTTCCCAAAAACGCCTTTGCCAGATTGCCTTTTCCTGTTTACCTTGTCTAGAAGCTGAAACTTGTCCTTGATATTGGATATCGCATCGACGGCTAAACCAACTTTTAATTAAACGCCAGCGAGTAGAAAAATCTGCATCTTCTGGCGGTAATGTCCATAAACAATGAAGATGGTCGGGTAAAATTGCAATGGCATCAATGATAAATGCGTGTTTTGTGATTACTCTTTTGAATGAATCTCGTAACAGGTTAACGTTTTCTGGTTGACACAAAATAGGACGGCGATTATGAGTAACAAGAGTAAAGAAATAGGTGCTTCCTGGGTATCTGGTGCGACGATATTCCATTATTCAATGATAGTTATTTGTTGTTGGGTTTCGCTTCGCTTTACCCAACCTACTGCTTTGATTATAATATTTTATTTCAGTTTTTTTGCTCGGTAATTTTAATTAAATAATCCTCAGTAATTATTCATATTTAATACTTTTAAATATATTCTCTCTGCATAATTATCTACGTAAATAATCAGAATTAATTAAACATTAAACAATTATCCGATTAAGTTGATGAATACCAGAATAATTTACTTTACTTAAAGTTTATAATTACTATTTACATTTCAATTGTCATAATGTTATCAATGTTACAAGGTATTAATTAATACTTTTTTCTCTGTGATTTGAATCACAATCTAATTGTTATTAGAAGTTCGATAAGTATTTTAATTGGTTTGTAAGTTAATTGTTTGACAAAGTTTTTTGTCAGTTTTAGCTTGCTTCTTAGTTACAAAAAATATAATATTATTCAATCAACAATTTTAAAAAATTTAAGTAAAGAATTTACTATTTTATCTATATTCACTCTTGATTGTTTATGATTATTTATTTCTGATTCAGGTTGCAATAATACTGGTTTATCAGGATTCAGCATAATTTCACAATTAGCTGTAGATGAAGTGTGTTTTAAAACATAGTTTGTTATCGATTTAGTATTTTCATTTTGAATTTTGAAAGCAATTGAACCATCTACTAACTGCTCTACATATGCAGTATCCGTAATACCAAATGGTGATGAAATAATAATAACATTTTGTAACTTACCGTTAAATTCTGTAAGTAGAGCATTTTTTGTTACTACCAATAAACGAGAACTATTTGGTAGCGTAAAAAGTTGTACATATGTATTCTTAAGCTCTTTTGGAACAGAAATGAATGTAAAATCAAGCCCAGGTTTAAGTTCCATCAAAAATGGATAACCTTTGGAATCTATAAAATCACCAACTAAAAACATTCTTCCTTCAGAAGTTTTTTCAAACCACCAATTACGCGCCTCTTTTTTCCACTTTAATTTGGGAAAGTAAGCTGAAAGATTAGTAACTTTGCTGCCATCATAAAATAGTGCTTCAGAATGACCTGAAAATAAAACTCCATTTAATTCGGGAATATCCTCGGCAAAACCTGACTCGATTAGAGCATCGGGTACAGATTTTGTTCCCGATTTACTTATTTCTAGGTGAACAAAACCTCTTCCTAAAAATGTTTTACGATAACCTTGAATAAATACTCTATCTAAAGTAGGACTGTAAGAAAAAAATGTTTTTCTTATACACTCAATGCTAAGTATATTGCAAGGATTTTTGTAAATTTGGGGAAGATTTTCAATAGAATTAATAAAAGGTGGGATTGAACTTTCAACTTCCTCAGAGTTTTCTCGAGGCTTTGCTACTTCTTGTGGACTAACTTGGGAAATACAGTATTCATTCAAAGATTCGGCAACTGCACTATTAGCAACACTTACAGTTAACAATATTAATAATAAAAATTTCAGTGTGTGGATGATTTTTGATAATCGGCGAGATTGGTAGAAATTTGAAAGCATAGCAAATAATACAATAAATTACACTGTAATTGAATAATTATCACATTTGCTACATTTATAGCTTTTTTTAATTTGACTTTGGGAACAATTGTCTTGGTTACAAATTATAGTTTCAGGATACAAACCATGAACAATTACGATCCCATCAAATTTACTCAAAGACTTGTATTTGGAAAAGATACAGATTCATATATAAATCCTCTCTCTACTGATAACGATTATAATGATCACATTAGACCAGAAGGTTCGATACCGCCTGGTTTTGAGTTCGATATGCTCGATTATTTGACTAACGGTGCTGGAAGATACGCCACTCCAGCAGTTTTTCCTCTTGTAGATAAATTTTTTGCTCCATCAACTGATCTTCAAAATGGCATTACTTATTTTGGTACTGCTGCAATTCGTAAGGCTCTTGGTTTTGACGCTACAGGTGATGAAGAGGTATTTAAAGAGGCTACAGAAGTAGCTATATGGCAGTATGGTACAGATACTCTAAGCTTGGATTTTGCAGAGCGCGCTTATCTTTTTGGTACTACTGGTTTTACACTGGATCTTACCAACGCCAAATTTATAGTCGGTTATAATGACGAGAGAAGTATTACGGGTCTGCGGGTAAAAGCTGATAAAGACAATTTTGATTTTGTAGGGGGAGCAGGTATAATAAACAAACTTGCCAAACTCATATTAGAACCAGCTTATGATCCCTATGGTCTGACAAGAAAAGAAGTTCCTATTGAGTTTACAACTTCAATAGATGGCAGAGAATATGGTACTTCTGCCACACCTTATGGTTTTGATAAATATGGTGCCGATGAAATTTATGAAACAACCAATACAAGTGTTGTAGGTACTGTGTCAGGCGTTGCGAAATTAGCAACTGGAATGAATAATTTTTTTATTCCTGGTGGAGGAATTAATCCTTCTGTACTTGCAGCTGGATCATATCTGTCCAATATAAACTCAGACCCATTTTTGCGCTACCGAAGAGGTGATTTCAAAGTAATCTACGGAACTCCTGGTAACGACGATATTGATAAAAAAGATCAGGAATACGATATATCTGACATTTCCCCAATACCATCAAAATTTTTAATGGTTGGTGGTACTGGAAATGACTCAATCACTGGTAATTTTGATTCAGACGAACTGTTAGGTGGCGATGGTAATGATGTTTTAAAAGGTGATCGTGGTAATGACACTCTCAATGGAAGCAAAGGAAATGAGAGTCTTGATGGTGGTGGAGGACATGACAAAGCAATATTCACAGACGAGTTTAAAAATTACGATATTGCAACTACTGGAACAACTATCAAAACTACAACCATCACTCACAAAGATAATGGCATAGATGGAGTTGATACTCTCAAAAACGTAGAGTTTGGAATATTTCAAGGTGAGCTAATACCTCTAGAAAACGCCAGATTAGCAACTGAACCTGCACCTCGCATCATCCCTCTACCCCTAGAAGACGGCGTAATAGAAACAGAAACCAAACAAGCAACCGACACCACCGCCAGTCCCAACCCCAACGACCCACTCACACCACCCTATGTATCCCTAACCATGCCCGTAGAGATGCTGGATGGGAATGTAGACTACACCCTTAATATCTCCCCCTACAAACCAGATACCCAATACAACATCATCTACATCATCGACACCCCACTTAGTATGAGTGTAGTGGAATTGCAAGCAGCCAAAGATGCTTACGTAGATTTAACCAATTATTTCATTGATAATGGATTAGCAGAAGACATCAACTTTGGAGTTGTCTCTTTCGGTAGCAGTGCAGTTATTCAAAAAGACTCAACTGGCAGTCAAAATTTAACTGCCAATGAGGCTATTTCTGCTATTCGGGGTTTGACTACAGATAATTTTATCGGCACTGATTATTCAGAGGCTTTTTATCAAGGAGTTAACTTTTTAACTGGATCCCCCTTGGGAACTAGCTCTCCTCTTAATCCTGGCGGTACTACTAGCATTAGCTATTTCTTTTCAGATCAACGTTCTTATTTAAATTCCTACAATCGTCAAGACGAATCGAAAAGATTGCGAAGATATTCCAATGTTCAAGCTTTTGGTTGGGATGAAAATCTCAACAATCCAAGTTTGGCAGATTTAGTCATGAAAAGTGAAATAGACTTTGCTGACTCTAACGATGGTGTCATGATGAGTAGCATTGCTGACCTATCAACCGAACTCCAAAAATCAGGACTGGCAGGTAAAGTAGACCATTTGACATCCTCCCCAGCCTGAAGGCATGGGGATTCCAAAGATTACTCTTTGGGCTTCCTCTTTCCGCGACTCGGCTTACTTTGAGGAGTTTCCCCACCAAAGCAGAGGTCGATGTCTCCAGAGGCGTGAGTTCCGATGTGTCCCACCGTACTTAAACCGAGTTCTAGTATGTTTCGAGCAGCATTCCAATCTCTATCTTGTGTATGTCCGCAATGATGACAAACATGAGTCCTGACACTAAGAGATTTTTTGACAACTTTGCCACAGTTCGAGCAATTTTGACTGGTGTAGTGAGGTGGAACGGCGACCGTGACCACTCCAAAAACTTTGCCAAAATACTCAACCCAATTGCGGAAAGTCGTCCAAGCTGCATCATACTAAATCCGATTGACAGAAGTTATTTATTTAGGCTGACTTGGGGACTAGGAGAATAGGGGACTGGGAGATTAATAAACACTTATGACTTGATTTTTTAAGTAACCTATACGAAACGGATTTAGCATCAGATATAGATTTAGCCAAATGTCGATTTCTAACCATGTTCCGCACCTTCAAATCCTCATAGGCTACCAAGTCGTTAGACTGGACTACGCATCTTGCCAACTTCACGGCAAAATCTTTACGTTGCCTACTTACTTTGAGGTGCTTTCTTGCCAGTTTATTTCTAAACTTAGCTCGGTTTTTCGACCCTTTTTGAGTCTTAGACATCCGACGAGAAAGTCTATGAAGTGACTTTTCACTTTTTCTCAGATGTCTTGGGTTTTCAATAGTCTGCCCGTCGCTATCCGTATAAAAATGAGTCAATCCAACATCTAGACCGATGGTTTTAAACGTTGGTTCTCTTTTTTCAAGTCGTTCTTGGTCGATACAAAACTGCACGTAGTATCCGTCTGCACGACGAACTATTCTGACTCGCTTGATTTGCGTATCTTGATAAAAATGCAAATCGCGAGTACCCCACATCTTGAAAGTACCTGCACCAAAACCATCGGTGAAAGTGATATACCTGCGACACTCAGAAAGTTTCCACCCTGTAGTTTTGTATTCTACAGAACCATGTGTTTGATGCTTTTTGAATTTTGGGTATCCCTTCTTCCCTGGTTTGTTTTTTTTGCAGTTATCAAAGAATCGAGCAATTGCCGACCACGCCCTTTCTGCACTGGCTTGCCTGGCTTGAGAGTTGAGTTGATTTGCCCAGGAAAACTCTTTCGCCAAAACAGCACAATATGCACTCAGATTATATCGTCCGATGTCGCGGTTATCCATCCAGTATCTCAAGCAAGAATTGCGGACAAAACGAGCAGTGCGGATAGCATCATCCAGCTTGCCATACTGCTCTTTCAATCCCTCAAGTTTTGCCTCGAATACCAACATAGTTACGTCGTTTTATCTGACGTAACTATTTTAACA
>JBOFLX010000061.1:0-10131 GCA_051658085.1 Waterburya sp.
ATCTGTATCGTATTTTGGACTGCCATGCCCAGTTAATTCAGCTTGGGTTTTACCCTACTCTAGACACTGTTTTAATTGCCTTTACCGATTGGCTTTCGGCTTTGGCAAGCCCCCGAATTCAATTCGGGGGTGCGTGACACTTATGTAATTGCTATCTGCTATCTGCTCTCTGCTACTTGCTACTTAACCTCAACCCATCAATTCCAAATTGACCGACTACTAGTGTGCTGAACCATTACCATCATATTTATCAGTGTCATAGTAGCCACCTTTTGTACCAAAAAATAAACAAGCAACTGTAAAGAGACCTGTTAAGACAAGCATAATTAATTTAACATCCATGAAGCATTAACCCAAGTTGACTAAATTTCTTTTACATAATAATCCGATCTGCTAAAGACAATTCTGCAAAAAATATATCAATTACAAAATACTAATTTAATTAATCTCCATAGAAACAACAAAACGCCTTTGGGAAATGCTTATTAAAACCAATGTTCTTTATTCCCAAAAGCGTTATTAAAACCTCTATGCCTAACGGCACGCTCCGCGCACACGGTTAGCTATAAATCGTAAGCTTACATAGGAGGTAAACCAAGCTTATAACTTATAGCTCTTGTTAAATTAAATTTAAATTTAAAATTGTGGTTTAAAAACGATTGTTGCGACGACCACCAAAAGAACTTCTTTCCTCACGAGGTCTGGCTTTATTGACCTTAAGACTACGTTCCATCCATTCTGCGCCATCTAAAGCCTGAATTGCTTTATCTTCGTCTGCTTCGGCTTCCATTTCTACAAAAGCAAAACCACGAACTCTTCCTGTTTCACGGTCAGTAGGAATATGAACTCGCCTAACAGTTCCATATTCAGCGAATACATCACTTAAGTCTTCTTGATTAATTTGATACGATAAATTACCTACGTAAATTGACATAAACGGATTGTCTCCATAATTGAGTGTTGCGTTGAGAGAGACGACAATGCTAGAAAAAACCTAAATCAATACTCGAGTGGCTAATACCCTGCCATACTGAAAACAAGTTCCATTTTTACATCTTTATTCTCAGGCTTTATGTTAACACTTTTATTGATTTTTAGATGAAATAGTTTAAGTTATGTATAAGCGATCGCGTAGCGTACCCGAAGGGTATTCGCGCAGGTTCTATCTTTTACTGTGGTTGAATACTATCATAATGTTTGGGGTTTCTGACATCTCATCTCAGGCTGTGCAATCTCCCGATGGGACAGTAGCATTTGAATCGGCTGTATTGCTAGTAGATACGTATACTACTTTTAGTGGGATTAGAGTCAGACAAGCAATTTATTATTTTGATCTCGAACTTCCTAGCGATGTGGGAGAATCTTTGCAAAAAGTGGTGATTAAACAACGCACAGGTGGGGATGAAATCAAGTTTGAACCTGATAAAACCAAAGCTTATTTAGGAGATCATAACGACAAACAAGAGCAGCTTAACATAACTAATACCTACAATGAAATCAGAGGAACAGTTACAATTCAGTTTAATCAGCCTATTGCCCCTGGAAACCAGTTGACCATTGGCTTAAAACCTCGACGTAATCCTGACTTAGGAGGAGTATATTTATTTGGTGTTACAGCTTTTCCTTCAGGGAAAAAACCCGTTGGACTTTATCTTGGCGCAGGTAGATTAAACTTTGAACAAAGTGACAGCTTTGATATTTGAAGTCCTTACAAACAATAAGTAAACAAGTAAGCTTACTATGGCTTAAAATGCTAAACTAGATAGGCCTAAAAATTCACACATTCAGGATTTCGGGTGTTTTCGCATCGAGAAAATCAACCTGGATGGAGGATTAACCCGAAACAAGGAGTAAAAAATATGCCAGTAGTTTCTCTCGCAGAACTTTTAGAATCTGGGGTTCACTTCGGACATCAAACCCGTCGCTGGAATCCCAGAATGTCCCAATACATTTACACTGCTCGTAATGGTGTTCATATCATTGATTTAGTGCAAACAGCACAATTAATGGAAGAAGCCTATGAGTATATGCGTTCCTCTTCGGAACGAGGCAAAAGAGTCTTGTTTGTCGGCACAAAACGCCAAGCAGCAGGGATCATCGCTCAAGAAGCATCTCGTTGTGGCTCATTCTATGTTAACCAGAGATGGTTGGGTGGAATGTTAACCAACTGGGAAACCATCAAAACCAGAGTAGAAAGACTCAAAGAATTAGAACATTTAGAGGAAAGTGGTGCTTTAGATAAAAGACCCAAAAAAGAAGCAGCCGTATTGCGTCGTGAAATGACCAAATTACAAAAATATCTTGGTGGCATCAAAATGATGCGTAAAGTACCAGATATTGTAGTTATTATCGATCAAAAACGCGAACATAATGCGATCGCTGAATGTCAAAAGTTAGGAATTCCTGTAGTTTCCATTTTGGATACTAACTGTGATCCTTTGGTTGCTGATGTACCTATTCCTGCTAACGATGATGCTATCCGCTCAATTAAACTAATCGTTGGGAAATTAGCCGATGCGATTTACGAGGGTCGTCATGGTCAACTAGAAAATCAAGATGACTATGATGAATTTGATGAAGGAATCGATGTAGAGGAAGATTATATTTCTGCCGAAGAAGATGTTGAAGTGTCTGAGTTAGATGATGACTCTGATAGCGAAGAATAAGCAATTACTTCAGTAATTTATTATAAGTCGGGGGCATAGCTTTCAGCCCTCGCAAACATAATTTAAAATTATTTTGTCGTCACTAATAACTAAATTAAAACAGAAAGAATATGGCAAGCATATCGGCAAAAGCAGTTAAAGAACTCCGTGAAAAAACTGGTGCGGGGATGATGGATTGCAAAAAAGCACTAGCAGAAAACAATGGCGACATGACCAAAGCAATGGAATGGTTACGTCAAAAAGGAACTATTTCTGCTGATAAAAAACAAGGTCGTGTAGCAGCAGAAGGATTAGTTGAAAGCTATATTCATACTGGTGGACGTATAGGAGTTTTGGTTGAAGTAAACTGTGAGACAGATTTTGTAGCTCGTCGCGAAGAGTTTCAAGAATTGGTGAAAAACGTTGCCATGCAAATTGCAGCTTGTCCCAACGTCGAATACGTCAAAGTAAGTGATATTCCTGAAGAAATTGCTGCTAAAGAAAAAGAAATTGAAATGGGTCGAGATGATTTAGAAGGCAAACCTGATAATATCAAGGAAAAAATCGTCTCTGGGAGAATTGATAAGCGTTTAAACGAAATCTCTTTGCTACCTCAACCCTATATTCGTGACCAAAGCATTACTGTCGAAGAGCTAGTAAAACAAAGTATTGCTCAATTGGGAGAGAATATTCAGATTCGTCGTTTTGCGCGTTTTGTTTTAGGTGAAGGTATCGAAAAAGAAGAATCTAACTTTGCCGAAGAAGTAGCTGCTCAAACAAAACAAAAGTAAAAATAAATTCTCAATCAAACTCTAGTTTTTGTTATCTTGACTTGACTAGAGTTTTGGCTTTTTTGTCAAAGATAGAATATGATGAGCTAGCGATGTTTGAAAAGGTTATTTCAAAGTCCTGAGCTAATGTTCCTACGGATAACTGAGATATAGGATGACAAAATCTATTCAGCAGATCAAACAAAACCTCAGTAATTTAGAAACAGCCGTAGTCGAAACAGCGGTTGAACTTGAGAAGTCATATCATAGCTATCTAAATTTGTTAAGTCAGTCAGTCAAACAACAGCTAATCTTGGCTAGCTATCAAATTTGTACTCAATTTTATCCTCAAGAGTTTCTTGATTTATCTTTAAGCAATAAGCAAAATCTACAACAAATACTGAGGCACATCGGGATTGAAATTAAACCTACTTTACTTAAAATTCTGGAACAAAAAGAACTAGAACCAGAGCCTCGTGAGCTAAATTTAATGGCAGAGTTAATTAAAAATTTGCCGAAACCCAAAAGAAAAAAAGAGGAGCAGGAAGAGGGAAGTCTAACAGAAACAGAAATTGATTTTGAAACAGTTAAAGCTGAATTAGGCAATATTGAATTGATTGCCATAGAAGCTGCTGCCGAAGACGAACTGGAGTTAGAAGATTCTCATTCTGAAGCACCAGCCAGGCAAAAAATAGATGCTCAGAATCCAGAACATTTAATTTTATGGCATAAGCAAATTGAACGGACAATCAAAAAAACTTTGGATTCTACTTCTAAAAAGATTAATAAATCTCTACAAGAGTCTGGGATCATTCCCGATCGCATTCCCAGTAAAATTATAGACGTAGCGATTCAAACTGATGCTGGTAAAGGGAAAAATAGTCGCAAGTCTCCTAATGCTCCGAATATTATGCATCTGGCGATTGAAACCGACCAAAATAAAAATAGTCCTTCTAAAAATGTAGCTCAAATTAGCTTATTACGCTTGCGCCTAGCTGAAATTGAATTTACTGATCCGATGCTCAATGCTCAACGAGGACAAATTCAAAACTTGATGAATCAAATTAGTAAACTCAATTCTCAGTATAAATCAATTAAGCGTGAAATCACTGTTGCCGAAGCTCAAGCTGCTTGGCGGTCTTGTTGGTATGAGGAATAATAATTAATTGTTCAAAAATATTAGTATTAGGCACGAATATATTTTTCAAATATATTGCTAAAATCGCGTTTTGTATAGCGATCTAATATGGCAGCATTAAAGTTTAAAAGCATGGCATTGTAATGTTTTACAATCACTTCTTCACTTTCAATCGTATTTATTTTATACATTGATGCCAAAGTTTGAAAACAAAGAGTAGCATTATTGCGAGCGATTTCTTGTTGCTGTTGAAGTTTACCAATAGTGATCAGAACTTTGTAAATATCTTTTAATGATTCGAGACAATTTTTATTGACATCAATACTAAAAGTAAGGCGATCGCTTAATGTAAACTTTAATTCAATATCTAAGTCAATATTACCTGCGGTTTCAATTAATACTTGTGAAACTTTATGGCTGGCATACTCATAACGCTTGACTGTCCTTTTGCTGGAAACAGCAGACTCACCGTCAACATGAATTAAAGCAAAATTAGTGAAGCAATATTCATCTTTTTTTGATTTGATTAAGAAAAATATTTTTTCTCCATCTTCGTGAAATAAATAATCATCCGCATCTACTTTATCGTAGTCAGCAGGTGAAATGATTTTCCCAATATCGCTAAGACCTAATGTTTCGGATGCTAATTTCTTAAACATAATTTTATTTCTTGATGTGAGAATTATTCTGTTAATATGCCCAATAAATTTGATAGACAAATCATTTTATTGATTGATATATTTTCTCATTAGCTTTAACTGATTTAAAAAAGTCTACTACTGGATTGGGATAATCTACACCTAACCTAACTCCATACTGCTTTTGTTCTGCTTGACTTAGTTTCCAAGGTTCACGGACTAAATCGCCAGGCAGGGATGCTAATTCTGGTAGCCAGTGTTTAATATATTTGCCTTGAGGATCATAATCTTTGGTTTGTTTGGGAATATTAAAATAACGGAAACCGCGCGCATCGTTACCTACTCCTGCGGTGTAATTCCAGTTACCCCAATTACTACAGACATCGTAATCAACCAAGAGGGATTCAAACCACTCTGCACCCATCTGCCAATTGATACCTAGATTTTTAGTTAGGAAACTGGCTACATTTTGTCTACCACGATTAGACATAAAGCCTGTGGCTGCTATTTCGCGCATATTGGCATCAACTAAAGGATAACCAGTTTTTCCTTCTCGCCACAAATCAAAACGTTCCCAATCTTCTTTCCAAGGAATTTCAACTCCTTGTAGTCCCGTAATTTTAAATACTTGATTACCGTGTTTTGCCACAATAAAGCGGAAGAAGTCACGCCAAATCAGTTCAAATATTAGCCAGTAAGTAGAATCATTTTTAACTCTGGCTGTTTCATATTTAATTACTTGTTCATTTATATAACGAGGGGAAATACAGCCTAAAGCCAACCAGGGAGAAAATTTAGATGAATAGTTTTCTCCTAACATCCCGTTACGAGTTTCTTTATATTCCCTCAGACAATCTTGTTGCCAAAAGTAATTTTGTAGTCGTTGAATAGCTTCGGTTTCTCCACCTTTAAATTTTAATACTGCTCGCTTGTCAAATTTGGGAGTAGCTAAACCTAAATCCGCTAATGTCGGAATCTCGCCAATTTCTATTTCTGGTAGTGGATGTAACTGTTGAGGTGCAGGAATGGCTGGGGAAATCTGAGATTTTTTTTCAACTTGCTTGCGAAAATTAGTATAAAGTTCAGGTGTTTGATTAATTGCAAATGGTAAATCTGCTGGTAAATATAAAGTAGCTGTCCAAAAAGTTTTAGTTTCAATATTTTTAGCTGCTAAAGCTTGATTTAACTTTTTCTCAACTTGCTTTTCTTCGTAAGTAACCTCTTGACTATAAAAAACTTGCTCAACTTTTAACTTTTCAGCGATCGCAGGAATAATGATTTCTGGTAAACCCCGACGTATAATTAAATTGCTACCTAATTTCTGTAGCGAATTACGTAAATCAGCAACACTTTCTAGCAAAAATTGAGCGCGAAAACTACCTGTCTTGGGAAAGCCAAAAGAAGTCTTGTCAAAATTGCGATCGTCAAAACAATATACAGGCACTATCTCCGCTTGTTGTTCTACCCCCTCTTTAATTGCTGGCAGATCGTGAACTCTTAAATCATTACGATACCAAATTAAAATACGTTTTTTTGTCATTTTGTAATTTTGTTTATTGTTAATAGTTGATTGTTAATTGCTATATATTGTATTAAGCTACAAAAAAAATACTTGTAACAGCGAGCAATATTAAAAAGAGATAAGCGTATTAATTTTTGCTTCAATCGCTATACTTCATAATTATCAAAATTGCCATACTTCTTACATGATAAAAGTTAAAACTATGGGATCTTAATCACACCGAGTTTTTTTAAATACAATTAATTTTTAATATATATTTATGTATTAAACTGCAAATGCTCAAATTAGAATATACTGATTTTCAAGATTGTTTGTCAGTACAGCCCAGAAGAAAGTCTCAGCCTACAAGCAAAATAGCTTACGAGTTAGCTTCAGAATTATTGGCTTTAGTAAATGATGATAGTGCTAAAGCAATGGCAATTGTTAAACAAATAGTATATTACAATCCTAATAAATCTGTTGAATGGTATTATGAACAAGCTATTTCTCAGTTAAATCGCCGACCTTATTCTATATCTGGGTAGATAATGATTGAAAATAATCGAGTTTCAAACTAGTAGACATAGACGTAAGTAAAGAAACCGTTTTAAAATCTTGAAAGCATAGATATTAAAATCTTTGACTTCTGACTTCAGCGTGGCAGTATTAGAGATAATTCATGACCAAATCATCCCCTTTATCCGCATGGCTTGATCGCGATTCTCTGGCTGCGGGCATATTTCTCGCCCCTGCATTAATTTTATTAGGGATTTTTTTGTTTTATCCCATTATCTACTTGTTATATCTTAGCTTTACCACAGGCAGTTTTACTGTGGATGGAATTCAATGGGTAGGTTGGCGTAATTATTGGCGGTTATTTACCGATACTGACTTTTGGCAGGTAATTGGCAACACTGCTTATTTTACAATTGCAACTGTGATCCCCACGATTATTATTCCCTTGGGATTGGCAGTTTTACTTAATCGTTCCTTAGCTTTACGAGGTATTTTACGTACTGCTTATTTTATCCCTTCAATTACTTCATTAGTGGCTGTGGGATTGGCTTTTCGCTGGCTATTTCAAACCGATGGCCCAGTAAATGAAGTATTGTTCCAGTGGGGTTTAAATCCTCTTCCTTGGTTAAGTAGTACTGTTTGGGCAATGCCCGTTTTGATTTTGTTGAGTAGCTGGAAACAGTTAGGATTTAACTTGGTAGTCTTTCTGGCTGGATTACAAATTATTCCTCAATCTCGCTATGAAGCAGCAGAATTAGATGGGGCAAATGGCTGGGCTAAGTTTTGGTATATAACTATTCCAGGATTAAAACCAACCCTAATCTTTGCGGTTTTAACAACGGCAATTTTTACACTGCGGAGTTTTGAACAAGTTTATATCATCACTGGCGGAGGCCCTTTAAACTCCACTAATGTCTTGGTTTATTATATTTACGAACAGGCTTTTGCGCGTTTTGAATTTGGTTATGCAGCAGCAGCAGCAACTATTTTATTGATGATTGCTTTTGTATTTGTTTATATTTATTTGCGAATTTGGCAAGAAGAATAGAGATTCAGTAAAAGTTTATAGCTCATAGCTGGTTAACACTACTTGATAAATTTTTAAAACTGATTATCATGGATAAAGTACCACTACCGCGTTGGTGACTACCTCACAAGTTTATTGATCTATGCTTGATTTATGAGGGAATAGCAACAGTCTTTGTGGAAGTATACCGAGCAAGTACTCGGAAATGGAAACAAGAACAGCCAATTCCCATCCTGGTATTCCAGGTCATAAACTAAGGTAAAACGGCGTGGCGGTGGACTATCTTTTTTGGGAGAACAAAATTTTTGTTAAAAATGTAACAAGAAACACAACTAAGGAAGAGTTATGATTAGCTGTATCCTTGCTCTCATAGTTGTTAATGCTAAAACTATCACAATCCTACCAAGCCAAGTTTAACGCTAAGACGTTTCAGTTAAACAACGGGCTAACTATCATTCATCAGCATTTACCAGCAACACCTGTGGTAGTTACAGATATTTGGGTGAAGGCAGGAGCGATCGCTGAACCTGTAGAATGGTCAGGAATGGCGCATTTTTTGGAACACATGATTTTTAAAGGTTCTCCGAATGTGATGGTGGGAGAATTTGACTGGTTAATTGAAAATACTGGCGGTGTAGCCAATGCAGCAACTAGCTACGATTATGCTCATTTTTATTTAACTACCGCAGCACCTCACTTAGACCAGACTTTACCTTGTTTAGCAGATATTTTATTACGGGCAACCATTCCTGATGAAGAGTTTATTCGTGAACGAGAAGTAGTTTTGGAAGAACTTCATTCTAGTCATGACGATCCAGATTTTTTGGGCTTTCAAGCTTTATGTCAAAATACCTATCAGTGTCATCCCTATCGACGTTCAATTTTAGGGGATAAAGAACTATTGCTAGAACATACTCCTAACCAAATGCGCTGTTTCCATCGCACCCATTATCAACCTGAAAATATGACGATAGTAATTGTGGGAGGAATCGAACAGGAAAAGGCTTTAGCGTTAGTACATAAAAATTTTAGTGAATTTAGTGTGCGTTCTGAATGTCCCCCTGTAGTCGTAGAGGCAGAACCACCAGCGATCGCAATTCGTCGCCAAGAATTACACCTACCGAGAATTGAACACGCACGGCTGTTAATGGCTTGGATTTGCCCTGGTTCAGAACATTTAGAAGACGCGATCGCTTTAGATTTAATTGCTCTAATTTTGGCTGGAGGACGCAGTTCAGGCTTGGTTCGGGAACTGAGAGAAGAACGACAATTGGTGATGGATATCGACTGTCATCTATCACTGCAAAAAGACTCTAGTATGTTTTCGATTAATGCTTGGCTGCTACCAGAATCTTTAGAAATAGTCGAACAGATAATTAGCGATCGCTTAAATAAATTACAAAATCAACTTATTCCCGAAGTTGAGATCCTCCGCGCCAAAAGACAGTTAATTAACGATTATATTTTCTCTACCGAAACCCCTAACCAACTAGCCAGTATTTATGGCTTTTATAACATTGTTGCTACCGCTTCTCAATCAGCAATGTATCCCCAGATTATTAGTCAACTAGATGCAGAAGAGTTACAAGCGATCGCTCGTCGTTATCTATCTCCTGAACGCTATGCGGTGACGACATTGAAACCTTATTGATTACTGATTACTGATTATTGAGGCGAATGCGATTGTTCAGGGAAAGAGCATTCTACAGTAATTTTCAGATGGCTTTCAGCAGAACCTTCAGTAACATAAGGAATTCCACACGACTTGGCAAAATTGAGATTGAAATGAAGAAAAAAAACAACTTTAAGTAGGCATAAGTAACTCCAGAATATTTTGACTTGATTGACCCTGAGCAAGTAAATTTTCAGACCACGAAAGTAAATTAGCCAAAGCCT
>JBOFLX010000062.1:0-4984 GCA_051658085.1 Waterburya sp.
CGCATAGTTATAAGACATGCGACAAGTTTCTAACCACTCCGAAAGTAGGTCAACTTGGTTGCTATCTGGGTAAATGCGGTAGACGTAGTTTAGTATCATGGCTTTATTCTACCACATATAAAGTTGTGTGGTAGCAACTAATTATAAGGGCATCGAAACGAGACTCTATTGAGTCTTTTACATTGGGGTAGAGGGTGTGAATCCTCTAGGGAAGTCGGCTTCCCGTTCTAAACGACCATTTCAGGTCGCACATCAAAGATTACAGCGCGGGACTTACAGCCCCTCAAGCTCCCCAAAAGTTAAATTTAGCTATGACTCTTTTTTGAATTCAAAATCTTAGTTTCCTGTTGCATTGCCGATTTAAATTTTAGGTTAGAGAGTAACACTGATAGTTAACTTGTTAGCTTGGTGTTCTATATTTTTAGATAGCATTAACTTTCGAGCGAGATTAAGAATTATATGACATCTACACCTAATCAGATTGGCGTAGCCGTAGTTGGTACAGGATTTGGGCAAAAAATACACATTCCAGGTTTTCAACATCATCCTCGTACTCAAGTTGTAGCTGTATATAATCGTAATTTGAGTAAAGCCAAGGAAATTGCTGAGGCTAATCAAATTGACTATGCCTACGATGATCTGAATAAAATTTTGTCTTTAGCTGAAGTAGAGGCTGTAAGTATTTCCACTCCGCCATTTTTACATTATGAAATGGCAAAGAAAGTATTGGAGGCAAAAAAGCATTTATTGTTAGAAAAACCGATGGCAATGAATGCTGACGAGGTTAAGAAATTATATCATTTAGCTAAACAACAAAGGGTAGTCGCGATCGCGGATTTTGAATTTCGTTATGTTCCTGCTTGGCAATTATTGGCTCAATATTTAGAAGCTGATTATGTTGGCAAGAAAAGATTAATTAAAATTGATTGGTTAGTAACTAGTCGTGCTGAACCGCAACGGGAATGGAATTGGTATTCTCGTAATGATGCTGGTGGTGGTGCTTTGGGTGCTGTGGCTTCCCATGCTTTTGATTATATTAGCTGGTTATTTGGTTCGGTAAGTCGTTTATGTGGTTATTTAAACTGTGCAATTCCTGAACGTCCTGATCCTAAAGATGGTGGCGTAATGAAACTTGTGGATGCAGATGATACTTGTTTAATTATGCTGGAATTGGCAGATGGGACACCTGTACAGTTATCAATTAGTTCTGTTACTTACGGTGGTAGAGGACATTGGGTAGAGATATATGGCGAAAAAGGAACATTAGTTTTGGGAAGTAGTAATTTAAAAGATTATGTGCATGGATTTGAATTATTGGCTGCACCCGCAGGTAAACCACTGAAAAAGGTATCTGTACCTAAACAATTAGAGTTTCCTCAAGTATTCACTGATGGTAGATTAGCCCCTTTTATTCGGGTAATCGATCGCTTGGTAGAATCCATTGATGCTGGTAGTTCTCTTGTACCTTCTCTTCAAGAAGGGGTTTATTCGCAATTATTAATGGATTTAACTCATCAATCTCATCAACAAAAAGGCTGGGTCAATGTACCTAAGTTAGACGAATTTATTAATTAATAATTGATAATTGATTTTTCTTAATATTTGGTAACAAGTAAAAGTTACGAAAAGGAATATGATAAATATAGTAGGACAAATCCTTTAATCAGAGCAATTGAGGAAAAGAAATAGAATCACTAGTTACACAAATCAAAGTATTTAAGCTCACGAAGGAATATCACTATAATTTTTTTGAATTACTAACTAAATCTTAAATCAAACACTACTGCATTTAATAGTTACTAGGTAGAGGTACAACTTATGATGATATCTACAGCCTCAGTTAAACGTTATTCTATAGGTACAATCAAAGAAGAAGCCTATAATTTAGTAGAAAAAGGTGTTATTACTCTCGATCAACCTTTACGAATTTTATTTGAATATTTACCAGTGCAACAATGGAACATAATTGAATGTGAGCTAGAAAGACATGATTATTTATTACGCGATCGCGTTATTGACTTAATTGGTAAACTAAAATGGGATAGTGATTAGATCTCTTGCATAAGTACTATAAAGCTTGGTGGATTGGATAAACTGGCAGAAATTAGCTGCTTTATATCGTTATAAGCATCAAGATCAGCGACTAAAAGAAAGTGGTGCTGGTTATCAATATCATAATCAAAAAATTCCCACTTTTCCTCATAATTTAAGTCTGAGGAAATATCAGCATCAGGCGATCGCTAATTGGCTAGAGAATAAAGGTAGAGGCACTCTGAAGATGGCGACAGGTAGCGGTAAGACAATTATTGCTCTGGCGATCGCAGTAGAATTATATCAACAAATAGGCTTAAAAGTATTATTAATAGTTTGTCCCTATCGACATTTAGTAACTCAATGGCAAAGAGAATGTCAAAAGTTTAATCTTGAGCCAATAATTGCAATGACGAGAGTAGATAATTGGCAGGGAGAATTTTCCAATCAGCTATACAATTTAAGTACTAATTCCCAAACTTTTCTCACTATTATTACTACTAATTCCACTTTAATAAGTACAGGTTTTCAATCACAATTGAAATATTTACCTGCTAAAACCTTAATTGTGGGAGACGAAGCACATAACCTAGGTTCAACCCGCTTAGAATCAAGTTTACCCCGTAATATTGGCTTACGTTTAGCTTTAACTGCAACTCCCGAAAGACAATACGATGAATTAGGAACAGAGGCAATTCTCAATTATTTTGGTTCAATAATTAAACCAGAATTTACTTTAGCTGATGCCATCAAACAAGGAGCATTAGCGCATTATTTATATTATCCAATTTTTGTTGAGTTAACTGCGGAAGAAGCCAGTAGCTATGCGAACCTTACCAAGCGCATTGGTTGGATTTTAAACAAAAACCCTAGTTTCCAGCATAATGATACTTTAACCTCTTTACTCACCAAGCGATCGCGTTTAATTGCCACCGCAGCCAATAAGTTAACTTCTCTGAAAGAAATAATGACATCTCGTTTGGATACTAGCCATACACTGTTTTATTGTGGAGATGGTTATTTAGACAATAATGTACGACAGATTGATGCGGTTACCCGTTTACTAGGTCAAGAATTAGGCTATCGCGTCAATACCTATACTACCGAAACTTCTCTGGAAGAACGAGAACGTCTACGCCGTCAATTTGAATCTGGTGAACTACAAGGCTTAGTGGCAATTCGTTGTTTAGATGAAGGTATAGATATGCCTGCAATCAAAACAGCTATTATTCTGGCAAGCAGTAATAACCCCCGTCAGTTTATTCAACGTCGCGGTAGAATTTTAAGACCTCATCCTGATAAACAACAAGCAACTTTATTCGATACCATTGTTATTCCTCCCGATTTAGAGCGAGATACTTGGGAAGTAGAACGAAAACTATTACGCAAAGAATTATTTAGATTTATGACTTTTGCTCAGTTAGCTGACAATGCTAGTGAAGCTACTCAGCAATTAGTACAACTTCAAGCGAGGTATGAACTTTGAGTTAGAAGTCATTTCATTTAACAACGTCAGCGATCGCTGATCTGTAGGTTGCGTAGAGCGAAGCAAAACCCAACATATATTTGAATTTGGGCTTTAACTGATAATCAAGGTTCAGTAAGAGTTGTTTTAGATGAAACGTTAATCTTGTTAATGAGGTTAATTATGACAGTTTTGGTCGGATAACAGCGGAAATTAATCCGAGTGTTAACTTCCGCTTTGGTTATGTCGGCAAAGAATTAGATGATGAAACTGGTTTACAGCATAACAGTGTTAGATATGTAGATGGGGATAGATTTATTTCTGAAGACCCAATTAGCTTTGCTGGTGGGAATACTAATAGATGCAAATACAAAACAAGTTAACAATATTTTTCCAGAACTTTAAGTACAATGACTACTAACTTATTTAACAATATAGATATTCAAAATGATTTTTTGTGGATAGTTAAAAATGTTTTTGAGTCTCTAAATAATTCTCATTTTTTAGAAAGATTAGAACTTTTAATTACTAGACAAATAGGAGGAGGTTATCCTTGTGGGTTTATATTTTCAGAACAGTTGCAAGAAGATAAAGACCCTTTTAATGGAGTTCTTTGTTGGTATTTTGAAGAAAAAATAATCGTATCAGAGCAAGAATTTTATGATGTTATGGTTATGGCTTGTCAAAGATATATTGAATTAAATCCAAAGTCAAAACAAGAAGTTGAAACAATATTAGCTAAATGGCAATTGACTGAATCATAAGCGCGATCGCAAATGATTAAATCAAAAGTGAATATTGAAACACTCTTCCATATAGAATGGGTGGTGGTTGAGAAAACTTAATACATGGCAAACATTAACCACGACAAATTATTCAAAGAGCTACTTACCACCTTTTTTATTGAGTTTCTCGACTTATTCTTTCCTTCCATTCTCGAATACCTCGATACCAAGGAAATTACTTTTGTTGATAAAGAACTTTTTACCGATCTCATTGGTGGAGAAAAGAAAATTCTCGATGTAGTTGCGCTAACTAAATTTCAAGGACAAGATTACTCGTTCTTAATTCATATCGAAAATCAAGCTTCTAATCAAGCAAATTTCGAGAGGAGAATGTTTCGCTACTTTTGTAGTCTTTTTCTCAAATATGATCGCCCTGTTTATCCGATTGTCATCTTTTCTTATAATTCTCCCCAAAGACTAGATAAAAATAGCTTTGTTGTTGATTTCCCCGATGGGCAAGTTGTAAACTTTAATTACAAAGTTATTCAGCTTAATCGCCTTAACTGGCGTGACTTTCTACAGCAGAAAAATGCTGTTGCTGCTGCTTTAATGTCTAAGTTCAATAACTCAGCCCTGCTAAAAGCGAGGACTGAGAGTGACGGATTCAACCATCCATAACCGTTGAATAGACCGTAGAGCCTAATCTTGGCACAGACTTCCGAATGCTTCCCTAGTTCGGATTATCTCTAAGATTTTTGATTAA
>JBOFLX010000063.1:0-20827 GCA_051658085.1 Waterburya sp.
TTACGTGAAATTGTCATCCTTGATGGGTCAAGCAATTTAGTTTATTTGGATGAATCAGGCTTTGAAGAATATGTCTATCGTCCTTATGGCTGGTCAACAGCTTGGTTCTACATGGTCGGGAAACCCGACCGTAGCCCAAAAATTAAAAAAGATTTAATAAAGCTAAAGTAGTAATTAATTTAGTGATTATAAAGTAACTTGAAGTAACTAGTTTTTTGACAATTTAAAAACCTCAAGTAAAGGATAAACTCTGCCATTCTAAGACCCGATTCCATCCCCACCAAGGATCGCGATCGCCATGAGTTTTTTGACATTTTAAGCTACTAAGATAACTTACATGACCTCCCCCTTGAGTTAAAACTAAATCAATTGCCTTGTTCTCCTCGCATACTCTTTTTAGATCAGAAACAATATTAGGTTCAAAGATCGGGTCATCTTGAGCATAAAGAATTAAAGTTGGTTTATTAATTTTAGGTAGAATGCGAAACGGACTACTAGCTGTAAAATATGCTTCTACCGAAGCAAAACCTAAACGAGGAATGACTAATTCACGGTCAAAATCCCAAATAGTCTTAATGGTTTCTACAATATTTAAATCAATAGCTTCAGGGTGATAACCATAAATTTGGTGAGCTAGTTCTTTTAACCCTCCAGCGATCGCTCTTTCGAGATATTTGCCTGTAGGATGTTGCATCAAGTAAGGTAAGGAACGATTAGAATCCAAATTGGGGCAAATTACTGCACCTCCTGCTATATCTGATGACTTTAAGCCTGCTACCTCTAAAAATTGGGAATAATACACACCCCACAAAGCTAATTGACCACCTAGTGAATAGCCTGTAAACCAAAATGGTGCAGGACAACCCATAGCCTTACTTTCACCTGCAATATTCACAAAGTCTTTTCCTTCGTTGATGCCACCAGAAATCAAGACAGAAGATAATTCTGCCGACTTACCATGAGCGCGCCAATCAAATAAAATGACAGCATAATTCTGAGCGTAGGCTTTTCTACCCAATATACGTAAAAACCACTGATTATCAAGACTACCAGTAATCCCATAAGTACCAATAATTGTCCCTTGGGGATTAGCAGGAATTGCCATCCAAGCAAACAGAGGAATTTCTCCCTGATTAAAAATTACTTGCTGATATTGAGGTTCTGGTTGAATGAGAGTTTTTTCCCAATTCTTACTAGCAATAAGTGCAGTATAAAGAGTCATCAACAAGCCATTGTTTAAGAATAAAGGAGGAGTATATGAGTTTTTAAGCATTGTATTTATCTAGTTACGCAATATTGATGATCTGTCGAGTCTGATAAAGTTAATTTATCCCTTAAATCAGCAACGCCCAAAAGGTTACTGAAAATAGCAGACAAGTCTATTGGAAAATTGTAAAACCCAGAGCTTTTGTTATAGCTTTATCAAAGGTAACTATTAATTACAAGAACTATCAATTAATCTTGAATAAATACGGTTTTGCTATTGTTTATCATCCCGATTATGTTGCGTCACTGCCTGATGCTCATCGCTTTCCGATGCCTAAGTTTAAGATTTTACGGGATTTATTGCTCAAGGATCGGGTAGTTGAGTTAGAACAGATTTATCAGCCAGAATTACCCGCTTTAGAGTTAATTCAACTGGTTCACACTCCCGAATATGTTCAAGCATATTGTCAGGGAACATTAGATGCTAAAGCTCAACGTCGCATTGGTTTACCCTGGAGTGAGGCACTAGCCCATCGTACCTGTATCGCTGTTGGTGGGACAATTTTGGCAGCTAAATTAGCTTTGAAATATGGTTGTGCCTGTAATACCGCAGGGGGAACACACCACGCTTTTCCTAGTTATGGTTCAGGATTTTGTATTTTTAATGATCTGGCGATCGCTGCTAAGGTTTTGCAACATCAAGGATTAGTTAGCAAGATTTTAATTGTTGATCTCGACGTACATCAAGGAGATGGTACAGCCTATATCTTTCAAGATGACGACAGTGTATTGACCTTTTCGATGCACTGTGAAGCTAATTTCCCAGGTAGAAAACAAAAAAGTGATTTAGATGTTTCTTTACCAATTGGTTTAGATGATGATGGTTATTTACAAATTCTAGCCAGTCACTTATCCGACTTACTGACCCAGGTAAATCCAGATTTAGTGCTATTTGATGCAGGAGTAGATACTCACGTGAGCGATCGCTTGGGCAAATTGTCTTTAACTGATCGGGGTATATATCGTCGAGAAAGAATGGTTTTAAGTACCTGTAAAGCATCAGGATATCCTATAGCTGGTGTTATTGGTGGCGGTTATAGTCAAGATATATCTGCGTTGGTTTATCGTCATTCTTTATTACATCGTGCAGCCAAGGAAGTTTATGGTTGAAGGTGCTATTCTATAAATTAGTTAGATAGAATTTGTACTGAACTTATTGACCCTCTATATGATCGACCTTTACACTTTTTCTACTCCCAATGGTCGCAAAGCCTCGATTATGCTAGAAGAACTGGGGTTAGATTACACAGTTCACACAATCGATATTACAAAGGGGGAGCAGTTTACCCCAGAGTTTGTAGCCATTAATCCCAACAGCAAAATCCCCGCTATTGTTGATCATGATAGCGATATTACTATTTTTGAATCGGGGGCAATTTTAATTTATCTAGCAGAAAAAACAGGAAAATTGCTGGCTACTGATCCAAAACAGCGTTTTCACACTATTGAATGGTTAATGTTCCAAATGGGCAGTATTGGGCCAATGTTTGGACAATATAACCATTTTTATAAATATGCTCCCGAAAAAATCCCCTATGCAATTGATCGCTATAAAAAAGAAACTTTGAGATTGTATGACGTGTTAAACACTCAATTAGCAAAGACAGAATATATTAGCGGTGATTATTCTATTGCCGATATTGCTATTTATCCCTGGGTTGCAGCCTATAAATTCATGGAATTGACTCTCGACGGACATTCTAACCTTAAACGTTGGTATGAAACCCTAACAGAACGTCCAGCGATTCAACGAGGGATGAAAGTACCTATCATTGATCATTAAACATTTAAAATTAAACATTGATCATTAAACATTAAACCTCATTGATAAATGAATTTAGACAGGAAATAAACCAAACTAAGCTTAAATTATGGTTAGTATTAATATACCTGTGGCAAGATAAAGCTGTGGCAAGATAAAGTTAAACTTTGCTTGATTAACAATACACAATTTAGGATTATGACTCAGCCTTTTCAATTTGCTAATGGTCAAGTAGCCCATAGTGCGGAAGATTTGTTAGAACTATGCAAACAATTTCCTGCTGATGGTACAAATTATTTAGTTCGAGAAGATTTAGAAAAATGGCTCGCTTATATCGGTCAAAATGATATAGCTCAGTGCGCTGCTACTGCTCGTCAAGCAGCTTTAGAGGATCGCCAAAAACTGGAAGAATTTCTCAATAAATGTCATGCTTTAGCATCACCAGAACAAAAATCTGATCTATCTGATCTATCTGCACCTCCTCAAGACATAGGAGAAACTGTAGCTGAACCAGTTGAAACACCAGAACCTCCTGTAATTGAGCAGCAACCAGCCCCAGTGGAAACGCCAACACCAGTTAATAATCCCTTATCAGTAGCTACAGAATCTACTACTAAATCAACTTCTATTCCCAAATCATCGGAAACCTCCAAACCCTCAAATTCTGCTGAAAAGAAACCAAGCTTTTTTAGGATGATTGCTAGATTAATTGTTAATGTTCTCTATCGCAACCGAACTTAAACCGCTTTGCGGTTAGCTATTAGTTCTTAGCTTTTAGTTCATAGCTAATAGCTTTTGATAAAAAGCATGATTTTTAAAGGATGAAGTTGAATGTGCCAAGGATAGGGAAGCTCTTTTAATTCTAGCCACTTATCTTTAAACACTTCCGCTTGTAAATGATAATCTTCGGGATGCTCGGCAGGTTGATTTAATTTAAGATATAAAGTCATGCGGTGTTGGGTTTCGCTAATACTAGCTAACCAGCAGGAAAAAGTATTGACTTGGTTATCTGTATCAGGAAAAATTAACTGATGGGCGCGAATGCCGATATGCTCCAGAGATTTTGGAATCGGCTCGATTGTTTCTAGGATACAATTCCAATCAACTGCCTTAACTTGATTTTCGTTAATAATTACAACGCGAGAAAAGTTTTTACAACCAGTTAATTGGGCAGTTCGATAATTACCAGGATGCTCAAATATCTCTTGTTTTGTACCACTTGCGATCGCTCTTCCTTGATCTATGATCATCAAGTTAGGACATACTCGGTAAGCTTCTTCGAGGTTATGAGTAATAAATAAAGTTACTCCTTGATAGTGAATTAAGTTATTTCTAAGTATTTTTTCTTGTTTATCTCGTAAATAAGTATCTAAAGCCGAAAAAGGTTCATCTAAAAGCATTATCCCTGGTTCACTGGCTTTTGCTCTGGCTAATGCTACTCTTTGTTGCTGTCCCCCTGAAAGTTCTGCTGGATAGCGATTGCCCATTCCTACTAAGTCGACGGAAATGAGTTGTTTTTCTACTTCCTGTTTAATCTCTCGACTAGATTTACCTGACGGCATTCCAAAAGCAATATTTTCGGCGACTGTTAGATGAGGAAACAGGGCATAATTTTGAAACAAAAAACCACAATGGCGATCGCGTGGTGGTAGATTAATCCCTTTTTCAGAATCAAATAATACTTTCCCATTTAGAACAATACGCCCCTGATCTGGAGTATCTAAACCAGCAATACAACGTAAAATCAGACTTTTGCCTGCCCCAGAAGCCCCTAGTAACCCTAACGGCGTTTGATCTGTTTGAAATGAGACATTTAATCTAAACCCAGGTAACTGCTTCTGAATATCGACAATTAAGGCGATCGGCTGTTGTGGAAGAGGATAATCTAGAGATTTTCTACGTTTTATCAAAGTATTAGGTAACAAATGTCTAATTAAAGAGACAAAATAATTTATCCATTGTGTTTCCTTTTCCCTTTCCTCTTTCCCCTTTCCCCAGCCTTGACTAATTTTGTACGGGTATTTATCCCCCTCTGTTCCATAATTAACCCCTGTAATCACTCCTAAAGAAATTGCCAGCATAATAATTACCAACCATAATGCTTGCTGCATATCCCCACCTTCAGCAGCAAAGAAAATCGCGATGGGGATGGTTTCGGTTTTCCCAGGAATTGAACCTGCTAACATTAAAGTTGCACCAAATTCCCCTAATGCGCGAGCAAAAGCCAATAAAGTACCAGCAAGTAGCCCTGGTTTAGCTAAAGGCAACATAATTTGCCAGAAAATTCTGTTTTCTGAAGCTCCTAGGGTTCTGGCACAGGCAAAAAGATTAGTATCAATTTGTTTGAATGCCCCTAACGCAGTTTTATACATTAAGGGAAAAGCTACAACTGTCGAAGCAATCACAGTAGCATACCAGGAGAAAATAACTGTCAGACCAAAATGAGCTAAGATTTGCCCAATAAAGCCATTTTTACCCAATAATAGCAGTAATAAAAATCCAACTACTGTGGGAGGCAGTACCAAAGGGGCAGTGAACAAACTTTCAATTACTTCCTTTGTTTTACCCCGATAATTTAACATCCATCGCGCTGCTAAAATGCCCAGAAAAAAAGTAATTACCGTAGCAGTACTAGCGGTTTTGAGGGAGATCCAGATGGGGGAGAGATCGGTCATAGGTTATTAGCGAGAGCAACAAAAGACAAAGGAGAAATGACAAAGGACAAAGGACAAATGACAAAGGAGAAATTTATTTGCGGGCGACAATATGAAAAACGTGCCAGTATCTATCTTCCCCCAGAGGAGTTGTGCCGAGATGTTCATCTTCTTCCAGTAATTCAATCGCGTAAGGTTTGAGTAAAGTTTCTACTTGTGGCAGTGTAAAAGTATTAATTAATTTACTCTCTTTCCAAGAATCGCGATCGCCAAATAAATGTCCGCAAAATCTTCCTCCTGGCAATAGGGAATTATAGATTTGATTCCACAAGCACAGAAAAGCGTCAACAGCACAGAAAGGCGAGGAAAAGCTGGCATTGATTAAGTCTACTGATTTGGGAAATTGTAACTGTTCAAAGCTAACTATTTGAGTGATTAATTGTAAAGTATTAAAATGCGGACGGGCAAGTAAACGATTAATAGCATCAGGTTCTTTATCTATAGCCAATACTGCCCAATCTTGTCGTAACATTTCCACCGTATCCCTGCCATCTCCACAACCAAGATCGATCGCTATTCCTGGTTCTTTAAATCCAGCTAAAGCAGTCAGCAACGTTTTTCTCGGTGGGCGATTACCCTTCGGGTACGCTTCGCGATCGCTAACTGCATCATAATAAGCACTCCAATCTCGTTTTAGGGTTAAATTTGTCATTTTTTTGTCCTTTGTTGTTTGTTGTTTGTCCTTTTTCGATCCCCCCAGCCCTCCTTATTAAGAGGGGATCGAGAGGGGATGACCAATAACCAATAACTAATAACTAATAACCAATGACTACTAACTATTAACAGCCATAAAACCATATTCTTCAAAAATCGTTTTAGCTTCAGGAGTAAAGAGAAAGTCTTCTAATTCTCTAGCTGCTTCGGGATTAGAACTATCTTGTAAAACTGCAACTGGATAAATTACAGGAGAGTGGCTATCTTCAGGGGCGGTAGCAACTACTTTTACGTCCTCCGAAACTTTGGCATCGCTACTATAAACAATCCCTGCATCAACATTGCCCGTGGCGACATAATTTAGTACCTGACGCACATCCTTACCGTAAACTGCTTTGGGTGTAACGGCATCGAGAATTCCCAAGGAGGTTAAAATTTCTTCGGCATACTCACCCGCAGGAACACTTTCTGGTTCGCCTAAAGCAATGCTCGTTAAAGCATCTGTACCTAAGTCTTCAAAGCTTTTAATCGTTGTGTTATCTTTTGGCACGATTAAAACTATTTTATTTTTTAATAAATCGCGTCGAGTTCCAGGTAAAAGAAGATTTTTGGCTTCTAAAGCATTCATTTGTTTAGCAGCAGCAGAAATAAAAATATCTACAGGCGCACCTTGTTCGATCTGTTGTTGCAGAGAACCAGAAGAACCAAAGTTATAGGTAATGTCTACTTCAGGCTGGTTATTTTGATAGATTGGTGCGATCGCTTCGAGAGCATCTTGTAAACTTGTTGCTGCTGAAACGGTTAAATCTAGAGGCTGGTTAGATTGAGCAAAAGTAGTGGAATTAAAACGATGAACTTGACCTAAGCCAACTACTAATAACCAGGAAATAATCAACGAAACCCAAAATGTCAGGAAAGTTCTTTTTTTCATTTTTTTTATGATTTGAAGTGATTATTTTGTCGATAATTATTATTAGTAATATGTTTATTTGAAAAAGTAGTAAAATACACATATTATTTTAATCATCTCAGGAGTAATAATATGGAAACAAGTGCGCGTAATTCTCTAAAAAGTACAGTGAAAAAAGTTATTTCAGGCTCGGTTAATACAGAAATAACTTTAGAACTTGGCCCAGGAGTAAAAGTAGTTTCAATTGTTACTAAATCATCCGCAAAAAGACTTGATATATCTAAAGAAAAGACGGCTTATGCTGTAGTTAAAGTTTTTGATGTCATGATGTCTGTAGATTAAAAAAGAAATTAGTCATTTGTTATTGGTCTTTTGTGACTAATGGCTAACAACTCTAACTTTAGTTGAACTGGCAATTTCTTTATTGATCGCAATGCGAGTTCGACCAGCACTAATAATAAAAGAGGAAAAATATTGAATTACAATAGTTTGGGTAAACATATTACAAATTTATCTCCATTATTATTAATAATTGGTTGAGAATATAGCCCGCAGAAAAAGCGAAGAGAACAACAGAACTTGCAATCGCGATCGTATTTTTAATCCCCTTTTCTTTGAACATAAATTGTAGTTGAGCAATGCAAGTAATCAACAGAGTTATAGTTACTGATGCCACTACTAATTGTTGTTGTGTTAAAATTCCTGAAGAGTGCAAATCAAACATTCCTGCTGCCCCATAATCGCGACGGAAAAAGCCATATAAAAATGTAGGTGCAGCTTCTTTTGCTAATCCTAACCACAACATTACTGGTTCTAATTTCCTAACTACTACATCAAATAATCATGTTAATTTTCCTGCCCAAATTAACACTGAAGCAAAGATAAATAAGGGCAAAATTTTAGCAAAATACTATTTAAGACGCACATAAGTTTTAGTTAGGATTGCTTGCAGACGTGGCAATCTTAAGGGTGGAATTTCCATATAAAAACAGGAAGCTTGCCCTGGTATCATCTTCCCTGCTAAAAAACCAATCCCTAAAAAGATGGTTAGGAGTCGTCCAGAAACAACTTCGGATTCTTGGTAAGATAAGAATTGCAGTAATTTCATTCATCAAACTACCAACGTTATAAAAACATACTTTAAAAACATTTTTGGGAGTAACCTTTTAGGTACAATACCCAAGCAGTTGTGTTTTGGGATAAACAAATTTATGGGACGTGCAGAAAAAGTTGTCTTAGCTTATTCTGGTGGAGTGGATACCACCGTATGTATTCCTTATTTAATGAACGAGTGGGGAGTTAAAGAAGTAATTACTCTGGCTGCTGATTTAGGACAGGGAGATGAATTAGCCCCAATTCAGCAAAAAGCTTTGAAATGTGGGGCAGTTGAGTCTTTAGTCGCGGATGCTACTGAAACTTTTGTCAGAGATTATGCCTTTCCTGCTATCCAAGCCAATACACTTTATGAAAATCGCTATCCCCTATCAACTGCCTTGGCACGACCTTTAATTGCGAAGTTATTAGTTGAAGCTGCGGAAAAATATGGTGCTGATGCGGTTGCTCATGGTTGTACAGGGAAAGGAAATGACCAAGTGCGCTTTGATGTGGGTATTATGGCATTAAATCCTCATCTTAAAGTTTTAGCTCCTGCTAGAGAATGGGGGATGAGTCGGGAAGAAGCAATTTCCTATGGTGAGAAGTTTGGTTTAGAATTTCCTGTTAAGAAATCTTCCCCTTATAGTATTGATCGCAATTTACTTGGCCGCAGTATTGAGGCAGGGCCTTTGGAAGATCCAATGACTGAGCCACCTGAAGAAATTTTCTTGATGACAAGTGCGATCGCTGATACTCCTAATGAACCTGAATACGTTACCATCGGTTTTGAGCGAGGTCTTCCTGTCAGTCTTAATGGTGAAAAACTTGCCCCAGTTGCGTTGATTACTAAACTGAATGAACTGGCAGGTAAACACGGCATTGGACGGATTGATATGCTAGAAAACCGTGTTGTGGGTATTAAATCACGGGAAATCTACGAAGCACCTGCTTTACTAGTGTTAATTCATGCTCATCGTGACTTGGAAAGTTTAACTCTCACTGCCGATATTACTCAATACAAACAAGGTATTGAACAAACTTACGGTGAATTGATTTATCGTGGGTTGTGGTACAGTCCTCTTAAAGAGGCTTTAGACGGTTTTATTCAAAAGACTCAAGAACGAGTTACAGGAGAAGTAAGAGTAAAATTATTTAAAGGCAACGCCATGATTGTTGGTCGTAAGTCAGACAATTCTATTTATGCTCCTGATTTAGCTACCTACGGCGCAGAAGATGAATTTGACCACAAAGCAGCCGAAGGCTTTATTTATATTTGGGGTTTACCTACCAGAGTTTGGTCACAAAAAACTAGAGGTCAATAAATAAGTGGGTGTGCAAAATTAATTTCCTGGTTGAGACAGGGAAAAGGTAAAAGGGGAAAGGGAAAAGGTGAGCTAACGCGGTCTTGGGGTATTAGTCAATATCTTTCCTCCTTGCTCCCTCTGCCTCCTCTGCCTCCCCTGCTTAATCTCAAGTAATTAAATTAAATGCGTAACAGCCTAGGAATACTAAAGCATATTAAATTAATATCCATTTTATGGAGTTGACCTCCAAATATAGTCTACAACTAAAGAAGTTGTTAATCTTTTGCCCCAATAGGAAGAAAGAAAAGGAGGTCAAAATCAATGGTTGTATCTGCTCCCCACAAATTAGATAATCGCCCTATATTTCAATCTCGCTATGATAACTTTATTGGTGGTAAATGGGTTGCTCCACATAATCGCCAATACTCTGATAATCTCTCCCCAATAACTGGCAAGCCTTTGTGTCAAATTCCTCGCTCCAGTGCCGAAGACATTGAATTAGCTCTAGATGCTGCTCATGCAGCTAAGGAGAAGTGGGGAAATACTTCGGTAAGCGATCGCGCAAAGATTTTAAATAAGATTGCTGAGCGCATGGAAGAAAATCTCGAAATGCTAGCCACAGCAGAAACTTGGGATAATGGGAAGCCAATTCGAGAAACTACTGCTGCTGATTTACCACTGGCGATCGATCACTTTCGTTACTTTGCAGGTTGTATCCGCGCTCAAGAAGGTTCGATTGGGACAATTGATAACGATACTGTAGCCTATCACTTTCACGAGCCATTAGGTGTAGTCGGTCAGATTATTCCCTGGAACTTTCCGATCTTAATGGCAACTTGGAAACTAGCCCCAGCCTTGGCTGCTGGCAATTGCGTCGTCCTCAAACCAGCAGGCCCAACTCCCGCATCTATTCTGGTATTGATGGAGTTAATTGCCGATTTACTACCTGATGGTGTTGTGAATATCGTTAATGGTTCGGGAGCGCAAATTGGTAAGGCTCTGGCTACTAACCCTCGTATTGCCAAAGTTGCCTTCACGGGAGAAACCACTACAGGACGTTTAATTATGCAGTATGCGTCCCAAAATATTATTCCCGTAACCCTAGAACTTGGCGGTAAATCACCCAATGTCTTCTTAGAAGATGTCTGTGCTAAAGATGATGATTTCTTCGATAAAGCGATCGAAGGATTTGTTATGTTTGCTCTCAATCAAGGAGAAGTTTGTACCTGTCCTTCTCGTGCCTTAGTACAAGAATCGATTTACGAGCAATTTATGGAAAAAGCTTTAGCCAGAGTAGCTCAGATTAAGCAAGGCAACCCTCTCGACTCTTCTACTATGTTAGGCGCGCAGGTATCAGCCAACCAAATGGAGAAGATTCAGTCTTATGTCGATTTGGGTCGTTCTGAAGGCGCACAATGCTTAATTGGTGGAGAAAGAAATCGCCTGGATGGAGATTTAGAAGCTGGTTATTACTACAAACCCACTGTCTTTAAAGGTCACAATCAAATGAGGATCTTTCAAGAAGAAATCTTTGGCCCTGTTTTAGCGGTGACTACCTTTAAAGATGAAGCGGAAGCTTTGCAAATTGCCAATGATACTCTTTATGGACTAGGCGCAGGAGTATGGACGAGAGATATCAATGCTGCCTATCGTCTAGGGCGTGGAATTAAAGCTGGTCGAGTCTGGACAAACTGCTATCATTTGTATCCTGCCCATGCTGCTTTTGGCGGTTATAAAGTATCTGGCATTGGTCGCGAAAATCATAAAATGATGCTAGAGCATTATCAGCAGACCAAGAACTTGCTAGTAAGTTACAGCCCTAAAGCAATGGGTTTCTTTTAACAAAAGCTGTAAGCTGTAAGCTATAAGCTATAAGCTTGGAAGAAGAGATAGTGGGGGTTAAATTAATGACATTATGGCTACGAATGAAAGTGTCAAAAAAGTAATTGCTACTGAAGCAGCACTAGCATTAATTGAACAGCTAAAAACCGAACATGGAGCTTTAATGTTTCATCAATCTGGTGGCTGTTGTGATGGTAGTACCCCTATGTGTTTTCCAGAGGGAGAATTTATTGTGGGCTCAGCCGATATCAAACTGGGAGAAATTGGAGGCTGCCCTTTTTATATTGGTGCTGCCCAATATGAATATTGGAAACATACCCAGCTTATTGTTGATGTCGCTTCTGGCCCAGGAAATGATTTCTCTCTTGAAAGTGCTGATGGGGTTCGTTTCCTGAGTCGTTCTCGTTTATTGTCGGAACAAAAGATTGATAAGTAGAGGAAATAGTACGTACTTGTCGACGCTCTTTGCGACAAACTTTAGCCCAAGCCAAAGAAACTATTCCCAATCAACTCAAGAAGCGATTCAGCGCGTTGGGCGGGTTCTCCGACTTGAAGCGACTGAATCAAGAAACCTACTTCTACTCAGACTTTAACCCTCTTCTGTCACTTTCCGAAAAACTTGGCAATTTCTAAATTCTGTAACCCTTGTCTACTAAGCGCTCGCTTAGTAGTTTCTTGGTATAAATTTGCTCAGGCGACCGAATGACAAAAATGCAACTACAAACGACTCAAAGAATTGATGTCCTTGCTTTTGAAAATTTTTTATTAATAGGAAATCTCGGAGACTGACAGAAGAGGGATAGAGTCTCTTAATCGAGATGTTGCAGCAGCAATGGTTATGCTTGATTACGCTAGGGGTAAGGAACTTGCCTCTTCAGATGTCGAGTCGCCAAGCTCTACTTTGTGCGGAAGCATGAAGCAACTTGAGGCGTTGAAGCGTCAGAAACTCCTTCCAAATCTTTGATTTGGTGGGAGTAGTTGAATATATTTCTATTCTAAAATCGCTAATTTACCCATCATTAATTAATTGACATCAAAATACAAAAAGATTCTCCGACCATACTATATATTATTCAGGATCGAAAGCGTCACTAAATGCAGCTTGGATTGCTTTGGTTGATGTTGGACTATCTCTCGTCCAGTCGCTTTGCTTATCAATCGACCAAGCAATTTCACCCCCCTTTCTTGTTCCAGACCTGGCAAACAGAAAACCTGCATCGCTGAATTCTTGACCGTAGCTGGCGATAGTTTTGGAAGTCAACCCCAGTAAATCTGACACTTCCGAAGTAGAAAGCAGCCAACCATTTTGATAGGCACTTTCTAATTCTTCAAGATAAGTCAAACGTCTGATCGATTGAGGAACTATTTTTTTGACTACGGTTTCGATTACATTAACCAAAGCAGTTGGATTGAGAGAAATTGTCGGTTCGCTATGGTTTAAATCCTCTGAATAAGAGACGGTAGAATTAACTGTAGACTCATGAGTTAATTGATAACCTCGTTTTTTGAGCAATTGAATAAAGCCCAAAGTCGTCCCACCACGTTCTATATGAGCGTGCAAGCCATCAAGTAACTCTAATTGCTCGGCGTTGACCAAAGCTCTACGACCCTGTTTGACTGATTCGATCTTTAAATCTTTGATTCGATTATAAAGGTTAGAACGAGCAATGCCATATCTCGAAGGTAGTTGAGCCAATGGAATTAAATCAATAGACATTTTAGTTGGTGTCCAGGACTGTCCTGGAAGAAACTGCAACCAACTTTTAACACAAGTTTTTGAATTTCGCAGTATTCAGCAGCACAAAAGCATACTCAAGCAGCTAAAATCTTGGCGAGATAATTTTTGTCCCATCCAGTCTTGAGGCGTTTAGCTTCTTGATGCAGTCCCTTCAAGTCGGGGAACCCGCCCAACGCGCTGCATCGCTTTTTTCTTTATTGAGGTGGGGTAGTTCATCCCTGCCAACCAGAAGCTAGAGCAAGTAAGATAGCACTACCAAAAGCTAAACGATACCAAACAAATACCCAAAGACTTTGTTTCTGTAAAAATTTTAATAAGCCAGCAATTGATATGTAAGAAAAAATAAACGTAGAAATAATTCCCACAATTAATAAGCCGATAATATTATCTGGAAGTTGTTGCAGTTGATATTCTTTATAGATTTTGAGAGCTTTGTATAAAGTTGCGATCGCCAGGGTGGGAAATCCCAATAGAAAGGAAAATCTTGCTGCGGTATCTCTCTCCAAACCTAAAAATAAAGCAGTAGTCAAGGTCGAACCAGAACGAGAAACTCCTGGAATTAAAGCCAGCATTTGACCAAATCCTACTAAAATACCGTCAGAAATTTGTAACTTATTAAAATCCCGTTGACGAGTACCAATTTTTTCTGCCCAACCTAGCAAAAGTGCCATGAAAATTGAAACAATGGCGATGATTGTTGCACTCTCAGGTAATATATCTTTTAATAAAAATCCCCCAATTAGTGCGGGTAAAGTTCCTATGGCAATACCAAGAATAATTTTCCATTCTTCTCTTTGCCAGTCTTTTTCTCGTATTGCTGCCCTTCCGCCCTTATATAGTTCCAGTAAAATTTCTCGAAAATAAATAACAATGGCGATTACGCTACCAAATTGAATAGCATCGACAAAATCTTTACTCCCTAGTTCTTTCCAACCAAATACTTTAGTAAAAATCAGTAAATGCGCTGTACTACTAATGGGTAAAAATTCAGTAATTCCTTGAACTATACCCAAAATAAAAGATTCAATATATTCCATGTTGAAATTTTAAACGCTCCCATTCATATTAAACCGATGTGAGAACGTGCGATCGCCAATCATATTGTTTTTTTTTTTGCTTTTAAACAAAGTAAGGAGTAAACACTCATGCCGTTGCTTTAAAGTGATTACTCCTGATTATACTTGACTAACAACTGAAGAAATAAATAGTTTAGTCAATGTATCCCATAAGAGCAGCAGTGTCATCTGATTCGTTGGAAGCAACAGGACGATTACCCATCACACTATACGAATCGCTGATTTTAAGTGTGCTGGCAGCAATGGGTCGATTGCCAGAAACCACAATAGAACTGTTAAATTCTACAGTACCTTTGGTAACTGGACGATCTGAGCCGACAGAAGAATAGGTATGAACTACATTTAAATGACTAGGTTCAATCGGTCGGTTTTGATACAGCAAAGCTTTAGGTGCTACTGATAAAGCTAATGCTTGGTTGTCGTTTTCTTTATCTTTAATGGTTGTAGTATCTTTAGTAGTAGCAGTTGTGGTTTTAGCTTTAGTTTCTGTTTGGTTTTTAGCTGTTGTAGTCTTGGTGCTAGTTTCTTTAGCTTGAGTATTGTTATTGTTAATTCCTTCAGCCATTAGGATTGTCTCCTGAATTTAATTTGATAAAGTTATTGGTTAAGTTACTAATTATTTACTACTCTTATTTTTTTTTAATAACTCCCTTTATTTTTACATTCTCTGGATTTGGCGACAAGAGCAGGTTAATTAGAATAAGTGTTGACTATGTTTACTATTATTTATGTTTATTGATGGTAACGAAATATTATTCTAAATCTAAAGCTTTGGAACCGCCTGTTTTTAGTTGTAATAAAACTTCACCTAGCTGATCCCAAACTAAGGAAGCGGTAAAAAGGGTCAATAACAGTGCCACACCATAAGCAGGAATGATTCCAAAGCCAAATATTAATAAACCACCACCTAAAAATACCCAAACTCCCAGACAAATTCCCCAATAAGTTGCAGTTATCACTGTATCTTCTAATTTAAAAGCTTTTTGACTCTGAGGATTTTTATAAGAATCTCGTAGTTTTTGGGACATTAAATTTTGAAATGCCGAGCCACAGGTAACAGAAATAAATATTCCCAGTAAAGCAACTAAAAAAGGTGGTTGAGGTAAATAATACATAAAAAGCAATAAATTTTTTCTTAAAAGCAAATGCTTTATTACTTTATCTCGAACTGGTAGCGGAGGGAATAATTGCTGCTACACTCTCGGCAGAAATTTGACGAAAAGTACTAAAAGCTAAGTCAAATATTTTTTGTGGTTTGATATCGTCTCGAATAAGACTCCAAAGCCGTTGTACTTCATCGGTATGGAAGCGATCGCCCTCTGTCAAAGCAATTAGTAACTGTTGACGCAAATATTTACCTTCTTCTGAGAGTAGGTATTGTAAACCTAAACGAGCAGTAGGTAATAAATCAAAGTTATCATCGGCACTAGCGATCGCAATCATATTCTCTAATCTTTCCCACTGGAATTTACCGTCTTTAATTAGGACATCAAGTAAACGTCTTCTTAGCTGTGATGATTCTCCTGTTAGCAATCTTTGGGAGACATAGGGATAGGATACTTCGACTATTTTAAAATTGGGATTAAGACTAAGAGCTAAACCTTCTTGAGTAATTAAAGAACGAATAATCAGAGCAAATTTCGCAGGTAAACGGAAGGGATATTCATACATTAACTCTGAAAACTCATCGGTAATAGTTTTAAAGTTAAAATCAGCAACGCTTTCACCGACTGCTCTACCCAAAACTTTTTCTAAGGCGGGGACAATAGGTTGAATATCAGTATCGGAAGTCAAAAAACCCAGGTTGACAAAATCTTCTGCTAAAGCCTGATAATCACGATTGATCAACTGTACTACTGCACTGGCAATAGTTTCTTTCATCGACTCTTCTAACTGATCCATCATCCCAAAGTCAATATATGCCATGCGACCATCAAGGGTAGCAAAAAGATTACCAGGATGGGGATCAGCATGGAAAAAGCCATATTCTAATAATTGACGTAAGCCTGAAGTCACACCGATTTTAATTAGATTATCGGCATCTAAACCTGCTGCTTCTAACTTAGCTAGATCAGTAAGTTTGATTCCATTGATCCACTCCAAAGTTAAAACGCGGTTACTGCTATATTGAGGATAAATAATCGGAACTTTGACTTCAGGATCACCATCAAAATTTAAGGCGAACTTTTGAGCATTTTTGGCTTCGTTTATATAGTCGATTTCTTCAAATAACTTTGTGCCAAATTCATCGACAATTAAGCTTAAGTCATGACCTAAATTTAACGGTAGCCAAGGCTCTACCAAAGCAGCCAGATTCCGCATCAAATAGAGATCAAGAGTGAGTAGGGGGCGTAAATTGGGACGTTGGACTTTGACGGCGACTTCTTCACCGCTATATAATACTGCTTTGTATACTTGCCCCAAACTCGCAGCAGCTACAGGATTAGCGGAAAATTCTCGATAAACTTCTTCAATGGTTGAACCTAATTCTGATTCAATAATCTCAAAAGCCAGACGATTATCAAAAGGTGGTAATTGATCTTGTAATTTAATTAACTCGTCTAAGAAATCTTTGCGAATTAAATCTGGTCTTGTAGAGAGAGCTTGACCTACCTTGATATAAGTTGGGCCAAGTTTAGTCAAAATTTTGCGTAACTCACTAGCCCGCTTTGGCTGATTGATTTTCTCTCGCTTAGTCCAGCGATCAAATAAAAGGTGCAAAATAAAATTGCCAAATAACCAGATAACGGCAAGCATTCGCCAAATTACTCGCCAGGGTTGAAAACGGTATTGAGACGCGATCGCCTCTGGATCGTAGCGAAAAGAATGACTAGGTTCTAACTGAGAATGATTCATCGTTGTGTGTTGAACGCCAAGGCGTACAGATAAATGCGTTTCGCTCTTAGACTTAAATCTTGTGTTGACTCAAGTTATTAACCATTCCTTGTCTTTAATCAGACGATTTGGAATTGTGATTAATTATACTTAGTATACAAAACTACATTTTACTTAGCATTATATTATCTTTTGCTTTAAGATTATTAGCTTTTAGCCAAAAAAATTAGTTAATTAATTTGGCGTTGATTTAGGGTGAAGCGATCGCGACACTCAACATTTCTTCGGCGGTAAGATGAGAATGAACTATTTTGCCATCTTTAAACCAGACAATTCTTTCAGTTAGTTTTGCTACTTCTGGCTCGTGAGTAACCATAACTACTGTAATCCCACTACGGTTTAATTCACCAAAAATCTCCAATACTTCTTTAGTCGTATGCGAGTCTAACGCACCTGTTGGTTCATCCGCCAATAATAATAATGGTTCGTTAACAATTGCTCTGGCGATCGCTACTCGTTGTTGTTGTCCACCAGAAAGTTGATTAGGACGATTATAAAGTTTATTACTCAAACCTACTTTAGTTAAAGCTTCAGCAGCGCGATCGCGTCGCTCATTGCTCGATATTCCTGCGTAGATCATGGGTAAAACTACATTTTCCAGCGCGCTAATTTGGGGTAACAAATGAAATTGCTGAAACACAAAGCCAATTTTACGATTACGAATTTCTGCTAATTGTTCGTCTGCCATTCCTGCGACAGCAACGTTATCTAAATAATATCTGCCTGCTGTTGGTCGATCTAAGCAGCCAATAATATTCATGACAGTAGATTTTCCTGAACCAGATGCTCCCATAATTGAGCAGTATTCCCCTTGATCAACTCTGAGGTCAACTTTGTCTAGAGCATGAACCGCAGTCTCGCCACTACCATAGACTTTTTCTACTGCTTCTAAGCGAATAATTACAGGTTTAGATGGAGAAGATGATTGTGATAAATTCATATAAATACAAATGGCTGCATTTATATTGTGGCAATTCTCAAGACTCGTTGACTACAAAAAAATTAATCAGTCATTAATTGTTCTCGCAGATTAGCAGGAGCTATATAACGGACTGTGCGAACTCTCTTGGTTGAAGCCAACACCAATAAATCTGCTTCTACTAATTTATTCAAATATCCCCTAGCGGTATTCTGACTTACCCCCAAACTATCTGCTACTTGTTGTGCTGTAAATTCTTTACCAGGCTCTTTAACTGCTTCTTTGAGAATTTCTAAATGTCCTCTTTTGAGTTTCTTGGCGATGGGACTTTGTTCAATCCATGTGGTGAAATTAAATAGCTCCTGCTTTTTATGATCGATATAAGTCTTAAGAGCAGCGATCGCCTTGACAATAACTTCCACTTGATTGTAAATAAAATAAGTCAAATCGAAATCATCTGTTTCTGTATAAATAAAAGCTGTATCGTAGGCATTACGTTGTTTTTGAATTAATTTACCGTTTAATAAATGGGTTTAAAGCCCCGTCATGCGCGGACGATTCAGAGACTTTTATGTTAGAATAGTTACGTCAGATAAAACGACGTAACTATGTTGGTATTCGAGGCAAAACTTAAAGGATTGAAAGAGCAATACGGCAAGCTCGATGAAGCTTTCGTACTGCTCGTTTTGTCCGTAATTCTTGCCTGAGATACTGGATGGATAACCGCGACATCGGACGATATAATCTGAGTGCATATTGCGCTGTTTTGGCGAAAGAGTTTTCTTGGGCAAGCCAACTTAACTCTCAAGCTAGGCAAGCTTCGGCTGAAAGAGCTTGGTCGGCAATTGCGCGATTTTTTGATAACTGCAAGAAAAACAAACCAGGGAAAAAGGGATATCCAAAATTCAAGAAAGAACAAACTCATGGCTCTGTAGAATACAAGACTACGGGTTGGAAACTTTCTGAATGTCGTAGATACATCACTTTCACTGATGGTTTTGATGCAGGTACTTTCAAAATGTGGGGTACTCGCGATTTGCATTTCTATCAAGATACGCAAATCAAACGAGTGAGGCTTGTTCGTCGTGCTGATGGATACTACACACAGTTTTGCATCGACCAAGAAAGACTTGAGAAAAAAGAACCAACATCTCATACGATTGGTCTTGATGTTGGCTTGACTCATTTTTATACCGATAGCGACGGGCAAACCGTTGAAAATCCGAGACATCTGAGAAAGAGTGAAAAGTCCCTCAAACGTCTTTCTCGTGGTATGTCTAAGACTCAGAAAGGGTCGAAAAATCGAGCTAAGTTGAGAAATAAACTGGCAAGAAAGCACCTCAAAGTAAGTAGGCAGCGTCAAGATTTTGCCGTGAAGTTGGCAAGATGCGTAGTCCAGTCTAACGACTTGGTAGCCTATGAGGATTTGAGAGTGCGTAACATGGTCAGAAATCGGCATTTGGCTAAATCGATTAGTGATGCAGCTTGGACAACTTTTCGTACTTGGGTTGAGTATTTTGGCAAAGTTTTTGGTGTGGTCACGGTCGCCGTGCCACCGCACTACACTAGTCAAAATTGTTCTAACTGTGGCAAAGTTGTTAAAAAAGCTCTCAGTGTCAGGACTCACATTTGTCATCATTGTGGGCATACGCAAGATAGAGATTGGAATGCTGCTCGAAACATATTAGAGAAAGGTTTGCGTACTGTAGGGCATACAGGAACGTCCAGTTCGGCTTCGCTCACTGAGCGTAGTCGAAGTGAAAACGCCTCTGGAGACATCGACCTCTGCTTGGGTGGGGAGACTCCTCCAGGTAAGCCGAGTCGCGGAAAGAGGAAGCCTAAAAAGTGATTCTTGGAATCCCCACGCCTTTAGGCTGGGGAGGATGTCAATAATAGATACATATTCAAATAACCAATAGCCTGATCGCAGCATTGACCAATAAAATAAAGCTCTACCTGTCCTACCATTACCATCCCCAAAGGGATGAATATAACCAATCATAAAAGCTTTGCAAAGCTATGCCGTCAGGCTTATCGCTTTGGCTAAAAGTTTGATTAAGATTAAGCGCAAGTTATATTCACCTTTATTGCTTAAGCAGTTAATTGCGAGAGGACATTCTTAATAAAATTTCGACAATGTAATAAAATAACAACGCTATGGAAGCAAATAACTCTAAAGAAGCTGCAACATATTGATGAGGTGCATATCTGTGAATCACCTTAGAGGTACTGTAGAGGATTGCAGCCGAAGCAAAAACAACCATAACTACAGAAAAAAGTAACCCCAAAGTAAAACCAAAAATAACACTACAAATAATTAACCCCAAGGCAATAAAACCGCCAATTCTCAGAATATTACCTAAAAAAGAAAAATCTTTGCGAGTGGTAAAAGCAACTGTAGTTAAGCCAGCTCCTTTGCTGTTTAAAATATTCAAGCCCAAAAAATGTCTTAAAGACGAAGATATATATCAAAGTAAACCACAACTAGCCATAGAAATAATCGAAGAATTACAAAAATGGAACTTTAAGATTAAGTTAGTATTAGCCGATAGTCTGTATGGTGAAAGTGGGGATGTAATTGCAGTTTTAGAACAATTAAATATAGAGTATATTGTAGCAATTCGCTCTAATCATAAGGTTTGGATGTTTGGA
>JBOFLX010000064.1:0-6992 GCA_051658085.1 Waterburya sp.
AGGCTTTGGCTAATTTACTTTCGTGGTCTGAAAATTTACTTGCTCAGGGTCAATCAAGTCAAAATATTCTGGAGTTACTTATGCCTACTTAAAGTTGTTTTTTTTCTTCATTTCAATCTCAATTTTGCCAAGTCGTGTCGAGTAGGAATTCAAAAAACCCAAGAATATCTTCCAGATGTAGTAATTTGTGATGTCGGCATGCCTGAATTAAATGGTAATCAAGTGCTGATTACTTTACGGCAAAATTTTACTACCGCGACAATTCCTTTTATTTTTCTGACGGCAATAACCGACGAATCACAACGATATCAAGCGATCCAGTTAGGAGCTAATGACTATTTAACTAAACCCTGCACTATCGAAAAACTGCTGGAAGCGATCGCTAAACTCTCTAAGAGTAGTTAACAAATAAATTTTTAAAAATTAGAGTTCAAAAAAATGACTAAAGTATTAGTGATTGAAGATGAAGCTCAAACTAGAGAAATATTCTTAGATTGCTTAGAAACAGAGGGATTTAATGGAATTGAGGCTAAAAATGGTCGAATTGGGGTTCAAAAAGCGCAATCACAATCACCAGATTTAGTTGTCTGTGATATTTTATTACCCGAATTAAATGGTTATGGCGTGTTAGAAACTCTCCGTCAAGATCCGATGACTGCGACTATTCCTTTTATTTTTCTCACAGGTAAAGTTAGTAAAGCAGAACTAAGAATGGGAATGCAATTAGGCGCAGATGACTATTTAACCAAACCTTCAACTGCCGAAGAATTTTTAGCTGCGATCGCCACTCAATTAGCAAAAAGAGAAACTCTCAAGCAATTATACGCTAATAAATTCCAGCGATCGCAGTCAGAAATTGAAACCCATACTGAGTCAGTTTTGCCATCTACACCTGATCCACAACTGCAAGAAGTTTTCGACTATATCGAAGCCCATTATAACGAGTCAATTAGTTTAGTTGATGTCGCTACAGCAATAGGATATTCATCAGCTTATCTTACCGATTTAGTCAAACGCCAAACAGGAACAACCATTAATCGCTGGATTATCAAACGTCGTCTCGCTGCTGCTGAAGTTTTACTGCAAGAAACTAATCATTCTATAGAACACATCGCCGAACAAGTAGGCTATCTAAATCCTGGTCATTTTTTCCGTCAATTTCGTCAATACGTAGGAACTACCCCAAAAGTTTGGCGTAAGAATAATCGTGGTTATTAATTCAAATACACATAAATTATCTTGAGCTACAAGTCCAGTCTTTAAAACGCAATATCCGAAGCAATTTGCTTCCAGCGAGTAGCCAAATCCTCCGCAGTAGAAATCTCAACAGCAGCGAGGTTTAATGGATAATCTACATTGTTTCGCTCGACCCAGCGCAGGGCTGTGAATTGCCCGTTGCTTGCCCTTAATATAAATCCAGACTCTTGTATCAAGGATTATGTCACTTGGGAATGCATCTCCACCTGCTTCCCGAATCTTGCTCGCAGCATCAGCAGCTACGTTCGGATCAAATCCAGTTCCATCTTGGTTAACGCCTATGTCGTGTATAACTACTCGCGCTCCTCTTTCCGCAAGCAGGCGGGCATAGGCTGCCCCCAAACCTCGCCCGCTTCCAGTAATAATAGCTACTTGATCGTCAAGTCGAATCACTTAACTTTCTCCTGACTAAAATTCTGAACTTTAAAAGAAATTGATTTCAACTTTTAGTCGTCGTCATCTTCATCATCATAGCGATCGCGAAGCGTACCCGAAGGGTAATCGCGGTAATTACGTTTTTCGTCTTCGTCATCATAGTCATTGCGATCACGGCGTTCTTCATAGTCGCGATCACCATCGGCGTGGCGAAGCCAATCGCGAAGCGTACCCGAAGGGTAATCACGGTAATTACGTTTTTCGTCTTCGTCATCATAGTCATTGCGATCACGGCTTTCTTCATAATCGCGATAGTTACGTTCGTCGTCGTCGTCATAGTCATTGCGATCACGGCGTTTTTCATCATCATAGCGATCACGGTTATCACGTTCTTCATCATCATTGCGATCACGATAACGGCTTTCTTCATAGTCGCGATCGCGAAGCGTACCCGAAGAGTCATCGCCTCCAATTTTCCGACCTATATCACGTCGAATTCCTTTAAACATATCATTAATTCCCATTTCAACCCTCCTTTAATCAATTTTCACTTTTGTTTAAACTTGTGCTTTAAGTTTTTCACATTTTTTTGATTAATGTTTCGTCTAACAAGTAGATACACACTCAGGCTTTTGACATATTTTTCGGGATGATTTATCAGAATCAAAGAATTATTCCCACTCACCAGTCCCTAATCGCTAATCCCCAATCCCTTTTATGGTTTAAGAACTACTTTGGTACAGTTATCTTCTTTATTACGGAAGATTTTGTAGGCTTTGGGAGCATCTTCCATACTCATGTGATGAGAAATGACAAAAGAAGGATCAATTTCACCTTGTTGAATGCGCTCAAGTAATGGTTGAAGATACTTATGAACGTGGGTTTGTCCTGATCGCAGTGTTAATCCTTTATTGACAACTGCTCCCATTGGGATTTTATCTACAAAACCGCCATATACCCCAGGAATAGAAACCGTTCCACCTTTGCGACAAGCGACAATTGCCTGTCTGAGGACTGTCGGTCTATCTGTTTCTAGTTTGATACCCTGTTTGACTTTATCGTAGGCTGCCATTGCATCTGTACCATGTGCTTCCATACCCACTGCGTCAATACAGCGATCGGGGCCTCGACCTCCTGTCATTTCTTTAAGTGCTTCGCCTGGATCTATTTCTTCGTAATTAATAATTTCGGCTTTTCCTTGTTCTTTCGCCATTTTTAACCGTTCAGGAAAGCGATCAATAGCAATTACTTTGGCTGCACCCAGCATATAAGCACTTTGAATGGCAAACTGACCAACAGGGCCACAACCCCAAACTGCTACTGTATCTCCAGGTTCGATATCAGCATTTTCGGCTGCCATATAGCCAGTGGGAAAGATATCAGTTAAAAACAAAACTTGATCGTCTGCTAGCCCATCAGGTATTTTTAAGGGCCCAACATCAGCAAAAGGAACACGAGCGTATTCTGCTTGTCCTCCTGCATAACCCCCCATAAGATGAGAATAACCAAACAAGCCAGCAGGAGAATGTCCGTATAACTTTTCTGCCATCCAAGCATTAGGATTAGAATTATCGCACAGTGACCATAAATCTTTTTGACAGAAAAAACAACTACCACAAGAAATGGTAAAGGGAACAACTACGCGATCACCAGCTTGGAGGTTTTCAACCTCGTTCCCTACCTCTACTACTTCTCCCATAAATTCATGACCAAGAATATCTCCCGACTCCATTGTGGGAATATTGCCTTCATAAAGATGCAAATCTGACCCACAGATGGCAGTAGAAGTTATTTTGATAATGGCATCACGAGGATTAAGTATTTTTGGATCTGGCACGGTTTCGACTCGGACATCGTGTCTATTGTGCCAACATACAGCTTTCATGATTTTAAAATAGATGAATTAAGACGTAATTTAACTAGATTTAAAGACAAAAATTTATCTAGTTTCATCTCTGTTATCAACAATAATCACGTCAGCATCATTAGAAGTAGTGCTGCGATCAGTTCTCTGTCTATTTTTCAGATCTCGCTCATTGATAGTATCAGACTCAAGTGGATCAACGCGATCGCGAAGCGTACCCGAAGGGTTATCATGATCACGAAGTGTACCCGAAGGGTTATCGCTCATACTAGTTCCCATACTAGTTGTAGATTCAGTTGGGTAAACTTCATCACGATTACTCATCCGTCTACTTGTTAAATCTTGGTCACTAATACTAGTTCTGGATTCGGTTGGATAAACTTCATCACTCATACTAGTATTGCCCATAGTATTAACACGTTCACCTGTATCTACACGATTAACACTCGATGTCCGATTGTAAGTATCATCATTAATATCGGGAGCGTCATAGACAGCATATTCCTCAATACCGTTTTGATGCAAAATCTCTTCTGCACGGTTGATATCGTCATCAGAGCCATTTACCATCACTAAATAACTACCACTTGAAACGCGATCGCTATAAATTTTGGCTTTATCTTCAGGAATACCTAAACCAACTAAACCACCGACAATACCACCTGCTGCTGCACCAATACCTGCACCAGCTAAAGTAGTAGCGATCGTCGTGGCTGCTTCTCCAGCGACTATAATCGGGCCAACACCAGGAATTGCTAAAGTACCTAATCCTATTAACAAACCACCAATACCACCTAAGATTGCCCCAGATGTTGCACCAGCACTAGCACCTTCGGCTGCGTTATTGCCTTCGTTATAACCAACATCTACATTCTCAGAGCCAGTTACTTGATCAGCATTTTTAGCGATAACATTAACTCTGTTCATGTCAAAATGACCTTTTTTGAGAGCGCGTAATGCTGCTTCTGCTTCATCTTGACTGTAAAATAGACCGACTGAACGTTTGTATGTATTCATAATTTTGCTCTATTTAACTCCACTCTATTTTTCACAGTTTTTGCTTATTTATTCATCGCTCAAAAGGTATAAGTCTTTAGAGACGTTGGGTGGTAAATCTAAAATTTAAAATCTACAATCAGCAATCTACAATTACTTGACTAAGAACCTTTTGGCTGACCTTCAGTAGTGGCAATTTCCCCTGTTTCCATTAATTGTTTAAAACGATTGAGTTCATCACCAATTTGTTCTTGAGGTGATTCACCAAAAAGTTTGGCAATTACATTAGTTAATGTCCCTCCTAGTGGCTGATATTCTAAAACTACTTTTACTTCTGTACCGCGATTCCCCGTAGCAGGTTGGAAACGAACAAAGCCACAATTATCGATATCAGCATTTTCTAAAGCACTCCAAGCAATCAGATGTTCTGGTTCATCTTTGACGATTTGAGCATCCCATTCGACATTTAAATTTAATGGTGCATTAGCTACCCAGTGTGATTTTTGACCTATTTGATCGATATTTGTTACCGATTTTAGATGTTTCATAAAGTTGGGTAAATTCGTCAAATTCCGCCAATAGTTGTATAGTTCACTAGCAGGACGATTAATAGTCACGGTTTTTTCCACCTGAATATTAGGGATTAAACCGATAGATTCAGCAGCACGCTCTATTAGATTTGTTTGATTATCTACAGTACTATTGCTGTATTTAGCTAAGATTTCTTTTAAAGAACGTTTTTGTAATTTATTGATAACTAAAGAACTATTGATGATTTCTTCGCTACTAGCCTGATGCACAGCCAAGTTTTCTAAATTGGTTTTTTCCATGATAATTGTTAGTTGTTGATGGTTAATTGTTGATTGTTGATTGATAGTAAATCTGGTTTTGAGAAACACTAAGTAGTCGCACAAAATTAATTTCCTAGTTAAGAGAGGTAACAGGAAATAAAAAACTAACAAATGAATGTTTTAATAATTATGTTTTGGTAGTTAATAATTTATATTTCAACAATTTAATTAATCTGGCTTCATCCTCAAGACAGAATATTTTTAGATATCATTGAGCTGATTGTTCTAAAGATTGTTGTGCAAAGTTTCTAACTTGTTCATTAGACTTGTCAGGAAAATTAAAAGATAGTAGGGCTACTCTTCACCTAATAAATCTTTTACTCCTGTACTGACTATTCCGCAAAACAAACTTGATGCCCTAGTATCACAAAAAAGGGGCATTGTTGCCCCAGATAGATGTAACTTTGAATCAGATTAAGTGAATTAATAAGGAAGATATTGATTGAGATCAACTTGACCTTGAGTACTGGTTTGATTGGCATCTTGACCGATTACGTTATAGTTACCAATAGCAGCAGCCTCGTTAGCGTTACCTTGAACCGAAGTTTGAGCAGTGGGAGTAGTAGGAACACCTACTGCACCTAAGTCAAGTTGCTGTTGATGATTAGCTTGGTTAGCGTTTTGAAGAATTAAGTTAGCATCGCCTACCGCAGCAGCAGAGTTGGTATTGGATTGAATGCTAGTTTGTGCGTCTTGAGCCAAAGCAGTTAAAGGAGAGAAGGCAATAACAGCAGTTAGAATGGATAAAGTAGCTTTTTTCATGTTTCTAGACCTCTGAATTATTTAATGATTAATGTATTGATGTAACTTGGAATTAGATTAAGAGAATTAATAAGGAAGATATTGATTGATATCAACTTGACCTTGAGAACTGTTTTGAGTAGCATCTTGACCGACTACGTTATAGTTACCGATAGCAGCAGCTTCGTTAGCGTTACCTTGAACCGAAGTTTGAGCGTTAGGAGTAGTAGGAACACCTACTGCACCTAAGTCAAGTTGTTGTTGATGATTAGCTTGGTTAGCGTTTTGAAGAATTAAGTTAGCATCACCTACCGCAGCAGCAGAGTTAGTATTGGATTGAATGCTAGTTTGTGCGTCTTGAGCGAAAGCAGTTAAGGGAGAGAAGGCAATAACAGCAGTTAGAATGGATAAAGTAGCTTTTTTCATGTTTCTAGACCTCAAAAGTAGTTAATGTTTAATGTATCGATGTAACTTTGAATCAGATTAAGTGAATTAATAAGGAAGATATTGATTGAGATCAACTTGACCTTGAGTACTAGTTTGATTGGCATCTTGACCGATTACGTTATAGTTACCAATAGCAGCAGCTTCGTTAGCGTTACCTTGAACCGAAGTTTGAGCGTTAGGAGTAGTAGGAACACCTACTGCACCTAAGTCAAGTTGCTGTTGATGATTAGCTTGGTTAGCGTTTTGAAGAATTAAGTTAGCATCACCTACCGCAGCAGCAGAGTTAGTATTGGATTGAATGCTAGTTTGTGCGTCTTGAGCCAAAGCAGTTAAGGGAGAGAAGGCAATAACAGCAGTTAAAATGGATAAAGTAGCTTTTTTCATGTTTTTAGACCTCGTTTGCGTAAATTTCAGTGTGTATTGTGCTTACATTTACTAGTTACGACTGGTCTATTTTTTTA
>JBOFLX010000065.1:0-64617 GCA_051658085.1 Waterburya sp.
AGGAACTTTAGAGGTTGTCCGAACTAGGGAGATATTCGGAGGTCTGTACGATAATCAGGCCCTTGGTCTATTCAACATTTCAAGTCAACTGGGTCTGACATTCCCCTACCTCGCCTCAAGGCAGGTAGGGGTTATTGAATTTGTTTAATAAGTTTTGAATCATTGGTGCATCTTCGCTATTGGGAGCAATTTTTAGGAAGTATTGTAAATCCATTACTGCCTCCTGCCAACGGTTGATTTGATAGTATAGTAAGCCTCTGTCCCTAATTTCGGCAGCATTTTGGGGAAAAATTGCTAATATCCCACTCATGATTCCCAAAGCTTTATTTATCTCGCGACGATGTAAATAGATAAACTTGAGATTAGTGAGCATTCTGGCAAGAATGTGTTTGTTACTTACAGGAGAGAGTAAATTTGGCTCTAGTTCAACTGGTTGTTGATAAATTTGGTTTAATTTTGCCTGACAATCTTCTGGAAATAAAATTTCCCCTTGATTAAAAGGATCAATAAATATGCCTGCATTTTTAAAATTAGGACGAACTAAAAAATGTCCAGGCATACCTATTCCGATCATGGAAAAATTAAGACGTTGAGCGATCGCGAGATAAATTACTGATAAACTAATCGGGATTCCTACTCTACGATCAATTACTTGATTTAAAAAACTATTATCATGATCATAGTAATCTTGAATGTTGCCCTGAAATTTTAAGCAGTCAAACAGATGATAATTAATTATTTGAATAATCTTAAGCGGATAGCGTTCGGTTGGTAGTTGTGGTTGAATTTTTAAAGCGATCGCATCTAAAACACCTAAATATTTGGATATATTTAAGTCGGGATATTCTGCTTGGGCATAGCAAAGAGCAGCTTTAGCTAAATCAATTTGTTCATCTGGCTTATTAATTTCTTGATAAAAGCTGTGCCACAGTAATTGATTATCCATGAGGCTAATATTTAGTTTTTTGCATTTATTTAGATTATTTTAATATTTTTCGGTATTTACTGATAGCTTTTGACTTTGAATTTTTGATTTTTGAGTTTTTATTTTTATACTAGCTTGCTTGCTTAATCGATAAACCTACCCGTTTAAGCTTTTCGTTAACTTCTAAAACTTTTACTTTTACGACTTGTCCCACCTTAACAACTTCATTGGGATCGGAGACAAAGCGATCGCATAATTGAGAGATATGGACTAAACCATCTTGATGTACCCCAATATCGACAAAAGCCCCAAAGTTAACTACATTAGTCACTACTCCTTCTAAAACCATTCCTGGGGCGAGATCGCTGATTTCGGAAATTCCCTCTTGGAAGGTAGCATACTGGAATTGTTCTCTAGGATCGCGTCCAGGTTTTTCAAGTTCTTTGATGGCATCTTGTAGGGTTGGTAAACCGATTTCTTCCGTAATAAATTGCTTGAGATCGAGATTTTTTAAGCTGTCTCCCACTTTCGTAATTTGCTTTAAAGGTACATTCAAACTTTTAGCTATTTGTTCAATGACTGGATAACTTTCGGGATGTACGGCTGTATTATCTAAAGGATTAGTACCATTCCGAATTCTTAGAAATCCTGCTGCTTGTTCAAAAGTTTTTTTGCCTAACTTGGCAACTTTTAATAGTTCTTTTCTATTTTTAAAAGCTCCTTGTTGATTACGATAACTCACAATATTATTGGCAATTGTTGAGGAGATTCCTGATACAAAAGTGAGTAATTCTTTAGAAGCAGTATTTAAATCTACACCGACATAATTAACGCAACTTTCGACAGTCTCCTCCAGTTTTTGTTTGAGTAGTTTTTGATTGACATCATGCTGGTACTGACCAACACCAATCGATTTCGGGTCAATTTTGACTAATTCAGCTAAAGGATCTTGTAGCCTCCGACCAATACTAATTGCACCTCTAACTGTAATATCTAAATCAGGAAATTCCTCACGAGCAACTTCACTGGCAGAATAAATTGATGCTCCAGACTCATTAACAATTACCTTAATTGGTTTTATCTCAATCTGTTGTAAAACTTCTCCAATAAACTGATCCGTCTCCCGTGAGGCTGTACCATTACCGATCGCAATTAATTCAATCTGATATTTACTAATAAAATCTTTAACTGTTTGGGCTGCTTGTTCTCTTTGATTTGAGCCTGAATGGGGATAAATTGCCTGATATGCTAAAAACTTTCCTGTATCCGTTAGCACTACCGCTTTGCAGCCTGTACGAAAACCAGGATCGAGCGCGAGAGTTGGTTTCATGCCCGCAGGAGAAGCCAGTAAAAGGTTACGTAAATTAGCTTCAAAGGTTTGAATTGATTCCAGATCAGCATAATCCTGGCGATCGCTTCTTACTTCTCGAATTAACGAAGGTTTTAGTAAACGATTAAAAGCATCCTTGAGCATTGTTTGATAAAATACTCTTAAAGTGGATACCCTTGTCTTAATTTCTTGCCGTTCCAAATAAGCCAACACCTCAGACTCCTCAAAGGCAATATCGACACTCAAAATCCCTTCAGTTTCGCCACGATACAAAGCTAAAATATTGTGAGGCGGAATTTTACTCACGCTATAGCTATAGTCCCGATACATCTCATATTTAGTACTCCCTTCAGGGTAATCATCTTTAATTTTGGAAACAAATACCCCGTGCTTTAAAAAATATTCCCGTAAATAAGCTCTAATTTCTGCTTTATCTGCCACCTGCTCGGCTAAGATATCGGCTGCTCCTGCTAAGGCTGATTCTCCATCATCCACTCCTTTACTACGATCAATGTATTTATTAGCTTCGTCTGTCAAAGATATCGTCGATACCTGTGGTCGATTATTATCTTCAATCCAAGCTGCTAATGATTCTAATCCCTTTTCCCTAGCAATGGTGGCTTTAGTGCGTCGTTTGGGTTTATAAGGTAAATATAAATCTTCGAGTTCGGTTTTATTAAAACAATTAGCGATTTTGGCTTGTAATTCCGCAGTTAATTTACCCTGAGCAGTAATTTCTTCTAAAATCTTTTCCTTACGCTTACTCAGTTCATCCAGATAGGTATAACGTTCAAAAATATCTCGTAGCTGTACTTCATCTAGTGAACCAGTCTGTTCTTTACGGTAGCGAGCAATAAAAGGAACTGTCCCTCCTTCTAGCCATAAATCCAGCGCGTTATTAATTTGACGAAATGGTAACGAAAATTCTTGAGCAATTAGTTGCCGAATGTCAATCATATTTAAACAAGTGAAAGAATTAAACCAAGCTTATAGCTTACAGCTTACAACTTTTGTTAAATTGTTTAGTACAAAGATTGTTTCCGAGTTAATTGCCGCGAATGAAGGATTAGGTCGTCGTATTAGCGTCGCTGGCAGATTTTTAAAAACAGATGAAATTTTTGTCGGCTTAATTGCGATCAACATCATCGGACTGATTTTCGATTTACTCTTTCAATATTTTTTAAGGGTTAGTTGTCAGTGGGCAAGTCAGAAACGATAAAGACTTTAGCAAAAGAAAGTAAACACGAAAAATGTTTTTAACGGCTTAGACTTCAGTGCTGGGAAATGTTTTCGAGTCATCACCAGAGCGTTGAGGTCATCCGTTGCAAGTTTTGGTTAGGTATCGTAACTACATTTAGCCGATCAGCTTGTCATATTCTGCATGAGTACCAATCCAAACCCATAAAATACCGCTTTTGACCTCGACTCCTAATGCTCTGTATCCTCTCCCCGCACGAATCGACCAGTACTGTCCAACTTTTTTGAAATGTAGTGACGGATGTGATGGATCGATCTTTAACAATTCATAATTTTGGTCGGCTACTCTCTTAACTGCTTCTGGCAAAGCATCATAGCATTGCCAAAATCGCTGAGTTGTATAGTGCATTAAAGTGTTCGACAGTTACCTGCTTCAAATTCTGCTAGAGCTTCTTGAGCCAAAAAGTCCAGTTTTCCTGCCGCTATATCCTGCTTAATCTGATCATCCCAGCGTTGTTCATCTAAATCTAACACCCAATTTGCAAGCTGGCTCAACTCTTGAGGAGAGAGTTTGAGAATTTCTGCTTCAATCTGTTTAACTGTAGACATCATTCAATGAAGTTTAATTTAGCGTTTTTCCATTTTAACAAAAAGTCACAGTTACTGAGAATTACTAAGTTTTGCCGATGAAGTCTGCCAATTAACCATGAGCTACTCATATCAACAGCCAACCCAGATATATATAGAAAGGGTATTGCAAGTAGCGAGACAATACCAGATGGCAAGAAATTTAGAATTTCTTGAATTTTGAAGTTGCTCAATATTGGAATTAGCCAAATGCAAGCAATACTTCCTGTAATTAAGTATTCAATAAGTAAACTGGGTACATTCATACTCTACCAAATTTACTGAACTGCCTAACGGTCGAGCTGACCAGGCCTCTGACAATAAGCATTCTATTTAGTTTTCACCGTTTCGGCGGTTTCGGACCAGCGTTTAGTTAGGCACATATGCACTGAAATGCGATCAAGGTGCAGGCTCAACAGTGAAATTCATACTGTCATCTTTCGGATCCGTTTGAATCAGCAGTTGGTAAGGTTCACTGGATGACCCATAATCGACGGGCGTGAATCCGTATTTGGCGTAGTTTACGTTCTTCAAAGTGACTAGATCCCCAAAATGTATATCACCAGAAGAGGAGGAACTTGATATGATCCAGTTGGTCTTGTCTCCGTATTCTTCCCAATAGTAAACGTATTTGCTGTCCGAGAATGCCCCCATCCAGAAGTATTTCGACAATCCTCCTTCCAAGCATTCGATACTAATCTTTGCAAGACTGTTGACCGACCCTGTATTTGTCGGGTCTGACGCAAGATGGAACTTGAGTAAAGCAATATTCCCGTCACGTAGCGTAGGAAAATAGCTATCCCGGCCTTCGTAGAAGTGGGACAGGTATTTACCGCTGACGTGCTTCAGTATAATCGGTGTGAGATATGTGACATTGTTACTCATGATCTACTCTCTAATTGAAAGGACGGGAAAAACGCAAACGGACTAGGCGAGGTCGGGGTCTAACTATTTATTATACTGACGTTTTCCAGATAACTTCCCTACATGGGGTATTTAAATAGAATATTTCCATATAATATCTCAAATCTGAATGATTATACCGACAAATGACCTATAACTACCTTGTATGGTTGTATTAACTGGAAACTTTCAGTATAAATGTCGGAGCTATCTAAAATTTTTCTGAAATAACATCCAAATTAGAAGATGATTCAGAAGCTTATTTATATAAGGTGTGAAATTATTACACCTTCAAGATTTAGAAAAGGGTTATGGTTCGGTTTATTTACCTTTTGCGTTAGAAAAAAAATACCCTAGTGCCAAGTATGAGTGGATTTGGCAATTTATTTTTCCTTCTGGCAATATCTCAACAGATCCGCGCAGTGGAGAAGTTCGTCGTCATCATTTGCATGAGAGTGGCTTACAAAAAGCTCTCATGCAAGCAGTTTGCCAGGCAGGTATTCAAAAAAAAGTAGGCTGTCATACATTTCGTCATAGTTTTGCTACACATTTACTACAAAATGGCTATGATATTCGCACAGTACAAGAATTATTAGGACATAAAGATGTAAAAACCACTATGATTTATACTCATGTTCTTAATCAAGGTGGTAAGGGAGTAAGAAGTCCTCTCGATCCTTGAAAAATTGCAGTTACTTAAATTCACCTTCAGCGATCGCTTAAAACCTAAACAGTGATTGATGTGAGTTTTGATCTCGTTGAGTAATTACAGTCTAGATCTTAAAAGTGTGTTTGCTCGCATAGCACATAGTGATGATCAGCTTAACAACAGACTAGAGGAGGTAACAAACGGCAAATTACTTGTTTTAAAACCATTGCTGTCCAGTCGATATCAGCTTCAGTCGTATCTCTACCTAAAGTTAAACGAATTCCTCTTTTAGCTGCTGCTGGCTCGTAGCCCATCGCTAATAATATAGGACTAGGATTAAGTTTGCCACTGTGACAAGCAGATCCAGCACTAATTCCAATGCCTGCCAGGTTTAATTGTCTGACTATGGTTTTTCCTGTTACATCTTGGGCTTGTTTAGCAAAGCGATCGCTTAAAATAAAACTGACATGATGGGGCAAACGGTATAATCTGTCTCCAGTCGTTTCTAAACAGGGATAATCCGCCAATAAATCAAACAAGCGAGCGCGTAAGCCTCTTAAACGCTCAATTTCGGTTAGCATTTCTACCGCAGCCAACTCAGCAGCTATCCCCAAAGCAGCGATCGCAGGTACAGCTTGTGTTCCTGAACGGATTTTGGCTTCTTGTCCTCCACCTCCGAGTAAGGGTACAAGTTCAATACCAGGACGAATATATAATGCTCCTCCTCCTTGAATACCATAGATTTTGTGAGAGGATAAGGATAATAGGTCTACTCCTAACTGTTGGACATCAATCGGTAAACGTCCTGCCACCTGTACTGCGTCTGTATGGAATAAACAGCCGTGTTCTTTGGTTATTTGAGCTAGTTTTTCTATTGGTTGCAGTGTGCCAATTTCGCTTTGTCCATAGATAATCGAGACTAAGACTGTATTTGCTTGCAGTGAGGCTTGTAAATCGAAAGGATTAACTCGACCATATTTATTTACAGGTAATCTAGTAACCTGCCAACCCAATTGTTCTAGTAATTTCGCAGGTTCGTTAATGGCAGAATGTTCGACACTAGAAATAATGATATGTTGAGGAGTGATGTATTGTCTGGCTACTCCCAAAATGGCTAAATTATCTGCTTCTGTACCACCAGAGGTAAAAACAATTGATTCAGGGTTAAAAGCATTGAGTAAACCAGCTACCTGAATTCTGGCTGTTTCTAAAACTGTTGCCGATCTCTGTCCCCAGTCATGCAAACTCGAAGGATTTCCCCACTGTTGCTGCAAGACAGTTTGGGCTATGGCGATCGCTTCTAGACGAGGCTTAGTCGTCGCACTATTATCTAAATAAATTTGCATACGGTTACGTTTTAAACTTCAAATAAACTCTTAATCTTATGGCGTTAAGCAGATCAATCTTCTACCAATTTGGAAAAAAGAAGGCGACATTCAATCTCTATAGAGGCGTATCCTATACACCCCAAGTATTTATCTGTCACAAATATTTTTCGGTTTGGTATTATATCTTATTGTCTCGTGCGGAAGCGATTTTAGCTTACCAACTCAGATATATTTTTTAGTCTTGAAATGCAAAATTTTGAGTTAGCAATCAGACAGAAGTTAGAAGTTACTTCATTTATCATTGAACATTTAACATTTATCAACGAGGTTCAATGTCCAATGAAAGGTCAGAAGTTAAAAACGATGAATGCCGAAGGATGAACAGAAATTAGCGATCACTGACCACTGATTAGTTATCAGTAATTAGTAGTTGTTATTAATTAGTAAAAAAACCAAAGACTAAAAACTCTTGCGTAGCTGCCGTAAGGCATAGCACTAAAAACTAATAGCTTCTTTAGTTATAGGTTATGGTTATAGGTTATAAGTTAAGCTGATACTAGACGAGATTCCGCAGTATCTTTAATTAAGCCAATTTTAGAATGCAAATAATCATTTAAATAAATGCGTTCTTGATCGGCTAAAGGTTTTTGGGCATCTAGACGGTCTAATAATCTCTGTATTAATTCTGCCTCGCTAATTTGTAATAGTTCTAGGGCATTAATAGCTTCGATTAAACTCCAGGTTTGGCGCAATAATGTACTACTCAATTGCTTCACCTCTTAATCTGAATAGGTTATGTTGTCTTGATTCAAAATATGAACCTAACAACAATACTAATTTTAGTTCAATAAATCCAAATCTAAAGAAAAGATTGAGATTTTAGCTAAATATTCATACAAAGCTTAATATTAAGTTTTGATTGTTAACTTAAAATACCATTAAAATAAGCATTTATTTAATTTCAGGATGCTCTGTAGCCTTAGAAGATTCAGGCATCTGGTTAATGGTAGCAATAAGTTGATATAAACGACCGAAATTTTTTTGATTGAAATAAAATGTTAAGCGAGGTAAGTTAATCGTTTCTAATTCTTTTTTCTCTTCTGGTAAAGCATTACTTTTACAAATTTTTCCCTTACTAACAATATCTGCAAACTGTTGATTGAGTTTTTCAACAGCTAAATCAGTAAGTTCTAATTTCAGGCGCATCACAAACAGTTGACCAACATAGCGACTAGAGTGGTAAACGCGATAAAAATCTTTGATCGTTTGACAGGCTACATCAAGTTGATCGGTAATTGTATAAAGACTAAAGTCTTCGACACTAATTAACCCTTTGACTGCTAGCTGCTTTTGAATATATTCATTCCAAGAATGCCAATAATCTCCTCCTGGTTTATCAACCAAAACTAGAGGTACTGGGCCATATTTACCAGTTTGACAGAGAGTTAAAGTTTCAAATGCTTCATCTTGAGTACCAAAACCACCTGGAAAAAGTGCGATCGCATCACTTTCTTTGAGAAAAAATAGCTTGCGAGTAAAAAAGTATTTGAAACTAATTAATTTATCATCACCATCAATTAAAGAATTAGCACCTTGCTCAAAAGGCAGCTGAATATTTAGACCAAAAGAATTAGCTCTACCTGCACCTTCATTACCTGCCTGCATAATACCTCGACCAGCACCAGTAATTACCATAAATCCTGATTCAGTTACACAGCGAGCAAACTCGGCTGCTATTTGATACTCTGCTGCTTGAGGGGAGGTTCTAGCAGAACCAAAAATAGCAATTTTTCTGATATGACGGTAAGGATAAAACTTTTTAAATCCCTGTTCCAAATCTTCTATTGAGGCGGTCAAAATCTTCCAATCAAGACGCTCTGTATCCTCTTCAGCAATCCTCAGTAATGCTTTTAAAGCTCTTTGAATTAATTTATGATAAGGATGGTGAGATAAGCTAGCAAGTAATTCTTCTAGTTGCTGGTCAAGCAGTTCTGAGTCATTGTGAGAAGATAAAGTCATAATTTAGCTATATAAAGACTATTTATCTTCACTAATTGTAGCGATTCTAGAGATATAAGTGTTTACAATGAACTAGCCTAACTTAGCTGACGCTTCGGGCGGTCAACTTTCCATTAAAACAAGACTTGCTTAGGGATTTTTCCATGAGCAAGTCCCATCGAAAGCTTAAAGTTTGGAGTTTAGAGCTTTCGTTAAAGATATTTTTCTAATGTATTTGCCAAAGTAGTCTTGGGTACTGCTCCAACCACCATGTCTACTCGCTGTCCATCTTTGAAAATCATCAAAGTAGGAATACTACGAATACCATATTGACTAGCAACTTGAGGGTTTTCGTCTGTGTTTAATTTGACTACTTTAATTTGTCCTTCGTACTGTTCGGCAATTTCATCGACTACTGGTGCAACCATACGGCACGGCCCACACCAAGGAGCCCAGAAATCTACTAATACGGGGACAGAGCTTTCTAAAACTTGTTCTGCAAAACTTGCATCTGTTACTGGTGCAGCTGATGATGACATCTTGTTAAGTCCTTATTTACCACAAATCCTTTTCAATAATACAGAATTCTACCATAGTCACTGATTAATACTATCTTAAACAATTGAGACTTATTTAAGAACAAAGTAACCAGGGATCAATTTAAGCGAAAAAAAATAGAAAACCGCCCGATAAATTTTCGAGCGGAGTGTGGTGTGAGGAGTGAACGGAAACTTTTGTCTCCGCCCTCTCTATTCTAAAATAGAACTTTAAAAATGCCAGAATTTTCTTGTCTAGGAAACCGAAAGTTGAGATTTATTTTATATTTTTTTTAGATTTGAGAAAAAATTACGGTTGAAATCGATAAAATGAGTTGAGCAATTATAGATGGAAAAAATGTTATCAAAATTGAGTATCGAGTCTGAAAAAAAAGTCGTGATTATAGCAGCGATCGCTTTTTTTATTTGTACTCTCTCATTAACTCTACATCGACATTTCTCGTTCTATTCTTCCTACGATCAAGGAATTTTTAATCAGGTTTTTTGGAATGGTACTCACGGTAATTTTTTCCAAAGCACTCTTTCTTCGCAACTTTCTACCAATGTGGTTCATAGTGGTGAAGTTCCTTATGTCGCCTATCACCGTTTAGGACAACATTTTACCCCAGCTTTGTTGTTGTGGTTGCCAATTTATTATTTGTTTCCTTATCCTGCAACACTAACAGTTTTACAGGCAATTTTCGTAACAGCAGCAGGACTAGTACTTTATGCTCTCGCCAGAATTTATCTAGAACCAGCGATCGCCACTTTAATTACCCTTAGTTATTATGGTGCTAATGCGATTTTAGGCCCTACTTTAGCCAACTTCCATGATATTTCTCAGATACCTTTATTTGTCTTTGGCTTGCTTCTAGCAATGGAAAAACGCTGGTGGTGGGTGTTTGGGATTTTGGTAATCTGTACTTTAGCGATCCGAGAAGATAGTGGCATTACCCTGTTTGGAATTGGGATGTATATGCTGCTGAGTCGAAGATTTCCGCGTATTGGTTTGGTAGTTTGTAGCCTCAGTTTTCTCTACATGGTGGCATTAACCAATTTAATTATGCCCTTGTTTTCCGATGATATTGCTAAACGCTTTATGTTGGAGAGATTTGGACAGTACGCCGACGGGAATGAGGCTTCTACTATTGAAATTATTATTAATATGGTGACTCGCCCTGGATTATTGCTAGGAGAGTTATTTACGCCTGTTTGGGATACCTTCAAGTATCTCTTAGGACAGTGGCTACCATTAGCATTTATTCCTGCGGTCGCGCCTGCTGCCTGGGCGATCGCTATTTTCCCCCTACTAAAATTATTATTAGGGAAAGGAGAAACTGTGCTGGTAATTTCCATTCGCTACGCTATGAGCGTTACTCCTGGTTTATTTTATGGCGCAATTCTGTGGTGGGCAGGGCAAGGTTTTAGAAACTTTAGTAAATCCTTAAAAGACTGCAAACCAAGAAAGTTACGCCCTAAATTTCGTCGCTTTTGGATTTTTTGCATTTGTCTATCGATATTTTTTACTATCACTTCTAACCCCAGTCGAACTCTATCCTTTATCATTCCTGACTCAATTGAACCTAGAGTTTATGTTTCTGCACCCAAACAATGGCAACACGTCCCCCATATTCAGGCTTTAATGACTCAAATTCCTGACGACGCTAGCGTTTCTGCCACGACTTATATTATTCCCCACCTGTCTGGTAGAAGAGAAATTATCCGCTTACCTGGACTAGAAATTAAAAACGATCAACAACAAATTAAGCAAGTAGACTATATCATTGCCGATTTTTGGCAGATGGAACAATATCAAGCTGCCTTTGGTGACGATCGCGATGCTTTACAGGGTATAAGTACTCTAATCAATCAACTTCTACAACAAAATCAGTATGGGATAGTAGATTTTGCTGATGGAGTAGTTTTATTACATCAAGGGGCAAATTCTAGTCAATCTGCACTAACTGCTTGGCAAACTTATCAGAATCAGTTATCAGTTATCAGTTATCGGTGATTAGGGATTAGGGATTAGGGAGTGATCCCAGTCACCAGTCACCAGTCACCAGTCACCAATCACCAATCACCAATCACCAGTCACTAATTATGTCTATGGTGGGATGTATTTAATTATCGACTATTGCACAATGCAGGAATAGTTAAAAAAAATTGATTTAATCAAATGATCAAGCAAGACATTAGACGTGCTGTAGGGACATTTCCTACCCGTCAGGATGCAGAGGCTGCCTTAATTGAATTGCGAGATGCTGGATTTAATATGGATAGAATATCAGCGATCGCCCAAAATCCTAAAAAGGAAGAAAATCTTGCTGATGTAGAGGTAAAATCCAGTTCGGAAAGAGCTAAGGACAGCGCAGCTACAGGGGCAGTTATGGGTGCTACCACTGGAGGTATCCTGGGGTTAATTGGTAGTCTGAGTATTCTGGCTATACCTGGTGTCGGTATCGCAACCGAAGCTGCTGTGTTGTTGGGTAATGCACTCTTAGGAAGTGGTATTGGTGCAACTGGCGGTGGCTTAGTTGGTGCTTTGATCGGCTGGGGAATTCCTGAAGAACAAGCAAAATATTATGATGAATTGTTATCTAAAGGCAGTTATGTAGTTCTAGTTGAAGGTACAGAAGCTGAGATTAACGGCGCACAAGCTATTTTAGTTAATAAGCGTTTAATTGATAATTGGAATACTTATAACGTTCCTGGAAATCAAAACTTAATGGGAACTTATTAGTAATTTTTGACTTTTTATTTTTAATTAATAATACAATTAAATGGTTGAAACTATAGTTAATACAGTCAATTCTTTAGGTTATTTGGGCATTGCTTTATTAATGGCGTTAGAAAATATAATTCCGCCGATTCCTTCGGAATTGATTATGCCTTTAGCGGGATTTACTGTAGATCAGGGAAAGTTAAATTTTGCTTTGGTCGTAATTGCTGGTACAGTTGGCTCTGTATTAGGGTCAATTCCTTGGTATTTTTTAGGCAAATATTGGGGCTTGAAACGTACTAAAAAAATTGCAGATAACTATGGAAAGTGGTTGGGACTTTCTGGAGAAGATGTAGACAAAGCCGAAATTTGGTTTGATCGCCGAGGTTATATAGCAACAGCAATTGGTCGTGTTATCCCAGGAATACGCACTTATATATCTCTCCCCGCAGGTATTAGTAAAATGCCTTTATTGCCTTACTTACTTTATTCCACATTGGGAAGTGTTGTTTGGATCAGTTTGTTAACGGCTGCTGGTTATATTTTTGGGGCTAATTATGAAAAAGTAGGAATGTATCTGAAGCCGATTTCTATCATAGTTTTAATCAGCATTTTAGCTATAACTATTTATGTAATTATTAAAAAAAGAAGAGCATTATATTGAAGGCAGGAGTCATTTCATTTAACATTTAACAAGAATCAACGATAGTCAATGATCAATGGTCAATGTTTAATGTTCAATGAATGGTCACTGTTTACTATAAAACTGTAAGCGATCGCCCTGGGGAATAAGAGCCTGTTCGATAAACTCGCGACAGTGATTATCCTTGTCAGCTACTATTACTTTTGCTTGGTGTCCTTCTCGCATTACTTCAGAGCGATCGCGATATTCATAGGCAATAATAATCAAAAGATCCCCTGGTTGACAAAGTAAGGCTGCGCCACCATTAGGGCAAATTTCTCCTGTCCCTGCTGCACCAGCGATCGCATAAGTAGACCAACGTTTGCCATTGTTGAGGTTAATGACATCTACTTCTTCTAAAGGCAGGATACCGACTTTATCCATTAAGTCTTGGTCAATAGAAATACTACCGACGTAATTGACATTAGCTTCTGTCACCGTAACGCGATGAAGCTTGGCGTGCATTAACTTAATTTGAGTCATCGATTTTCTTGTTGCCTAACTATTTTCATCATAAACTGCAAAGGAATTTAGGGATTAGGGATTGGGAATTAAAAATTAGTAATTACTTTTTACTTCATCCCTCATAATTCATCCTTCATCGTTTTTAAGCCCATAATTAACCGTTCAATCCCTTCTTTCGCAGTATTTAATTGTAAGCTAGCATAAGCAACTCTGAGATAACAGCCATTTTTCATACCAAAAGTACTACCTGGAATTACGGCTACCCGATATTGTTTTATTAATTGTTTAACTAATTCGAGATCATCAAGCTGGGTTTTGACTTTCAGAAAGAAATAAAATGCTCCCTCCGCAGGCGCGACAGTACAGATATCAGTAATTGATTGTAATTGCTCTAAAGCGATCGCTCTTACCTGGGCAATTTCTGCTAAATGCTGCTGACAGTAACTAATTCCTGTTTGTAAAGCTCCTACTGCTGCATACTGAGAAATTACGGGAGGACAAATTAGATTAGTATCCTGTACTTTTTTGACAGACATTAGGAGATGTTGGGGAATCACCATATATCCAATACGCCAGCTTGCAAAACCATAGGCTTTAGATAGGCTAAATAAGGAAATAGTATGAGTTTTGCTATTATTAAAAGACCCAGGGGAAGTATGTTTTACCCCATCATAGGTAAAATACTCATAAGCCTCATCACTAATATGATAAATACCGCGATCGCGACAGAGATCGTTAACTGCTTTTAAACTCGCTTCAGGATATACCACCCCCGTGGGATTATTAGGGGAAATAGTAACAATTGCCTTGGTTTTTGGGGTAATTGCTTCGGCGATCGCTTTTATATCTAATTGGTAATTCTCATCGGTATTAACCAACACAGGACGACAATTTGCGATCGTAATTGACATCTCATGATTAAAATAATAAGGAGTATTGAGAATTATTTCATCGTCTGCTTGAGTGATAGCTAATATTGCATTCATAAACGCCATATTTCCCCCAGCCGTCACCACAATACAGTTCTGGGAATTAATTTCAATTTGATTATCACTGGCAAGTTTAGTTGTAATCGCTGTAATTAGAGGCTCTATACCTGTAACAGCTTGATATAAATGATTACTTGGTTGAGCGAGAAAAGATTGGAGTGATGCGATCGCTTCTGGAGGTGGTGGATAAGCTACTACTCCCTGTCCTAAAGAAATTGTCCCTGGATTATTACGAATTAGTTCCCCCACAACAGGAATTAAGGGTAGTTGTACCTGATTCATGCGGGAATTGAAATTATCAGTGATAGATGGCATTAAGAATTAACCTAATTGATTTACATAAGCTGGTAGTGGTAATAGTTTGTTTAGCAGCACTTTGTCAGATGTCCAAAATTGAGCCTTTTGACTCTCAGCACAAGCTAAAAAAGCAGCATCATAAAGTGTAGGTAACTGATATTGCTGGGCAATTTCCCAAGCTCTAGCTCTAAGTGATTCTTGGTTGAGATAGTCTATCACGATTTACCGCAACTAGTATATCTCTCCGAAGTTTCGACCATCAAGAAGAAATTGACGGAGAAATTCAAGAAGAATGGAATCAATTACAATAAAAAAGTAAAAAAGCGGTATATTCTCCCTTTTATAATAAGATGAAGGCAAAAGGACTACTGTAAGTGGCGAGCGCGTTTTATATGGATGTTCATGTTCCTCAAGCTATTACATCACAGTTGCGTCGTCGAGGTTCTGAATTTTGACTCCTGACTCCTGACTCCTGACTTCTGACAATTGTAAGTAGCAACTTAGGTTAATTAATTTAAAAACTAAATAAAATCTGAAATTTTAGGTAACAATCAAACATTGTTTACTCAACTTATGACTTAATGAATAGAGTAAACAATGCAAACTCAGTTTAGGAAACACCAATGGAAGGACAAGGCGCGAAAATTGGCAGTACAGCTATTATTTGGGGTCTAGCAACAGGGATGTTAGCTATTTCTATTCCGATAGTGAAGATGACTGGTACTGGGATAATTTTACCTTTAGCGGTTGTTGTGGGAGTGAGTTTAAGTACGATCGCGATCTGGTTGAGTACTTGGTTTTCTTAAAATTTACTTAATAGACTTTTGGCAAAATCTAGATTAAGACTCAAAATCTCTAACTTTTGGCTTCTATCATTAAATCAGAATATAAATTTTAAACTGCAAACTTGAAATTGATGAATTACTAGGACATACCATCTTAGTATGTATTTGATTTTACTTATTTAACAATATTTACTGATCAATTCAATAATTTTTTAAGCGATTAATTTAAGTGTAATACTTTAAAATGTACAGTGCTGAATTATAACTGTACATGATTAACGTTCTTGTTGTTGACGATCAAAATTTAACCCACAGATTAATAGAAACTTATTTAAAACCTGAGCAGGAAATTAACATAGTTGGTTTTGCTCAAAATGGTCTGGAGGCAATTGAGCAGATTCCCAGTCTAAAGCCAGATATAGTTTTAATGGATTTAGAAATGCCTAAAATGGATGGCTTGGTAGCAACACAAATTATTACACAAGAATTTGCTAGCACTAAAGTTGTCATCTTAACAATCCATGATAACGAACGACATTTGAGTAAAGCCTTAAAAAATGGTGCAAAAGGATATTTACTCAAAAATACTATGGCTCAAGAATTAAAAAATGCCATACATAACGCTCATCAAGGATATTTTCAATTAAGTTTAGAGTTAACTGAAAAATATCTTCAAAAAATTATTAACTTACAGCCAGAATCCGAAAACAATTTCAAGCTGACAAAAAAGGTTGATTATCTCTATAAATCTCTCCATAAATTGGAAAATAAATTAGAAAAAATTTACCTCAATAATTCAGAAGCAAATATAGAAAATCAAATTGGAGGAATGCTTCAGAAAGAAATGGCATTATTGAGCGATCGCGATTCTAATTTACAGTTTAAAGTTGATCGATTGAAATATGAACAGGAAAGATTACAACAAAATGCTAAATTTTTATTTAAAACACAATTAGTTTGTGTTGTCGTTGTTTTATCAAGCGTTATTTATTTAATTTTTTCTAGTTTGAGATAATAAATTGCTTGTTGATAAACAATCGTGATTAAACCAAGCAGTTAAAGCGATCGCTAGAGCATCAGCAGCATCATCAGGACGAGGAATACAATTTAAGGATAATTCTCGCGCTACAGCTTCTTGGACTTCAATTTTAGGAGCATTACCATATCCTGTTAACGCTTTTTTGATTTCTGGTGGGGTAAACTCAACGTAGGGAAGATTAGCCTGACCTAAAACTAACATTAAGACTCCTCTTGCCTGTGCAACAGTAATCGTATGACTCATTTTATAAAAAAATAATTTTTCTATTGCTACTAAATCAGGTTTAAGTTCGGCAATAATAGTATGCAAATCTTCATAAATAGTACAGAGGCGATCGCTAAACGGCGTTTTGGCTTGAGTCTTTATTACACCAAAGTCTTCTAGCTTGATTAAATTGTTAGCAATATTCACTTGCTCAGATTCCTGACAAATAATTGTGCCAAATCCTAAAATAGCTATTCCTGGATCTAATCCTAAAATTTTCATGGCTTTCATTGGCAAAATAAAAGTGATAAGCTGTCAGGTATTTAATTTGTCTATTCGGTGATTTGTAACAAATCAATCTTCCATTTTTTATTATCTCTAACAACATCAAACTGTAAAGGAATTTCTCTGCCAGATTCTAAAATTAGAGTGACATCTATGGTTGAATGATCGCCCTGATCCATTTTGGGTATAGCTAAAAGAGTTCGTTTATATTGTTTGAATTTATATTTTTTAATTAGCTTTAAAAATTGAGGCTTGGAAATGCGCTGTTGAAAATTATCTGTAGTTGAACGATAAACTTCATTTATTTTATTTTCGATAATTAATTTAAAAAAATCACTAATTACCAAAGGAATACCTTGGGTATTTCTCATTACTATTACAACTATCGATAGTCACAGTAGAATCGCGATACCACCAATTGTTGCAATCCCAATCAAAATATATTTACCATAGGGTAGGATAAATTCCATCTTTTCGTATCTTACTATCCATAAACTTGACTAGTTAAGCTCCATCTAAACAGATAAATATCGGCAAAACCTTAAAATCTTTCTTAATTAAATCAAGTTCATGTCACCCTTACTACCAATTGCAACTATTATCTACTAAGAATGTAGAAATAAACTAACATATTTTAAAATTATGCAACAATTATTTAGTATTTTTAGTTTAATTCCTGGGTATTTAATATTTTTAGCCATAATTTTAGTAATTTTACCTACTATTATGGCAATTTTATTACGCTTTTCTTTATATTTATATCTGAGATCTTTAGCAGGGAAAACTAGAAGATTATTATTAGGAGGCAAATTAGAATTTTCCCCAAAAATTATTACAAAGTTAGAACAGAGATTTGTTGACAGTCAAATTAATGCTGACCAACTTAATACTACTTCTGTGATTGAGGGAATATATAGCCAGGAAAAAGTTTATTTTTTAGGTATTCCTTTAGGGTGTGAATTTGTAGATAATTTCTGCCAACTATTACCAAATTTATTGCTGGCTTTTGGCTTATTGGGAACATTTTTGGGTATTACTTTGAACTTAACTAATCTCAGTCAAACTATTACTCAGATTGACATCAATAACGTCAGAAATCTAGTAGAAGAATTAAATCGTCCTTTACAAGGAATGGGAATTGCGTTTACGACTAGTTTAATTGCGATCGCCTGTAGTTCTTTGTTAGCAGTAATTAATTTAATTTGGAATACTAAAATTGTGAAAGCCAGTTTACTGAAATACATTGAAGACTATATTGATAATATTTATCTACCCAAAATCAAACCTGTAAGTTCTCTAGAAGTAGCAATTACTCAGTTCACTCATAACTTTGAAGGGATGGTCGAAAAACTAGGAATTACTCTGGAAGAATCTATAACCAAAGCTTTTTCCAGGCTAGAAAATAGCGCGGATACCTTTGAACAAGCTGCTAATGTTTTAGATAACAGTCGTTTCCCTGAAAAACTAGCTATAGCTACTAATGATTTAGCGATCGCTCAAAATCAATTTTCTCAATCTTCTTTAGTTTTGCAAAAGTCTACCCAAGCTTTTGAACATAATTTAGATTCGATGCAAAAACTAACCAAAAAGTTTTTAGAATTAAACCAACAGCTAAGTAATATCAATCAGCAATATACTAGTTTAGTTACTCTAAATCAAGAGAAAAATTTGATTGAACAATCAGGCTTGAAAGCAATTCAACAGGAGTTATCTAGATTAGTAACTAAAATGCAAAAAAATTAAAAGTCAAAAGTTTTATTTGAATGAATAAAAAACGAAAGTCGCGAAATTATGAAGCCACAGAAAGTCTCAATGTTTGGCCATCATTTACAGACTTAATGGCTAATGCTTTTATGATCATTAGCTTATTTTTATTATTGGCTTTATTTAAATCTTTATTTCTCAAATATGCTGCGGAAGAAACCGAGCAAAACTTAAGTGATACAGAAAGACAAGTGCGCTTACTACAAAGAGAAATAGCTACCCTAGAAAATGAACTAGGAGTAAGTACTTCCAATGTACGCCAACTAAAAAAAGCTTCTTCGGATTTACAAAAACTTTTACTTAGCAGCAACGAACAAAGTCGTAGCCGTATCGATGTATTACAGTCAGAAGTGAACCGTTTAAAATCTGCTCCCCCAGTGGTAGTAATTCAAGATTCTGGAGAGTATCAGTTTGATTCTGGTAGTGCGACTTTACCTCAAGAATTAAAAGCATACATTACCAAGGATTTAGTTGAACGTATTGAACGTGTTAGCCAACAACGTAACCTATATGTAGTTGAAATCATAGGACATACAGATGGTCAAGTGAACTTTGGTAACGGCAATTTAGACGAACAACTAGAGGAAGTTGCTCAGGGTAAGCAACCTGTAAATACTCTTCAACCTGGCTCTAATGCTGATTTGGGGCTAATGCGAGCCTTAGAAGTAGTTAAAGAATTACAGGCAGTGCAAGCACAAACACCCAGACTTGAGGGGGTACAATTCCGTGCTTATTCCGCAGCCCAACTCCAACTGCCTTCAGGAGAATTAGCGATCTCCAATCGTCAATCAGATGCTAATCGTCGGCGTATTGAAATTCGTTTCTCGCCTTTGGGAAAATCCGAAACTGTTAAGTAACTCTAATCTAAAGTATAGCAATGAGTAACATCCAAATTGAAACCGATCTCAAGGAAATTTTACAGGAACTTAAAAACGGTCAAAAGGACATTATTAATAAAGTAGAAAAAGTTGATCAAAAAGTAGAAGAAATTGACAAACGATTAATCAAGGTAGAAACTAAATTAGATTCTTTTGAGAAAAGTCTTGACGAAATCAAAGGATCGCAAAAAGCGAAAATTTGGACATTAATCGGTATTTTAATTACTGCGGTAGGTGGATTTATTGTTGCAGTAGGAAGACAAGTACTGACTTTTAACTCTTAGTTTATTTTACTTAATTTGTCACACACAATATCTTACCAATTTAATTTTACTGATCGCGATCGCTACAGCGAATATCTTTTCTTTTAGAGTGTAGCCAAGCCATTCCGTCAAGCTTATCTCTTACAATTAGAATGTGTAAATATCAACTGCTCCTATGCAAGCGTACAAACTAACAGGAAAAATTGATCACTCTGGTAAATTGATCATTAACGAACCTACTAATCTTAATCCTGGTGATGTAGAAGTTATTATTTTGCAGTCAGCTACAACAGAAAATAAATCTATAGCAATCAGGAATCATATGTGAGAAAATTAGGTGGAGAATTATGGAAAATAAAAGATGGAAGAACTAGATGCCTTTATTGAAGCTAATAGAGAGCCGAGAGAATTAAAAAGAGGGCTGGCAGTCAGAATATTATCGTTACTCGTAATCCTCAAGATTTTCCTGTTGCCATACCTAGAATCTTAACTCCAAGTCAACTAATTGAAGAAGTTGAAGTTGATCTCGTAGATTGAGTGAAAAAATGAAAAACGAATGAGTTTAGAGCGATCGCCATATCAAATATCTTTACTTTTAGACTGAATTAATTCATATTTCGAGGACGGATATTAAAGTTAAAATGTGTAAAAATCTCGCACTCTTATGCAAGCGTACAAACTAACGGGAAAAATTGACCATTTTGGTAAATTGATCATTACCGAACCAACTAATCTTCACCCTGGTGATGTAGAGGTTATTATTTTACAGCCAGTTACAACAGAAAATAAATCTGTTAATGACAAATCATTAGAAACCCAGAATCAATTATTTTGGCAAGGAGAGTCCATAAAAAATTTAGTTGAGATTCAACAAACTCCGATAGTCAAGGATATTAAAATGCTTGCAGGAGATTATTGGGGAGACGACTCGAGTGAAGACTTTTTGACATTTCTCAAAGAACAAAGACAGCCTGAAAATATTGCAACATAATGACTATTCTTCTGCTCGATACAGATGTAGTGTCATTTCTGCTCAAAGGCGACAGTCGCTCTCAAAAGTATGAGCTTATCTTGCAGGGACATCAATTAGGACTTTCATTTATGACTGTGGCTGAACTGTTTCAATGGGCTGCTATTCGTAATTGGGGAACACAGAGAATATCTAGTTTAGAGCGATCGCTAACTAACTATCTTATTATTCCAGTGGATATCGAACTCTGTCGCATTTGGGGAAATTTGCGGGCTGAAAGACAAGCAATTGGACGACCATTTTCAGCACAAGATGCTTGGATAGCTGCCACAGCACTTCGTCACGATCTACCTCTAGTTACTCATAATGCCAAAGATTTTCAAAATATTCCGAAGCTTCAAATTCTAACTGTGCAATGACAATACTAAGAGCGATCGCCACACCATATATCTTTACTTTTAAATTGATTACTATATAGAATGACCATTACTCGTACAATCAGATGAATTTTTGGAGTGGAAATCTCTATGGTTTTCTCTGAAACAATAAAAAGACTAACAGGCTATAAGGGATGGGCAAATGAAATTACATTTTCAGCCATCAAATCTCTTCCAGAAGGTGAAGCAACGAAAGAGCGCAAAACCCGTTATAAAAATATGGTTTATACGCTGAATCATATGTATGTGATCGACTGTATCTTTCAAGCCCATTTAGAAAATAAATCTCATTCTTATGCGGCGAGAAATACTGAGACTTATCCGCCACTAGAAGAGTTATGGCAGGCAGTGAAGAAGGTTGACCAATGGTATATTGACTATGCGGATTCGATTTCTGAAAAAGAGTTACTAGAAATCATGAATTTCCAATTTGTTGATGGAGGTAAAGGAGCAATGTCACGCATTGAGATGATTCTGCATGTCGTAAATCACGGCACTTATCATAGAGGGTTCGTCAGTGACATGATGTACCAAGTTCCTGCTATACCACCAGCGAATGATTTAACTGTTTATATCAGAGATGTGATACACGGTCTGAAGGAAGATTAATATAGATTGAGCCTTGCCTGTGTAATTCAACCAACCACGCATTTGTTCGTAGTTTTCGCTTCATTATTGCCTTAATACTAATTCCAAGTGCGATCGCTCATCCCTTAGTCAAAGCAACATTTTCATAATTAACATTCAATACAGAAGTAACTTCTGCGAAAATAGCGGTTAGACTACCTGTTTAATCTCAATGTTAAAAAAACCGCAGTTTAACCTTTCCCGTTTAGCAATCGAACATTCCCGTTTAACCATCGCCTTTTGGATTGCGATCGCCGTAGCTGGAATCTTGGCTTTTAGTTCTTTAAAATATTCGCTGTTTCCGACGGTTAATTTTCCTGTGGTGGTAATTCGCGCCCAGGGTAATACGGGTACGGTTTTGAATACGGAAGCGCAATTAACTAAGCCGATAGAGAAAGCTTTAGCTGATACTCCAGGATTGGCACAGCTATATTCTTCAACTTATTTAGGGCAGACGATAGTTAATCTTTTATTGGATACGGATATAGATATTGAAGAGGCTACGGCGACGGTGGATAGTAGTTTGAAGCAATTATCTTTACCCACTGGAACTAAGTTAGATGTTATTCCCTTTAATCTGAATGAAACTAGTGCGATTAGTTATATCGTTACCAATCAAGAACGGGATTTGGGTAAGTTAAACGAGATTGCTAGTCAGGAAATTGTACCTGTGATTGAGAAGTTATCGGGGGTACAACGGGTAGATATTTTGGGTAACGCTGATTATGGTGAAGTTAATCCTGATCTGCCGACTGCAAATAATACTTTGATTCATTTTAATGGTCAGGAAGCGATCGCTTTTCAAGTAATTAAACAAGGGGATGCTAATACTTTAGAAGTGGTTAAACAGGTAGAACAACAAGTTGCTCAACTTCAGCAACAATTACCAGTTCAGTTAATCTTAGCTGAAACATCCGCAGGCTATATCCGTGACAGCACCCAAGCGACGATTGATGCTTTATGGGGGGCGGTGGTGTTGGCAATTTTAATTATTTTCCCCTTTTTACGTAATCTTAAGGCAACTTTAATTACTGCCGTGGCTATTCCTATTTCCCTGTTAGGGACATTTCTGGTGATGGCGGTAGCTGGTTATAACCTAGAGACGTTAACTCTCCTAGCTTTAGCCTTGGCAATTGGCATTATTGTTGATGATGCGATCGTTGAGATTGAAAATATTATGCGTCATCTGGAAGAGGGTAAAACTATTCGGGAAGCTGCTTTAGCTGCGACTACTGAGATTGGCTTTACTGCTTCGGTGGCGACTCTGACGATTGTGGCGGTATTTCTGCCTATTGGTTTTATGGGTGGGACTTTGGGGCAATTTTTCCGTCCTTTTGGGATTACTATTTCGGCTGCGGTGTTAACTTCCTTGTTAGCAGCCCGTACTTTATCTCCTGTGTTGGCTGTATATTGGCTTAATTCTAGGGGAATTAGAAGTCGTAACAGCGATCAGAGAGGAATTCTTACGACTAATTATCGTAATTTATTGCAGTGGGCATTAAATCATCGTCGGGCGGTGATTGGTATTGCTATAGGTAGTTTTATCGCAGGAATTGCGTTAATTCCTTTGATTCCCCAGGGTTTTATTCCGCAATTAGATCGGGGGGAATTTAAAATTGTTTATACAACTCCTTTGCCTAAATTAGCTAGTAATGCAGATATAAATATCAATAATAATTCCGTAGCTAAACCTAAATCTAGTCAGTTTAGCTGGCTAAGTGATTTAGCGCGATCGCCTGAACGGATTTTATTACGTAAAACGATTAGAGTTGGACAGGAATTAGAACAGGTAGTTTTAAAGCATCCTGATGTGGAATCTGTTTATACTATGGCTGGATTACGGGGTGAACCGAATAAGGGCAAGATCTATATTAAACTCAAAAATGAGCGCAACTTAACTACCAGTCAAGTACAGGCAGAAATTCGACAGCAGTTACCTCCAATTCCTCAAGGTGTTGTCAGTGTTGAAGATATCCCTTTTGTGGAGACAGGGGAAGATCCTTCTTTTAAGGTGGCTTTAGAAGGAGAAAATATCGAGCAATTACGCAAAAGTGCGATCGCTTTTCAATCAGAAATTCAAAAGTTATCAGGTTTTGAAGATGTACGCATAGATGGCGTTAACGAACCTTTAGATAAGCTAATTCATTTAGACAGAAAACGAGTAGCCTATATCAATGCTAATTTAAGTGAAAATCAGGGAATTGGTGATGCAACAGCTAAAGCGCAGGCGATCGCCGATAATATTTTACCACCTGGAATTACTTTTGATTTAGAGGGAGATTCTGCCCGTTCCAAGAAAATATTAGGAGAATTTGGTATTACTCTGGCTCTAGCATTAATTTGTATGCTGGTAGTGGTTTATTTACCTTTTCGTCGCTGGTTAGAGCCGATGGTAATCGGTTTATCTTTACCCTTATCGATAGTGGGAGCAATGTTAGCCTTACTGATAACTCAAAGTGATTTTGGCATGATCTCTTTGATTGGTTTGATTTTTCTGCTAGGACTATTAGATAAAAGCGCGATCCTACTCCTCGACTATATCAATCAATTACGTACTGCTGGAGTAAAACGCACCGAAGCTATTCTGCAAACTGGCGTAGTACGTCTGCGTCCGATTATCATGACTACCTTTTCAACGATATTAGGAATGTTACCCATTGCTTTCGGTTGGGGTGCAGGGGCGGAATTACGTCAACCAATGGCAGTCGGGATAATTGGCGGTTTGATTACTTCTTCTTTGCTTAGTTTAATTGTCGTACCTGTACTTTATACTTTGCTGGAAGATTGGGGTTTAAAAATTAAAAGTTGATCGTAAATTAATCAAACACGTTTCTTCTTTTCAAAAAAGAGATAATCTAAATATCAGGTTCACAAGACTTTACTTTTTGTTATACAGAGGGGGAAAGTTATTGGTTAAGCTAAAAGAGTAATCATCTTGCTTATATTCTTATGGAAGCTATTTCTCCTCGTACTTTTAAGCCCATAAGCTGGTCAACAGTGATCATGTTTGTTTTGGGGTTTTGGCTTAGTGGAAGCTTGATTTTTGATTGTTTAGTTGTGCCTGGAATGTTAACTACAGGCATGATGAATGAATCAGGTTTTGCTAGTGCTGCTTATGTAATTTTTGGCACTTTCAATCATCTAGAATTGTTGTGCGCTGCTACTGTTTTGGCTGGATGTTTTGTTTATCGTTATGGTTATCATTTGACTAATCAAATCAATCGTCAATCGATTTTAGCAGCAGCTATTTTATTAGTTATATCTTTAGCTTATACCTATATTTTTACTCCGCAAATGAGTAGTCTGGGTATGTCTTTGGATATGTTTGCTACCACAGAAACTATTTCTAGTTCTATGACAGTAATGCACATAATTTATTGGAGCTTGGAAATTACTAAGTTAGTAGCTGCTACTGCTTTATTACGTACTTTTTATCGTAATTCCTGTAGTTTAGGTTAATTATTAATTATTACTTCTCAACGATGGAATATGAATTAGTAGGGATAATTTTTTTGATTCCTTATCCTTCATCTTTCATCGTTTTTTGTTGCTGCACTAAATTTTTTTTAATTTCTTGTTGACAAATCCACCAAAAATAAATTGTCAAATTAATTAAGCCAATTAACTTAGTACCATCTTCTAACATAGCGTGAATTCCGCGACTACTAATAGGAGTAATGTCGATCGCGCTAGAAAAGCCAAACAAACAAAAAGATATTAATAAAGGTATATAAGGAGTTTGACGAATGGTACGGCGAAATACCCAAGCATAAGTAATTAATAATAATCCATAGAAAAGATAAACTCCCAATTTAACTAGCTGACAAGCTCCAAAAAAGACGCATAAAATTAAAGTTAAACGAAAGCGATCGTCAATAAATAGTAATAGCATTACTAGCGCGCTAGCAAATAAAAAGATTTGGAAACGACGGCTGGATCGAGGTAATAAAAAAGCAGAAAACAGGCAGATAGCAATCGCCGTACACCACATTATTTCTGAAATACTTGTAAACCAGCCCAAATAAAAAATACCAATATAAAAAGGATCGCTAAAAAGATTTTCTATACCTGTGCCTTTGCTTTTGACTCTGGCATAAATACTTAGTAAACTCAGAACCACAATGGTGATCACATTTAGCCAGATTAAGACTGGGATACTGTTAAAATGCTGCTTTCCTTTATCTAGCCAAGATCTAAATGTAGGAAAAGCGGTAGTTTTTTTTCTCATTATTAGCAATCCAAATTTTTGAAACTATCAAAGCCAAGCTGATAAACTGTTACACGTTTAAATTACTGGTTGAGACAGGAAGTCAGGAGTCAGGAGTCAGGAGTCAAGACAGGGTTTTAAACCTAATTTCCTAACAGGATAATATGTAATTTAAATGCGCTTTAGCTGATCATTCTCTATACTACTCAAAGTAAAAAGTAAAAATGTGTTAAGACACTTCTAAAAGCAGGAATTTGCCTATCTTTGACTATGAATTTAAAACGCTTTATTTCCTTGTTCATTAGCGTTGCTATTTTACTGTATCTATACACTCAGATTGATGTTGTCAATCTTGTTCTAGTCTTTCAAAATTGCGATCGCCTGTTATTAATTATTAGTTTAGCTATGGTAATTCCTATTACTTTAATTACCGCTTGGCGTTTACAGCAATTAGTACCCCAACGTAGTTTAGGACTATTGGAAGCAAATCGTTTGATTTTAGGGGCAAGTGTTTTAAATATGGTTTTACCATCCAAGATGGGTGATATTGCCAAGGCGTATTTTATGGCTGAACGTTCTAATTTAAGTGGTAGTTTAGCTCTAGCAATTTCTATTTTTGAAAAGGCTTCAGATTTACTTTCTCTATTACTTTGGTGTGTATTTGGCTTGATTTTATATCCTGCTAAAAATAGTTTATTTTGGACTATGACTGGAGGAGTTGCGATGGGATTGACTTTAGGATTATTGCTATTAAGTTCTCAAAAATTTGCTAATTTATTTTTTAATTTAACCATCAATTTAGCCCCTAAATCTTTTAAAATTAAACTCCAAAAAATGCAAACTTCCTGGTCGGAAATGCATAATTATTTTTGGCGCGATCGCCATAATCTATTCTTAATTACTAGCACTTCAATTTTTATTTGGTTTTTACATTTATTACAAATTTGGCTCTTTATCCTAGCTCTCAAAGCTTTTACTCCATTTCTCATTAGTTTAGCTCTGTCTCCCCTTTCAATCTTAGCTGGACTATTACCCCTGACTTTTGCAGGTATTGGTACTCGTGATGCAGCCATAATTTACTTCTATCAAGATTACTTAAACGAAGCTACAGGAGCAGCTTTAGGCTTATTGTGTACCAGTCGTTATTTTTTACCTGCCTTGATTGGTTTACCTTTCTTAGGACAAATGTTAGGAGCGATCAAAAAACAATAAAAAATTCTTAAACGGTGAGCTAGAAGCATCAATGATAAATTAATAGTTAATAATAAAAGATAATAATTCAATTTTCAATTAAGTCCGACATTTTATGACTACGGAATCCCTTACTTGGCAACAATTAACCAACCTTACCGATTTTAAAATTGATACCGTTAACAGTGTTACCAATTCTCAAGCCACCTTACGTTTATTTGGACAAACAGAAGCAGATATCCGTGTAACTTTATATCGAGATAATCATGCTTGGTGTCCCTACTGTCAAAAAATTTGGCTATGGCTAGAAGAGAAGCAGATTCCCTATCGTATCCAAAAGGTGACAATGTTCTGCTATGGCAAAAAAGAAAGCTGGTATAAACAGAAAGTTCCTTCAGGAATGTTACCAGCAGTAGAACTGGACGGCACAATAATTACTGAAAGTGATGATATTTTAATTGCTTTAGAACAAGTTTTCGGTGTTTTGTATTTGGGTATGCAAGATCCTCAAGTAATACCCCTACGGCGACTGGAACGTCTATTATTTAGAGCCTGGTGTAGTTGGCTTTGTTATCGGGCGATGTTTCCTGGACAAGAAGAAGCTAATAAAAAACAGTTTATCGAAGTAGTAGAAATGGTAGAATCCGCTTTAGCTAGCACTCCAGGAGCATACTTTTTGCCAGAATTTAGTACTGCTGATATTGTCTTTATTCCCTACGTAGAACGAATGAATGCCAGCCTTTACTATTACAAAGGCTATTCTCTCAGAGAAGAAAATCCTCGCCTGGCTGCTTGGTTTAATGCTCTAGAAAACCGCTCTAGCTATCGTGGTACACAAAGCGATTTTCATACGCACGTTCACGATTTACCACCCCAAATGGGAGGCTGTTATGCTAACGGTGAATCTCAAACACGAATCAACCAGGCAAGAGTAGATTGTGGTGATTGGTTCAAACTCCCCGATGTCAACTATCCTGAACCTCAAAACTCTCGTGCTGAAGCTTTACAAAGAGTAATTAAACACCGCACCAATATTATTAAAGTTAATCCAGCTAAAGATCAATTATTTGATGAAGCTCTACGATGCGCTTTAACCAATATGATGACCGAAAAAATCTGTACTCCACCTCCAGGCTCGGATGCTGCTCTGCGCTACCTACGAGACAGAATTAATGTCCCTAGAGATATGTCGATTTATGCTGCTAAAAGATTACGAGAATCGTTAGAAAAAACGGCTGCTTTAGTTGGCGATCGCCAGCCAGAACCAATTTCTGTTAGACACCGTTACGATCAAAATCCTACTAACTTTAGTTAGTAACTGATCATTGAACATTGATCATTTACCATTTATCAACGATATTCAATTCGGGCGGTCAAAGTTCACAGTTCCTGAACGGAACAGTGCTGCTTTGACTTCGTCAACATTCTGGGGACACCCCAGAATTACGCCCTCACAATGTTCAATGTTTAATGTTCAACTAGAACGAGGGAATGTAGGCAAGTCTACCGCAGCTAATGACTGAGGTTTTTGTTGTTTTGGTTTTTGAGTAGATTTGACCGCTGGTTGATTGTCCTGGTGATGGTCAATTACTGATGACCAAGTGGTAATTTCTCCTGCTTTTTGACCGATTTTTAAAGAAGGTTGAAGTTGCTCCCGCTCAATTTTCGCTGTTTGAGGTAAAGAGATTTTGGGGTCGGGAATTCTGTCGGGAATTCTAGAAGTAGACCAAGGCTTGATTGAACGGTTGTTAGCGTAACTGTGGCTGTGAGTGGCTACTGGCTCTGAGATTATTGTACTCACCACTGGAGGTTTGTCTATCTGGCGTTTTAGTTCTGCTTTGTATTGCAGAGCATAACGCTGTTGTTGATTGAGTTTGGCTTGTAATTCTTTGGTTTCTTTGACCTTAGCAGCTAATTCACAAGCTTGTTGAGCATAATTTTCTTGTAATAAACTGCATTCTCTTTCTAATTGGGCTGTTTGTTTTTGAGATAATTCGTACTGTTGAGATAAATTACTAATTACTGTTTCGCGACTCTCTATTTGTTGTTGAGAACTAGTTAGTTGTTGACTCATGGCAGCTACTTGTTCTTGATAAGTTTTAATTTCTTCTGCTTGTTGAGCAACTAACACATCACTAGTTTGAGATTTTTCTACATACTTGTTATATTTATTATCAATTTCTGCTAATTCTTGTTCTAGGCGAAATACTTTTTTGAGTAGCTTACGATTGTATTCCCGTAGTTTATGAGCAACTTTCTGCCAGTTCATGTTTTGACCTAATGATGCTTCTGACTCTATTTTTTCGGTATCTTTTAGTTGTAATGCTTCTAGATGAGTAGCAGGATCTAACGGTAAAAAGCTTTTGGCTGTATTACAATCGCTGATTTCTGTTACTTTCTGCTGCTGTTCATTTGGAGATTGCTCAACAGATTCAAAGTTAGATTGAGAATTAAAAGAAGTAGCATGATTGTTAGCTTCGCTCATAGTATTTATATCTCAAGTGATCAGAATATTACAGCAACAAAATCTAAAGTATTAAGTTAGGTGATTTCCCTTAAAAATTGTGTCAAATTTGTTAACTGAAAAGAAAACGTTATCAAAGCAGATTTAAGTTTAGTATAAATGTTGATTGAGCAGGAAATTCCATTCTTTTACTTAGCTTTAGATTTAACTAGATATAGCTTATACGTTGCTTCTAAAAATGCCAAGGTTCATTAATTATTAATAATAATTTGTAATTACTTTTTGTAATAGTTGTTGATGATTTGAGGCTTGCTTAACCAATGATTGAATCTGAATTTTATCCAAGGGGCTACTGTAATGATAATGTTCGAGCCAAGCACGACTAAGGGTTTGAGAATCGTCAGGTAGATCTGTTAATTCATATCCTGGTAAATCAAGCTCCAACATTAACTGACTAACTTTGGGATCGTAACTGAGAGCAAAACATTTACAGCCTTCGGCTACTGCCATAATTACACTGTGTAACCGCATTCCGATCGCCATGTTAACTTGTTTGAATAGTCCTTTTAATTCTTGGGGATCAGTAATGGATAGAATAGTAGCATTTTCCTCTAATTTGGCTGCAATTGCTTGAGCGATCGCTTGATCTTGAATCGGGTGAAAGGGAAGCAATAAAATGAAACTATTAGTTTGTGCTTGAAAGTCTTGTAGAGCTTGGATTATCGTCTGTAAACGTTCTTTGGTTAGTAAAGGATGCGATCGCAAAATCACCGCTACCTTGGGAGTAGGTAGTTCATCTAACCCAGACACAGCCTTGCTTGCCAATGCCCACACAGGATCAGGAGCAATTAATGGTTCAAGCTGCCAACTAGCTAATAGTTCAGCCGAAGCACTATCTCTCACACTAACAGCATCACACCCTAATAATACCTGTTTTGTCAGCCAACGAGTCAAAGGTTTTGTTAATGGCCCAATTCCCTGCGCCCAGGCGATCGTTTTCAAGCCTCGTTTTTGCGCTAGAGCCATCAAACCAGCATAGTAAATTGGACTGGCAATACTAGTAGAGTCCTGCATCAAGCTGCCACCACCCCAAATAAATATCTCCGACTGTTGAAGAGCATTAAGAATTGCAAAGGTTGACTTCCGATAACAGCTAGCAACTCCATATTGTTTTTTAGTATTTTGAGGATCGCCAGATAAAACAATTGGTTCAATTGACTCAGGCAGCATTTGTAGTAGCGATACTAATAACGCTTCGTCTCCTGCATTACCCATGCCATAATAGCCACACAATACCGCTCTAGTAGGACTCATTATTTTTAGCTAGTGTTACTGTTTTAGGTATAACGCAAGTTGCTAGTTAGTTATGCCGAATGATCTGATCATTAAACATTGAACAGTGAATATTTAACATTCGACATCGTTGATAAATGGTAAATGATCAATGAAATGACTTCTGACTTCTTAAGCTTCTACCAGTAATAGCAACTTGAGTGTATAGCTAATTTTAAGGCATTGATATTTTTTTTAGTTCAGTGTCAATAGCTTATGGTAATTTATCTAGAGTATTTGTGGTGTTGGTAGTAGTAGAAGGAGTGGAAGTAATTCCTGTAGTTGTTTCCTCACTATCATCAGTCGATTCTAATAAACTATCATCAGAAGTGTTTAGTAAACTATTATCATCAGATGGCTCAATTAAACTTTGATTACTGGTTTGATTAAAATTATTACTAGAACTTGGACTACTGTAATCTGGTGTGCTGGAATTAAAATTATTACTATCAGAAATTCCTCTACTGATATTTTCTTGAATTAAGCGGTTACGTTCCACACTTGAGCCAAGATTACTCATCCCATAGCTTTGCTGAGATAAACTCGATGATTCGCTGGTATATTCAGAAGAATCAACTGTACTAGAGGTACTAGAACTAGTACCAGTAGGGATGTTTGTTTGAGAGTTTGTACCTGTTGTACCAGTGCTACCAGTAGGAATCTGCGTTGAAGGATTTGTATCTATTCCTGTCATACCGCCTCCTTGGCTTTGTTCAGGAGGAGGTGTCACCGTAGTATTTGCTTCTGATTCTGCTTCCTCTTCTTCTGATTGATTATTTTCTTGATTGGGATTTTCAGGATCTTGAGAATTTTCGGAGTGCTGTTGAACAACATCACTACTAACAAAATAAACAATTAGCCCTCCAGTTGTTAGGAAAACTACGAAAAGCATAGTCACACCAATAATTATTGGTAAATGTTCTGATTTTTTCTTCATTTTACTAATATGCGATTGTTCAAAACTTGCTTAGTAGGGAAATTAAGTGTTGGTCGTTTTGTTCAAGTACTTTTACTTTAGTACATTACCTTATTGAGCGAAAGTAAAATAACCGATCGCTTTAATAGCCTAAGAATTTTAAGTCTGTATTTTTTGGATTGAATAGCCACAAAGATGTTCACCATTATTAAGCCAGTGGGTTCGTTCTACAAGACAATCTGGTAAAACCGCAGCAAACATTTCTAATTCATGTCCACAAATACTAGGATAAGATTCAGCAACATTGGAGATCGCACAGTTATGTTCAACTAAAATAAATTTATGGTTATGCTGGGGAGATACTGGGTGTAATTCTGCCATATAGCCCTCCTCTTGCCTCAGTTGGACTAATTTGGCAATACGTTGTTTAAGACTGCCATTGCCCAAGCGATCGCGATATTCGGCTGCTTTACGTTGCCACTGCTTCTCTAAAACCTTACTAACTTGTTCTTCCCCTGCGGTTTCTGCCAGAGTATCCAAAAAAGAAACGGCGAATTCACTATACTGCTGAGGACTCAAGCGATCGCGCCCTTGATGAGTTAGAGAGTACAAATGTTGTGGTCTACCCATCCCTTGCTGCACTGATTGATAGTCAATTAAGCCATCTGCCTCTAATTCGTTGAGATGACGACGAATTGCTTGCGTAGTCAGCTTTAGGTCTTGGGCTAGCTGTTGTGCTGATGCTTGACCTTGTTTGAGTAGGTATTGCAGTATATTTTGTTTTGTAGACGTTAAACCAGTGGTCATCATCGTCTTGATAGCTATATTGTAAATTTTAATAAAGAAATAAAAAATCAAAAAAATTCTTGACTTAAACAACATCTTTGTTGCTAATGTAACCTACAATAGACTTAAACAACAAATTTATTGCTAAACTGAGACAAAAATCGTTAGTCAACCTAGTCTCATAATAATTTTACAAAAGCATTAATCAACATTCTGGTTACTGCTTCCTAAAATTCAAACACCTTAACAAGTACAGTTTATTTAATTTGCTACTATGAGTGCCAACGTCAAAACTTTAGTCAATCAACCTTACAAGTACGGTTTTATTACCGATATTGAGACTGATGCCATTCCTCGTGGTTTGAGCGAAGATGTGGTTCGTTTAATTTCGGCAAAGAAAAACGAACCAGAGTTTATGCTAGAGTTTCGCCTCAAAGCTTATCGTCAGTGGTTAAAGATGAGTGAACCTGATTGGCCTCATGTAGAATATCCTCAAATCGATTATCAAAATATTGTTTATTATTCTGCGCCCAAGAAAAAGCAGGATAAGTTAGGTAGTCTTGATGATGTTGATCCAGCTTTGTTGGAAACTTTTGATAAGTTAGGTATTCCTCTTTCCGAACAAAAAAGATTGAGTAATGTCGCGGTAGATGCCATTTTTGATAGTGTTTCCATTGGCACTACTTTTAAAGAAAAATTAGCGGAAGACGGCGTAATCTTTTGCTCAATCTCCGAAGCTTTACAAGAATATCCCGAATTAGTTCAAAAATATTTAGGTAGTGTTGTCCCTGTCGCCGATAACTATTTTGCTGCCTTAAATTCTGCTGTATTTAGCGATGGCTCGTTTGTCTTTATTCCCAAAGGCGTAACCTGTCCAATGGAATTATCCACATATTTCCGTATTAATGATGGAGATACTGGACAATTTGAGCGTACCTTAATTGTGGCTGAAGAAGGGGCATCGGTTAGCTATCTAGAAGGTTGTACTGCACCGATGTTTGATACTAACCAACTTCATGCTGCGGTAGTAGAGTTAGTAGCTTTAGATAATGCCGATATTAAATACTCTACCGTCCAAAACTGGTTTGCAGGCGATGAAGAAGGCAAGGGCGGAATTTATAACTTTGTGACCAAACGTGGTTTATGTAAAGGAGTTAATTCTAAAATCTCTTGGACTCAAGTAGAAACAGGTTCAGCAATTACTTGGAAATATCCTAGCTGTGTTTTAATTGGCGATAACTCTGTGGGCGAGTTTTATTCCATTGCCCTGACTAACAACAAACAACAGGCTGATACAGGTACAAAAATGATTCATGTGGGCAAAAATACCCGCAGTACAATTATTTCTAAAGGTATCTCCGCAGGCAATTCTAAAGGTAGTTATCGTGGTTTAGTCAAAATTGGTAATAAAGCTGACGGTGCGCGTAACTATTCCCAGTGTGACTCGATGCTGATTGGTGACAATGCTGAAGCGAATACTTTTCCTTATATTCAGGTTGATAATAATACTGCAAAACTTGAGCATGAAGCTTCTACCGCTAAAATCGGCGAAGAACAATTATTTTACTTTGCTCAAAGGGGTATTTCGGAAGAAGACGCAGTGTCTATGCTAGTTAGTGGTTTTTGCAAAGATGTCCTTAATGAGTTACCGATGGAATTTGCTGCGGAAGCAGACAAGTTGTTGAGTCTTAAATTAGAAGGAACAGTTGGGTAATTCGAGGCATTATCAGGGTAAGGGCAAGATCTGGGATTTTAAGTCAAAAGTCAAAAGCTTTCACCTTTTACATACTACATAGTACCTTTTTTGCTACTTGCTACTTATGAATGAACAATTACCCCAGTTCATCCACCGCGTTGTTGAGCGTTTGCAGTTAATTCAGGGAATCGCTGCGATCGCTCTTGGAGGTTCAAGGGCAAGAGGTAACTATACACAAAAGTCAGATGTGGATCTGGGAATTTATTACCAGCCAGAGAATCCCCTCGATTTGATTGCCTTAAATCACCTTGCCTCCGAACTTGACGACAATCATCGTACAAATCTCGTCACCCCAATTAAGGAGTGGGGAAAATGGATTAATGGGGGAGGTTGGTTACAGATAGAAGGTGTACCCGTAGATTTTCTCTACCGCGATCTGGTTCAAGTTAACGGTGTTATTGATGATTGCCACGCTGGACAAATCACGATTGATTACCAACCAGGACATCCTCACGGCTTTGTTTCCTCTATTTATATGGGTGAAGTTGCTATTTGTCTCCCGCTTTGCGATCCAGATGGTCATTTAGAAGCTTTAAAGACTAAAACAAATTCTTATCCGATTCAGCTTCAACAAGCAACAATTAATAAGTTTGCCTGGGAAATTAGTTTTTCATTGTTAATTGCGAAAAAGGCAGTTGCACGTGGTGATGTTGCCTATGCAGCAGGTTGCTGTTTTCGCAGCGTAGCTTGTATGAATCAGGTATTATTTGCACTCAATGAAGAGTACTTATTAAATGAGAAAGGCGCAGTGGCAATTGCCAGTAATTTTACACTCTGTCCACAGAATTATCAACAACGGATTGAGTCAGTTTTTGCTTCGTTAGAAACTGATGCAAAATCAATCATGAATGCGATTACAATCCTTGAAGAAATTGAGCATGACTTGAGTCAATGGTATGGCGATCGCGGATTAACAGTCTAGTTTAGGACATTTCTAAAATTACTACTTGCTACTAGCTACTTCCGAGCCTATAACTCTCTATCCTAATCAATTAATGTACTGCGACCTAAAAAAAGGCGACTACTGTTTGCAGTCGCCAACCATGAGGTATGAATCAACAGTTGATCAAAATCAACTAATGATTACTTATGTTACGGTACGTTGTATTATGCGTTCTGTATTATCTCTTAATATAAGATAAAACAATTTAAATGTTTGTAACTGACTAGAGTTACTTATTAGTAATTATTGTCAGTGGTCAAAAATATTTTGGTATTGCAACAAATCCAATCCCACAAAAACAGGAATTGTTTGAAAGCATTGTTGTGCTAGCTGATAACGATCTTCTCGCTTCAGCATGGTTGTCAATTTATCTTTGACATCTAACAAATAACGAACATCATTAGCAGCATAATTGTACTGTTCTCCAGAAAGATTCTCAGCATTGCCCCAATCAGAACTTTGAGCTTTTTTATCCAATTCAACGCCCGTAAGTTCCGTAACTAAACTTTTCAAACCATGATTGGAAGTATAGGTACGAACTAGCTTACTGGCAATTTTGGTACAAAAAATCGGTGCTGTGTCAATACCAAATGTAGTTTTAAATTGTGCTACATCAAAACGAGCATAGTGAAAAACCTTAGTGATATCCCAAGAAGTTAGTAATTTTTGTAAATTAGGTGCTTCTGTTTGTCCTTTAGTAATACGAATAGCGGTAGCAAAGCCTTGAGAATCGCATATTTGTACAAGACATAAGCGATCGCGTCCTAAAACTAACCCCATAGTTTCTGTATCAATGGCAAGCTCTTCAGCAGACAGATAACGAGCTAAACTAGCTACGTCTAAATCTTCATCGCAAATTTGAATGTTCTCTAAAACCATATTGCCAATCTAATTTTCTTTAATTTTCTAAGTTTATTACTTTAGTCCGTTAAAGCAGATCTCCTAAATATTTGGCAACTGTTTGTACATCTTTATCACCTCTACCTGAACAGTTAATGACAATTCTTTGAGTACCAGTCAACTGAGGACAAAGATATTCTAAATAAGCAAAAGCATGGGCAGTTTCGAGGGCGGGAATAATACCTTCTTGTTCAGATAAAAGACGTAAAGCTGCGATCGCTTCAGTATCGGTTACAGCATAATATTCTGCTCGTTGAGCATCTTTTAAATAGCTGTGTTCTGGCCCGACACCAGGATAATCTAACCCTGCACTAATAGAATGAGCTTCAATAATTTGTCCTTGAGTATCTTGTAATAAATAGCTCATTGCTCCATGTAGTACTCCTGGACGACCTTCGGTGAGTGTAGCAGCGTGTTTTCCTGAAGCTACACTTTCCCCTGCTGCTTCCACACCAATTAAACGCACACTTGATTCTGGGATAAATTCATAAAATAGTCCAATCGCATTTGAGCCACCACCAACACAGGCGATCAGAATATCAGGTAGTCCCCCAAACTTTTCAGCACATTGAGCGCGAGTTTCTTTGCCAATTACCCCATGAAAATCTCTCACCATCATTGGGTAAGGATGAGGCCCTGCTACCGAACCCAAAATATAATGAGTACTTTCGACATTAGTAACCCAATCTCGAATTGCTTCTGAAGTCGCATCTTTGAGAGTGCCTGTACCAGCAGCCACGGGTTGCACTGTTGCCCCTAAAAGACGCATCCGAAAGACATTTAGCTTTTGTCTTTCCATATCTTCCACGCCCATATAAATAATGCATTCCAAACCAAAGCGAGCGCAGACGGTAGCCGTAGCCACTCCATGTTGTCCTGCCCCTGTTTCGGCAATAATTCGCTTTTTACCCATGCGAATTGCCAGTAAAGCTTGAGCTAGGGCATTATTAATTTTGTGTGCGCCTGTGTGGTTAAGATCTTCCCGTTTCAGATAAATTTCTAGTTGTAGGTCAGGACGAGCATAATGTTGACTGAGACGTTCAGCAAAATAAAGAGGATTAGCTCTACCTACATAATCTTTTAACAATCCCTGTAATTGTTGGTTAAATTCAGGGTCATTTTTATAGTGGTTATAGGCGGTTTCCAACTCAGCTAGAGCAGGCATTAAGGTTTCTGGCACATATTTACCACCATAAGGGCCAAAACGCCCTAGATTATCGGGTACAGCAGCCAAAGTGGAGAAAGAAGTCTTACTGTCAGGTTGATTGTCTCTAATTGGAGTAGCAGTCATAAGAATTTTTATAAATTAACGGTTAGGTTTATAACAATCTTACAATTATTGTCAGCGTTGCTGAATCTAGGTATGACAGCAAATTAATCTAAGAAATGAAAGTTAGTTAAAAGCTTAGAAGAGTTTGATCATCAGTTTCATACTTAAAATCAGCAACGTCTTATTGTCTTATTGTCTAAGCAGTTATACGATTATTGCTAACTAGTTAATTTTGAAGTTTTCTAAAAAAAAGTGAGTCCTAAAAATAAGTAAAGATATTAACATTATCTAAAACCAATGTATAAGATCTGGTGCTAGTGCAAATATAGTCTAATTTTAATATTTCTCTATGGCGACAACTATTATTGTTAAGCCGTTAGGGTTAGTGCTGCAAACTGCTGGGCTAGTTTCCCCTGAACAGGTACGAGCTGCTCTCCAAGAAAGCCTATCCTCTAATCATCGCTTGGGCGAGATTATGGCTCGTCAAGGTTTGATTTCTCAACAGACTGTCGATTTTTTTGCTGAACAATGGCCTCAATTGCCAAATCTGGAAGTACAGCAACCTCTCGGACAGTATCTTAAAGCTGCGAATTTAATCGATGATTGGCAAATTGAGACAATATTACAGGAGCAAACTACTAACCGCTTAAAATTTGGCGAAGCTGCCGTATTTAAAGAAATAATTTCTCAGACTACGTTAAATTTTTTTTTAGAACAATTAGAGATATTTAAATCCAGCCAAGATGGCGATGATGTTGCTCAAAATTTACAGATTATTACCGAAAAGCAATTAGCCCGTTGGAATAACATCGAAAATTACCTTTTATATAATCGACGATGTGAGCCAAAAAAATTATTTAATCTTTACGGTAAAATTTGGCGACAAGGAGAAATTCCAGCGACGAATAGTCGAGCAGAGCAAGAATTATTACAGAGTGGGTTAGTAGTTAAACACCATAATAAAATTCAGCTAGCACCATCTATTGATCGTCAAAATTTTAGTGAGAGTTGGATTGAGAATCAACTAGTTCGTTTACAACCCTATAGCAAAATTAAAATAAAGTTATTTAATTTAGACATAAAAGCTAGTCTTCCTTACAAAGTTTTAATTGAAGTTCAAGCCTGGACTAATGGTCAATCTTTTTTAACCCATAAAATATATCAAATTATTCGCGATCGCGAATCTTTTATTCCCAGAAATCAAGAGACAAAAAAAATCTCGCAGTTAGTGCAGCAATATATTATCGATGATTGGGAACATAATCTGGCTGCATCTCATTTAATTTCTTTACGTTCTCAGTTACTTAATTCTCCTGTTTCTCTTAATTCACTTTTATTTAGTTATCAAGAAATTTGGCATCATCAACCAATCGCTTTTAACCAGACACCAGAACAAGAATGTCTTTTGACAATTGGTCTGATAAAGTTAGACAAGAAACAAGTTAGGATAGCTAACCGTATTTATCATGATATTTTTAATGATATTTGGCTAAAACAACAAATAACTAGAAGTAACAAACCGATTAGTTCGTCGAAACAAAATCAAGATTTTAACTCACCATTAAAACAAATCTCTAGGAATGTGAAGCCCAAAAATCTTTCTATCTTAGTTAAAATTACAGTGCTGCTACTGTGTATAGGCAGTGTTAATTGGGTTGGTTTTTTTCTAACTAATCAATATTTTCAGACGCGAGATTTTAAACAGGCTAACGAGTTACTGGCGCAACAAAAATATTATGCTGCGATCGCAGCTTATGATCGACTCTTGTCAACTAAACCCAGACTACAACATCTCCTTTGGACAAATCGAGGATATGCCATGTTAGGTTTAAGTCTGTACAACGATATGCTCCAATCCTGTTTTGAGGCAACTTCAATTGAACCTCAAGCTGCCTTTGCCTGGAATTGTCGCGGAGAAGCTCTATATTATTTAACCGAGTATGAAAACGCCCTACAAGCTTTTGAGCAAGCTACTAAGATTAATGCCAAAGAAGCTACTTTTTGGCTTAATAAAAGTCAAGTATTGTCTGAATTGCAAAAATATCAGCAAGCAATAGCTGCTAGTGAGCAAGCAATTAAATTAATTGAATCTTCCAAATCTCCCAAGTTAACTCATCATAAATTGGCGATCGCTTTTAATCAAAAAGGTCAAAATTTACTCAAAATCAATCAAGATCAAGAGGCATTAACAGCTTTTATTGAAGCTTTGACTAATTCTCCTAATCATTTATCTGCTCAACAAGGACAAGGGGTTGCTTTCTATAGGCTAGGTCACTATCAAGAAGCAATTAGAACTTTTGAACAGGTTTTAACCCACAATAATTTATCATCAGAGCAAAAAGCCATGAGTTGGCTATATACGGGTATTAGTTTTTGTGAAGCTCAAAAATTCAAGTCTGCTGAACAAGCGTTTAAGCAAGTAATGAAATTAACTACAAATCGCCAGTCTCAAAAAATTGCCCAAGCAGGTTGTGGAATTCATTGATCATTAAACATTTATCATTTATCAACAATGTTCAATGGTCATTAACAGCTTTGACAAAAAGATTTGATTTGTGTTCTGAGAGTTAAAAAAACCAGAGCGACTATTAACATAGCAACTCCTGTCAAGCTATAGGTTCGACCTAAACCCAGGGTATTGGTTATTGGTTGTGCAACTAAAGGGGATAAAAACTGACCTAAGAAAAAGAAAGAAGTTAAACCTCCCAAAGCTCTACCTCGCAGTGCATCGGTAATAATGCTAGAAAGCCACACAGTTAAATTAGGCATTAATAAACCAAAACCCAAACCAGCAATTATTAAACCAAGTAAAACGAGTTGGTAACTACCAGCAATACCAATAATAAAATAGCCTAAAGCTGCTACAGCAAAAGCGATAATTACAATTTGAACATAGCCCAAACGTTCTTTAACAAAGCCATAGCGTAAAGAAGCAATGGAACTAGCTAAAGTTGAAGTAGCGATCGCTAAACCCGCAGCTGAAGCCGAAGCATTACTGAGATTTTGCAGATAAAACGGTAGCTGTACGGGAATTAAATAAAATGCCACCATATAAAAGAGGGCAACACCATAAATCATTGCTAATACTCCTATTGGCATTTGAGCCTTGGTAGCTGATGAATCTGAGGCTTGCTTATTAGTGAGATTAGGTTCGTATAAAGTTATAGCGATCGCTATTAAAATCGCCCAAGCAGAAAAATAAATTAAAAAAGGAAAACGCCAATTGCGATCGGCAATGACACCCCCGACTGAGAGGAAAACCACTCCTCCCAACCCCATAAAAGCTGCTTGTAAACCCATAAAATTAGCTCGCTTTTGCCCTGTATAATAGTCGGCAATTAGGGTAGTAACTCCCGTCATCACTCCTGCTACCGATAACCCTAACAAAGCCCGACCAATCAAAATAGTTCCCAAGGAATTCAAAATCAAACCAGATCCGCCAGCTAATCCATAGATCAACGTTGAAGCAATTAATAGAGGTTTACGACCGATGCGATCTACTAACTGACCAGCAAACAGCCCTCCAATAGCAATAAACAGGGCGGGAATAGTTAACACCAAGCGCACTAACAGGGCAGAGTTTTCCACATCAGCAAAATATTCTTGCATTGCTGGCAGAGATGGCGCAATAGTTGCTCCTGACATCACTGTTAAGGTACTAGTCAGTAATAATGTAGCTTTGATGGGTAAAGAATTGGGCTGTTGAGGCTGATTCATAAACTCTTTTCTCTCACTGCCCTAAGTATAAATTAATTACTAATTTTGAGCTTTTAGCTTTTAGCTTATTATTGATTAACTAGACCTATATTCCATATTACTTATTACTTATTAAGCTGTTACGCATTTAAGTTACTGGTTGAGAAAGGAGTCAGGTAGGGGAGCCGTAAGTTTGGCGACGTACAGGAGTCAAAAGTTGTTACCTACTAACTGTCCTAACTGTCCTAACTGTTCACTGTTCACCGCTCACTGCTTCCTCTGCTTCCTGAACGTCTTCTATTTTTTCTGAATAATTTAATTGTAATAATTTACCAGCTTCTTCGGCTTCCAAAGGACGACCAAACCAAAAACCTTGCATTTGTTGACAGTTTAAATGCCGTAATATCTCAACCTGTGCTTGAGTTTCTACTCCTTCTGCTACCACTCTCAAATTAAACCCTTTACCCAATTCAATCAGGGCAGTAACAATAGCTAAATCCTGGGGATGAGCGGTTAACTGTTGAACTAGAGAGCGATCTATTTTGAGAGTATTTAAGGGAAACTGTTTAAGATATTCTAAAGTCGAAAACCCAGTAGTAAAACCATCAACAGCAATATTTACTCCCAATGCCTTTAATTGAGCAAGTAAATGCCTGCTATGGTCTATATTTTCCATCAAACTAGTAGCACTAACTTCTAATTCTAATAATTGAGGTTCTAAAGCTGTTTCAGTCAAAATTTCAGCAATTTTCTGGGCTATATTTGGCTGTCGAAATTGCACTGAAGATAAACTAACAGTAATTTTTGATGATGACAGTCCTTGAGATTGCCAAACTTTGTTTTGCTCACAAGCTTGACGAATTGCCCATTCTCCAATTGGTACAATTAATTTCGATTTTTCGGCTGCTTTAATAAAATTATTGGGAGTGACTAAACCTAATTCTGGATGTTCCCAACGTAAAAGAGCCTCAATGGCTTCTGGTTTACCTGTTTTGATATTAATCTGTGGTTGATAGTACAGTTTAAATTCTTGTCGCTCTAAAGCCTGTTGTAGTAAAACTTCTAATTCTAAAGCTACTAATGCTTGAGCATTCATGGCTTCATCATAAAATTGATAACTGCTTCTATTTTTACAAGCTCTTTCTAGGGCTGTATTGGCACTAGCTAACAAAAGTTCTCCTTCAGTGCCATCTTGAGGATAGATAGCAATACCAATAGTGCTGTTAATAGTCACCTGGATTTCGCCAATTTTAAAAGATTGCTCGATTGATTTTTGAATTCTTTGATTAATTTTAGCGACTTCTTCAACACCACTAATTTGAGGCAGTAAGAGAGCAAATTTATCTTCCTGCCAAGGAACTATTGTATCTCCTCCTCGTAAGCAGGTATTTAATCTTTCTCCTAAAGCCAAGAGTAATTTTTTACTTTTTTCAACCCCAATAGTAGCTCGAATATCAGGTAAAAAACCTAGTTGACAAAAAGTTACTGCTAATAATTTTTGAGTTCTTTTAGCATTAGCGATCGCAGTTACTAGTTGTTGATTAAATATTTCTCTTTGACCAAAGTTTAGTAAATAATTGGGAAAATTTGGGGGTAATTGTTTTTGCCCAAAGATATTATGGATAACTAAACAAATTTTTTCTTCTGACGCTGAACTAATTAAATCAATTTTGACTTGAGCATTAACAACATTACCATTTTGATGGCTGAATAAGCACTCTCCCCAAAAACTATTTTTTTCGGCAATTACTTGGCGCAAAACTGTAGCAAACTTTTGTGATTCACAACATAGCTCATAAATATTCAGTTGTAGTATTTCATCTGGATAATATCCGAGCCAGTTGCTACAAGCTGAATTAACTTCAATTATTTGCTTAGTTGTTGATTCAAAGATAATAATTCCTTCTGCAACTTGTTGGGCTATTTGATTATATAAACTTGTTTGTCTTTCAAGTTGGGTAGCAATTTTCTTTTGTTCTGTTATATCAACAATATAATTTCTAATTACTTTTTTTTCGGGTAAGTAATGAGCAGTCTGTTGATAGGTTTGATCGCCAATTGTAACTTCTCTATTAATTATGTTGTCATGACCTTGGTGATATTGAGAAATTAATTTGTCTAATAGAGGATGATTAAGCTTTTGATAATGTATATCTTTAAAGTTAACAATTCCAGCAGGATTTATATATGTTATATTGCCATATAAATCTATTTCAATAATTGGCTGTGGACTTAGTTCGGCTAAAGAATTTTGTTGTAAATTATCTAAAGCTTTACTACGATTATTATTTACTACTTCTGGAGCAGGAGTAATAATTGTATCTTTATTAATAATTGTGTCTTTATTAATATGTAATTCTCCAGCAGCCTGTGACAATTCAGAAAAATTAAGTGGATAAGCTTTAATACTATTATCTGATACATTAGAACCTAAATTAGAAGTAGTTTTATATCTAGCTTTAGCATCACCACTAAATTGAATAATATCTTCTGGTTTTAATTCGTGAACTAAACTTTTTTTGCCATTAATAAAAATACCATTACGACTTCTATTTCCTTGTAAATCTCCATCCAAAATCCAATAAGAACATTTATTAGTTTTTACGTCAGTTCTTCTAAGGAGGGTAGCATGATTACGAGAAGTTTTTTGACATGAAAGAACAATATCATTACTAGAATGACGACCAATGGAATAGGTGGCAGCATCAAGATTTATCGCTCTTTCAAAGGAAGGATCTTCGATTATTAATACATGGTGAACTGGTTCTAAAATATCCATTGTCTTGTCTTATCTGTCTTAGGTATTTAGCTTATGTTAATCATTTATTAAAATTAATTTTTAGCCAATTTGATGACTAAAATTAAGATTTAAGAATATCTTTTTTGTATTATTAATTATTACTACCAACTGGACTACCACCTAATTTAAACTATTTAATTATTTAGTCTCATGAATCAAATTGTGGACAGGAGAGTGTGGTTATATTGTTCCCGAAAGCCAGAAGAAAATATCAGTCCAAAATTAAATTGCCTACTTTTCAATCTTAATAAATTCCAATCTTGCTCAAATATTAGTAATTTTGCGGTTAGATAATTACACTCCTGACGAATAGGCTAGGGGAGAAAAATAGTGAATTAAAATTAATTCATGTTAGCAAGGGTTTGGAGCGCAGCGATCGCAGGTATTGATGCCATCAAAGTAGGAGTTGAAGTCGATGTTTCTGGAGGACTCCCGAAAATTATTGTGGTCGGTTTACCCGACGTTGCCATACAAGAATCTAGAGAAAGAGTGAAAGCTGCTCTCAAAAATGCTGATTTTGCTTTTCCTGTCCGTAAAATTGTCATTAATCTTACTCCTGCGGATTTACGCAAAGAAGGGCCTTGTTTTGATTTACCAATTAGTGTGGGTATTTTGGCTGCATCAGAGCAGGTAAATCCACAGTTATTAGGTGATTATTTATTCTATGGCGAGGTTTCCCTCGATGGTAATTTTTTGGTCAAACAATGATAAGTTATAGGTTATAGGTTATAGGTTATAGGTTATTGCAAGCATTCTACTTTCGATTCTCCAGTCGCGATACAGCCTTGGATAAATTGGGCTTTGATCGCTGTTGGCAATCGGCTTTAGATTGGGGATGTAAAGAAGAAGATATTTACTGGGATTTTGATTCTGGCGGTAATCCTGAGAGGGAAAGTTACCAAAGGTTAATTAAGGCGATTAGAGAAGGCAAGTATACAGAATTAGGAACACCTAACCAAATTAGATTAAATCGAGATATTAGCGAGTCTGACCAGTTTGGGAAGCTGCTGAGAAAACATAAAATCAAGCTGGTTTTACTTGAGTCTTGGGGGCAAATAAACTTAGAAACATCCGAAGGGCGTAGGCAATACAGTTTGGATTCACTTTTTGCTGCTTGGGAGCGAGATAAATCGACAGAGCGAAATATTAGAAATTGGGAAGATATTCGTAAGAAAAGAATTAGCATTATTACCCCGTTTGGTTATGTAATCGGGAGCGATCGCAAACCAGAAATTGATGTTACGCCTACGGTATGTTTGCTAGAGACAAAAGAAGTCTTAAGTTATGCGGACATACTGCGAGAAATAATTGATCTGGCTTTTGAATTTGGCAGTGTAAATCATGTAATTAAGACAATTCATAGTAAGTACGGAGTTTACCGTTTTAATCAAGAGAATTTAATTCGGACTAAACCAGGACGAAAGCGACATATTAGAAAGAAGAAACTCAACCCCAACACTAATAACCCCCATATCCACAGAAAACCTTTATTTTTCTCGCCATCAGGACTGACACAGTTACTCAGAAATCCAATTTTGATTGGGCATTTGGTTTATCTCAAAGGAGAGCCTGGAGAAACAACCATTGTTAATAATCATCTGCCTTTTTTAACAGTTGAAGAATTCAATCGCTTGGGGAAAGTTATCGGCGGTAAAGCTAACCCGTTCAGTGCCAAAGGAACTAAAGCGAAATACCCATTAACAGGACTAGTTTATTGTGGTCTGTGTGGTGGCTGCTGTTATTCGGCTACTAGAGGATTCAGAGAAAAGTCAAAAGTCAAAAGTCAAAAGTCAAAAGTTGCTACACAATCTGAAGAAAACCTTCAGCCTTCAGCCTTCAGCCTTCAGCCTTCAGAGAAAAGGTATTATTACTTTAAGTGTAAGAACACCAGGCACGGGTGTATCGGGAAGGCAATTCGGTCAGAAGTACTAGAAGAAGCTCTCAATGCCAAATTAATTGAAAGGTATCAAGAAATAACTAAGTTAGCAATTAAATCTCCTGAGAAGAAAATTAACCCAAAGATAATTACTCTGGAGAAACAGCTATTAAGCTTAAGAAGTCTGCCAATTATTGATAGCGGAGTTCAGGAATTAATTAAACAAACCCAAGCAGAAATTGATCGGCTTAATAGCAGTGGAGAAGCTGAAACAGAGATAAGTCAAGAACAAATTAAAATACTGGAGATGATCTTCCAAAATCCTCTTTATTGGGAGACTTTGAGCCAGCCAGAAAAGCGAGAAATTTATCATACATTGACTAACAGAATTATTCTTGGTGTGGATATTCGGAATAAGAATCATCCTGATTTTGAGTGTAGAAAAAGTTGTGTGGAGAGAGTTGATTTATTAATTTAATTGTAATTACCTACTAAACATTCTTCAATATCACTTGCTATATTTTCAAAATATTCAGTATTATTCATTTAAAATTTTCCATTATTCCCTATTAAGTAATATGATTTTTAAAGATATTAAAGGTAAGGTTATTAAAGCAAATCAATGTTACTTTTGTCGTTCAACTAAGTGCTTTACACGAATTTATACTTTTGACTTTGTTTTTGATGAGATAGCTTGCCGTGATTGTAAAGATAAACTTGCATTACACGCAGATGAAATTTTGGGTAATCCTGGAAAAAAAAGACATCATTTGTCTAGTTCGGCTAATGTGAAACGTTATTCTCACAAGAATATTTGTTAAACATATTAATTTTTTCATTATCTTCTGGATTAATTTGCTTGCGATATTTCAAATTTATGTCCACTATCTACCCACTAATTTATTAAATTGACTCATTTTGACTGTAAAAATGTAAACTACACAACACTTGATAGGCTTGATAATCGCCAACTCCTTCCAAAAAGGCACTAAATTCCTGCCAGTCCACCTCAATCAGCGTATCGATTCCCACTTGAATCAAATCTCGATAGTCACCAATCGATTTAATTAGTGAAATTCGCTCATTTTGAAAGCCAGTTTTATAAATTTTGGCTTTCAATTTGGCGATCGCTCGCATGATTTTATCGCCATACTCATTTAGGCAGTTTTTGTACTCAGGAATTACCTCTGATTTATTAATTAAATCATAGGCTTTTGAGACCGAAGCTAGTCTGGATATAGTAAGTAACTGAAATAGGTCAGAATAACCAACTTTTTTTTGATTTTTTTCGACCTCAGAAGCTAGGTTTTCGATTTCAGATTCAAGCCATTTTTTCCAACGGCGATCGCAACACTCGTAGCAGGTTTTAGCCGTGTGTTGATCGAGATGTTTTTCGTTCAGACGGTAGTATCTAATGGTTTTTGTGCCTACTCTTTCGCTTCTAGATAGAACTAGGCATTTATTAAGCTTGGGCAGAACGCTATTAACGCAACGAATGGGTTTTTTGCCGACGCTACCTACGTCTAGCTGTTTTCGTAGGACTGGCGATCGCTTCAGCTTGCGGAAGATTTCAATTATTTCTGGTGATTCGTCACAAAACTCTGTGCCTTTTGGCGCATTCACTATTTTGTCTATGCCAGCTTCTCTCAGTTTTAAAGCGATTAATCCTCTGAGTTTGAGGTTGTAAAGCGACATATTTTCGATGACTCCAGCTTGACGATATCTTTTGGCTAAAGCTTTGGAGTTAAGCTGTTTGGCTATCTCTGGATGATCAAAGAGGTATTGAGTATTGATTGAATGAATGTAATTCCGATGTTTATATTGAGTGTTATAGATAAAGTCGGGCGACCAAATATCAGTTAGTTCTATTCCTGGCAGTAGCTTTTTGATGACAGCTTTTTGACGGGCATAAACTTCTTCGGGAGAAGCATTAAACTTTTGAGGGTAATTAAGTTGTTCTTCGGGTATATCTGGAGCATTAAATGTTTTGACAGAACGCTCGATATAAATAGATTTTTTCACTTCGCTAAATTCCTGATTGATGAGTTTATTTGATTCTCCAACAAACTCATCAACCAGGAATCCTGCTTCTAGGAAAGCAGTTTTTAGGCAGTCACGATAATTTCTTAGTTCTGCCAACTTTAAAGTTTTGAGCAGACCTAAAATAGTTTGGGCTTCTCGTTCTACAGTGGCTTTTAAAATAGCCCGTATTTTCTGAGCATCTTTATCTGTCAAGCCAGTAACTTTCTGGTAGCGCAGTTCATTAACAGTCTCCTCAATCAACAACTCTGGTTCTAGTTCTTCATCGATGACTGGTCTGGGATTAACCCAAAGATGCATCTGAGCATTTTTGTCTCGTAAACGAGTTGAAATTTGTCTAATTGAGTTAACTCCAATTAGACCGTAAGCTAAGACAAAAATATCGCTGAAATAATCTTTAATGCTGATGTCTATACCAGATTCCGCCGAAGGAGTCATAATTACCGCGTCGGGTTGATGCTTGGCTAAATAGGCATCGCAGTCGGTCAAAAATTCTTTTACTTCGTCTGTTCCTGATGTAGTTCTATCTACTCTCAAGACTTTATATTTTTGACTAGAAAGAATTTGGTGGTAATTTTCTGCCTCATCTTGGTTGTCCATTACTAACAATGGTCTACGGGCAGAGTAAACCCGATCTCTGATTGGAGATTGATCTCTCTTGTTAATCTTGCCTTCAGCCGAAAGCGAACCAGAGTAAAAAATTACTTTGCGATCTTGATTAGCTTTGAAGGTATTCTCGACCTTAACAATCTGTTTATTTGGCGCGTACTGACTTACATAGTCAACTACCCAATCGCGCATATTACCGTCGAGCAAAATTACCCGATCGGCTCTTTTAATGGCTTCTCCGAATAAATAGATAATTTGTTCGCGGTTGTATTCTGGAATTGTTGAGCTAGTCAATAAATGCGGAATAACGCTCGTTGCTTCATCAATGACAATTACCCTGTTGTTAAAGTCTTCTGGCTCAAATTTAACCAAAGAATCAACGCACAGAGCAATTTTGGATCGCTCGTCAGCGATCATCATTTTTGCTTCTTGTTCATGAATGTGGTAACTGTCGGTTTGGGCGCAATATTGATGTAGCAGTGTATTACGATAACCCAGAGCAATAATTCCATGTTTTTTCTCAAATTCCTTCAGCCATCTAACCTGTTCTGTGGTCTTACCCGTTCCCATGTCGGATTTGACAGCCAGAATAGTATTTTTGTCTGGCATTTGATAGCTAAAGTAAGGCTGTTCAAATTGCTGATGAGGTGTAAATTTCCTTGAATTGAGCCACTTTTTCCAAAGCTCATTACAAAAGCGATCGCCAATCGCTAAAAACTCTTCGGTACTTATTAAATCAACATCTTTTAAGCTATCAATCTCGTCTATATCAGCATGAATGTTCTTGCTAAATTGCCCCCACCAAGCAACTTTAATTTCTAGTCCAAATTCTTCTAAGAAGCTTATCTGTCTACGCCAACGCTTCATTACATCAGGGTTGGAAACATCTCCAGCATCGGGACAGATTACTAACTGTTCGTATCCCAAGCTGAGATTTTCTTTTACCTGTTGGGGAGAACGAATAAACTGAGCATTGGGAGAACCCATGACGTTCAGGTTGTGTCTGTTAGCAGCTATGTAGGGTTTGAGAAATCCTTCAGACACATACAGGGTTTTACTGGTTGAAGATTTACGAACAATTGTTATTGGTTTTTCGCCGTTGGGCAGGTCAGAAGATATACTCTTGCCATCAGACACACCATAAGCCCATTTATATTTATTCTTGACAGCATTTTTAACTCGAAGCTGCCAACCAATAGCTCTACCTTGATAATCAAAAGCAGGACAAACAATACCGACATCTTTACCTGCTAGTTTTTTCCTATTTGCGTCAACTCCAGGTAGGTTTAACGGCGTTCCTTTGGGAATATCTTGATATTTAGATTTTGAGAAAAATAGCCCTTTCTCAATTTGCTCGACTGTTAGACCACGATTAATTAAGCGATCTCGGTCTGCTCTGGTCAGCCAAATTTGCTTGTGAAGCTGGCGTATCGCAATATTCCTGCTATCTCGATCTAAAGCATCTTTACAGGCTTTTTGGCGTTGGCGTTTTAATTCTTTTTGTTCTCTTTCCCACTCAGCCCGATCAAAACTACCCTCTTTACCTTCGTCTGGATAGAAGCGACCCCAAACACCAATGCTACTCTCGCCACGGTAAACCCAGCCAGCAATATCTGGATCAAAGCTTATATGGCTATGACAAAGTACCAGTGTGCTTGTCAGGCTAGATTTACAATCATTGTCAACTTGACGACAAACTGGACAGGGATTTCCCCGATTATGTGGCTTGAACCCCGTCAAGCTTTTTCCTCCTCAACTTTCAAACTGTAAAAACTAACGCCCGATAATGCGCCTTTGGCTTGCAGAGCTTGAATGTTGAGATAAAGCTCTATAAACTCCATCTCCAGCCAATCCGCAGTCTCGCCCAGATTCACCTCCTTAATGTCGTGGGCAACACAGGAGTTGATGTAGTGCAGAATACGAAATTGTTTAGGCGTTAATTTCCACTCCATACAACCTCGGATGAGGTCGAAATCGGTGGTGGCGAGATACCTGAGTTGTTGTTTGTTCATTGGGTTTTAGTGGGGGTGATGGGTTTTTAAGTAGAAAGTAGAGAGTAGAAAGTAGAAAGTTAACCTTCGGTACACCGTTCGCTTTGCGCTACGCGCTACGCTGGTCAACTAGTGAGGACACAAGTGTCCGAACGGTCGGCTTGCGTAGTACTTTCTACTTTCTACTTCCTACTTTCTACTTTGATCCTCTCCCTCAAACTCTGCTTCTCCAGCTTTTTCGGTTCGACAACCAAGTCCAGGCTGTAGAGATGGCGTAGATATTTGCCCATGTCTGAGTCTGATTTGATATTGAGGGCAGCAGCGATCGCTGCGCGGTTTCTGGTTTGCGCTAGTGGTAAATTAACCGCGCCATTTTGGTGCTTTGCTAGATACCACAAGATTCGTAGGTGATTTTTCCCTAAAATTTGTCCGTCGATTGCTAAATCAATTAGTTTCTGGGGTATATTGAATTTTGTTGTCTGATTACTTGACATTTCGGTAGCTTTGAGCATTTGCTTTCCTCAGTGGATTTACGTATGATGATTAGTAATTAAAAGCAGATAAGCCGTAAGCATGGCGTGTTAGCCGTTCGTTGAGCAGATAACCAGCCGATTGAACAAGGAAGCTCGCGTTGCCGACGACAGGTGCAAGAGTCGATTGATTTGAATTGATTTGAATTGATTTGATGTCTATGTCTATCAGCTATTAGAGTTGAAGCAGAGTTATAGTTGCCGATGCTTGTTTGTTTTTGTTGTTTTTTTCACCCAATTACGTGATTTAAGGTTTTAGTAATGGGTAATAAATTGGAAACTTCGGAAGGTGAGATCTCCGAAGTTTTCGCCTTTTTAGGCGATTAAGTGACTAAAATTTTTTAGGAAGTGTTATAAACATGGGGCAGGAATCCCAAGTTCTGCAATTCATAATTTTTTGCTTGAGATAGACAGCCTTCTGAATACTCCACGGGCTGTTTTTTGTAGGTAACAAGTAGCAAGTTACCGTTTAATAAATGGGTTAAAGCCCCGTCATGCGCGGACGATTTATAGGTTTTCATGTTATAATACAAATGTTTTCAGGTTGGAAATCCGCCAATATTGTGAAAATTCTGCTGAAATAGTGCAGCACTCTAGAATGGAAAACAGAAAAGATCACGAGCAACGATAACTCGCTAAACAGTGCATTAAGCTTTCAACAAAGCCCAATGATTTAAGGAAAATTTTTAAGGTATCGTGGGGCACACGAAAACCGCTCTTTGAAATGAGAGCAACGCCTCTGGAGAGATAAACCTCTAATTTGTTTTGAATTAGACTTGTTAATTGGTACATTATGTACGGTTAAAGGGTTTAAGTATTGCCAGCAATGGACAGAATGCATTAAGTTAGCTCATTGAAAGAGGAAGCCCAAAGAGTAATCTTTGGAATCTCCATGCTTTTAGACTGGGGAGTATGTCAAAATTGCAGAAGAATTCTCTAATCAGATTTAGTAAAAAAACTTTAATAATTGAACAAATCTCACATATTTGGCGGTAGCTCCAGCTATCGCCAATTTTTTTTGTGAAAACGGAAGATAGGGAGTTGGGGAAAGTAATAGTGTCCATAATCAGTAATCAAGAAGCGATATCGTTTACGATTTTTTGGATTTTCTGTCTGGCATTTTTCAAAGCCTGGGCCTAGGTTGTAAAGCCTGTTCTTTCAGCAACCATAATGTCGTCGTAATCCATTCCATGAACGACATAAGACCAAGAACCGTCTGGAGATTCAGAGATGCTAATTGGGTGTCCCAAGTAATCGGTTTTAAAAGCTTGCGAGATTTTGTTTAACGGCATTTTTAAGCTTGGTTCTATGGGGACAATCAGACTGCGAAAAAGAGAAGGGGCAGCTTTCGCAAGTCAAAAGTGGTAAGTCAAAAGTCAAAAGTTTCCCTTCGGTTCTTGCGGAAGTCTTGGGAGTACGAAGTTTTGAGCTATTACGTAGACTTTTGACTTTTGACTTTTGACTTTTGACTTCCGTAAGACACGGTGGCGCATTCGCTTTCACTGCCATTTGATAGGCGCGGTGGAAGCGATCGGCTGTTTGGGTTAGTAGGTTGGGGGGATTCATTTGATACGCATATTTAAACCAATATATTTCTATGGACTGAGCAAAACAATCGCGTTGTAAGACTGATATATTCCTGTGGACTAAGCAAAACAATTATTCTAAGCGGTCATTTGTTGAATATCCTTATTTAGGAAATCTTTTTTTTGAGTATGGATATTGATCGGGCTGTTAAAAATTTAGCGACACTAGTTTATGACACCAGAACCAGAATGAGGTTAAGCCAGCGTAAGTTCGCTAAGTTATTCCAAACTACTAGTTCCAGTATTAGCAACCTAGAGAATGGAAATTATTTGGATTTACCTGAACATCGCACTCTAAATAGGCTGGCAATGGATATTTTGAAAATCAAATATTCCAAGTTGATTGAAATTTTAGAACAACACGAGGTCACTTCTCAAGATTTTCAAGATTCCACAAAGATTACTAAAGATCAGCTTATTGCTGGCTTGCATCAACTAGATTCTCTAGATGATGCTTTAGATGTTCATTCTGTTTTTTCGGAAGTGTTTGAGAGACTTCGGAATGAGAAACAGAATCCAAATGGGAAATAGGGTTAGTAGTTTCTTGTTTTCTTGTCTTAATAGCGATCGCTATTTGAATTACTTCATTTAATTTTTCTCCTAATTGATCGTATTTTTCAGCCAGAAGTTTATCTTCTAAGTTTGCTCCCAACTCTTCTGCATCTGTTTTTAAAGCGTTGTAGACTTCTACGTCGCCATAAGTGCGAGACGCAAATTCTAAAAGTTGGCTGAGAGTAAAATTCAAAACGTTCATTCTACATTCGTGGTTAGGTTTACTTGATTTACTCTCTTAATTTGAAATTTTTCTCTCATTTTGATCTATTGGAGCATAATATCAATGATATTTGTGACACACATATATAAACTTGCATTCAAAATTAATCGCATTTAACTATGGTGGAGTGCGATTTTAGGCTGCTATAGGCTGTTTAAAATTCGCGCCAAGATCTACTCCTAAAACCTCTTCAATCTTTTTGATGATTTCAACCGATACCCATTCGCGTTTATCTGTTTCTAGTTGATACCAATATGCAGAAGATATGCCAGCCATTGTTGCTAGAAGTTGAACTGATCTGCCATCTTTTATTCTTGCTTGCTTAATTTTTTGTGGTAAGTCAAGGGCAGGTTTTCTATAAACTATGTCCATAAAGCTTAATCTTTTTGGCTTTTGTAAGCTAAGTTGTGTATTCTAATTTAACACCAGTTATAAAACTTGTGTAACCGTAATTGGAAAACGCTATTCTGTTATTTTTGTTTTGTATATTGGTGTAAGTTGAGTCATATCTAGATCAAAACTAGTATTCAGGACTTCTTCTATTTTTCTTAAAAGCTCTAAATGTAAAGTGCCACTAATGGTTTCATTCTCGATAGCATAGTAGTAAGCTGTACTTATGTTTAGCTCTCTGCAAAGTCCAATAGTGCTTATATCAGAGTTAAGTCTAGCAGTACGAATTTTTTTTCCAAGATTTTCTACAGACATCTCTTTAGTAAGTCTGACAGTAATACCTGGCAATACGTTGGCAGTTTTCAATTTACTTATTGTTTTGTTCAGAGGCGGATTGAACAATTCAATCATTTTTGATTCCACATCATTTAAAAATGTACTCTCCAAGAATAAAAAGGCAACTTTGGTGTTTTTAAGATTTCTTAAATTATTAATCTGCGGATGATTCAACCATCTTCTATTTATATTTTCTGAACGACCAATGTAGTAAACACTGGATTCGTCATCGACTACAAAGTAAATTCCAGAAGCTTTTGGAAAAGTTTTGTAAAAACTTAGAGGAAGCCAAGGTAAGCAGTCAATATTCAAATTTTCTAGTTTAGTCATTTGTATTTTTATTATTGGTTGTCTTTATAATAGCAGTTTTATAACTGCTGTTGACAACGCCTATTTATAGTGCGACAATAGATTTATTGAACAGCAAAACCAAGGGCGAAACTCGTAGAACAACTAAAAAAGCTTGTCTAAATAAACCCTTAGTACCTAGAAAATTAAATATTTGATGCCGACATACGAACAATTATTAAAAGTCGCTCAAGTCTGTCATGGTTTATCTGATATAGAACAAGAGATTCTTTTGTTTCTGTACGATGGAGATAAAACAGAGTTTTTTATCTTGGCAGGTAAGCAAGCGACTTTAGAAGTAACAATTTATCCAAATTCACAAGTAGAGGTAGAAATTGGCGAACAACTTTAAGAATATGAGTAAAAAAGAGCTAAAAAAATATATTTTGGCTAATAGACACGACAAAGAAGCGTGGGAAGAATTTAGATCTAGACCAAAGCCAAATGCGATTACAATTCCTCCAGATGCTCCGCCTGAAGAGTTTGAGCGTATTTTACGAGAAGCCTTAGATCAAGAAAAAATATGAGTAATTTCAAAGAAATGTCGCTAAACGAACTTAGAAAGTATGTGTTAGCTAATCGGCACGATCAAGAGGCATGGGAAGAATTTACTTCTAGACCAAGACCTGACGCTGTCACTTTCCCATATACAGAGAATCCTCAAGAAATTGAGGATTCTTTAAGAGATTTTTTGGAAAGTAAAGGGAAGCTAGGAAAGTGATTACCGAAAAACAAGCCGTTAGAGCCTGTATCCTAGCCGAATTCTTAACCTCAAAAGCATTGCCGATTAGGGTTTTTCGATACCTAGAGACAGAAAGGTTGATTCGAGTTGAAGCAGGTTTCAGAACACGGCAAATTAAAATTGTTATTAACGAGAAAGGAAAATTTAAATATGTCTAAACCATTGGAAAATATGACTCTTGAGGAACTGAGTCATTACATGAAAAATAACCAAGATAATTCTGAAGAGTGGCAAAAAGCATATAACCTATTTGCCCAAAAGTCAGACTGGCAAGATGCCCCAGAAAATGCGACTTGGGAAGAACAGTTAAGGTTTGTTGAAAATTTTGTTTCTCAAGTAATTTAGACGATGTAAATTTTTATTACTTTGTTTAGCATCAAACTCAACTATCACTCAATTTGATAGTTTTTAGTGGAGCAAAAGCGATCGCGTCTTGGAAAACCTACCGCGTTTGCTCCGAATCACAGTCAATTCCTTATTCCATAAAGAAAATTAAAGCTATGACTACGTTTAATATTAACGCTCAACTAGAGCAAGAACAAAGAATACAAAACGACTTCATTGCGGTCGGAACCGAAATTGAAAAATTAACAAATCTTTACTATCAAGGTAGTACTGACGCATCACTTGATGTCGATCCAGTTCATCCAGAAAATCAAAATTACTGGGAAGGATACCAAGAACAATTAAGACGGCAGTGGATTGCTAAGAAGGCAGAAAGTAGGAAACAGACTGCAGAAGGTAAAGAAAAGCAGGGATACCTCTATGCTGGCGCAACAGCGATCGCCAAAAAATTCGGCAAGCTCAAACCTATTGGTTCAGATCTCGACTACCAAGGCTGGAAAATTGAGCTTGAAGGATTAGAGATTGAGATTGCTACTTACGATTGGGAAGAAGCTCACTTAGAAATTAAGTGGATTGTTTACGCGACACATCCCGACGCACTGAAGTTTTTAGCCAGAGAGTTTGGAGAAGAGACAGTCAGAAATGCCAGAGTAGATGATGTTTTTGGCAGTGCAGCCTAAGCGATATAGATATGTCTTTGCAATAAATTACGGAGACATCAAAATTTGAAAAGTATTAGCCAAAAAAAATATGCCAAAAGCTAAAAAGAAAACAAAAGATTATTACGCTTGTGTGACTGTAGATATACAAATATATTTTCAAGCTGAAGATGATGAAGATGCGGAAAATGTGGCTGATGAGATAGCTGGAAACCTATCTTTTGATAGCAATGTATTGCACGACAGCATTGATTACGACGGTCACGAGATTATTGAGATTAACCTACACGATTGAAAAACGATGATTAACACAGCAGTTACAGAACAATTGAGAGAATATCCAATGTTGATTCACCAATTAGAATCACTGTATTTTGACGACCTGAAAGACAGGAGAGAGCTAGAAGACCGAATTAACCTCTTTAACGCGGAATTAGAGCTAGAAATAGCCAATGACTCTAGCTTGAGAAATGAGCAAATGCGGAAAGCACAAAAGGTAATATCTCAAAAATGCAGCAGTGAATATCAGGAAATGGTAGAGGCTCTGGAAACACTAGAAGGTAGAATTTCGCGATCGCTTTTACTTCTTGAGTGTCGCAAACGGGAGTTTTCCGTCTTGAAGTTGGAGCAGAAAATGGCGATCGCTAGATTACAAGAGGTAGTAATATGAAAGTATTAAACTATAGTGTAGATTTTTGCATTTCCTTGCCCGTGAGTGATGAGATTTCGGAACAAGAACTAATTAATTTGATCAAAGAAAACTTGGCGTGTTATTTGGGTGAAGATGAGTCAGGAATCATTTGGGATGTAAGATGTCGTAAAACATTTCGTCCAGTACCTAATTTAGTTCAGGAAAGCTTGAGAATATACCAGGAGGCAGCGTGAGTAGAGGATCAGACGATGTTTTCCCGACAACTGAATATTTCGGTGAGCATCCTGTAGGTTGTAGCAGTGGAATAACCGTGCGCGAATACTTTGCAGCTAAAGCTTTACAGGGATTACTGACAAATCCAGCGTTGGTAGAAAGAATTTGGGATGAAACGGGTTGGAAAACTAGGGACGATATTCCTTCAATCTCAGTAGAATTTGCCGATGAATTAATTAAAGCTTTAAAACAGAGTGGATCTAGCTGATCGCTTACGCGATCGCTTTCCAGATTTCAAAACCGATTTTGAGAGAGCGATCGCTCTTACTGAAGCGAGTCAACCCAGATTTTTAACTATCTGGGTTGATTTTTTATCAAAAGAGCAAATAAAGCGAATTACCAAAAATATTGATCAGGTTGCTTGGGGGAAGAAAGACAAAGAGCAAAAACTGCTGTTGTATCAACAGACGATCAAGATGTACGCAGAATTACTTCAAAGAGTAGTAATTCACAACTGTCAGCCAGAGGGAATAAATCTCAAACCGCTACAGAAACTTTACTCAGAATTAGTCGAGCTTTTACCCGAAAACCAACAAATACAGTTACAAATAGATTTGACAGTATGGCAGTGAACAAAATAGGCATAATGTACCGACCGATCGCCGATATCCTACAAGATTTCAATGCTCCTATTAACAGTGCGATTATCAGCAAAAAACCAGTTTTCAAGAATCGCCAAAAAGTAGATGATATAGACTATATACATTGGTATGACTTGGTTTCCGAGCTTCATAGAATAGCACCTGGCTGGAGTTGGGAAATTAGAACTCAATTTCTCCCAGACCGATGTGTGATTGAGGGACGACTGACTATCAAGGCTGCTGAAGGAGAATTTTTTATGGAAGCCACTGGGGTAGAGCCTCTTGATAGCAATGGCTTTGGAGATCCTGTTTACTCGGCAGAAGCTTCGGCCCTGCGTCGGGCGATGGCAAAATTTGGATACGCTTTGGATTTGTGGCGGAAAGACACACGAAGTCAGAAGTCAGAAGTCAGAAGTCAGAAGTACTACGGTTTAACCGACCGTTCGGATACTTGTGTCCTCACTAGTCAATCAGCGAAAGAACGCAGTTCTGAAGTGGACGGCAAAACCGAAGGTAAACTTCTGACTTCTGACTCCTGCATTCTGACTTCTCAAAAGTCTGTCACTGAGAAACAAATTAAGTTGCTATACGCCGTAGCCAAAAATGAATCGGGATTGGCTGATGAAGATGTGAAGTTGATAATCAAAAAATGGAATTATGAATCGACTAAGGACATCAAGATGGATGATTTCGATCCCATACTGCAAGCGATCAAACACGCTGCCCGATTTCTAACGCTCCAGCAACGAAAAGAATTACAACAGTGGTGGCGCGAGGAAAACATTCAAGATGAGGTAGCTAAACGAGCCATTTCAGGCATGGGATTCGATTCAACGGCTCAAATATTGCGAAGTCAAATTAATGGGGTAAAATCGGGAATTTTGGAGCAAACGTTAGTTGGAAAAAATTAAGCTTAAATGCTGGTGTTCTAATTGCCAGCCAGACGAGTATTTTCAATGCAAAGCTTGCAAAAGAATTGTAAGTTATTGTTTCGGGGCTAGCGATCGCTATTTTGAGTACTGCGATGATTGCGCTCTAATAGCTAGCAGATTGAGCGATCGCTCACAGGAACAGGGGGCAAGATAGCGATCGCTTGCTTCTTGTCCTTAAACCATCCGTATTGACATCCTCCCACCGCTAATTCCGAGTACCGAATATAGCGGGGGATTCCAAAGATTGCTCTTTAGACTTCCTCTTTCCACGACTCGACTTACTTGAAGGAGTTTCCCCACCCAAACAGAGGTCGATGTCTCCAGAGGCGTTTCCTAGCTCAAAACTAGACGTTCCTGTATGCCCTACAGTACGCAAACCTTTCTCTAATATATTTCTCGCAGCATTCCAATCTCTATCTTGTGTATGTCCGCAATGATGACAAACATGAGTCCTGACACTCAGAGATTTTTTAACAACCTTGCCACAGTTGGAGCATTTTTGACTGGTGTAGTGAGGTGGAACGGCGACCGTGACCACTCCAAAAACTTTGCCAAAATACTCAACCCAAGTGCGAAAAGTCGTCCAAGCTGCATCGTTAATGGATTTAGCCAGATGCCGATTTTTAACCATATTCCTCACTCTCAAATCCTCATAGGCTACCAAGTCGCTAGACTGGACTACGCATCTTGCCAACTTCACGGCAAAATCTTTACGCTGCCTACTTACTTTGAGGTGCTTTCTTGCCAGTTTATTTCTAAACTTGGCTCGGTTTTTAGAACCTTTCTTGGTCTTAGACATACGACGAGAAAGACGCTTGAGGGACTTCTCACTCTTTCTCAGATGTCTTGGGTTTTCAACAGTTTGCCCGTCGCTATCGGTATAAAAATAAGTCAGTCCAACATCAAGACCGATAGTTTTGGATGTTGGTTCTTTTTTCTCAAGCCTTTCTCGATCAATGCAAAACTGTGCGTAGTAGCCATCAGCACGACGCACTACTCTGACTCGTTTGATTTGCTTCAACTGATAGAAATGCAAATCGCGACTACCCCACATTTTAAAAATACCTGCACCAAAACCATCAGTGAAAGTGATGTATCTTCTGTCTTCAGAAAGTTTCCAGCCCGTAGTTTTGTACTCGACAGAACCGTGAGTTTGTTCTTTCTTGAATTTTGGATATCCCTTTTTTCCTGGTTTATTTTTCTTGCAGTTATCAAAAAATCGAGCAATTGCCGACCATGCTCTTTCAGCCGATGCTTGCCTAGCTTGAGAGTTAAGTTGGTTTGCCCAAGAAAACTCTTTAGCCAAAACAGCACAATATGCACTCAGATTATATCGTCCGATGTCGCGGTTATCCATCCAGTATCTCAGGCAAGAATTACGAACAAAACGAGCGGTACGGATGGCTTCATCAAGCTTGCCGTATTGCTCTTTCAATCCCTCAAGTTTTGCCTCAAATACTAACATAGTTACGTTGTTTTATCTGACGTAACTATTTTAGCACAAAACTCCGAGAAAGCCGTCCTTTTAGGACGGGGCTTGTATCCTATTAGTTTCAGTCAGCAAATTGATCGCGATCGCCAAGAAGACAAAGGAGGATTAACGCTTTTGGCGTGTTCTAGGTTTCTAAACCTGCCATAGAATAGTTTGCGCTGTTTCCCTACCACCGTGACGTAATCAACAAAGATATGTGTGCTGGTTCGGGCTTTGGTATCCAGTTGGGAATTGATTTGTTTTCCAGCCTTCCCAATTTTAGAAGCAATAAACTTGGCAGAAAACCATTGACCTGGGTTCTTAGATAAAAATTTTTCAATATCGGTTTGGATAGAAGCTAATTGCATTTTGGGAGATACAACTGAGGGCGATCGCTTGAAATAATGCAATCTTAGACTAAGCGTTTAGTTTCGTCACGACTTCAGTTATTATGTCTCGTCCCAAAAAATTATCAGGCATTCAAGAAAGCGATAATACTTTTCGTCGGCTAAGAAAATCTACAAGCTTAACCCAAGAGAACTTGGCTAGAAGACTAGGCGTTGCTGTAAGCACTATTCGACGCTGGGAAAAAAGCCAAGCGGAACCGACGATGACAGTTCATCAAATGAAATGTCTTTGCTCGGCAGTAAATAAGAGGTTTGAGCAATTGCCAGATCAATTGGCAACAAAGAAAGCTATTGGGCTTTAGCTAAAGCCCAATTTCTGTCAGTCTTTCCAAAAATCCTCAAATCGCCTCGGACTCAATTGGGTGTACCTAACTGTATGGTGGATATTTTTGTGGCCGAGATAATCCTGTATAGCCCTCGTATCAATTCCCTTTTGGGCAAGATGAAAGCCACAGGAATGGCGCAATAAGTGGGGACGGGCTTTAATGGGAACATGACTACTTTGAGAAGCATCATTCACTATCTGCCTTACCATACGGGTAGATAGTGGTGTCTTCCTTTCAGTCTGAAAAATATAGTTCCCGTTAGGATAATCCCTTTGTATTTGTCTCAGTCCCCTAATTTCTTTTCCCCTTAAAGGCTGGGTTGAGTCCTTGCCGTTCTTTGCTCGTTGCACAAAAATATGTCCCGTCTTGAGATCTATCTGTGTCCACTTCAGATTGATTGCTTCGATAGTTCTCAAGCCGTGCCGAAACATCATCAAGATTAAAGTCCCGTTCCTGTTGCCGTGGCGTTTATCTTTTCTGGCAGCTTCTACCAGTTCCATAACTTCAGACTCGGTTAGGTAGAAGCGATCGCGCTTATCTTTAGTTTTTGGGGGCGGTTGTTTGTACATTATTTTTCCTGCTCAAAATTTTCCACTTTTGGCAAGCCAGCCAGCGATCGCAGCAATGTTAAACGTTTATCCATAGTTTTTAGATTAACTATTGCATATTATATATATATAAATATATCATTAAATGATATGTTATTTACACTTAAAAGTTATGCCAAAAGCCAAAATTACTGTCAATGCTGATATAGATCCAGCATCAGCTTACTTTGAGATGTATCAAAGTGGAGCAACCATAATTGATATTTGTCGTAAATACGGTAAATCTCGGAATACCGTTTTAAAGTACTTGAGACAAAATCCTGACTTTGTACAACCTGGGTATGGCGATCGTCGTACAGGAAAAGATCGACCAGCTACTAATGTAAGAAAAGAAGATGTAACGGTAGTTTCGTTTAATTGCCCTCAAGTATTGCTCGATTTATTAGACAAAGCACCAGGAAAAAATCGGTCAGATAAGATTAATACTGCCATAGAGAATTATCTTAAAGCCCCTGTTGCTAAACGTTTTAAGACTAAATATAAAACTCAAGAATCGGACAAGAATCCAAAAGCCTATATAGCTTCTAAATTAGTTTCTAAATTGGATAGAAGTAAAAGGGATAGAACTTCTAAAATCATTGCTGCTATTGAGCAATACCTTACTGAGAAAAATGTTATTTGACATATCGGATAACGATATGCAATACTTGTAAATATAGAAAACAAATTGGAATTAAAACAATGACTAAATTTACAGGTAAATTAACTTTTGACAACTTACAAAAATACGCTTCGGATAATGGTTTTTCTACAAGATATGGTCATCCTAAAGGTTATGTCGTTGTAGATAGCAAAAACAGCGTCGATGCTTGGTATTCAACTTTAAAAGAAGCTTTTAGATTTATAGCAAACTCTATTGAATACAACAATATAAACAAGTTACAAACTGAGTCTGTACCTTTGCTTATTGACACTAACCCAACATTAGAAATAATCGAGTGTAAAGATGTTGTAGATGCACTTAAAACAGCTAAAAGTGTAGTTAGCTTTAATAAAGCTGATAAACATACTCAGAAATTATTTATTGCCACTAACAATGATAAGTTTTTAGCTATTGGTAGTAATGGTAGTGAATACGCGATCGCCGTTTGTGAATTACCAACTACTGAAAGCTTTTATGCTGTTATTCCACTAGAAAAAAGTAATGGTAAAGAGATCGGTTTTTGTCCCTTTATGCAAGTTTTGAGTAAACAGAAAAAAATCAATGATTTTACTTATCAACTAGATACAACTAATAGTGATGAAATTAAGTTAATTGCTAAATGTAACGGTAGTGAATTTAGCTTTAATACCTTACCTAATGACTTTTTTAATATCACTTCAGAATTGCAAGTAATTATTGATGACTTTCTTGGTGATAGTCAAGGTTGTCAGGTAGTTGATAGCTATGGCATAGAACAAAGTCAATCAGAAAATAATGATAATCAATTAACTGATACTTATGGCAACGTAGTTAATAAAAAATCAATTAATCATATCTGTTTTGATGATAGTGATGAGTATTTTATCTTAAATGATTATGTTTATAAATCTCATAGAAGTAACACTATTGATCTAGATACTAATTATCGTTGTGGTGCTACTGCTTACGGTAGTCCAGAAAGTATATTATCTTATAACGAGTTTAGTATTAACCGTGATACTATACACGGTTATCCATCAGAATTAATTAACTATTTAAAAGATAATTATGATGTTAAACAAGATAATCAAGATAATAATTTAATTACTGAAATTGAAACTATAGAAACTAGCAATATTGAACTTGAGACAATGAATAAGCAAGTAGAAGATAATAATATTGAAATTGAAAATACAATTACAGAAGTTACTCAAGATAGCAATACTAAATATGTAGTAGGAGTAGGTGATATTGAATTAATCAGTGTAGATAAAATACAGACTGGTATGTATCTTAGTTATTCTGGTATTCTTTACACAGTACAATCAATAGAAACTGTTAATTTTATCAATGCTAGCAGTCAAACTATTATTACTGTACGTAATTTAATTAACGCCTCAATTGAGCAAAAAATATTAGTTAGTAGTGATGAATTATTGCCAGCTTGGTTTACTAGCTACAAAAAGTCAGAAGTGGAAAATGAAGTTAGGGAAGTTAAGACTGAAGTTACAAAAGTAGCTAAACGTGAGATTAAACCAATAGTTACTCAAGAAGAGAATATCGAGTTACTCAAGCCTAAAATACCAAGTAAAAGTGACGCTGGCATTAAAGGAGAAGGCAGAGAAAAGCTTCTTAAGATGGTAAAGAGCGGTTGTACATTGCAAGATATGATGACTGAGTTTAACTGGAGCGAAAAAAACGCGCAAAACCACGTAACCTATATCAAGTGGTGGGGATATAACTTGAAGCGTGAAAATAAAGTATACAAGCTAATGTAGTTTTTTTAATAAATAATATTGACATATCATTATCTGATATGCAATACTTGTAAATATAGAGGTGGGAGTGTCAATAATTGTCTACGCGATCGCTTCAGTTAAATAATATACAATCAAAAAATAAGAATAAATAGAATGATGACTAACGATACTAATCAATTAATCTTAAATAGCTTAAATGAAATTAAAGCAGATATTAAAGAGTTAAATAAGAGTAATACTGAAATTAAAGTAAGCATAGGTAAGATCGAGACTAGCTTAAATTGGATTAAAATTTTGTTCCCCTTAACTTTCGCACTTATTATCTTCTTGCTTGGAGTGTTGATTAAAGTCATTATGGCAATGCCATAGTTTAATAACATTGCCTAAAATAGAACTTGGGATGATATGGGATGTAACTAACTAACAATGGTTACATCTCATATTACATCTATAACAATGCCTAAAACAATTCAATTTAGGAAAAGTGGAAAAAAGGGAAAAAAGGAAACGCGATCGCCTGCCCCCCCAAGAAGGGGGAAAACCCTAGGGAAGTGAGGAGGGGAAAGGGGGTATCCCACCTCTTCCCACTACAGGCTG
>JBOFLX010000066.1:0-15478 GCA_051658085.1 Waterburya sp.
TCAACTACATTGGGTTCTTGATGTCGGTTTGAGTGAAGATTTTGTTAAAGGATGTGAAGGTCATAGTGCAGAGAATTTAGCTGTAGTTCGCCATCTGGCACTCAATCTTTTGACTCATGAAAACACTGCCTTTGGCGGAATTCTCGCCAAACGCAAACAAGCAGGATGGGACAATAATTATCTATCTCTTGTTCTTAGTTCTCTGTTAAATTCTACGTAAAGAAATGTATGCGTTTGCCCTGTAAATACTGATTAGGCACTAGGCACTAGGTGTTACTAATTACTTGTTATCTAATCCCTAATCACTAATCACTATAAAAGGTAAAGATGCGTTGCTGTGTATTTTCTTGGCAGCTAACAGAATGGTATTCTACGAACTAGTGCAAAATTTTCAACAAAAAAAATATTAGAGAGAATTGATAAGATGAGCGACTTACAAGAAACGCCATTGTTGTTAAGGGCAGCCCGTGGCGAAGTATTAGAACGCCCTCCTGTGTGGATGATGCGTCAGGCAGGTAGATATATGAAAGCATATCGTGATATTAGAGATAAGTATCCTAGTTTTCGCGAACGTTCGGAAATTCCTGAAGTCGCAATTGAAATTTCTTTACAACCTTGGAAAGCCTTTCAACCCGATGGGGTAATTATGTTTTCAGACATCGTTACTCCTCTGCCTGGATTGGGTATAGAAATGGATATTGCCGAAGGGAAAGGCCCAATTATCAGTTCTCCCATTCGTACCCAAAAGCAGGTCGATGAACTACTACCTCTAGAACCTGAAGCGTCTTTACCATTTATCAAAACTATATTACAAAGTTTGCGTACTGAAGTAGGTAATAAATCTACTGTCTTGGGTTTTGTAGGTGCGCCCTGGACTTTGGCTGCTTATGCTGTAGAAGGCAAAGGTTCAAAAACTTACGCTAACATTAAAGGTATGGCATTCTCTGATCCTACTATCCTGCATCAATTATTGAGCAAGCTAGCGGATGCGATCGCGACCTATGTTTGTTATCAAATTGATTGTGGCGCACAGGCAGTACAAATGTTTGATTCTTGGGCAGGTCAACTTTCTCCCCAGGATTATGAAACCTTCGCTTTACCCTATCAACAGCAAGTATTTCGTAAGGTTAAACAGACTCATCCCGACACACCTCTAATTCTTTTGGTTAGCGGTAGTGCAGGTTTACTAGAACGGATGGCTCTGGCAGGAGCGGATATTGTAACTGTAGACTGGACAGTAGACATGGCAGAAGCTAGACAAAGATTAGGCAGAGAGATTAAAGTTCAGGGTAATCTCGATCCTGGTGTATTATTTGGTTCTCAACAATTCATTCGCGATCGCATCTTAGATACTATTCGCAAAGCTGGCAACCAAGGACACATTCTCAACCTAGGACATGGCGTACTAGTAGGCACTCCCGAAGATAATGTTCGCTATTTCTTTGAGACTGCTAAACAAGCTGATCAGTTATTAGCTCATGTTTAATAAACTGCGTCTAGTTTAAAATCAGTAATTTTTTTAGGTAGTGGGTAGTAGGTAGTAGGTAGTAGGTTCTTTCTGACTCTACCAAACCTGTGACGTGAAAATACAAGAAAATAATCGTTGAAAATCTTGCATTATTAAGGTTTGAAGTTCACAAGAGTTTAATTTTGTCTACTTTTTGTTCAACCTGTTTGCAAAGCGATATTTTACCTACTACCCACTACCTACTACCTACTACCTCTATTGAATTTATGTCCGATTTAATTATCTTTTGGCATCGTCGCGATTTACGAATTTCTGATAATGTTGGCTTAAGCGCAGCAACAGAAGAGACTGGCAAGGTAATTGGTTTATTTTGTCTCGATCCTAATCTTCTGGAAAGAGATGACGTAGCACCAGCTAGAGTAACTTATATGATTGGTTGTTTACAAAAGCTAGAACAAAGTTATCAAAAGCTTGGTAGCCAACTATTGATTGTTAAAGGTGAACCACAAAAAGCTATTCCGCAGCTAGCAGAAGCCTTAGCAGCCAAAGCTGTATTTTGGAACTTAGATGTTGAACCTTATGCCCAAGAGCGCGATCGCTCGGTAACAGAAGCGTTAAAAACCAAAGGTATAGCTACGAGTAACTTTTGGGATCAGTTATTACACGCGCCAGGAGATGTTGTAGCCAAATCCAGTGAACCATATAGAGTTTATACCCCCTTTTGGCGTAATTGGAGTCAACAAAAAAAATTGCAGATTGCCAAAAAAATTGAGCAACTAGAAGGTTTGACGCAAGCGGAATTAACAACAGCAAATAAAGCAGGTGCGTTCCGAAGGTTAGGCGTAAGCCTAATCGCTCTTGCTACTGCTAAAGATTTAGGCTATGTTTGGGATACTCCTTTACTAGTTGAGCCTGGAGAAACGGCAGCGACAGAGAAGTTAGAAGAATTTAGCGATCGCGCTATTTATTGTTATGATGAAGAACGAAATTTTCCCTACATAGACGGGACATCCCAATTAAGTGCTGCCTTAAAATTTGGTGCGATCGGTATTCGGACAGTCTGGCAGACAACTCAAGATATTTTAGCTCAATGTCGTAGTGATGAAGCAAAAACCAGTGTAGAAACCTGGCAGAAGGAATTAGCTTGGCGTGAATTTTATCAACACTGTATGTTTTTCTTTCCCGAATTAGCCAAAGGTTCATATCGTGATGAATTCAAAGATTTTCCCTGGGAAAACGACTCAGCGAAATTTCAAGCATGGTGTGAGGGGAAAACAGGATATCCCATAGTCGATGCAGCTATGCGACAGCTAAATGAAATAGGTTGGATGCACAACCGTTGTCGGATGATTGTTGCTAGTTTTCTAACCAAGGATTTAATTATTGACTGGCGTTGGGGAGAAAAATATTTTATGCAGCGACTCTATGACGGCGACTTATCAGCTAATAATGGTGGTTGGCAGTGGAGTGCTTCTAGCGGTATGGATCCTAAACCTTTGCGTATTTTTAATCCTGCTTCCCAAGCTGCTAAATTTGACCAGGATGGGGAATATATCCGTCAATGGTTGCCCGAAATAAGCTCAATGGAAACCGAATATTTGGTGACAGGAAAGATTCCACCTTTGGAAAGAGCTAGTTACGATTATCCTCAGCCTATTGTTGATCACAAAGTACAACAAAGAAAATTTAAAGCACTGTATCAACAACAGAAGAATTAAACCAGGCTTATAGCTTATAGCTTTTATTAACTTGTTGTGAGAGAATTCTCTCGTTAAAGTGCCAAGAATGTAGCACAAGAGCGGGAGATGAATCGAACTAGACAACGTAGTGGGTTATGTGATACTATCTTATCAGATTAACTTACTCATGATAATGCTCAAAGCAGTAAAAGTTAGATTATACCCAAATACCGAACAGAGGCAGCACTTAGCGCAAAGCTTTGGCTGTGCCAGATGGTATTGGAATCATAGTTTAGCTCTTACTCAAAAAACATACCAAGAAACAGGGAAAGGATTAAGTCGCGGTGCAATTCAAGGGTTGTTACCTCAACTAAAGAAAGAATATGAGTGGTTAAGCGAACCATACTCACAATGTCTTCAGGTAGTAGCACTCAATCTATCTAATGCTTTCATCAATTTTTTTGAAGGTAGAGGAAAATTCCCCCGATTCAAAGCCAAAGGAAGCAAGCAATCAATTAGCTATCCTCAAAATGTCAAAATATTAGAGGGGTATATCAAATTTCCCAAGCTCAAGCTAGTCTCCACTAAAGTATCCAAGCCAATTGAAGGGACAGTCAAAACTGTAACCATTTCTCAAGTATCTTCGGGTAAATACTATGCGTCAATATTAGTTGATGATGGTATTGGTACTCCAGAACCTAGTAGCGATGGAAAGTGTATTGGTTTAGACGTTGGTATTTCTGATATTTGTGTAACTAGCGACGGTTCTAAATACAATAATCCTAAGTGGTTCAAAAAACATCAGAAAAACCTAAAACGCAAGCAACAAAAATTAGCTCGTAAGCAAAAGGGTTCTAATAATAGATATAAAGCTAGAAAACTAGCAGCAAAAGTATATGAAAAAGTAAGTAATTGTAGGTTAGATTTTCTTCACAAACTATCGCGTAGGATAGTAGACAAAAACCAAGTCATAGCGGTAGAAAATCTCAACGTCAAGGGCATGGTCAAGAATTCTAAATTAGCATTAGCTATTTCTAATGTTGGTTGGGGAATGCTCAATACGATGCTCAAATACAAAGCTGAATGGGAAGGTAAAATATATATACAGGTAGATAGATTCTTTCCTAGCAGCAAACTACATAATAAATGTCTATATCGAATAGACAAACTTCCTCTCAATGTAAGATTTTGGGATTGCCCAAAATGTGGCATAAAGCATATAGACCGTGATATCAATGCAGCCGAAAATATCCGAGATGAAGCCCTACGTTTATTAGCCTTGGGACGCAAGGCTACTGCTCATGGAGGAACTGTTAGTCAAGGAAGTGGACGTGAAAAATCCACAACCGAGCAAGTTCCAGCGAAGTGAGAATCTCCCGTTGAACCGCTCAAGCGTTCAGCGGTGGGAGTCGTCAAATTCCTAAACGTTGATAAATTTCATCGAGATTTTTTAAATGATGATTAGGATCAAAACAGGCAGCAATTTCTTCAGTCGATAAGGTTTGGGTCACAGTTTCATCTTGAGTAATTAGTTGACGAAAATCTCCATTCTCTTGATTCCAGGCTGTATGAGCGCATTCCTGTACCACCCGATAAGCATCTTCTCGATTCATCCCTTTTTCTACCAGAGTTAGTAAAACTCGTTGACTAAAAATTACTCCTCCATAGACATTCATATTACGCTTCATGTTTTCGGGATATACCAGCAGGTTTTTGACTAGACTAGTAGTTTCTTTGAGCATAAAGTGAATCAAAATACAGCTATCAGGTAGAATTACCCGTTCAACTGAACTGTGGGAAATATCTCGCTCGTGCCACAAAGCCACGTTTTCTAGGGCAGCTACCGCATTGCCACGAATAATGCGCGCCATTCCTGTTAACCTTTCAGAACGAATGGGATTACGCTTATGAGGCATGGCTGAAGAGCCTTTTTGTTTTTTAGAGAAGAATTCTTCCACTTCTAGAACATCTGTACGCTGGAGATTACGAATTTCTACGGCAAAACGTTCAATTGAAGCAGCTAAAAGAGCTAATTGCTGGACATATTCCGCATGACGATCTCGAGAAATTACTTGCGTTGAAACGGTATCTGGTTCTAAACCTAATTTCTGACAAGCGATCGCTTCTATTTGTGGATCAACATTAGCATAAGTACCGACAGCACCAGAAATCTTACCAACAGCAATATCTTTGCGTAATCTTACCAGGCGATCGCGGTTACGTAAAACTTCCGCTAACCAACCAGCCAACTTAAAACCAAAAGTAATCGGTTCAGCATGAATACCATGCGATCGACCAACCATAACTGTGTAGCGATGTTGTTGTGCTTGATAACGAATTGCCTGAATTAATTCTTCTAGGCGTTCTAAAATCAGATTCAGGCTCACAACCAATTGAAGGGCAATACCAGTATCTAGAACATCTGAACTAGTTAAGCCTAGATGAATATATCTGCCTGCATCCCCAACATATTCATTAACATTAGTCAAGAAAGCAATAACATCATGACGAACTTCCGCTTCTATTTCTAGTACCCGTTGTGGATCAAAATTAGCTTTGGCTTTAATTTCATCAACGGCAGCTTGAGGAATATAACCTAGTTCTGCTTGCGCCTCGCAGACTGCTATTTCTACCTGTAACCAGGTTTTGAGTTTATAGTTATCAGTCCAAATTTCGCCCATTTCGGGCAGAGTATAGCGTTCAATCACAGTCTGTGTAGGAGAAGTACAACCGTCAATTGTACAACTAAACCGCGTCTAGTTTGAAACTAGTAGTTTTTTATTCTTTAGGGAATAGGGAACAGGTAATAGATAATAGATAATAAAAAGTATTAATTCTGACTCCTGACTCCTGACTCCTCATTTTAAAACTCCAGTTTTCTGACTAGACTAAGTATATAAGGTCTATTCTTTTACAATAGTCAGCGATTTTGGTAAATTTAAAACCCATTTGGTTTCAACTTTTATACCTTGAGCTTTTTCTTGAACCAGATCTTCAACATAACCAGGCTGATAAATTTTTGCTTCTCTTTTACTATCAAAAGGGCCAAAATAGTAAGTACAACAAGGGGTTGAAGTATAAATTTTTACCCACCAGTGATTATTTAGCTTTCTCAGAAAAGATAGAGGAAAAGGCAATTTCATTAACTTGATAATTTTAAGCTCTACATCTATCAATCTAAAAAAAAAGATGTGAGAAATCTGTGAGGGGCAAACAATTTTAATTAATTTTATTAAGCAAAACTAAACTGCCGAGTAAGAGAATAATTAAAATCAGAGCAAACCAGACAAATTGATTATCTTGAGTTTCAACTTGAGATAAATCTAGATCAACATATTCAGGTTCAGAAGCATTTTGAGTTTTAGGCTTTTGAGCAGTCAGATACCGCGCTCCTTCAGCATCAGTCTTAGTTAAATCGGGTATCTCACTCATCCATTCTTTAGGTCGTTGAAGTTTAGGGGCATTGATAATATAAAGAATACGCTGTGCCTGTTCACGGGTTTGAGAGTCGGGATGATTAACTAAATCTTGACAAAGAGCGATCGCTTCATTAATTTGATTAGCAGCTTGATAAGCAGTAACTAGCCAAATTCCTGCTTCTCCACCCCGACGAGAATTAGGGGGAATTAATTCTTGAGCAGCTTCGAGATTTTCAATACTGAGGCGATATTGCCCTTTCTCTAGTGCTTGTTTTCCTGCTTGGTATTTATGTTGAAACTTTTCCAGATTATCTGTCGTCACGTTGATATAATTATACTACTGTGGTAATTACTTAAACTAATTATTAATTATTTTATTAATTTTACTGTTGAAGATAGCAGGGGCAGATTATGAGGCAAAAATATCGGCGTTGCATCATTATGGGATACTTTGGGTTGACTAGGGGACTGAGAGACTATGAGACTGGGGGGTTAGGAGACTGGGGGACTAGGGGACTAGGGGACTGGGGTAATTCAACCTGTTTTAAAGCGAAGCTTATAGCTTTTGTTAAACTTAATTGTTTTAAATCATCTTGCAGCTATGCAACACAAAAATATCAAATTAAATTAACTAAACTAAATTGGCAGCATAAGTTAGGTGTTGTGGCGATCACACTAGGATTTATGGGAATTATAGATTCCGCTCAGGCAATACCTACTCAAAACACCTTTCAACTTGCTCAAGTTGGTGTCCGTAGCCAAATTAATGCCCCAACTTCGCTTAATATTACTCCTCCTCCTGGATCTCATATTCCTCTACCAGAGAGTAATTATGATGGATATGGCAGTTATGATCATGAGCAGCCAGATTCATCAGAAGATTATATTTATTACAAAGATTCTAGGGGTTATCGTCGGCATGAATCTAATTATGACGATGATGACTACCACCATGAGTATCAAACTCACCGACACCACAACCAAAAAAGTGGCAACATCATCATTATCAACTTACCTAGTGAGACTAACTACGACAGTACCAACAATACTTATATTCGTATTTTTCGTCGTTAAATTGGCTTAATGCAAGCAGCTAATAGCTAATAGCAAGCAGCTAACAGCTATAAACCAGTTCATTGGAACGAAGCTTATTCACATTAAACGTAAGAATGTTTGGTTAAAATACCCAGTCAGGAGATAATAAAGTGTGATTCATTCAGTACATTTTCCTGCTATATGGTACAAGCCGACAAAAAACTAACTGAAGCCGAGACATCTGCCACATTTAACTTAAAGAGTTATCTCAAGCAACAACAAAAGTTAGTTGAACAGGCGTTAGATCAAGCAATTGCGATCGCCAAACCAGCCAAGATTTATGAAGCAATGCGCTATTCTTTGCTAGCTGGTGGTAAACGTTTACGTCCAATTCTGTGTTTAGCAACCTCTGATTTAATGGGTGGCACAATAGAGATGGCAATGCCGACTGCTTGTGCCTTAGAAATGATTCATACCATGTCTCTTATCCACGATGATTTACCAGCGATGGATAATGATGATTTTCGTCGAGGTAAACCAACTAATCACAAGGTATATGGTGAAGATATTGCGATTTTGGCTGGAGATGGTTTATTAGCTTATGCTTTTGAATATGTCGCTACCCAAACCAAAAATGTCGCTCCCGAAAACATTTTACGAGTAGTAGCTTGCTTAGGTCGTACTGTCGGTGCTGCTGGTTTAGTTGGGGGACAGGTATTAGATTTAGAGTCTGAAGGCAAGACTGATATTACCGCCGAAACTCTCAGCTTTATTCACACTCACAAAACAGGGGCATTACTCGAAGCCTCAGTAGTGTCAGGGGCAATTTTAGCCAATGCTTCTGAGGAAAATATAACTAGACTGTCTCAGTATGCTCAAAACATTGGTCTAGCTTTTCAAATAATTGATGATATTTTAGATATTACGGCGACAGACGAGCAATTAGGCAAAACTGCGGGTAAAGATTTGGAGGCACAAAAAGCTACTTATCCTAGTATATGGGGCTTAGAAAAGTCTCAGGCGAAAGCCCAGGAATTAGTTAATAATGCGATCGCTCAATTATCTATCTATGATGCTAAAGCTGAACCATTAAGAACAATAGCTAAATATATAGTGACTCGCGATCGCTAACTATCAAACTATCAGAAATTTTAAAAATCTAATTTATACATTTAATTTAATGTTTTTTGAGGCAAAGAAGAAAAACCATGCAAGAAGTTACTGATATCATACACAATCAGATACTAATGGTCGCACTCTTAGCCTGTATCACCGCTCAGGGACTAAAGTTAGCTATTGACCTAATTAGAACTCGCAAGCTTAATATTACCTATTTACTATCCACTGGTGGGATGCCTAGCGCACACTCTGCCTTAGTTGGAGCATTGGCTACTAGTGTTGGATTGACTAAAGGTTGGTCTTCTGCCGAATTTGCGATCGCTTGTCTATTTGCCATTATTGTCATGTACGATGCTGCTGGAGTACGTCAAGCAGCAGGCAAACAGGCAAAGATTCTCAATCAATTAGTCGATGAGCTATTTCAAGAAGAACACAATCTCAATGAAGAAAGATTAAAAGAGTTATTAGGACATACCCCTTTTCAGGTTTTAGTAGGTTTGGGCTTGGGGATTAGTATTGCTATGGTCTTTTCTAAATATGTTTGGGTGGCTAATTAAAGTTGGTTGAAACATTACAGAGAAAGGAAAAACAATTAGACGTAAAGTATAAAATTCGTCAGGAATGGGATAAAGTCATAAATAAGATTCAAAATCAATTTGAAAAATCAAAATGGCATTGGATTGACAATTTACCCACCCTAGTCTGAATAGTATTGATAACCAGAGCCTAACTAGAGAGGAGTAGAGTGAATCTTTCAATTCACGCTCCGTTCTCCAGACAAGTCGCCTTAATAACAAGGTGGCTAAGTTTAACCAAACAAAAAACAAGCTAATTATAGTAAATGCGGATTTTATTTGTAGCAGCAGAAGTAGCTCCTATTGCTAAAGTGGGAGGATTGGGAGATGTCGTGGGTGCATTACCCAAAGTATTGAGAAAACTAGGTCATGATGTCCGCATTTTTATGCCTTACTATGGCTTTTTACAAAACAAGATCAATATTCCTGCTGATCCTGTTTGGTGGGGATATGCCATGTTTAATGATTTTGCTGTCTATCAAACTGTTCTTCCAGATAGCGATGTTCCACTTTATTTACTTGGTCATCCTGTTTTTGATCCTCAACGAATTTATGCGGGAGAAGATGAAGCATGGCGGTTTACATTTTTTAGTAACGGTGCAGCAGAGTTTTGCTGGAATTATTGGAAACCAGAAATAGTCCACTGTCATGATTGGCATACGGGTATGATACCTGTCTGGATGAATCAGTCGCCTGATATTTCCAGTGTGTTTACAATTCACAATTTAGCTTATCAAGGCCCTTGGCGATGGTATTTAGATAAAATTACTTGGTGTCCTTGGTATATGCAGGGACATAACGTCATGGCTGCTGCGGTACAATTTGCTGATCGCGTCAATACGGTTTCTCCTACTTATGCTAAACAAATTCAAACCATTGAATATGGTGAAAAACTAGAGGGTTTACTGTCATTTATTAGTGGTAAAAGCAGAGGAATTCTCAACGGTATAGATACGGAAAGTTATAATCCTGCTAACGATCAATCTCTTAAGCAAACTTTTACTCAAAATAGTTTAGCTAAACGTCCTGTTAATAAAACAGTATTACAGCAAGAGTTAGGTTTGACTGTAGACGAGAATGTCTTTTTAATGGGAGTTGTCTCGCGATTAGTTGATCAAAAAGGAATTAGCTTGTTACTGCAAATACTTGATCGCTTTATGGCATACAGTAACTCTCAGCTAGTAGTTTTAGGTACAGGCGATCGCCAACTGGAATCGCAACTATGGGAAGTAGCAACCCGTTTTTCAGGTAGAATTTCAGTACAACTGCTTTATAATGATGCTCTGGCACGTCGAATTTATGGCGGTTGTGATGTCTTTTTAATGCCTTCTAAATTTGAACCCTGTGGTATTAGCCAGATGTTAGCGATGCGTTATGGTTGCATTCCCATTGTAAGACGGACTGGAGGCTTAGTAGACACGGTAAGCCATCACGATCCCATGAATAAAGCAGGAACAGGTTATTGTTTTGATCGTTATGAACCTTTAGATTTATTTACTTGCATGGTTAGAGCTTCTGAAGGTTTCATCTATAAAGATAAATGGCAAGAATTACAACAAAGAGCTATGAATCAAAATTTTAGTTGGCTCAAGTCGGCTGTAGAATATATCAAAATGTATAAAGAAATACTTGGTCAAACAACTGATTTAACCACAGACGAACAAGAAAAACTCGAAAAGCTGACTATCAGTTAGAGAAGGAAAAAAGCAAAAGCTATAAACCTCTAGATAGCTGCCAGTATCTTTGTACTAACTGATAACGAAAAGAATATAGACTACCCGATAGATTATCCTCTTGAATTAAGTAATAATCTTTCATCAATAGTCTTAAAACAGTTCTGGCGGTTTCTTTATCTTTAGTATCGGGTTCGCTTTTGAGATATTGCCATAGTCGCGAGAATGAGGTGGGGGGATTAATAGAGAGAATATCTAAAATATTGAGAGCATAAGGCTTTTGAACCTCACCATAATAATTATCAATTCGTTCGCGATAGTGATCTAGTTTCCAAGGATTTAACGGGTTTCGTAGAGATTCAGTGACGGTAGCAATAATTTCTTCGTGGGTAACTTCGCTAGTTGAACCTTTAAATTGATTAACTAAATGATGAATATAAAAAGGAATACAATCAACTGCTAAAGCAATTTCCTCCGCGGTTTTTTCCAGATTAAAAACGGGTATCTTTTCCCCTACCAAGAGATTAATAGTTAACTCAACGGCAGCCTCTAAAGTCAATGGTTGACCATCGATAGAATACATATCATTAGTTGGATCATTGCTATAGCCAGCCTTCTGAAGATGTCTAATAATATGGTGCAAACCAATCGAACCAGAAAAGACCATGCGAACATCAGGATAAGTCTGACGGAGCGATCGCAAAGTATCTAAAACTGACATAGCTGCCTCATCGTTAAAATTCCCCAACATATGAGGCATTTCATCCCAAATAAACACAATTTGCTGATTTTGCTGAGTTACCAAATCTTCGATAGTTTTAGTTAACAAAGTTTTCCAATGTTCGGCTGCTATTGGGGGAAATTGATAGGCATCAAAATAAGATCCCGTTAATTCACTTAAAAACTCGCGTACTCTTTTAGTTTTTCCAGTTTCCCTAAGATAAGTTTCTGTATCCTGCCAAACTCCTGTTACAAATTCAATTGGCGTTTTAATTCCTTCAAGATCTCGATAGATCGGTAACATATCCTCTGGCGGTTTAGCACTCATTTTCTTAAGGATGCTGCTTTTACCGATCCGTCTTTCACCACTAAAGATTAAGCTTTGTTGTCTGAGTCTGTCCCAAAGCTCGGCGATTAACTCATCTCTGCCAATAATTTCTTGAGGAGAGATTTGTCCACCTGGATTGGCTTTAAAGCGATCGCTTTTGAATTTAAAGCTGGAAATTTTATCGTTCCATTCTCTCTCTGGTTGAGAAGCTCCATTCCAATCTATGTTTAATTCCTGACAGAGACGAATAAAGGTATTTAAAGCAACAGGCTTACAGTTGATAAATTTTGAGACAGAAGAGCGTGAAATGTCTAAACGTTCGGCAATTGTCCGTTGTGTTAATTGCTGAGTAGCTAGAGATTCCTCGACTTTAGGAATCCATTCACTGTTTAACTGTAAAGAGCTACGTGCCATATTGCTTTACTATTTAGTGTAGTAGATATTAGGTAGTAGGTAGTGGGTTAGAAAGTACACAATTAATTTGGTTATAGTACCCTGAGAATACTAGGAATACTATTGATCGTCTCCAGATTTTTAATTTCCTCTAAGGCTCGGCGGAAATTGCCTTCTTGGACATCGTGAGTGACAACTACAATCTCAGCTAATTGATTACGAAAACCGATTTGTACTACCGATTCTAAGCTGACGTTGTAATTACCAAAACTAGTACCTAAATGACCAATCACCCCAGAAACATCTTGGCAGAGAAAACGAGCATAAAAACGGCTTTGAATGTCTTCGATGGGAGTAAGTTGCTTAAAATGTTCATGAGAACAACGCAGGAGAGGATCTAGCTGCTGATTACTATTACTAGTTTGCAAAATGCCCACAATATTAATAATATCTGAGACGACTGCGCTAGCTGTTGCTCCTTTACCTGCACCAGGGCCAAAAAACATTACCTGTCCAAGTGGTTCACCTTCAACCAAAATCGCGTTGTAGACATCGTTAACGCTAGCTAGAGGGTGATCTTTGGGGACAAGGGTAGGATGAACTCTAACCTGAAGAGAATCATTGTCTGGATTAGCTTTAGCGATCGCCAGTAATTTAATTACAAATCCTAAATTATCCGCATAGCTAATATCAGTAGCGGTTATCTGGCGAATACCTTCACAGGCAATATCTTCTCGTTTAATTCTGCCCCCAAAAGCGATCGCTGCTAAAATTGCAATCTTATCCGCAGCATCATAACCATCAACATCAGCAGTAGGATCGGCTTCCGCATAGCCTAGTTTTTGAGCCTCAGCTAAAACCTCATCAAAGTCTGCACCCTCTTGGGTCATTTGGGTCAAGATGTAGTTAGTTGTGCCATTAACAATTCCAATTACAGTTTGGATACGATTAACCCCCAAAGACTGTTTTAGAGGTTTAATTACGGGAATACCACCACCTACAGCAGCTTCTAGTAATACATATACTCCTGCTTGATTAGCTGCGGTGTAAATTTCCTCTCCATGACGAGCAATCACGGCTTTATTAGCGGTAACAATATGTTTACCATGTTCTATTGCTTTGAGGATGAGCGATCGCGATGGCTCTAAACCCCCTAACAATTCCACCACAATCGCAATTTCTGGATCGGTGACAATTGCTTCTAAATCCGTCGTTAAAACTCCTGGAGGTAATTCGGGCGATCGCGGTTTATCGAGCGATCTTACCCCCACCTTAGCTATTTCTATTGTTTGCAGCAGACTATTACGTCCTACGGGATCGAGAATAATTTCTGCTGTACCTGTACCGACTGTACCGTATCCTAATAAACCAATTTTGAAAGCCACAACTTTTGTCCTGACTGTATTACCTTTTCTAGATTAACGGTAATTTGTCTATTTGAACTTAAAATTTCAGTGACAGCAAAATTAAAGGTTAAATTGCTATCATCTAAACATGAATAATTCACATCCAAACGACGCTGTAATTGTTGGAGGTGGGCCAGCAGGTATGGCAACGGCTTTAATGCTAGCTAAAAGAGGTTGGCAAAATATTACCGTTTTAGAAAAAAGACCATCGGCAGATTATTACGAACCTGATAAATCTTTTAGTTATCAAATTGATGGTAGAGGGCAAAAATTTACTGATTTATGTAATTTAACTGCAAAATTAGCCGATTTAAGCGTTCCTAGCACTGATTTTTATTTTACTTTAATTAGAAAAAACGGTACGCGCAAAACCTCTAAATTGCCCATTGTTGATCCTAACCGCAAACCTGCTTATTGGTTGCCTAGATCTTCTTTTGTCGAATTACTTTATCAAGAAATTGCAGAATATTGGCAAGATTCAGTTCGTATCTTATTTCAAACTCAATGCCAAGAAATCAAGCAAAATAGCGATCGCCTAGAAATTATTGTAGAGTCTTTAGACCAAAAACAATTTACCTTGACTCCTAATTTAATAGTTGGTTGTGATGGTTTAAATTCTATAGTACGTCAAACTCTGCATCAATGGGAAAAAGGCAAATCTGATGATTTTGAGATGCAGCAATTTGACTCTCCGAGTGCAGGTTTAAAATACAAAGTTCTTACCCTACCACCTCGATTTCCCTTATCAGACAGAAAAGAAGATCTATCAAAGTCAACCATGACTTATGGTATTAAATCGGCTTTCAAAGAGCGTAAACAAGCAATTTCTCTAGGGTTATTACCTTTTAAAAATCCCGATACACCCAGGACTGCTAACATTATCACCTATCCAGACCATCACATTTGGCAATTAAAAACTCCAGAAGCAGTAGAGAATTTTCTCAAACAAGCTTTTCCTCAAATTCCTCTACAAAAAATACTTTCTCAACAAGAAATAGCGAGATTTACTGCTAGTGAAGGAGGAATGTTTCCCCTACCGCAGTATTGTTCAGGATTATATCGAATTTGGGGACAACCTGAAAATAACCAAGGAACAGCCGTAATTTTGTTGGGAGATGCAGTACATTGTTTTCCTCCCGATATCGGACAGGGAGTTAATTCGGCATTGGAAGATGTTTATCTGTTATATCAGACTTTAGCGGAAACTAAGGATAATCTTTCTCAAGCACTTCCCCGTTATCAAAACTTACGCCAAGAAGACATTAAAGCTTTAATCCGCTTGGTACAAATTAGTTATCCCTGGCAATACAATCAAAATGTCTTACAAAAACGATTATGGAGTATTAATTTTTTCCTACGCTTGCTATTAAATAAAATATTTCCTTTTCTAATTAGTCCCCATTCCTTTTTGCTCATTCAGCAACACGAACTATCATACTCAGAAATTCTTTCTAAAAGCGATCGCACCACTAAAATTTTATTTATTTTAACAGGAGCAATTGTCGCCTTCATATTAGTTCTACTATTGACATCCTCCCCAGCCTGAAGGCATGGGGATTCCAAAGATTACTCTTTGGGCTTCCTCTTTCCGCGACTCGGCTTACTTTGAGGAGTTTCCCCACCAAAGCAGAGGTCGATGTCTCCAGAGGCGTGAGTTCCGATG
>JBOFLX010000067.1:0-2683 GCA_051658085.1 Waterburya sp.
ATTAGCTTTTACCTCCAAGCTTTCTAGCTGTTCTACATAACATTGGGTCATCCCTGCTTGATAAATATCATCTATTGCCCTAACTCGACCATCACGGTATTTATCGAGATATCTGGCTTCAAAACAAGGGTCTTCGATGGTTTTATTTAAGGCTCTAGGATATCCAGGAGCAACCGATTCGGCGATAACTACTCCATATTTATCCTGGTTAAGACTATAAACTACCACGCGATCGCATTCTAAAACTTTTCTGACTTCTTCGACGCTAATCTCTAAGACATCATCTTTTTGCAGGGATTGACGGATATATTGAATCGAATCGGTAAAATAATGAGTCCATTTTCTTTCTGTTTCTGCCTGAGTCTGGAGACGCACTAAATCATCGAGTAACTTAGCGTTTTCGAGAGTTAAACCAACTTTTTGAGCTAGTTGATTTAAAAATTTAATTTCTCCCTGCTGCCACTGTCGCGGTTTTTCGCATTGATGGGCTACCAATAGCCCAAATAAATTGCCTTCATTAATAATCGGCGTAACTAGATTCGCTTTTACTTCTAGCTTTTGCAACTGTTCTTTATGACACGGGGTTATCTCTGCTGTTTGAATATTGTCTATTGCCCGTACTCTGCCATCGCGATATTTGTCGAGATATCTCGCTTCAAAACAAGAATCTTGTATCGTTTTACCTAATGCTTCAGTATAACCAGGAGCTACTGACTCGGCTACCACCACACCATATTTATCTTGATTAAGACTATAAACAATAACGCGATCGCAATTTAGATAGTTGCGTGCCTCTTCGACAATGGCTTTAAGAATATCTTTTTGGGAAACAGATTGGCTTAAGTTCTGAATAAACTCTCTATATACTTGAGTTTGAGAATTTTCGGCGGTTTCTGACCTATTTGTTTTAGATATCGAATCCAACAGCCGTTTCGTCCCGAAAGCAGCTATAGCACCAGCTAACAAAGCTGTTGTTCCAGTACCAATTAATAAAGCAGCCAGTAATTTTTGTTGTCGTGCTAACTCTGTTTGAGCTAAACCAATATTATCAACCCGTTTTGCTAAAATTGCCTGTTTATTGACAGCTTGGCTACCAAAATAGTAGGTCGTTGTTCCCACTGCTAGTATGGGGAACATTACCGCACTACCTACTAAAAGAGCTGCCGTTTTGGTTTTCAGCCTTTGAAAAATTGATTTTTGGTCTTCATTCGCTGATTTTTCCAGCCAGATTAATTCCCCTTTTTGTTCATTGACATTCTCTGAATGAATTTCTTGTTCCGAAACAACTGATTTAGAGGCTTCAACTGGTGTAGAGTTGTCCTGTTCATTGTCCGATGTAGTGGAATCTTGAGAAACGTCAGTTAAAGTGGCTTCGGAATTAATATCAGTTTCCAATACCTGAGGACTAACTTGATCTTTGTCATTATTGGGTTTATTTGCAGACATTTTAGCTATTATTAATCTATTAAAAAAATGCAATAAATTCTTTATTCATCAAGTGTTGAAAGCAAAGGATTTAGAAATAAGAGGGTGCAAAGTAAACTAATTACTTTTAATCAAAGCTATTAAAAATATAAAAGTATCTACGTATTTTTACTTAACTTAATAATATTACATTAGTTGCTTATTTCTATTTTGATTTTTAGATATAATGATTATCGTTATCAAAATTTTGAATTTATGATTATTGCTGTCGCCAGTCCTCACAATTACCCCATACCTATAAAGAAGATAATCTTTGTTTTGTACATGGTAGCCCCAGTAGCAACCACGAATATCTATTACCCGAAATGGATGCCTTTACCGCCTTATAAAGAGTCCTATCGAGTGATGCAGATGTGCTGTTTTGTGGACATACTCATGTTCCCTATGTTCGCACCTTAGATTCTGGACAATTGCAGGTTAAAGTTAATCAACCTAATCAAGATGAACAACCAGCCATCAGTTTTAATACCCCTGTTAAGCGAATTATAAATGTTGGTTCGGTAGGTGAACCTCGTCATGGTCGTCCAAATGCTACTTATGTGATTTATGATACGGAAACAGAAGCAGTAAGTTTACGAGAAGTGGAGTATGACTATCAAAAAACCTGTGCTGCGATTTTAGATGCTGGTTTACCGCCTATTTTTGCTTGGCGTTTGGCTAGAGGATTGGAATTTGCGGAAAAAGCCGATGATCCTACTCATGTTTGTGAGAGGTGAATAGTTTTATCTTGGTGCTTTATGATATCCACTGGCGATCGCTTCTGATTCTGTACAAAACCACTTTTCTCCCTTAGTTGGATCGATGACTGTTGATTCGTAATCTTCCATACCTGGAAGCTGATAAATTTTATTATCTGTATTTACTGAAATATTTCCTTTATTCGGCTAAAAATTGTTCAATCTCTTTTTTTTTTCGGCTACTGCAATCAGGTCTTTGCCTGGATTTCTCTTCTGGGATTTTTTCCATGATATTCCAGCATGGTGAAACAAATCGTAGTAACTTGATTTGGCCGCAAACGTTACCTCAAATTCTTGGGCAAGATGGTACTCAAGTTCGTTAAGATTCCAATCATTTTTTTGTTCTAGCCACACCAGCACCTGTTGTTTTTCAGACTGGCTTAGATACCCTTTTGAACCTTGATGCTTCAGTTTTAACCCCTCTATTCCATTAAGTATATACTCTTGTTTCCATTTACTAA
>JBOFLX010000068.1:0-11763 GCA_051658085.1 Waterburya sp.
CCCCTATTCTCCTAGTCCCCAAGTCAGCCTAAATAAATAACTTCTGTCAATCGGATTTAGTATGAGATAGCCTCCACGCTTCAACTCTCTAACTTAATTTATCGTTATATAGCTGATTATTTCAACCCCTATCTACTTATTAGAATTTTTAACAGCTCGGCAAAACGTGCAGATTGCTCTGGAACTAGACAAAACAATTTCTGAGCAAAAAGCCAAAGCCAAGGCTAAAGCAATGTTGAGAGCAGTCAAATTAGGAAAATATTACGATTACTATCCCCAAAATCTTTCTGGAGGGCAAAAACAAAGAGTAGCGATCGCTCGTGCCTTAGTTAATCATCCTCAACTTATCTTAGCCGATGAACCTACTGCTGCTCTTGATAGTAAAACAGGTCGAGATGTCATTAAATTGATGCAACAACTTGCCATAGAACAGGGTTCGGCTATTCTAATGGTTACTCACGATAACCGTATTTTAGACATCGCCGATCACATTATCCGAATTGAAGATGGTCGGCTTTTATAGCCGTACAAAATTAATTTAACATTTGAGTTAAGTAAGTCTTCCTTCATATATTAAATTAGCAACGTCTTCATTGGTGACTACTCCAATTAATCGGTAAGGTTGTATTAAGATGGGTGCTAAATTCTGTTTCTCGATCCAATACAGCTACCACGCGATCATATATAGCTTGAGCTTCCGCTAAAGAATCACCAATACTAGTCAAACCAAGCTTACCAAATTCCGATAATGCCCCCATCAGATGAAATACTGTACCAGTCCGACTACTACTGTGGAAATGTAACCTTTCTTGGGCAATAATATCCATCAAGTCATTGGGTAATAAACCTCGATACTGCTCTTTCTGGAGATTATCTGTAGCCAGATAATATTTTGGTTGACCTTGTTGAGTGAGAAAATTACCTGAATCGTAATCAAAAGTACCGTTGGTTAACAATCGTAGGGTCATAAAGGGATGAGTTGTACCGCCTTTACGCAAGTTAATTTCGATCGCCTGGAGATCCCATTGTTTAGTTTCAGGTTGCTGCACCGCCATGAAATCTACCCCGTAACGTTCCATTGCGCCTTTGGCTGCTAAAGCTTCCCCCACTTTGAGTCCTAACTCTTGTATTTCTAAACGATAGGCAGTATCCGCAGGAAAATAACAACCTTCATATACTTGTCCATCTGCACCACCTAAGATTTGGTCGTGGGTAGAAATAATTTCCACTTCCCCTGATGGTCGAATATAACCCTGTACAGAGGGCGATCGCTTGTTTTCTCCTTCGATAAAAGCTTCGACAATTGCTCCTAATTCGGGAATACGAGCCGAAAAAGTCAACCAGGTTTCTCCTACTCCCTGAAAACTCATATTTTCTAACTGTTTTAGCAAAGCGTTACTGCTTGCTGTTATATCACCTAGGTGAGGAGCATAATTTTGAATTGGTTTAAGGTCTAAGATCGCATTCCCTTCTCCTGAAAACCCTTCGTTGAGTTTAACTACGATGCGCTTTAGAGTAGGTTGTCGTTGCCATAAATTAATTAATTCTTGGATCAAATCAACAACATTATAAACAGAGAGGCTACCGTCGGGATGAGCAATTCCTGTCTCGGCAAAAATTTCGCGACTACCACTTTTTGAACCCCAATAAAGTAACTCAGGGGAAGCTGCTAATAAAGGAATATCTAATTTTAATGATAGTTCTTGTTCTAGGTCAGTCGAATTATAACAGACCATATAAGACTTATGAGGACGTAAGGCACGGCGAATTTTCTCTACTAAGCGAGGACGTTCTAGAATCTTTTGGGTTAAAGGTTTGAGTGAACCATCATAGGTGCTAATTAATAACAGGCGATCGCGAGCATGGGAAAATGGAATTCCTGGTAATAATTGCAAATAGTAATCAATGACGATCGGACATAGAGGTAGAGCGGTAATATAAATAACCCTGGTTAGAGGGTTACGTAAACGAATCAGCGAAAATAGTAATCTTTCTTCATAGTGTAAAAATCCTGGTACTTTATCTCCTACCTGCTGATCGACACTAAAAGAAGGAATAACTAAAATGTCATAGTCATCCTCCTCAAAAATATCGACACTCTGCCATAATTCCCCCTCCATAGGCAATTTTGTCCATTCTCGTAGCTGATTTTGAAGCTGTCTAAAACGCTCTGCTGCTTCAGGGTGAAATGTTTTTACTATGTTCATCGAAAGTAATTACACGTAAATAATAATTAGGTAGACCAAAATTAATTACACACTTTATATTCATACACCCTACAGCCTACATTCTGCCTCTACCTATGAATTTAATTTTTCCTAAGTACTGATTGCACTCTCTAAGTTATAGTCTCGTAGGTTGACCATGGATAACTCTGACTGGTGATGTCATGTATACTCTTCCTTCAATAAGTTCGGCTTTTTAAACTTGTGGCATAGCTTGATAGCGTCGCTCAAATTTAGAGCGTGTAAGGCGATCGCCGTTTTCTAAAGGTAAAGTTGTCTGAAGTTGGTTATTTACCATAACAGTGACAGTAATTGCTTATCTCAAGGAATATTAGGATAGTCATCATTAGCATCTGACACCTTGTATCGAGTTAAAGTTTTTTCAATTCGACGGTCGGGGAAAAGCCACATACTCGCCATCATAATATATAGGAAACAAGACAAACGCGGGTTTATAAAAGCAAGTAAAATTGCCAAAATACAAGAAATTATAGACACTTTACCTTTAGAATCTCGACCAATTGCAGTCGCCAAAGTAGAATCTTTACCGTGATGATTAATGAGAGCGTGAGTAAGAATGTAGTAAGCGATCGCAGATAATAATAGTATCGTTCCATAGAAAGCAACTGGGAAGGCAGCGAAGTTATTCTTACCCATCCAGCCTGTAGCAAAGGGAATTAACGATAACCAAAACAGCAGATGTAGATTCGCTAAAAGGATACGACCATTAACGTGGCGGATTGCCTGTAGCAGATGATGGTGATTATTCCAGTAGATGCCAATAAAAACAAAACTAAGTACATAGCTCAAAAATACTGGAATTAAAGGGAGCAGCGCAGCTAAGTTATTTCCCTGTGGCACTTTTAGTTCTAGCACCATGATAGTAATAATAATGGCAATCACACCATCGCTGAACGCCTCCAACCTTCCTTTTTCCATGGGTATACGAACTCTTGGAATATTTTTACATATTTACCTCATATTTTTTCATGATATGTATGATTAATATTTTATTTTTAAATAAATTTATTTTTTCAATTTAGATTAAACAAGAAACACACCCTACAAGCTACCCAAAAAAACTTCCCTGTTTATTCCCGATCACTCTCTAAGTTGAACTTAATCAAGAGGTTTATTAGGTTAAGGGAGAGTGGAAGTGACTGCTAGAGCTTTTTCAATTACTGAATTTATTGGGAATATTCAACCATTTAATACTTTACCCTCAGAAGTTTTAAAGCAACTTGTAGAACAGCTACAACCTCTACGTTATTGTTTGGGAGAAACTATTTTACTCAGAGATAGAATACCCTCTCATATCATTATTATCTGTCGTGGACAGGTACGTTTATTGGGTTACGATCCACGCCGAGATATCGAAGTAACGCTAGCTAAATTAGAGTCTAAATCGATAGTAGGGGCGACAAGTGTAGTCAGACAAGTTTATAGTGAAAGTGCGATCGCGTCTACTGATGTGGATTGTTTTGCTATTCCTACGGACATATTTAAATCATTATTAGAAAAACATTCTCGCTTTGCTGCTTATTATCAACAAAATACTAGTTTAATTGAAATATTTGATGTCTTGGGAGCAGAATTAAATCGTCAAGCTGATGGTGCGACGGATTTGAAACAATTATCTCTGGCTGCATTATCTCAAGCGGTAGTTCGTTACTTTCCTCCCGATAAACCAACAGATTTAGATCTTAATTTGCAATGGTATGTGAGTGGTGGTCAATTACCTCAAGAAATCCCAGTTAATAGTAATTTTTATCCTAGTCAAATTAACTCTACTCTGCTTTCAGGTTCAATTCGTTTACTAGGCATTCCCCAGTATATTTTTTCTCCCTCCCAGTCTCCAATACAATTCCATCCTGCATCCCAAACAATAACATCTCCCGATTTCTTACCGCCTATTAAAGCTAGCAGCGATCGCAAATACCCCTTTTTTAGTGGAAAGGGCAAAGTTAAGGAAACATTAGCCTGTTTTCAAATGTTATGTGATTACTTTGAGGTGAAATATCGTCAGGAAGTAGTCCAAAGGGTTGTAGTCAATCAGAAAAAAACTTCTAGAATTAATCTCAATTTTTGTGCAGTAGTCAGCGACTTAATGGGTTTGCAGGTACAGCAGATTAAGATTCCTGTAGCCAAAATACCCAGTATTCCTACTCCTGCCTTGATTGCTTATGAAGATAGCTTTGCGGTAGTTTACGATACATCAGCTAAAGAAGTAGTTCTCGGTATCCCAGCTTTGGGAATTAAACGCCGTCGCCTCGATACGTTTGCCGATATTTGGGGAGAGTCGGGAGAAGTATTATTACTGCAACCTAAAGCGGATACTCCTAAACAAAAATTTGGGATCTCGTGGTTTTTTCCTGCTATTATCCGCTACCGTCGGGTATTGCTAGAAGTACTAGTAGCTTCTTTCTTTGTGCAGCTATTTGGATTAGTTAATCCTTTGATGACTCAGGCAATTATCGACCAAGTAATTGGTACAAATAGTTTAGATACTCTACACGTCTTTGGGATGTTAATGGTTATTGTGGCAGTGTTTGAAGCACTGTTGGGCAGCCTTCGCACCTATTTATTTGCCGATACTACTAACCGTATTGATATGGGTTTGGCTTCCCAGGTAATTGATCGCTTGGTACGTCTACCGATGAGTTATTTTGGCAAGCGCACTACAGGGGAATTAGCCACCAGAGTCCAAGAATTACAAAATATTCGCTCTTTTTTGACAGGTACAGCCTTAACAGTCTTGTTGGATGTGGTTTTCTCGGTGATTTATATTGCCGTGATGCTGTTTTATAGTCCCCTACTGACTTTTACTGCTTTATCCGTCGTTCCTTTACTAATTATCTTAACTGTTATCTTTTCTCCTATTCTGCGTCGTTTACTGCATCAGAAAGCGATTCGTCATGGTGATACTCAGTCTTATTTAGTAGAAATACTCAACGGGATTGAAACTGTAAAATCCCAAAATATCGAATTGCGATCGCGCATGACTTGGCAGGAATTGTATGGTCATTTTATTTCCGTAGGGTTTAAAGCGGTCAAAGTTTCAGCAGTCACAGGTTCATTTAATACTTTTCTGAATAAGCTTTCGACTTTATTAGTTCTCTGGGTGGGTGCATATTTGGTACTAGAAGGCAAACTAACCTTGGGAGAATTAATTGCCTTTCGGATCATTGCTACCTATGTGACTAATCCTTTATTGCGTCTGTCTCAACTGTGGCAACAATTCTTAGAAACTGCCTTATCTATCGAACGTCTTGGGGATATCCTTAACCACACTGAAGAATCACCTCCAGAACAACAACACAATTTACCTATGCCTCCCATTACAGGTGCGGTAACTTACGAAAATATTTCTTTTAGTTTTAATAGTAGCGATCGCTTGCAACTAAAACAAATTAATCTAGAAATAAAACCAGGTTCGTTTGTCGGTATTGTGGGGCAAAGTGGTTCAGGTAAAAGTACCTTGATGAAACTCTTACCACGCTTTTATCAACCCCAGTCAGGACGGATTTTAATCGACGGTTATGATATCTCCAAAGTCGAACTCTATTCCCTGCGTCGGCAGTTAGGTGTTGTCCCCCAAAACCCCTTACTCTTTGACGGTACAATTCACGAAAACATTGCCCTCAATAGCCCCGATGCCGATGTCGAAGCCATAATCGAAGCTGCCAAAATCGCTGCTGCCCATGACTTTATCATGGATCTTCCCGAAGGTTATAACACCCCTGTCGGTGAACGAGGTGCAGCCCTATCAGGAGGACAAAGACAAAGAATTGCGATCGCTCGTGCTGTCTTACAAAGTCCCCGTCTCTTAATTCTCGACGAAGCTACCAGTGCCTTAGACTACGAAACCGAACAACAAGTATGTCGCAACCTGGCACAAAGATTTACTGGACGTACCGTTTTCTTTATCACCCACCGCCTCAGTACCATCCGCCATGCAGACTTAATTCTAATGATGGCAAACGGCGTAATCGAAGAACAAGGCACACACGCAGAGTTAATGGCATTGCAAGGACGTTATTCCTGTCTATATCAGTAACCAGGTAGGGGCGATTCGCGAATCGCCCTTACAGTAATCCCCAGTGGTCACCAATCCCCAATCTCCAATCTCCAATCATCATGAACAGTCAACAATTAACAATCAACAATCAACAACCTGCTGTTTTTTTCAAACAGCCTGCCACTTGGTCACGGGCTATTATTTGGGGATTAGTGAGTCTTACTACTTGTGGTCTTGCTTGGGCGAGTATTGCTCAAATTGAAAAGGTAATTCCTGCTACGGGCAAACTTGAACCTCAAGGTGCAGTTAAGGAAATTCAAGCATCCGTTAATGGAGTAGTTTCAGCAGTCTATGTTGAAGATGGGGAAAGGGTAGAGAAAGGTGATTTATTATTAGAGTTTGATCGCACTGCTGTAAAAGCCCAAATAAAATCTTTGCAACAAGTCAAGCAGTCTTTGGTTAACGAAAATAACTTATATCGTCAGCAAGTAGCTGAATTAGTGACCATCAATCCTATAAGTCATAATATATCGCCAGAAATTACTTTATTACTCAAAAATAAACAAGAAATTGTAGCTGAAAACCTGCTATATCAAGCTTTGATTACAGGCTTGCTCAATCCTACTTTAACTCCTGCACAACAATCCCGATGGCAAGTATTACAGAGCGATCGCAATTCTCGTATTCTCTCCGCAGAACAAGAAATTGAACAACTGGAATGGCAACTCAAACAAACCATTACTCAACAGAAAAACGCCAGAAAATTATTTATTACTGCCCAAAACCAACTCGCTACAGCTAAAAATAACCTAATTACCGAACAAGCGATCGCTAAGGATATTGCGCCTTTAGTCAAAGAAGGTGCTGTTTCTAACTTGCAATATCTCCGTCAACAACAAGAGGCTGGTAACAGTCAGATGGAAATGGAGACTCAACAGGCAGAATTAACCTCAAAACTAAGCGAAATTCAATCATTAGAACAAGAAGAGGGAAGATTACAAAGCGCGATCGCTCAAGCACAAGCAAACCTAGATAATACTATTGCTAGTTTTAACTCTGACTTACAAAACAAAATTGCTGCTAATCAACAGCGTCTTGCCGAAATTGACAGCCAGCTAGCTAAACAAATGATGGCAAACGAGCAAAAAATTGCTGAACTGAACAGTCAAATTACTTCTCAACAACAAAACCTCACATATCATCAACTGAAATCCCCCGTAACAGGAACGATCTTTGAATTAAAAGCCCATGATGGCTTTGTCGCACAACCAACCAAACCCTTACTAGAAATTGTTCCCGATGATTCCTTAATCGCTCAAGTTTATATTCCTAGTAAAGATCGAGGTTTCGTGCGATCGGGTATGGATGTAGAAGTGCGGATCGACTCCTTTGATTTTAGCGAATTTGGTGATATTCCAGGTAAATTAATCTGGGTGGGTGCAGATGCCCTCGAACCAGACGAACAACATTCTTATCCCCGTTATCCAGCCAAAATTAAGCTAGAACAACAGACTATCATGGCTAATGGTAAATCAATGCCTCTAGAATCAGGTATGAGTATTAATGTCAATATTAAAGAACGTAAACGTCGGGTTATTTCGGTTTTTTCTGGCTTTTTGACTAAGAAGGTTGATAGTCTTAAAGAGGCTAAGTAAAAAGAATCATAGATCGCTTTTTCTCTCTAATCTCAGCTAAAAACAAATGATATTATTTTAGGAGACATTTTTTATCAATCAAAAAAAAAGCGATCGCCATGAAAATCAAAGCAATTATCTGGCAAGAAGATGGTGTATGGTGTGCTTCTGTACCTGCATTACCAGGGTGTCATACTTGGGGTGAAACTTATGAACAATTGTTAGAGATGCTTGAGGATGCTGTTCAAGGATGGTTAGAAGTTGCTACTATTAATTGCAAATTCGACGGGCTTGAGAAGATGACATACCTCTATCTTTATTTATTGTTATGCAAGCATTTACAATTTCTCTACCCGATCTAACAGTCTTACCCATTCCTGAACGAATTCGTAATGATTCAATGTAATCTGGATCATTATAATTTACATTATAAGCTGGTTCTACAGTCATCATATTTGCCACACAACCTCCAAACATAGAAATTAGACCAATTAAAATAAACCATTCTGAAATTTGAATATTGTCAACAGAGTTTTTATTATTAAAATAATTAATAGATTTATTTTTTTTCGCTAATATTTCAAATTGAGCTTTAACCTTTTGAATAGTAATTTTATCACTTTGTTTTTTAGTCAAATAACGTATAATTTCTATTCCAATAAATTTAGTAAGTATACTTCTTAATTGACTAATATGCGAACTTGCACTTCCTGAATCTACTTGAGATATATTTAAACCTAATTTTTCATCCAATAATTCTTGAGTAATATTTATTTCTGTTTGAAACTGAGAAAAATCTATACCCAAAGTTACATAATCTTCTTGACTTTTTTGTTCACGGATTCTCCATGACCAAGTTATTAAGTCTAATTGTAGTCTACAGTATGCGAGATGATGAAATTCGTCTAATTTCTGCTCGTAAAGCCAGTAAAAACGAGAAATTACAATATGAGGAAGGATAAAAAATGAACTCTGAATATGATTTTAGTCAAGGAAAAAGGGGTGCTGTTGAATCAAATCCACCAGGAAAAAGCCGTATTACAATTCGCCTAGATGATGATGTTTTGGCATGGTTTAGGGCGGAAGTTCACGAAAGAGGCGGTGGCAATTACCAAACATTAATTAACGAGGCACTGCGACAACATATCCAACAAAAACGTGAACCGTTAGAAGATACATTACGGCGAGTTTTGCGAGAAGAACTAAAGCAAGTAGAAAAATAGTAAAATTTTCATCCTTGGCTCGCTATAGCAATCTCTTCCTAACACCTCTAACATTACCCAACTGTTTCACCGTAGTTTAGACTAAAAAAATCAAAGGAAAACAATTCAGCTAGTTAAAAGGGTCTAGCAATTGTGAACAAATGTTAAATAAAGTAGCTGTGATTTAAATCAATCATTGAAAGATTTTACAATGAAACTTGAAACATGGTATTATTAAAAAGTTTGCCCATGTGGCTCAGTGGTAGAGCACACCCTTGGTAAGGGTGAGGTCACGAGTTCAATCCTCGTCATGGGCTTTTGATCATGTACAGTGACACATTATTGGTCTTCGGAGACAGATTATTGTCATCAAGACTAATTATTTGTCGTCAGGACAAATTGTTGTCATTTAACTAGTAGTGACGAATTAAATCTGTTCCCTCAGCAGTTAAAAGTAATGTATCAACAGAACAATGGAGAGTCAGATGGTTTACATTTTAAGAAGTTAACAGTATAAGGAACTGATTTTGATTTGGTTAGTAATATATCCTGCCAGAGTTTTGCCTGAGCATCATTTTGGGGAACATAATTTGAAGCGATCATGAGAGTATCTAACCATCTTTTTTCTGTTAAATCTCTGCCTTGAGGAGCTTTCCCGTTTAGTTTCTTTGTTAATCGTTCGAGCCTAATTTCTACTTTACGACGGCGTTTGGCAAACTTTTCAGGGTTTTCAGGCTTTTGGCGTACTTTACAACCATTTTTAAGTAGATGAATGATCGCGCAGCACACCAAAACATCTCCAGAATCATCATACAGATCGAACAACTGACTATGAGTACTCTTATACTTATCAGGCTTTAGATTATTAATAATCTTAGTTGCCCGATCCTTTATTTCTTCCAAAGAGCGATCGCATTTTTGGACAAGTTCTTCATCGCTTTTCAACATGACGAACCAACGCTCTTGTCCTCTTCTTTCATCTTTGCTGTGTCTACATTTCGCCTACTTCTGTCAGGCAGTCAGGCGCAGATATTCTAATTGAGATTGTAAATCTTTTTGATAATCAATTGAAATAGGCAAATATCCACTAATCGACTCTAAGTTTTCTCTTTGAATGTGAGCGCGCTGTTGTTGTTCTGGGGAATCATGAACAGAACCATCACAGAAAATGGCGATCTTGGCTTTTTTGTAAATAAAATCAGGTTTACAGTTAGCTTCTGGTATTAATTCTTGAGTAGAATCAGGTAGTTTAAGCTCTATCTCGGCTCAGCGCCAAGTACCGTTAAGTTGTTAAATCTTTCTCATTGGCGATCGCTTTTCTGACTTATGTTAAGTTCACCTACAGTATCGGCAGGACTGCCAAAGTAAGTGAAAACTTAGTACCTATCCCAACTTTACTTTCTACCTCAATTTTACCGCCGTGGATCTGCACTAAATTTTTAACTATCGATAGACCTAAACCATTACCAGGTAAACTATCGACGTTGGATCCTCGAAAAAATGGCTCAAATATTTGTGGCTGGTCTACTTCTGAAATACCAATTCCCTGATCCTTAATCTCAATGATTACTTGTTCTTTTTCGCCTAAAATTTCAAACTCAATCTTGCTGCCGTTTGGAGAATACTTGATAGCATTTGATAGCAAGTTGATCAGAACATGATGCAATATATTTTTATCGATGCAAGTAGTCTTGCAATTACGGCGACTAGAAAATTCAATTAGAGAATGAAATAATGTTTAATAAGGAGCGGAATTGATGGCAAAGCATAGAAACGAAACGCGATCGCAGTTGGCTTAATTGCTGAATTTCTTCTGTTGTCTGGACTATGTCTATCTTACCTTGAGTGTTCTCTAGCTCTGACTTGGTTTGCTGTTTAAGTTCGGTAATATCCCAGATACTCCAAACTCTGCCAATGATTTTGTCGTCTAGTCGCTGGGGCTGAGAATATTGCCCGAACACTCTACCATCTTTTAGCTCTAGAATGTCATAGGCTTCGGCCTCAGATTCTCTGGAAATCTCCCAAACAGAACGGCAAAAAACTTCTGGATTTTTAAGCTGGCGAGCAAAAAAATTTTGGCATTCCTCAGAGTCTTTTGATAAAGTCAGCGAGTCGGAAATTTTCCACATCTCCAAGAATTTTTGATTGTGGCTAAGAATTTCTCCCTCATAACTAACAGCAACAATACCAGAGGCAGCCGACTCTAAGGTTCCACGTACTAGAGACAAAGTTTTTGCCAGTTGAGCTTTTGTCTCTTTTAATTGAGAAATCTCTTGATGAAGATTGTTAATGTGCGATCCTATACAAAAAAACGGTTCTTTGTCTGAAAGCTTTGGAGATTCAGGCATTATCGATCTAACAGAAAGCATTTTTTGACTAGTGGAGAAAGGCTTAAATAGGGTAACTATGAAGCATTTAAAACTTTGAACTAATAAGTTCATTTAAAATGGTAACTTTATTTACGCCTCAGTCCACTAGTTTGATTTCACCCACGGCTATTTAAACAATCTAATAATAAATTCAATATGAAATCGAGCTTTTTAGCAAATTTCAGTAGATCGAAAAAAGAATTAAAGCCATAAATATTAGTTCATAAGAACTAAAAAATAGCCAAGATTCAAGGCATTAATCAAGGGTAAGATAATTAAAACTTATATTATACCTAAAACTGTTTAAAACCTTGA
>JBOFLX010000069.1:0-10303 GCA_051658085.1 Waterburya sp.
CACTTCGAGATATTTAGTATCATAAATGCATCTCTTGAGTCAATACATAATAATACTTACAGGCTAATTAAGTTTAAACATCTATTTGGCGTTTTTGTCTTTTTTGTTATTAAATTGTCATAACTACTCTAGAAGAGCCGAAAAATCTAACTAATCGAACGTGAGCTACGAACAAGTTAAAAATTTAGAGTCAACAGAGTTCAAAAGATTATGTGGTGTTACTCCAGGTACATTTGAGCAAATGGTAAAGGTAGTGGCAGCTGAAAAAGTATTGGCCAAAAAGAGTGGTAGACCAAGCAAATTAAGTATTGAAGACCAAGTGTTAATGACGTTGGAGTACTGGCGGGAGTATCGGACTCATTTTCATATAGGGGTAAGTTGGGGGTTGGATGAAACAAATGTGCTAAGAAATATCAGAAAAGTTGAAAATATATTAATTAAGTCAGGGTTGTTTAGTCTAGGTGGAAAGAAAAAAGTAATTCAACTAGATTCAGAGCAAGAAGTTTTAGTGGTAGATGTAGCAGAACATGAGGTAGACAGACCAAAAAAAACAGAAAAGGCATTACAGTGGTAAGCCAAAATGTCATACGATAAAATCGCCAATCTTGGTTAATCAAAAAACGAAGGAAATTATCTGTATAGCAATCGATTCGGGGAAGGTACATGATTTTCGAGTCTGGAAAGAGAGTCAAATAGGCATAGGGAAAAGGACAGAGTTACTAGCAGACAAGGGATACCAGGGGATTAAAAAGATTCATGCTCATAGCCGAATTCCCGTTAAAAAGACTAGAAAAAAGTCTTTAAGTAAAGAGCAAAAGAAATTTAATAAACAGCTAGCAAAAGAAAGAATTGTAGTTGAGCATGTTCACAGAAGATTAAAAATCTTCAGAATCCTTTCGTCGAGATATAGAAATCGAAGACGAAGATTTGGATTAAGGATTAATTTAATTGCGGGAATTTACAATTATGAGCTTTATTTATCATTACAACAGGCGAGCGCTTGATACTTTCGCAGGAGGTCTATTACTGATTACTGTTCACTGTACTAGTTGCCTTTCCTGTTTTAAAGTAGGCTTCCATTACTTGTCTCACTAAGGGAGCAGCGATTGATCCACCACCACCACCAGAGTGTTCAGCAAAAGCTACGACTACAATTTCAGGTTTATTATAAGGGGCATAAGCTCCAAACCAAGTATGAGATTCGCCTGGAGGTGCTTCTGCTGTCCCACTTTTTCCTGCCCCAGGCGGAATATCTGGAGAGTTTAGTGTTGTACCTGTACCACTATCGACTACAGCCCTTAATCCTTTTTGTATAGTTGAAAGCGTAGCTGGTTTGAGTTCTAAATTAACTCGTTCAGCTTGTTTAGTTTGATTATTTGCCTGCAATAAATGGGGTTGTACCTTATAACCATTATTGGCGATCGCACTAAACATGACAGCTATTTGTAAGGGAGTAGCGGTGGTAAATCCTTGACCGATGGACATATTAACTGTGTCTCCCACAGTCCATTCCCAATTATCAAAATTACGACGTTTCCAAGCATCATCAGCAATTAGACCTGCTGTTTCTCCTTCTAATTCAATCCCTGTTGGTTTGCCAAAACCGTATTTTCGCGCCCATTTGATTAATTCTTCGCCCCCAACTCCACGACCAATCTGACCATGAAATGTATTACTGCTCCAGGCTAAAGCAGTTACATATCCTATTGGCCCAAAACCTGCTTTATTCCATTCTCCAAAATTTGTGCCACCAACGGATAAATAAGGATATGTCCCTAAAATGGTATTGGGAGGGTATTTTCCTGATTCTAAGCCTGCTGTGGCAGTAACTACTTTAAAGGTTGAAGCAGGAGGAAAAGAACGCAGAGCCATATTTAAAAAAGGATTTCCCTGAGACTGTAATTCCTGCCAAATTTGGGGAGTAACAGGAGAAGAAAAAATATTAGGATCGAAACTCGGATAACTAGCCATAGCCAAGACTGCGCCGTTATTGGGATTAAGGGCGACAATTGCACCTCTTTTTGTTCCCAGGGCAGTTTCCGCAGCCTTTTGGATATTAGCATCGATAGTTAAAGTGATATCTTTACCTTTTGTAGGTGGCTCTTCTCCTAAGAAAGAGATAATACGTCCTGCACCATCGACCTCTAGTTTTAATCCTCCCCATTCTCCTCGCAGTTGAGATTCATAGGCTAATTCTACTCCCATTTTGCCCATAACATCTCCCAGCCGATAGCCCTGGGACTTTCGGCGTTTTAATTGCTCTGCATCTAATTCGCCTGTATAGCCCAAAATATGAGCAGCCAACTTTCCTTGGGGATAATATCGTATTTTGCCAATGTCTATTTCAATTTCTTTTAATTGAGACTGATATTCTGCGAGTACTGTAATTTGTTCAGGAGTTAAATTACGGGCAATGGGAATCAAGCTATTATAGTTATACCCTACCTGTTCTACCCGTTTTTGCAGATCTTGGGGGGCAATTTTGAGAATTTGGGCAATTAAATTGCGAATTTCTAACCAGTTCTTTTGTTTCTGGGCTTTAGGCCACAAATAAGCGGAATAAGATAGACGATTAGTTGCTAATATTTTTCCTTGACGGTCTAAAATACTACCTCGAACTGGCGGTTTGGGTATAATACGAGTCCGATTATCTTCCGCTTTTTGCTGATTGAAATCTCCTTGTTGCAGTTGTAAATAACCTAAACGCCATCCTATTGCCCCAAACAGGATTAAGCTAATAACTATAGTTACAGGAATTGCTTGCAGTTGCTTGCCTACGGTGCGTTCGGCTACATTCTTCGCTTTAATATTTAATCTAGAACCAGCAAAGGTCATAAACAGTATAATATTTAAGTATATAACTTGAGTTTTAGCTATTAATCTGGCAATCTTTTCTTGCTCTATCCTAATTCAGCAAGATCAAATTGTTAATTGCTGACAGTTTTATTATTCCCAATCAAAACCAGAACTATAGCAATCAAGTTGGAATTACATCTTCGTATGATGACTTTAAATAATTGCTCAGTGTACATTAATGTATAAAAATGCCGGGAGGCAGACTTGAACTGCCGACACGAGGATTTTCAGTCCTCTAAGAAATTATGTAAAACCAATGTTTTCAGAGGTTTTTAAAAATAATTACACCCAATTTACACCCAAAAAAAGGAATAACTTCTTGTTTTATTTGTTGCTGTGCTATGTCGGGTTTAACCAATAAAGATGTACATTAAAGAATTATTTGTCAGTTTTAAAGAATTAATGTCAAAAATTATAATCAGCTACAAGCATCGCATCATAAAGTTTGTAGCGTTTTTTATGCCCAAATAGACCAAAATTAGATTTAAAGAATTAAATGTTAATTGTTTTCAAAGGCGTTTTTGACTTTAAAGAATTAAGTGTCAATTTTTTGATTTTACAATTACACATTGAAGCTTATTATATTCTATAAAAATAAAATAGCTTGTAATCTTTATTGGAAAAGACTTACATTACTTTTAATCTACTCAGATTCCTGATTTATTTAAACAATTAGATGTCAATTACTGACTCCAATTTGAAAAAAAGTCGAGTGAGCGCAATGATATGTCTGAATCCTGCTTCTCGACAAAATACTTGTCGATATTGCTGGAGGAATTTTGCTATTGTTTCTGGGATACCAACTAGAGGCAGCATTTTTTCACTTTCATTCTCTTTTATTACTTTCCCATTTTTCCTTTAACCTTCCAAGTCGTGTCACCCACTTTGCCCGTTGGCAATCGAAGGATTCCACTTCGACTGTATGGTAATGCGGCGTTTACGATACAGGCACTTGGCGTACCTGGCAGTTCTCCTCCCAAGGTTTCAACATCGGATTGACCAAAGTTAGCTACCGAGTTCTCTATCGCTAGTAGCTGTGCCTGTGGTTGCAGGGGCGATCGCACTGATGTAAAAGAACGCACGGGTGTAAAGGAGCGCGTTGATTCTGGTTTGGTGGTGTTAGCGGTTCGCATGATTCTCTCACTTGGGCATCTCAGCTGACCCATTATTCGGAAGCCATCTCCAGAATAGCTGTACTCTATTTTCAAAGCAATGTTTTAGACAAGAAAACGATTTGACTTAAATCTTGAAATTGGTTTGTTGCAGGTTGTAATGATCGCCCCAGATCCAGCGATCACCCTCTCCAGACTTCTCTGGCACTCAGGTTCGAGACCTCTTTCTCTTTGAATGCGGGGTTACCCTACGGGAAACAAGCTATATGCTATTGTTACGCAACGCTGACGCGAACAATCCAACCTACGAGGCGAGCGATCGCACTGTTTGTTAAAACTCAAAGATAAGGGTGACAATTGTGAATGCAGAGGCAGACAAAATATATGAAGTTTTAACCAGTACCCGTGAATTAGATTTGAGCAGAATCAGTTCTCTTGATTCAACCACTTTTATTATCAAGGGATGGGCTATTACACTGGTTACGGCTCTTGTCGGTCTTGCTTTTCAATACCATAGTTATAAGTTCCTATACATCGGAATTGCCCCAACTTCACTGTTTGCGTTATTAGATTTCTTCTATAGAAAAGTTCAGTTAGTACATGTTGAGAGAGTTTTGCGAATTGAGAAGTATCTAGAGTCAGAATATTTAAGCAAGGTTGAAGAACTGAGGTATTTGTTTAAACCCTTCTATTTGAATGGCGAGAGGAATTAGATCGGAGACTATTTATTACCTGTTTTTTTCTAGGGTGGCAAAATAGACTGGAGTTTTGCCGAAATATTCAGTAGGCTGAAAGAAACATAATCAGGGAAAGACAAAGAATCTCAATGGTTAGAAAAAAGTCGCTCCTGAAACCTAATCAGGAACTTGCTCTAGGATGCATTCATCAAAACTGTCCCAGTTGTGGTCAAAAAATGTGGAGTGACTACGATAACTTTAGAACTATCAGAACTTTGTCAGGAGTAATACGAATAACTTTGAAGGTAAGGCGTTGCTCCCATAGGGAGTGTGAACGCTATCATCAAGTGTATCGACCTGAAGAAGAAGGACATTGGGCATTACCAGGACATGAATTTGGGCTAGATTTAATCGCTTATGCAGGAGGTCTTCGATATCAAGAACATAGGAGTGTGCCACAAATTCACTCCTTATTAAGACAAAAGGGAGTAAATATTTGCCAACGAAGTGTGAGCAATGTATTAGACCGTTATGACGAACTGCTCTCAGTATCTGTCACTGATGGGAATCGAATCGAAAAACTCCTGGGTTCTCAAAAACAAGTAATACTAGCTATCGATGGACTTCAACCGCAAGTAGGTCATGAAGTGTTATGGGTGATTCGAGATTGTATAAGTGAATCAATTTTATTAGCGAAAAGTCTGTTATCGAGCCGAGGGTCAGATATCAGCCAGATGCTCTGTGAAGTAGTCGAAGCATTACCGCAAACCTGTACTGCGGTAGTCAGCGATGGTCAACTCTCGATTCGCAAAGCAGTAGCCAAAGCTTTACCTGATACACCACACCAACTATGCCACTATCACTACTATAAAGAAGCATTCAAACCGTTCACTGAGGCAGACCGCCATGCTAAAAAGGAACTCAAGAAGCTAGTGCGAGGAGTAAGACCAATTGAAAGAAGTGTCGCCGACAAGCAAGACCCTATCAGTGAGGTAGTTAATGGATATTGTTTGGCTGTACGTAGTGCTTTGACCGATGATGGTCGTCCGCCCTTGGATGCTCCAGGATTAAGACTCCATGAACGTTTGACCCAGAGACATTCCAGCCTTGAGGGGGTGGAAAAAAGGGGCAACTTCCCGAACCATTAGTAAAATTGAAATGTATTTTAGAGCATGGTCTTAACCACAATGTTGCACATTGCTCGGAATTAACTCTGGCGATGAACTGGATTCATCAAGCTGTAACCATTCTTGATAATGAAGAAGAGCTTCCAGTTTTATTTGTTCAACAACGTTTTGGAGCTTGGATGATCTTTATGTCTGACCATAGGGAACAACTTGGTTCTCTGGCTGATTCGATTAATCACTTGCTCAAAATCACTCGTAGCTATTGGTCTGGCTTGTTTCATTGTTATCGAGTTGAGAATTTACCTAAAACCAATAACGATTTAGAACAAGTTTTTGGCTCTTTTCGTCATCATCAAAGACGCACTACTGGTCGCAAGAAAGCCCCTGCTTCCTTTTTAATTCGTGGGGAATCTCGTTTGAGCGCAGCAGTAGTTACTCGCATCAAAACTTTCACCGCTACCGATTTAGCTATGGTGGACTTGGTTGCTTGGCGAGAGCAACGTTTACAGTTGGAACTACTGCGACAAACACGTCTTCAACAACGTCGTTTCCGCCGTGACCCTGAAGTATACTTACTGGAATTGGAGACCAAATTAATCCAGTCTATTTTGCCACCCTAGTTTTTTTTAGTTTACTTAGTTATGGAAACTGTGTTGATTGTTCTTTCTTGTTTAAAATTTCTGTAACTCGGTTTTATATAGAAATTTATCGGGCTTCGCCCTTGAAGGCAGAGGGCAGAAGGCAGAGGGCAGAAGGTTTAGGTTTTCTTCTCCCTTCAAACTTTTGGGTATAAGACCCCCGCCATAATCGCAGATTTGGCGGTCTTCAATTACTGGGGGATTCAGACCCGCCAGTAATTGATCCTTCTGCCTTCTGCCCTCTGCCCTCTGCCTTCGTTCAAAGTTATTTAGTACTAACATAATGACTCTCAACGCTAGTAAATCTAATGGAACATTTACCTAATAATTGGTCTGATATTAAGCCAGATACTTTATTATCAAACTAAGAATGGTCTGCTAGTTTCCTTTGGAAGCGAACAAATAAAACTGAGAGTAAAATATGACCAAAAAGGCAAACATATAAAAGCTATTGAGAAAGGACAAGTACCAACACGAGGTAGTATTGGGCTTGTTCCTTCTCAGGAAGAAGGATACGATTTGAAATCAAAAGTTTTGGGTAAAGGCGGCGATCGACGGTTTCATGCAAAATTAATAGATAGGGTGTTACATTTTCCTGGTTTAGCTACAGAACATTAATGAAAGAGCAGCTATGACTCAACTGAAATTACAAAATCACCAGGTATGGCAAAATTTGACAAGCATTTTAGAAAAGATAGATAGTAATGCACTTGTGAGAGAACATCTCGAAGCGTGTGAGTATCAAGTTGGGGGTTACTGGAATGAGCAAGATACATATTATGAAGAAATTATTTTACCTCGTACCCTAAAATCAGATTTAGTCAGTAGCTCTATAGGTTTTACAGGCAAAGAACGTTTTTTACAACTCAAATTTTTTCTCAATGCTCCTGTTAATGATTCTGATAAGCTAAATCATCAAACTCAGAAAATTGGTGAAATAGTTCTAATTTATAATGAAAATCTGGAATTTTTAGATGAGCGTTGGGTTTTAGATATTGATTCTCCTTTATTGGAAGTCAAACAGGAGCATCCATAATTGTTGGCGATCGCAGTTTAGATTCCCCTCAGATTTTATAGTATTCTGTGAAATGTTGCTTTCCCCAAACTTTAAACGCGAATCGAATGGCAAAACTATCTGATGAAACCTTAATCATCATTTTTAACTTATTAAGACAATTAGCAGAAGACATTGAGGAAGCATCAGCGACAGAATGGAATCTTTTCGAGGGATATGGCGAAAATGAAACAACAATTGCTGAACTAGAGGAACTTCAGAATTCTAAAGAACGACTAAGAGAGCCTTATTTTCGTCTACATAGGCTTTTAATTGGGATTCTAGAGTCCCAACCAACCGCTACTGCTCCTATGTTAAATTTACTAATACAAACTATCGAACAAGCACAAGCTGCTGCCGATGCATCTCAAGCAAGTATTCGAGAAGTAAAAAGGAATTGGAACTTACCATGATTGAGCAACCAAATATTCCCGATCGCCAAACAAGAATGCGAGAAGTTCAGAGTTTACGTGAAAGCAACCGACAGTTGGAGCTAGTTACTTTGGCACTCGATGAATTGATTGCAATGGTAGAAGCAGATCTTCGTCGTCAACGTCGATCGCGTCTGGAGCGTAATTCTGGACAATTAGGTTCTTAATCGGGCGAAGCGGTTTAGGAAGATGTTCTTTTTTTCTAATCTGACATTGGGATTTGAGAGCGATCGCCACAATGAACCTTACTATTAATCCTGAAATTTATGCCAATTTACTGGCAGAATATCAACCAAAAGTGATTAAAATTGATCGAGAAAATGAACGTGCGATCGCTGCGATGGCAATTCAAAATTCAGGAAGCTATTTTAACTATAGCTCTCTATTTCCTTGAGTACATCAGCCAAAAAAGGAGCATTTGAGTTAACTACATTATCCTCGCTTCCATCATGTTTATGATGAGGAAAGTTAGGGAGATTGAGTTTTCGATGATGTTCTGTATTGTCGTAGCGAAAAATTAAATTATTTTGGGCATTCATATATTGATAACTGTACATTTTTCTATCTACAGTGATTTCAACATAAACAAATTCCCGCAAATGCAGCAATGAATCGTCTTTGTACTTGATTTTACCTCTGATAAAACCTTCATAGAGTCCTCTTTTTTCATAATCGAGATTAAAGAATTCCACATTTTTACAAGATTCAATTAAATTTTGAACCTGATTGAAATAGATTTCAATTAACAAACTCAACTTCCTCTATGGCTTCTTTTGTTTTTCTTAAATGTGCTAACATTCGGAATTCTCCGATCCATTCATCAAAGTCAAAACTATGAGACAATTCGTCATTATTAAAGCGTCTGATAAATTCGTCTGTCGATAATTGATATTTAGTTTCAAATTCCTGAAGACGTTCTTCTGTTCGTTTAATTCCTGCTTCAATGCTATGCAATCTTTCTGATAAAGCACTTTGGATAATTTGTCTGAGTGAATATGGATCTTTCGCTCTTAGTTTGAGTTCAGCCATCTTTTCTGTTAAAGTCCCATCTGTAATGGTGTGCAGGAATGTTTGGAGTTTGTTTTTGTTTGAGTAGGGAAATTAATTTTCATCAGTTTAATCCTCGATCGCGTAAAGATTTAAGATTATCGCGCTAGGTAACACGATGGATAGGTTTTCTGATTGTTTTGGTGTTTGAATCGCCATGATTTTACCAATTAAGAAGCTATTTTAACTATAGCTCTCTATTCCTCAAGCAAAGCAAGCGATCGCACTGCCAATTTCCCAACCCGCGATCTCCTTCAATATAGCTGGCAAATGGAATGATAATTGACTTTAAGGGCTAATTCTTCGACATCTTTAGCTAACTAAAAATTAGGTCTACTGTTAATTCTAAATCGCCATTGCCATTCTTCCTGTTTGTCGCTCAAGAATATTGCTAAAATTAAATTACACCATCTTCCGAACATTCCTGATATGTCCGAGCAATTACAATACGTAACCAATCAACAAGGGGAACGAGTTGGGGTTTTGTTGGACTGGCATACCTATTCTCGACTTGTCAATCCACTAGGGTTAGAGGAAGAATGTTTGCTTGGTTTGAGTGTAGATGAGTTAAAAGCACTGGCAAGCTGTAAATTGGCAGTGGTAGAACAAACTCGTTTAGACAATCTAGTGGCGAGAAATGCAGAATCATTGCTCTGTGACGATGAGGTTGCTGAGTTAGATGATTTGTTGGCAAAGGCAGATCGATTAACAATTCTAAAAACTCGTGCCAGATATACGCTCAAGTGCTTGGAAAAGGGTACAACGGCAGCGTGAGTATTTATATTCGGATTGAGTTGCAGCGACAAATCCGCGATCGCTTTGGTGATTGTTGTGCCTATTGTCGGACAGCAGAATTCTTAACGGCGATGACGTTTGAATTTGAGCATATTCAGCCTCTCTCAGCTAGTGGAGAGACGGTGTTTGAGAATCTTTGTTTTGCCTGTCCATCTTGTAATCGTCATAAGAGCGATCGTCAAACTGCTATCGATTCAGAAAGCGGCGAAAGGGTTGCGTTGTTTCATCCCCAACAGCAAGTTTGGACAGAGCATTTTGCTTGGAGTGAGAACGGGATGGAAATGAAGGGATTAACAGCGATCGGTCGAGCTACAATCGAGCTATTACAGATGAATCGTCCAGCTTTGGTTCGGGCAAGAGAAATGTGGGTTAAGTTGGGGGAGCATCCGCCAGAGTTAGATGATGGCAGGTAGAATTTTAGAATGTAAACACGACTTGGCAATTTTACGAAAAAACAGAGCAAAAAGAGAGTAAAGTAAAAAATGAAATCTTAAAAATCAATTTGAGCGATGATTCCCTTAGTAGGAGTGCCGAAATCAATAGCTGAGTATCTAGAGCAATATAGA
>JBOFLX010000070.1:0-10229 GCA_051658085.1 Waterburya sp.
AGGAGTTACCTTTGAGTTTAAGGAGTAGGACTTTCACCTACATCATAAGGACAGTTAGGCTAGTCTTGGGAGACTTGGCTTTAGTGGCTATTTACGGGCTGGTTACCGTGATTCCCCACTAAACGAATCGCACTTAAACATTTCATAGTAAGGAAGATTGTTTTTAATCGCATAGTCAGTTTTAGAAGTATAAAAATCACCCTGGCGATCATGAAAAGCCCAGGTAGTTGGAAATTGCATAATTGCTCCCATAGTTAAGGGAACACCAGATTCCTTCAAAGTCTTAATACGTCGGTGTAAAGTGCTTCTAGATAAACCAGTTTTTTCTATTAGCTGTCGGTAACTATACTTTTGTCCCTCAATTAACATAACGATTATTCTGCTATCTAACCTTCAACTTTATTTATTGTGTCAGAAATTTAATTTTGACACACAATTAAAATATTGGGAAATTGATTAGCGCAAGTTGCTAGTACTCTGTCAACTTTGAATTGAGGAGTAGAGGTAAAGTAGCAGATAGCAGAAGCAATTACTTTGGGTCTACTAGACCGTTCCTAGCTACGCTCTCGACTAAGTATAGTAGCTTTTAAACGCTCATTATGAAATATATGATTGCGAACTAAAGTACTCAAAAAGCTCATTAAAAATCATATCTATATTCACCAACACCAATTAAAATTGCTTAACTTGTTTCATTATTTTAATTTTGACACAAAATCAACAAGCTATAAGCTTGGTTTAACTCCTCCACTTCTAAAGCATGAAAAAAACTAGCGTGGGGTTATGTGAGCTTAGGGCTTATAGCTTAAAGCTTATTGCTAACCGCGAAGCGGTTTTAAGTTATCATTTTGCTTATCCTTGATTCTGAATGATTCAAAATATGGCACTACCCAGAATTAGAGTTGCTCAAGAGCAAGCAGAGTTAGTTCAAAAATTACTAGACACCAAAGGCACAACAGGAACATTTCAAACCTATGCAGATATTATTGCTTTTGCTGCTAGTCTAGGGGCAAAACACCAAAAGCGAGTCAAATTAACCGAAGTATCTCAGAATGAACCTGCACCTATTAGTTTAGAGGTATTTATCTCTCGTGGTTATGAGCCTCTGATTAAACTGATTGCGGTTAGCGAAACCCAAGATATAAAAATTTTATCTACCGAAGATCCCACAGCAGAAGCTCAAAGAATCTTAATTTTTGAAGAATATGCTAATGGTGGTTTAGTCAAGCTCAAAAATGAATTACGTGGTGCTGTTGACTTCACCGAAAGATTGCTACTCATTCTGAATACAGAAAGATTTGCTCCTGAAGTAGATGAGCAAGAATTCGATCTCAGCAGATTCTTATAAAAAAATGTGCCATTAATTCAATTTTGACACAAAATATTGTATCGTTAGTTACTTAATCCAAACCAGGGCTGACCAAAATTGCCTAAAATTAGCAACTATAAATTTAAAATGTAAATATAGTTTATGGTCAAAATCCGAGAAGTTTACTCTTTCTTTACAAAAAATCCGCAGTTTTTAAAAGTTTAATAAAGATATTTTAGTTAAATGAAAAAATTGCATAAAGCAAGTGTACACTTCGTACTAGAGGTATGAAAAGGCAACTTATAAATTTGCAAAGAGAATAAAGAATAACCTAGCAATTGTAGTTTCGGTTATTGTAAGGAGTATATAGTGTAGTGAAATAACTAGAATCTATTATTGGTTTAGTTATCTCTGTCTAATTAACAACAGTGAGATTTTACCAAGATCTGCTCTAATAACCATTAAAACTACAATATCGAGGGCTTATAAATCAAAAAAATCTATGTTAACCAAATTACTATTTCCATTTAGCTAAACTAGAACCTTAATCAAAACATAGAACCAATAATATTTAGTTTTTTTTTTGCAAATAGAAAAATTGTTTTAGGAAATATCTACATCATGTATAGCCAACAATCTCAATTCAACGATTCTCAGTCTAACTTTTCAGAATCTCAGCCACTTTTACCAGAACAACTACTCTCGCCATTTCAAAAAAAGCTACTGCAAGAAAAGCTTAAGACGAACTTAAGACCAGAGTACCGTCGCCGTATTGAAATCATGCTTTTAGCAGATAGGGGACATTCTCAAACACAAATTTGTGCTACTTTAAATTGCTCCCATGAAACTGCCAGATATTGGATGTATATTGCCCAGTCAGGAGAGGCGCACAAATGGAAAGAATTACCTATAGGCAGACCCAAAACCGTTAATGAAAAATACCTTAACCGCCTACGAGACTTAGTTAGTCAAAGTCCCAGAGAGTACGGTTATGCATTTCAACGCTGGACAGCACATTGGCTCAGTAAACACTTAGCCAAAGAACTAGGTATCGAAGTAAGCGAACGTCACGTCAATCGCTTATTAAAGCAGATGGGATTATCAACTCGCCAAGATTTATCCTCTCAAGATAGCAATCAATTAAACAAAGAATCTGAACCTATTCGCCGTTCTAACATTGTTATTCGTAACCTCAAGGGAAATGGCAGTAAGCAACCTCAAGTAGTAAGCTTTAGTCCTTTTCACTTAACTTAATATTTTTTTTCATTTATTTCCAGTTATTTAACCTCTAAAGCTAGATTTTGTCAGTTAAAAGCTATTAGCTGTAAGTTTTTATCGCTTTAATTGGAGACTTTTGAGTTGGTTACTTAAAAATCTTGTCCTTTATCTGTGGGTAAAAAAAGTTTAAAATTCAAAGCGAAGAGAAAAAGCTTATGTACAAATGTAAACTCCTTGCTTTTAATTCTTCCTCTAAAGTTAAAGACTTTAATTAGGAGGTCAACTCAACCAAAGCTAATTAAAATAAAGCGTATTTTTTTAATTAATTACTAACAAACAATGCTATCTAGTCTCAAATAATGCATACAGAATCTCTATCTCAAGCGACACTGCAAAAACAGTTAAAACAACAATTAGAACAGACTCTTGGTAGACCGCTTTCTCAAACTGAACTCAAACAATATCTCTCAGGTATAAAAATCGTTCAACCTCCTACAGGGAGGCAATTTTGGCAATCAACACAATCTACTCCTGGAATTTGTCTAATTTTGGCGGGAAAAGTTAGATTATTTGATACTTATGGTCATTTACTTACTTCCCTAGAAGCAGGGACATCTTTTGGAGAACTGACTTTATTTCCTCATGAATCGTTTCGTCATTATGTAGCTAGAGCTTCGTTTCAGTTACAGTTGGCGTTTATTCCTGGGACTTTATTACAACAATCTATTAATCGTGAACCACAATTAAGAGAACATTTCAAACAACAGGCATTATTTCAAGAATTACTTATATTGTGTCGTCAGACATCAGAACTTAAAAATATTGCTTTAGACAAACTTAAGCCTGTTATACCCTTATTACAATCTCATTATTTACAGCCTGGACAAATGGTGCCAGCATCACTATCACAACAATACTTTTGGTTAGTAAGATCGGGAGAGTTAGAAAACGGCGAAAAAGAGAAACTAGCTGCGGGAAGTATTTATTATCCAGGGCAGTCCGTGTATCATCCAGGACAGTCGCCAACATCACAATTTTGGCAGGTAAACCAACCTACAGAGTTATATAGCTTGAGTCATGAAGACAGCGATAATCTCCAACTATTTTCAGCAAAATCAAATAAATTTACCACTACTCAAACTAGCCAAAAAACAATACTGACTGAGAATGCTTTAGTACCAATCAAGGTAGAGCCAGTTCAATCAATAGATCTGGCGACGACTACGACTCAAGAAAGTAAAGCCCAAAAAAAATCACCACAAGCTTATTTTCCTTCCCCAAAACAAAAGGTTGGTCATGTATGGCAAAAAATAAGCAAAAAATATCCCTATTATGCTCAACAGAGTGTCAGTGATTGTGGCGCAGCTTGTTTGATTATGATCGGACAGTATTGGGGCAGAAATTTTAGTCTTAATCGCTTGCGAGATTTAGCTAATGTTAACCGTAATGGTTCTACCCTCAGAGGCTTGGCATTTGCTGCTGAGACTATTGGCTTTGTGACTCGACCAGTTAAAGCTACTTTAGATCGTTTTGCCGAACAAAAATTACCTGCGATCGCTCATTGGGATAATAATCACTATATCGTCGTTTACGAGATTAATAAAAAGCACGTTATTGTTGGTGATCCTGCGGTTGGACAAAGAGTTTTAACCCATCGGGAATTTCAGGCAAAATGGACAGGTTATGCACTGCTAGTAGAACCAACTACATGGCTTGATGAAGGTCGAGGTTCTTCTTTCCCTATCTGGCGATTTGTAGAACTACTCAAACCTCATCGCATAGCTCTAAGTGAAGTTTTTATTGCTTCAATTGTCATTCAATTATTCGGATTAATCACGCCCTTATTAACTCAGCTACTACTAGATCGAGTCGTAGTTCAGCGCAGTAGCCTCACCCTCATGGCAGTGGGGATGGGATTACTGATTTTTGGTCTGTTTAAAGTAGCAATGACGGGATTACGTCAATATTTACTAGATCACGTCTCGCAAAAAGTTAACGTTTCCCTGATTGTGGGGTTTGTCAGACATAGTTTTAAACTTCCCTTGAGCTTTTTTGAATCTCGTTATGTAGGGGATATTGTCGCTCGTCTCCAAGAAAATCAAAAGATTGAGAAATTTTTAACTGGGGAAGCTTTATCGATTTTTCTCGATTTCCTAACCATTTTTATCTATGCTGGCTTGATGTTCTACTATAGCTGGAAAATGGCTTTATTAGCGTTAGTGATTGTCCCGCCATTTTTCTTCTTGGCTCTTATTGCTACTCCCTTCCTGCAAAAAATCTCACGGAATATCTTTACCGCCTCAGCCAAAGAACAAAGTTATGTCATTGAAGCTTTTTCAGGTATTGCAACGGTCAAATCAATGGCAGTTGAACATCGAGTGCGCTGGAAATGGGAAGAATATCTTAATAAAGCTGTCAAAGAACAATTTAGTGGGCAGATAATTGGCAATGAAGTTCAGATAGCTAGTGCCACAATCCAGCTAATTGCTAACACTTCAGTCTTGTGGTTTGGAGCTTGGCAGGTAATTCAGGACGAATTAACTGTTGGGCAACTAATTGCCTTCAATATGCTCCTGGGTAATGTAATTAGTCCTTTTCAGCGTTTAGCTATCATGTGGAATCAACTACAAGAAGTAATTATTTCTATTGAACGCATTAACGATGTTTTAGAGGCAGAACCCGAAGAAGATTGGCAGACCAATCCTCAACAGTTTTTACCAGCAATTGAAGGACATATCCGCTTTCAAGAAGTCAGCTTCCGCTATCATCCTGATGACAAAACTAACGTCTTAGAAAATCTCAGTTTTGAAGTACAACCAGGGCAAACAGTGGCGATTGTTGGTCGTAGTGGATCAGGGAAAAGTACTATGGCAAAAATGATTTTAGCCTTATATTCTCCGACAGCAGGAAAAATATTCATTGATAATAACGATCTAGCTAATATATCTTCTGCTTCCTTGCGTCGGCAGGTAGGAGTAGTAGATCAGTCAAATTTCCTCTTTGGGGGGACAATTCGCGAAAATATTAGTGTCAAGCATCCTGAAGCTACTCTGGAAGAAATTAGAGAAGCAGCAGAACAAGCAGGTGCAGATGAATTTATTCAAAAACTACCTTTAAAATACGAAACTTTAGTAGGGGAAAGAGGTGGAACACTCTCAGGCGGTCAATGTCAACGTTTGGCGATCGCTCGTGCGCTTTTGGGCAATCCCCGACTATTAATCTTAGACGAGGCGACTAGCAGTCTCGATGCGGAATCTGAAAGAATTATCCAAAGAAATCTTAATACAATTATTCGCGATCGCACTACGGTCATTATTGCCCATCGTTTATCCACCATTCGCCAAGCAGATATCATTTTAGTTCTAGATAAAGGAGTTTTAGTAGAAAAAGGTAATCATTCAGAGTTAATGGCTAAAAAAGGACATTATTTCTATCTCAATCAACAACAGTTAGCAGTATCTTAGTAATTTTAAAACTTTAAAACTTTAAGTTAATTTTGGTTTAGTTAAATTTATGTCATATTCCAATTCAGAATCATCCCTTGCCCTAGCCAACGGTAGAGCTAAAGCAACAGTGCGTATTTTAATAGTTGATAGTCAAGGCATTAGTAGCGAATTTTTTAGGAGACAGCTACGGTCAGAGTCCAATATGACGATTATTGGCACTGCTCAGAACATGCTAGAAACCTTTGAAACAATTCAAAAACTTGCTCCTGATATAGTAATCGTTGATTTTGATGCCCCAGGTATTAATGGTTATAACCTCATCAGAAGAATTAATCATAATTTTCCCCGCATTAAAACTATAGTTTTTACCAATAACAATCAATCCAACCAGATAAACCAAGCCTTGAGTGTCGGGGCAAAGGGCTTTTTGCTGAAAAACTCTCAGATCGAGGAAATTAGAAATACTCTTTATACTCTCACTTCGGATAGGTCAAATGATACTAAGTTACAATTGCCTGTAGCTGAAAATTCTGAACCACCGACAATAATCATCCCTAGACAAAATAACAATAATCAAAATTCCAGTGCTTTAGCTGCTGAAAATTCTGAACCAGTAACGGCAATAATTCCGAAACAAAATAACAATAATCAAAATTCCAGTGCTTTAGCTGTAGTTTCTAATTCCGATAGCAATTTACCTGCTTTGGTAGCCGAGCGAGAAGATTGGTCAGGAGCGACAAAAGATCTATTAGATGCTTTACCTCGGGTTTGGACTAGAGGTTTGTTGTATTTTCTGATTATTGGCACAGGGATTATTGTACCTTGGTCAGTTGTCACTAAAGTTGATGAAACAGGTACGGCACGAGGTAGATTAGAGCCAAAGAATCAAGTAATTCACCTTGATGCCCCTGTAGCAGGCAAAATTGAAGCTATTAACGTTAAAGAAGGCGATAAAGTCAAAAAAGGTGCAATTTTAGCTGAAATAGACTCAGAAGTAGCTAATTCAGAACTAGCACAGTTACAGGAGAAAATTTCAGGATTACAACAAAGATTAAGTCAGTTGGAACTGATGAAAACTCAATCCCTTACTACTTTGGATACCAAAGAAGAAGAAACGCAGTCGAGACTGCTGGAAAAACAATCTCAAGTAGAACAAGCACAGCAAAATTTTAATACTCTCAAAGCTCTTTATGAATCTCAAAAAGGCGAAAAACAAGCACAAATTGAACAGGCACAACAAGAAATTAATTCGAGTATTGCAGCCCGAAAACAAGCAGAAGTAGCATTAAAGGGAGCGCAAGAAAAAGCTAGACGCTATGAACTGGCATATAAACAAGGAGTAATTGCTGAAGATCGTTTCTTTGATGTTCAGCAACAAGCCCAAGAAAATCGAGAAAGTTTAGCTCAAGCTTCCTCAGCAGTAGAACAAGCTAAATCAAGACTAGAAGAACAAGAAAATAGTTACCAAAATTTAATTAAACAATCACAAGCCGAAATTGAGCAAGCAGCACTGAGATTAGAAGAGCAACAAAGAAGCGATCAAACTCTAGCTAGTTCAGGCAAATTAGAACAACTACAAACAGCAGAAGGAATTCAAGAAGTCGACTCTCAGATTACCGAAGTAAAATCAGAAATTGCCCAAATAGAAAAGCAGATTGAATCTAGTAAATTTGAATTAAAACAACGAGAATTAACTGCCCCCAATGATGGTACTGTTTTTCATATCCCTGCTAGGGGTAAGGGAGCGGTAGTCCAACCAGGAGAACGAATGATTGAAATTGCTCCTCAAGATTCGACTTTGATTCTCAAAGCTCAGATTCCTCCTACCGATAGTGGATTTCTTAAAAAAGGAATGCAGGTCAAAATCAAATTTGACGCTTATCCCTTCCAAGATTACGGTATCAGTGAGGGTACATTAATATCTATTTCTCCTGACTCAAAAATAGCAGAAACTTCTCAAGGACAAGAGGATAACTACTACGAGTTAAAAGTAGAACTAGATAAGCCTTATATCTTAGATCAGGGTAAGCGTATCGAGTTAACTCCTGGTCAAACTGCTACAGCCGAGATTATTGTGCGTCAAAGACGAGTAATTGACTTTTTCCTCGATCCCTTCCGCAAATTGGAAGAAGATGGGATGAAACTATAAGGTTATCTCTGATTTTTGTCAATAATCTTTTTTTTTTATCATTTTTTTTCATCAGAAGTTGTAATCATGTTGTAAGGTGAATAATACCCACTTCCTCAAGCTTGCTAATTGTCAACAAGCTAATACCGCTTACTTTAAAAAAAACACTAATCAGGCTAATACCTATTGTGAAGCTGGGGATTCTACTTGGCAAATAACAACCTAAATTAGTATTATGAAACGAATTTTAAAAATCAATCAGACAGATATTACTAATCATCTCAAACTTTCTAGTCAACTAAATCGTGTTCTTGAGGGGGTAGCTACTCGCCAAATAATTGAATTAAAGGCAACCGAGTTCGGTATTGATATTAGTGATCTAGAATTGCAACAAGCTGCTGATGATTTTCGTTTAACCTACAATTTACATAATATTGAAGCGACTATGCAGTGGTTAAACAGTAATTATTTGACGATGGATGATTTTGAGGATTTGATTCGGACTAATACTATTACCAAAAAGCTAGTCAATCATTTATTTGGCGATCGCGTTCAAGCCTTTTTCTATCAAAATCATCTAAACTATGCAGGAGCTGCAATGTACGAAGTGATTTTAGATGATGAGGATCTGGCGATCGAACTTTGTTGCGCTATCCAAGAAGGAGAAATGAGCTTTCACGATCTAGCTAGAAAATATGAATCTAACCCTTCTCGTCGTCGCTCTGGTGGCTATTGTGGAGTGGTACAACGACAGAACCTAAAACCCGAAATCTCCGCCGCTGTTTTTGCTGCCTCTCCACCTCAACTGTTGAAACCTATTGTTACCTCTATGGGAGTTCATCTAATTCTAGTTGAAGAAATTATTCAACCCCAGCTAGATGAAGAATTACATAATAATATCATGGCAGCTTTATTCTCTGAGTGGTTACAACAACAGCTAGAAGAAGTTCAAATAGTTACGGAGTTTCAGGGTTATAATCAACAAGCCTTAGCTCCCAGTAGTAAGTAGAAATTCCCAAAGCTTAGGTAACGTTTTATTCTCACGTCTTGAGAGAGACGAAAATGGTTAAAGCAAACATAGTGTAGCTTTGACCATTTAATTTGCTAAGAAATCAACTCGGTAATATAGCTGACTGTGGCTGTTCACCTCAACGGTAGCTGTTAGGGAAAACCTTTAGCCTTGATTTGCGCCAGCCTTATTATTTAGATTTTGCGTGCTGAAATTGTCACCATTAATGGCTACTTGAACATTAATAGCGTTGTTTATCTGTACAATATTGGCAAGCTTTACGCCTCCCCAGGCGCCGTAACCACCAACAACTGCACCAGTATCTTGATCATTTAGTACGTTTAGTTCGGAGTTAGTTGCTTGAAGTTCAGTAATTTGAATTTTAGACATTTTCCTGTTCACTCTTGTTGTTGTATATTTACAGTGTATTCAGATATGAAATTTGGAGGTTTGGGAGTTCAACTCGGTAATTTGTATCTTAGACATTTTTCACTCTCCCAAAACTTAGGATTGATGCGATATTTTCTAATATCAATTACTTACAATAAGAAATTTAGTAAAAGAAAATATATTGAGCTTTTACCCAAGCTGCTCGACCAAATATTAATTATTTAACTTGAACCGAGCAGCTTAAAACAGTTATTAATTACTACAATGTTTGTATGTAATTACTGCTTGATATAAGCTTCATTATTTTGGTCAGTTTTATTAGTATTGTAAGTATCACCAAAACCACCGAAAGCTACTTGAGTATTTTTGTTGTAGTTGATTTGGTCAACTTTTGCATACTTACTGGCGTCGATGTTAAAGCTAAATCCACCAACTACTTCAGAAGTTTCTTGGTTGTTTAATACTTCTAATTCAGAATTGCTGTTTAATTCGTTGATTTGAATTTTAGACATTTCTTGTTCTCCTTTTAAGATTGATATGTTTGTGCTTTTCTCAAATAGACAGGACTATAGGTTACTGCTTGATAGAAGCATAATTATCTTGGTCAGTCTTATTAGTATTGTAAGTATCACCGAAACCACCAAAAGCTACTTGAGTATTTTCGTTAAAGTTGCCTTGTATAACTTTTGCATACTTACTGGCGTCGATGTTAAAGCTAAATCCACCAAC
>JBOFLX010000071.1:0-83016 GCA_051658085.1 Waterburya sp.
ATCTGTATCGTATTTTGGACTGCCACGCCCAGTTAATTCAGCTTGGGTTTTACCCTACTCTAGACACTATTTTAATTGCCTTTACCGATTGGCTTTCGGCTTTGGCAAGCCCCCGAATTCAATTCGGGGGTGTGTGACAGAATTGACACTTGGTTTTTTGACTATCATCCACATTGTAATATTTCTTTTTACTAAATAAAAGGCTTTCACATGAACGTAATTTTTATAGCTATCAGTCAAAATGATATTTAAATATATATTTAAAGTGAGTAATTATGCTTATTGCTCTTTTCTTAGATAAGAATTATTCTAAGTTAAGTCCAAATTGGACATACTTCCCTAGAAATCAAAAGAAATCAAATTTTCCTTGTGCTGTAAAAGTTCCTTGTGCTGTAAAAGCTGAAAGTTGCATTCAATGGAAAAATACAATGAAAAATACAGTTGAAAAATCACTCAAGTTCGACAACCGCTTCTTTGTCTTAGTCACGATCTTGGCTGTAGCTTTGATCGTTATCTTCACCAATGTCTCTAACGCTCAAACATCAAGTCTGACCCGTGATAACGGTGCTTTAGTAGGAGACAACCAAAACTCTCAGGTTGCAGGTTCAAGTGGCCCTGTTTTGTTGCAAGATACTCAACTAATCGAAAAACTAGCTAGATTTGATCGCGAGCGTATTCCTGAACGAGTTGTACACGCTCGTGGTACGGGTGTTCATGGAGAATTTGTTAGCTCTGCCGATCTTTCAGATATCACAGTTGCTGCACCTTTTGAGAAAGCTGGCAAAAAAACACCAGTGTTTGTTCGTTTTTCTTCCGTAATTCACTCTCAAGGATCGCCTGAAACTTTGCGCGATCCTCGGGGATTTGCTACTAAGTTTTATACCGAACAGGGTAACTGGGATATTGTTGGCAATAACTTACCGATCTTTTTTATCCGAGATGCGATTAAATTCCCAGACATGATTCACGCTTTAAAACCATCTCCAATTACCAACAAACAAGACCCCAACCGCTTCTTTGACTTTTTTTCTCATGTTCCCGAAAGTACACATATGCTCACCCGTCTTTATTCGGATTTAGGTACTCCTAAAAGTTATCGAGAAATGGATGGTTCTAGCGTAAATGCTTACAAGTTTGTCAACAATAAGGGTGAATATAAGTACGTCAAGTTTAATTGGAAAACTAACCAAGGAGAACATAACCTTTCTGGCTCGGAAGCTAAAGAAATGCAGGCAAAAGATTTTAATGCCTACACCACCGATCTCTATGACAACATTGCTCAAGGCAATTATCCTGCTTGGGATCTTTATATTCAAACGATCAACCCTAGTGAGCTTAATAACTTTGCTTTTAATCCTTTAGACGATACTAAAATATGGCCACCTGAAGAAGTCCCAGAACAAAAAGTGGGTACGATGACTCTGAATGGTATACCCGAAAACTTCTTCCAAGAAACTGAACAGTCTGCTTTTGCTCCTAGCAATATGATTGCTGGAATTGAACCTTCCGAAGATCGAATGTTGCAAGGACGACTCTTTTCCTATGCCGATACTCATAGGCATCGTCTTGGTGTCAATAATCAGATGCTACCCATTAATCGTCCCCGTGTTAAAGTTGTCAACGGTAATCAAGATGGTTTGGGCAATGTTTTAAATAGTAGTTCGGACGTGAATTATCAACCTAGTCGTCGTCAAGGTTCCTTCGCCGAGAATGAAAAAGCTAAATATTCACAGCTACCAATTTCAGGGTCAACACAGCAAGCAGTGATTGAAAAAAAACTCAATTTCCAGCAAGCTGGAGACTTCTATGAGAGTCTCGATCAAGAAAATCGCGAGCATTTAATTGCCAACTTAGCAACGGATCTAAGTCAAGTAAAGGATAAAATAATTCGGACTGAAATGTCAGCTTTCTTTTACAAAGCTAATCAAGAGTACGGCACCCAGTTAGCTCAAGCTGTTGACGTTAATTTAGAAGAAGTAAAGCAACGTGCTGCTGCTTTACAGGAATAGGTTTTCGGAAGTAAAAACAGTAGAAAAAAGCCCTAAAGGATTCGCTTCGCATCACGCACCGCCCGCGCTGAGGTTTCCTCAGCGTAAGGACGGAGCAAGCAGGGGTTAGAACAAGGAGTTGATGGTAACAAGCGAGTCAAAGGTCGCAAGCGTCATATTGCGTCATCAGAGATAATCAAATTCTACCTTTGCTTAACCTAAATTTACTAACAGTCTCTTAGATCAAGCAACAGTTATCTTACAGATTCGCTTGAAAGTGTCTCTCAATTTTTGAGTATGTGTTTATCCTCGATTACTGGTTGCTGTTGCTGCTGCTGTTGCTGTTCTAAAATTCTTTGTTGTTGAAGACGTTTGAAATCAGACGCGGAACTATCCAGTTGTCCTTGGGATTCTGCGCCAAATTCGGATGCACTACGTTGATTTGCTTGTTGGGCTTGATGCATTAAGTCTAGAGGATTTAAACCCGCAGGAGCATCTCCATAAGTAGTATCTTTTTCGTTGGTTTGATAACCATCATTTTCGTTAGATTGAGCTTGAGTAGGCAAATTAATGCTTGCCATTAAAGTTAAGATAATTCCTAAACCAAGACTTATCCCCAGTTGATTGTGTTTAAACATGATTAAAACCTCACTATAAAAATTAAAATTATTTTTTAGACAAGACGACGACGCAATAAAGGCTGAATTGCTAAGAGAATCAAAGCATCAAAGGCTAATAACACCAGAATAACACTCCCAAAACTAAAGTCTAACCAAGGGGTATTAAGAACGATGCTGTTAATTGCCCAATCTGCATGACTATAGATATAGCGAATTGGTTCAATCGCATAAGTCAAGGGATTAAGACTAGCAACTACCTGTAACCAACCAGCCATAAACTCTAAAGGTGCAAGAGCAGTACTAGCAAATAACAGAGGTAAGTTGGTGACAAAAATCACAGCAATTAACTCAATATGACCAGGTAAAGCAAAAGCCAATCCTAGACTTAAAGCTGTCACTCCTAAAACTATCAAAAAGACAATTAGGGCGATCGCGCTTAAACTAATAACTCCTGGTAAACCTGCTCCCAAAAAGGCACTAGCACCAATAATTACTGCCGTTTGGACAAAACTTAAGGCAATGATATAGACTGTCGAAGCTGCCACAATTGAATAACGGGTAGACAAGGGAGCAACCAGTAAACGGTTAAGAAAACCAAATTCACGGTCAAACATTACAGGTAAACCTGCGTTTAATGCCCCAGAAAAAGCTGTAAAAACAATTATTCCTGGTGCAAGGAATTTTGCGTAACTTAAGTCATTACCAAATAATCCCGAAGGTGCTTTACTAAACAGTGCGCCAAATAAAATCAACCACATAAAAGGCTGAATTACTCCTGCCATCACACTAGAGGGACGACGTTGCACTTGAATAAATAGACGTTGAGTAAGAGCTAAAGTTTCCTGAATAAAATCACCCAAAGAGCTTTTTTGCTCGCTATTTTGGTCACTAATAATCGGATTAGGTGCTAAAACCGACTTGATATTGGTACTCGAAATGGACTGACTCATTTTTATTAGGTAGTAGTTAGTGGGTAGTAGGTAGTAGATACAAAAAAAAGCTAATGGCTAATAGCTAAAAGCTAATAGTGAGACAGTTCCTTTTGGGGGTTCCCCTCAAAAGGAACTGTCGAACCCGAAGGGCTACGAACATTTTATTATCAATTTTATAAATCAATTAACAGCGATCATTTCATTTCTTGCTTTTTCTCTTTTTTCAAATCTCTACTACTGGCTGCTGCCATTTCGGCATCTATTAGGGTTTTACCAGTGGCAGCTAAATAAACATCGTCAAGACTAGGACGAGATTGCGCCAGACTAAAGGTAGGTAGATTAACTTCTGATAATGACTGCTCAATTTTACTGAGGGAACTTTGACCCGATTTGACAATCAGATTGAGGGAATTACCTTGGATAGTATTAATAATTACCTCTTCCACAAAAGGCAGAGACTCTAAAACTTGCTTGGCTTGATTTGCTTCCTGATCGGGAGTAAATTCACGAATACGGAGAGTAACGCGATCGCCTCCTAATTTATCTTTTAATTCTGTTGGTGTGCCTTCAGCAATTACTACTCCTTGATCAATAATTGCCAAGCGATCAGCAAGAGCATCAATCTCTTCTAAATAATGGCTAGTGATTAATACAGTTGTTCCTGCTTGACGTAATGCCTGTAAAAATTCCCAGACGACCATCCGACTCTCAATATCTAACCCTACAGTCGGTTCATCCAATACCAATACTTCAGGCTGGTGTAATAAACCTGCTGCCAGATCAAGACGTTTAAGAATCCCACCTGAATAAGTCCCCGTTTTTTGATCAGCATATTCAGTCAAACCCAAAATTTCGATTAACTGCTTAACGCGATCGCCAATTATTTTTTGAGGTAAGTGATAGAGTGCTGCTTGTAACTTTAATAATTCTCTGCCAGTTAAAACCTTATCCGGTGCAACTTCTTGGGCAACATAGCCTAATCTTTGTCTGACGGCTTTGGGAGATGCGATCGCCGATATTCCTCCAACTTCAATTTTACCGCGATCAGGTTTTGCTAAGGTACACAAACAGCGAATGGTAGTAGTTTTCCCTGCACCGTTAGGGCCTAAAAGACCAAAAATTTCTCCTGGTTGCACAGTAAAGGATATATCTTTTACTGCGGGGACATCGCCATAGCTTTTCCGTAAGTTTTCAATTAAAACGGCAGCAGCCATAGTATCTAGCTCAATAATATTTTTACTAATTTCTTCTCTATAGTTATTGTAATAGTTCAGCCAAAAATAAAAATTAACTGTTTACTAAGCCTCAGTTTTAAAGGAATTCTTGATTGTTTTTATTGTTTCGCCAGGAGCAACACAGTTAAGGTACTCTGTAACCACATCTTTAGTTTTACCGACCATTTTAATTTGACCACGTTCCATCCAAATAGTCTTATGACAGTTTTGGAGGATTAATGCCATAGAGTGAGAAACTAGTAACACTGTAACGTGATCCTGCCAAAATTCCTCCATTCTTTGTTTACATTTGTTTTTGAAGCTGACATCTCCAACTGATAGAACTTCATCGAGAATTAAAATATCTGGTTTAACATCTGTGGCGATCGCAAATCCTAAACGAGCAGTCATCCCTGAAGACAAACCTTTGACGGGAACTAAAGCATAGTTTTCTAATTCCGCAAATTCTAGAATATATTTAGCTCTATTTACCATTTGCGCCTGAGTATAACCCAACATCACTCCATAGAGAATAATATTGTCCATTACCGCCAATTCGGGATCAAAACCTGCACCCAATTCAATCAAAGGGGCAATTTTACCTTTTGCCTTGACTATACCAGAAGTGGGCTGGAGGATACCTGAGATTAACTTCAACATGGTCGATTTACCCGAACCATTAGCCCCAATAATACCGATTTTCTCCCCACAACCAATAGTTAGATCGATATTATCTAAGACAATTTTTTTGGCTGGATGACGATATTTTCCCTCAATAAAGGAAAGGATTGTTCTTTTAAGATCGTAAGAAAATTCTTCTTGTGTCCTACGCCACAGAGATACCCCATCTAATCGAATCGATTCTTCCATAATTGATTATTTTTAGAAATACTATAGTAGATCCATAAATTGCGATCGCCAGTGAGAAAAGGCAACTAAGCCTATGGTTAAAACTATCAAACCACTAAGCAAACTATGAGTAATTAACCCCAAATCAGGCAAACTGTCTAATAAGGCAATCTGGCGAATGCTTTCAATTATTGGCAGTATCGGATTTAAAATCAAAAATTGTTTCACAGCTTGAGGCACAATATCGGGAGGATAAAAAATAGGTGAGCTAATCCACAAGAGAAAAGTCAATAGCTCGTAAAAATACGATAAATCGCGGAAAAATACATAAAGCGCGCTCATCAACATACCAATACCCGTACAAACTAAAATTAGACCTATGATTGGTAAAAATAAAGCGATAGCATTCACTAGACTATGAGAAATATTATTTCTGAGTAGAGTAACTATAACTAATAAAGGAAAAGCCCCTAATAACAATTGAAAAATATTTGCCCCAATGGTAGACAGGGGAAAAATAAATAGAGGTAGACGTATTTTATTAACCATCCCACCATTTTCTACCACACTAGATAACGCCTGGGCAGTAGAAGCAGAAAAGAAATTGATTACTACTAAACCAGTAAAAGCTGCTAAAACATAATTCAAAGAAGAATTATCGTAATATTGAGCAAACGTCGCTCCAAAAATGGCTGTATATAAGCCTGTCATCGCCAAAGGATTTAATAAAGACCAATAAATACCCAAAAAAGACCCCCGATACCTCCTTTTCAGATTGCGTCTCATTAAAACTAATAACAATTCACGATACCAAAGTAATTGTTTATGCCGTTGCTTTTTAAAAATAGATGTAACCATGTAAGTCAATAGAGTGAATCAAAGTTAACTGTGAGAATTAGGAGTCAGGAGTCAAAAGTTGGAAGGTTGGAATTGATTGAACACTTTTTAACATGATTCAGTTTAGTTTATGTCTGTCTACTTAATACTTTTTCTGAATGTTAGGTATGGAAGATATTTATTGTAAGCAAAAGTAGCAAAAACCATGATAATCAAGTTGATTAATTACAAGATTACATAAGCTAGATTGTCAGAGCCTAAATTTTCTGTCTAAATTGCGCAAGATAATTGCTATTTGTGAGACAGTTGCGGTGGGCGGGTTCCCCGACTTGAGCAAACTGTCGTTCGCGAAGCGTCTCCGAAGGAGATACCCGAAGGGCTATCTGCTATCTGCTACTTTACATCTACCCATCAATTCAAACTTGACAGGCTAGTAGATTAGTGACTTCAAAGAGGACGGGTTTTGCTTTAAACTGTGAAGTGGCTCATTATAATTCGGAATAAATCAACAGCAATGGAAATCGGGCAAAAAGTCAAAGTTTATAGAATCAAAGACAAAGTAAATAGAAATGTTGCTGGAACACTCGGCAAAGTTGGCACAATTAAAGAATATAAAATGACTGATGGTAGTGGTGTTGGAGTGATTGTTCAATTTGAAGATCGCTCTAGCACTTGGTTCTTTGAGGATGAAATTAAGCCCGTAGACTAGTACCGCTACGCGGAAGTTATTTCATTTATCATTTAACATTGAACATTAAACATCATTGATAAATGGTAAATGATAAATGTTTAATGATCAGGCTTTACTTACGTCTTGGTTTACTAGTCATAATAAAAAAAACTATATTAAAGACCAAATTTTTTAACCTATGTCCTTGATCGTCACCTTTTTAGGTAAAGGCGGTACGGGTCGCACCACTAGCGCGATCGCAACTGCTAAAAAACTAGCTACAGAAGGAAAAAAAGTTCTTTTAATGGGACAAGATCCCAGTCCTGCTTGGGGGATGGCACTAGGAATAACTCCGACTCCAGAACCTCAAGAGGTTGGTGCTAATTTAGCAGTGATGCAATTAAATTCTACTGTTTTGCTAGAAAATAGCTGGGAACAAGTTAAACAACTAGAAGCCCAATACTTGCGATCGCCAATTCTTAAACAGGTATATGGTCAGGAATTAGGTGTTTTACCAGGTATGGATCGAGCTTTAGCTCTTAATGTGATTCGCGAACAGTATCAAAGTAACAAGTATGACGTAATTATTTACGATGGTTCAGGAGGAATTGATACCCTGAGAATGTTTGGGATGCCAGAGATTTTAAGCTGGTATTTCCGTCGTTTTCGAGGGATTTTTACGGAATCAGATATTGTCAAAACTCTCTCGCCTTTTGTGCAGCCAATCACCGCTGCTGTGTTAAATACAACCTGGACAGCTAGCGACATTACAGGCAATACTAATAATCCTGCAACTCAGATGCTAGAGAAAGGTACAGAAGCTCTCAGTCAAGGAAATGTCGTGGCTTACTTGGTTACTACTCCCCAACCCGAAGCAGCAGCCACAGCTAAATATCTTTGGGGTAGCGCGCAGCAAATTGGTTTGCGTGTCGCAGGAGTACTGGTTAATCAAGGGACAGTGACAGATAGCATCACCTCTGATTTTGCTCCTTTAGATATAACTACCTTACCCAATTTTAATGGTAGTGACTGGCAACCTCTAATTGATAAATTACCCAGTGTGAAGGAAGGGATCGATGTCCCTAAACCAACAGAATTTGTCATGTCGGAACGAAAAATTAAAGTATTTCTGCCAGGATTAGACAAAAAGAACGTAAAACTGACACAGTATGGCCCAGAAGTTACCATTGAAGCAGGTGATCAAAGACGTAACATTACCTTGCCTCCTGCTTGGCGCGGTAGTTCTGTAACAGGTGCAAAATTTCAAAACGGCTACTTAGAAATAACTATCGGTTAAGGAAGCCCTTCGGGTTCGGCATTCGCTCTTTGTTGGAAACCAACAAGACCCTTTGGGTTCACCAGTTGCTCATGGGGGAAACCCCCAAGACCGCACTGGTTCACCGCGATGCCTCACTATAAGCCTTTATATTTACTCTACCTACTTACCATGTCCGAATCTTCAACAAATACAGAAAAAATCGCTAACTCAGGTAGTTCCAAAACCCGTCAACTACTGGGTATGAAAGGTGCAGCTTCAGGGGAAACATCTATTTGGAAAATACGCCTGCAACTGATGAAACCGATCACTTGGATTCCTCTAATTTGGGGAGTGATTTGTGGTGCAGCTTCTTCGGGTAACTATACTTGGACACTCGAAAACTTTCTGCTATCGGCAGCTTGTATGTTGCTTTCAGGCCCCTTGATGACTGGTTATACTCAGACAGTCAATGAACTCTACGATCGCGAAATTGATGCTATTAATGAACCCTATCGTCCTATACCTTCGGGGGCAATTTCTCTACCACAAGTAAAAGCCCAAATCATTATTTTACTTCTGGCTGGTTTAGCATTGGCTTATGGTCTAGATATGGCTGTTGGTCATGATTTCCCGACTATTTTCTGTATTGCCCTTGGTGGTTCATTAATTGCCTATATTTACTCTGCACCACCATTAAAACTCAAACAAAATGGCTGGTTGGGTACTTATGCTCTAGGTTCTAGCTATATTGCTTTACCCTGGTGGACTGGTCATGCTTTATTTGGTCATTTAAATTGGACAATTGTAATTTTAACTTTGATCTATAGCTTTGCAGGCTTGGGTATTGCGATCGTTAATGACTTCAAAAGTGTTGAAGGCGATCGCGCTTTGGGTTTAAAATCTCTTCCTGTAATGTTCGGTGTGACTACCGCAGCTTGGATTTGTGTCATCGCGATCGATGTTTTTCAAATTGGTATTGCTGGTTATTTGGTAGCAATACACGAGAATCTTTACGCTACCATTGTCTTTTTGTTAGTTCTCCCCCAAATTGTCTTTCAGGATATGTATTTCTTGCGTAATCCTCTAGAAAATGATGTTAAATATCAAGCCAGCGCACAACCATTTTTAGTCTTTGGTATGTTATTTACAGGTATTGCTTTGGGACACGCTGGAATTTAATCATAATAATTCAGTATTGTTCAATGAATGCCAATAACTGGTTGATAGTCTTTGTTTTTCTGGCGATCGCAACTTTCTTAAGCGCGGTCTATGGTTGGTTAGTAAAAAAAGGCAACTTACCATTTAGGTCGGAAATTGGTTTTAATGATGCTCAAGTGCAGTTTATAAAAATTTGGGCGAAAGTTGCACTTTTAATTGGAGTAATTATTCCTGTAATTATGTGGCTGGTTTTTTGGAATCAACCAGTTATACGTCAATTTTTTAGTTGTTACTTGTTAGCAGTTGTTGTTCAGTTAGCAAGCGAAAGCAGTTTTAAGAATATCTTTTGCCCAAGCGTTGTTGTCATTATTGGAACAATATACACGGGGTTTCGGATTTGGCAATTATGGTCAGGGTTACACTTAATAAATTATCAAATGCCTTGGCTTGGTTTATTGTGGTTAATTTTTCTATTTTGGGTAGCAAATATGATTATGCTAACTACGCTGGCGATTCCAAGCATACTTCGCAAATCAAATAGTTATAGTCTAGGTAGTAATGATTAATAGCTTAATCTTGCTTTCCTTTTCTAAAACAAGATATGATACGGAATCCAGAATTAAGCAAAAGACTGTGAGTGAAACCACCCCGTTAGTTGGCATTATTATGGGCAGTGATTCTGACTTGCCCACAATGGAAAGCGCGATCGCGGTTTGTGTAGATTTTAATGTCCCCTATGAAGTAGCGATTATTTCTGCTCATCGTACCCCAGCCAGAATGGTCGATTATGCTCGTCATGCTCATCAAAAAGGTATTAAAGTAATTATTGCAGGTGCAGGAGGGGCAGCCCACTTACCAGGAATGGTAGCTTCTTTAACTCCTCTACCTGTCATTGGTGTTCCCGTTACTACTCGCCAACTACAAGGGATTGATTCACTCTATTCGATTGTGCAAATGCCTAAAGGTATTCCTGTTGCCACTGTCGCTATTGGTAACGCTCAAAATGCAGGTTTGTTAGCAGTGCAAATTTTAGGTACTAGCGATGCCCAATTACAAAGTAAAGTAGAACAATATCGAGAAAACTTAGCCAAAATAGTACTTGACAAACAAGATCGGCTTGATAAATTGGGATATCAAGCATATTTAGAAGCAATGTCGAAGCAATAAATTAAATTGTTGGGAAGGATAATTTAAATCCAACTATAAACTCTCTTAATAGTTAATAACCAAATCGATTAGTTATTAAATGAGAAAAGAATTGAAAATCCTTTACAATTCTTTACCTGGGTTAAGAATTAGTGTAAACTACCTGAGAAAAGTCATATATCAAAAGTGAGAGGAGCAAACGAAAAGATGCAGTCGGCTCAGACACTGCAAACAGTACCAAGAGAATATTTAAAAGCTCCTGGTGGATTAAATCCCAACGTGTTGATGGTGATTACAGCAATCCTGTTGCTGACTATATCGACCATTGGTTATTTTTTATGGGCATTTCCTGCTTGGTGTTGTTTTATTGCCAATGTTCTAGCCCTACATTTATCAGGTACAGTTATTCATGATGCTTCTCATAATAGCGCGCACAGTAATCGTATAATAAATTCTATTTTGGGACATTGCAGTGCTTTAATGCTGGGATTTGCTTTTCCTGTATTTACAAGAGTACATCTGCAACACCATGCCCACGTTAACGATCCTGAAAATGATCCCGACCACTTTGTCTCTACAGGAGGCCCTTTATGGCTAATTGCTGCTCGTTTTTTCTATCATGAGTTCTTTTTCTTTCAAAGGCGTTTGTGGCGTAAATACGAGTTATTAGAGTGGTTTCTCAGTAGATTATTTCTAGTTACCATAGTCATGTTAGGTATTCATTACGATTTTATTGGTTATGTAATGAACTTTTGGTTTGTTCCTGCCTTCGTAGTGGGAATGGCACTGGGATTGTTTTTTGACTATTTACCCCATCGTCCTTTTAAAGATCGCGATCGCTGGAAAAATTCGCGAGTTTATCCTAGTCCTATATTAAATTTACTTATCTTGGGGCAAAATTATCATCTGGTTCATCATCTTTGGCCCTCGATTCCCTGGTATAAATATCAAGCAGCTTATTATGATACCAAGCCCTTACTAGATGCTAAAGGTTGTGAGCAGTCTTTAGGTCTTTGTGATGGTAAAAACTTCTTAAGCTTTTTATACGATATATTTTTGGGTATTCGTTTTCATAAGCATTAAGGACGTTGTTGATTGATGTATAAAATCGAAAGTAATTTGTTCGTAGCTACAAGCTATAAGCTATAAGCTATAAGCTATAAGCTATAAGCTTTTAATAAACCTCACTTATTAGTTATTAAGTTAAACCTAAAAACTGTTGTGAATGAATGGAGGATAGATTTAAATTTAAATTTGAGCTTTATCAATGTCGTTTTAAACAACCCTTGCGTACAAGTCATGGTGTCTGGGAAGTTCGTGAGGGGATTATTATTAGTCTGATAGATCAAAATGGGAAAACTGCTCAAGGTGAAATTGCGCCTCTGCCTTGGTTTGGTTCAGAAACTATCGCTCAGGCATTAGAATTTTGTCAACAGTTGGGAGCAATAATAAATGCAGATGATATTGCTGGTATTCCCTCTTACTTGCCTGCTTGTCAGTTTGCTTTTGAGTCGGCACTGCTAAATTTAATTCCAACTCAACCCAATATTCAGACTCCTCATTTTAACTATTGCTATTTACTACCTGCGGGAGAACAAGCTTTAACTACTTGTAAGAAAATTACCAAGACTCAAACAATTACTAACTTTAAATGGAAGATTGGGGTTTATCCTCTAGCCACAGAAATTGAGATTTTAAAGCGATTAGTTGATATCCTGCCTGCAAAAAGTCAATTAAGATTGGATGCTAATGGGGGATTAAATCTGGCACAGGCACACGAATTATTAACAGTGACGGATAAAATAAAAGCGATCGAATTTGTTGAGCAACCTCTATCTCCTGAGCATTTAGGAGAAATATTACAACTAAGCCAAGAATACTCGACACCTTTGGCACTAGATGAATCAGTAGCTAGCTATCGGCAATTACAAACTATCTATCAACAAGGCTGGTCAGGAATATTTGTGATTAAAGCAGCGATTATGGGGTTTCCTAGCCAATTAAAGCAGTTTTGCCAAGATAAATCTCTAGATATAGTTTTTTCTTCAGTTTTTGAAACAGAGGTTGGTCGTAGTGCCGTATTAAAATTAGCCCAGGAATTAAATCATTCTCGCGCGATCGGTTTTGGAGCGAAATCAGTGATCAGTGACCAGTTTCAGTTATCAAAGTAGCCCTTCGGGTTCAACAGTTTGCTCAAGTCGGGGAACCCGCCCAACGCAACTGTCTCACAAGTAGCAAGTCATTAAGCATTGAGCATTAAACATTTAATCTCGTTGATCAATGTTTAATGTTAAATGATAAATGAAAAGTTTACGCTAAATGTTTGACAACTTTTTGTAATAACTCATCAGCATCAACAGTTTTTTTCACAAAGTCTGATGAGCCAACCATTTTGGCTCGAACTCGATCAATAAGACCACAATGAGTAGTTAGAAATATAATTGGTGTTGTGATAAATTCAGGATATTTACGTAATTGAGCGCAGAGATCATAACCACTAATTTTAGGCATAACTATATCCAGAAAAATTAGATCTGGCTGCTGATCAATCAAAACCGATAATGCTTGTAAAGGATCGTTGATCGCCATAAAACGATAACCTGCCATGCTAATTATTTGCTCCATCATCTGGGAGATCATTAGGCTGTCGTCAACACAGGCAATTAAAGGACGGTTCTGCTTGTTATAGTCATCATTGTCTGAGTTGAATAGCTCTAACTCCAATAAATCGGGTACAGTAACCAAACCAAAAATTCCTGCTCGAATATAGGGTAAAAGAGAACTAATAACTAATAGTGGCGATGTTCTTAACTGTACAGCTAAATCTCTAATGGTTCTATTACCATTAAGCAGTTTACATAAACTTTGGTAAGCGGAAATGGAGGTTCTTTCTTGTAGTTTCTTAGGTTGTATAATACCGGGAGCTAGATCTAGCGATTTCTCTATTATTTGAGCTTCTATTTGAGCTTCTATTTGAGCTTCTTGCCAGGTTTGCCAAACTTCCTGAGCCTGATTGATTAATTCTTCTGGTTCGATGGGTTCGATTTTGGGTGGTAAAATCTTGTTTTGATTAAGACGACAAATTAAGTGTTTTGTTTGGATCAAGTCAAAAAATATTTCTTCTAGTCCAAATAACAGGGCATTTCTTGCTTGTTGGGGTGTAATTATTTGCTGTTCTACCCAATTACCTAGCTGTTTATATTCCCAAACATTGTCACTGAGATCGGCTTCTTGTTCTGTTAGCTCTTCTTGCAGGTGAGTTAATTGAAATGGTATTTGGGGGAGGTTAGAAATTAAAATTCTCTGCCAACGGCGAATTGGATGACTCCCTCCCGTAGCATAAACAATTTCTCCCATATATATATATATATGCCATTCACTTCCCAAGATAGAATCGGTAAAAGTTAATTGCCCACTAATGTTTGCCTTTTGCAAAGAGGTAAACAACTTCATTTGGGTGGACACATTAAATTCTTTAATGATCAAGTTTTCAGAAGTGATGTTGACATTCATTTGCTTATGTCTCTTTGTTGCAGAAGGTTGACAATTTGCGCATTGGCTGAAGGAAATTGATATTTATTCAATTCTGCTGGTGTTACCCACTGAATTTCTTCGCATTCAATTGGCTGAGGTACTCCCTTTAAATATTGGCAGTCATGAACATATAAAGTCACCTTAAATGTTTGATAGTTATGGGTAATGGTTGTCAGGCGATCGCCTACTAAGATGTCTATACCCAACTCTTCTTTAACTTCACGTTTAATACAGGCTTCTATTGTTTCTCCCGCCTCAATTTTACCACCTGGAAACTCCCAAAGTCCGCCCATTTCTGCTGTTTTTTTTCTGCGGTCGATCAGAATTTTTTGTTGCTGGTTGCTGATTACAGCAACTCCAATTTGCTTATGCACTTTTAGGATCGATGTTTTCGGCATAAAATGCTTAAAAGTTAATGTTTGATGCCAACTAAAAGTTTATTGCTATCCTCACGAAAAAACAACCTTTATAGTACGTTGATAAAGGTTGCTAGTAGAAATAATTTAATTTGTGATTAAAATTTTTAGTCTCTTTGAGTTGCCAGCCAAGACTCTTCAAAAGTCATTCTTTGTTCGGCGTTACGCAAGAAATAACCACTCATCATCGCTGAAGCTAGCAAACGCCCCAAGTTTTCGCGATTAGTACTAATTGCTACATCAAAATTGTCGCTAGGAAGATTGCCTAATAAGCCGATAATGTTGTGTTCAATAATCTGGAACACTTCTTGAGATTCAGGTTGCGAAAGTTGAGTTACAGTTTCTGGACTTAGGGATTGAACATACTGCCAAAGTGTATTATCTGTTCCATGTTGCTTAAAAGTTTTTTGAGGATTGCTTTCGCTCTTCACTCTTTCACCTCCCTGATGAGAATTGAAAAATATTTATGATCTTGACTATTTATACTAATCACAAGTATATTTAACCATTTTCAAAGTAGTTAAGAATTACGTAGAACCGAACTAACTTCAGAGAGTTTTCCGAATCTCAATAAGATTAATTTAGCTGGCTAAATATTCCCGAATTGCGGTTTTGCGCTTTCGTAACTTGGATAATGCTTCTCGCTCAATTTGTCTAACTCTTTCTCGGCTGATACTCAAGCATTCACCTATTTTGGCTAAGGTCATGGGCTTACCATCAACTAAACCAAACCTCAAAGAAATTACTTCTCTTTGTTGAGGGGTAAGATCTGCCATTAGGGTTTCTAAATCTTTTTTGAGAGATGAAGAAGTAGCAAAATCTTCGGGAGACTGCCCTGTGTCTTCTAGCATATCGCCTAATTCGGTGTCGTTGTTGTCTCCTACTCTCACATCTAAAGAGATAGGCTGGCGAGATTTTTCTAGATAGTCTCGCACTTGCTTGGTAGTTAGATCTAGTTCTTCTGCTAACTCAGCAACTGTGGCAGTTCTACCTTTTTGTTGGGCTAACTGTCTTTGGGCTTTTTTAATTTTGTTGAGTTTTTCGGTAATGTGAATAGGCAGGCGGATAGTACGCCCTTTTTCGGCGATCGCTCTAGTAATTGCCTGACGAATCCACCAGTAAGCATAGGTACTAAAACGATATCCTTTGGTAGGATCGAATTTTTCTACCCCCCTTTGCATCCCAATAGTTCCTTCTTGGATTAGATCTAGAAGATCGAGGTTACGCTTGAGATATTTTTTGGCTACGGAGACGACTAAACGTAAGTTTGCTTCTACCATTTTGCGTTTGGCAGATTCCCCAGCTTCTAAGGTTGTCTCTAACTGGTTGGGGGTTAGTTTTGCTGCTGTTGCCCACTGTTCGAGGGTGGGTTCTATACCTAACTCCGACTCTAGAGAGTTTTTGATTTGGTTTAAGGCGATCGCTCTCTGAACTCTTTTGGCATAAAGAATTTCTTCCTCATGAGTTAGTAGAGGAACGCGACCTATTTCTTTAAGATAGCTTCTAACTAAATCGTTAGATTTTTGTGCTGTTTTCATGACGCGATTTACTGACTTTTATTAGCTGGGTAAGAAGGAAATTCTTTGTTTGCTGTCGAGGTTTTATCTTGATGAAGTAAGTTTTATGAGGAAGTATATTAACTTGTGTTAAAAAACAAGCCTAATTTTTAAATTTTACGGGGCAGGTAATTTTTCGCCTGTTCTCTTTTTTCACTATAGCTTCTTTTACTTGTATCTCTGGCAAACTGTAAGCTTCATTTTTGTTCCTGACTTTCTACAATATCACGATTTTTGTGAATTTATGTAACTTTTATGAGAAACTTGTTACAAAAATTTCCTACATTCTGAGATTGCTTTGTAAGCTTTATGAAGATCATACTGATAAAAGCTAGTTAAAAATGCAATACTGACAACAAAACTATCATCAGCTTTATATTTATCCCGATATGCTAGTTCCAAGGTTAAACTAAGCTGCTTTATCAAAATAACAGGGTAGTATCAATCCTAGATCTAGCTGAGGTCAGAGATTTGGAATTAGCACAACCTTTATCCTTTATCCTTGTTTTTGCTTTATAATCAAAAAAAATACAAACAAACCTCGGTTCTTAAGTTATCTCTAGACTAGAACGGTTTTCGGCACTTAGCATTATTAAAATCAATTTACAAAGCGAAGTATTTGTCTGATATCTAATCTAAAGCTGGACAAGCAAGGAAAAAGACGGGAAAAGTTTGCGGAATATACTCCAATTATTCAATCTATTTCCTTATTATGGCTTCATTTGAGATATTACTATAAAAAATAGGTTGAAGAAGCTGTAAAAATAATTAAGCGTCGAGTAAGAGAATGTTGGTGGGAGTGAAATACTAGAATTATTAAAATTATGAATAGACCTCAAGTTGCTGCCTTTGGTTCTTGGAAATCTCCCATAACTTCAAATTTAATAGTCTCGAAAACTATTGATATTGATAGTATTGCGATCGCCGACGAGAATATCTATTGGTTAGAAAAACGTCCACAAGAGAAGGGCAGAAATGTACTTGTCGGTTATTTTCAGGAGCGTGAGCTCAAAAATATTACTCCTTCGCCTCTTAGTGTTCGTACAAAAATCCACGAGTATGGCGGAGGAGCTTATGTAGTTTACCAAAATACAATTTACTTTTCTAACTATGGGGATGGCAGAATTTATCAACAGGTAATTAATAAACAGCCTTATCCTTTAACTAATAAATTGCAGCAACGCTATGCAGATATTGTCGTTGATCAGGCAAGAAATCGTTTAATTTGTGTTTGTGAAGATCATAGCCAGACTGATGTAGAAGCGCAAAATAGTATTGTTACAGTTAATTTAAATACTGGTAAAATTGAAACTCTGACAGCAGGACACGACTTTTATTCTTCCCCCCGTTTAAGTCCTGATGGTCAACAATTAGCCTGGTTGAGTTGGGATCATCCTAATATGCCTTGGGACAGTACCTATTTATGGTTAGCCAAATTTAATGCTGATGGGTCGTTAAGTCAAGCTGAACTAGTAGCAGGAGGAGCAACTGAGTCGATCTGTGAGCCAAAGTGGTCTGAGGATGGTAGGCTTTATTTTGCAAGCGATCGCACTAACTGGTGGAATCTTTATCGGCGTAACCCGAATGGTTCAACAGAAATCTTACACGAGATGGCAGCCGAGTTTGCCTATCCTCATTGGGTGTTTGGGCTGTCAACTTACGCGCTAGTGGGAAGCGATCGCTTAGTCTGTGCTTATTCGGCTAATGGTAGCTGGAATTTAGGCATGATCGAGCTTAAAACCAAAGAATTCAGGGAAATAAAGACCAGATATACCAATATTTCAGATGTCCAAGCAAGTCCTAACGGTTATGCTGTATTTGTAGGCGGTTCACCGACTGAAACCACTGCTGTTATTAAGCTTGATTTAGATACAGGCAAAGAACAAGTATTAAAACGGACAGGAGATTTAGCTATTGATTTGGGTTATCTTTCCCTACCAGAAGCGATCGCTTTTCCGACTAGTGATGATTTAACAGCCTATGCTTGGTATTATCCTCCTTGTAACCAAGATTACATCGCACCAGCCGACGAATTACCACCTTTGATTGTCAAAAGTCATGGAGGCCCAACCGCAGGAGCTTCGGTAGATTTAAATTTACGTGTTCAGTATTGGACTAGTAGGGGTTTTGGCTATTTAGATGTTAATTATGGTGGTAGTATTGGCTATGGTCGTGAGTATCGTCACCGACTCGATGGCAAGTGGGGTATTGTCGATGTCGATGATTGCGTTAACGGTGCTAAATATCTCGTTGAGCAAGGTAGAGTAGACAAAAAACGGCTTATAATTACTGGTAGTAGTGCAGGAGGCTACACAACTTTGGCAGCACTAACCTTTCGGAAAACTTTTAAGGCAGGTGCAAGTTATTACGGTGTCAGTGATTTAGAAATCTTAGCCAAAGACACTCATAAATTTGAATCTCGTTATCTAGATCGTTTGATTGGGAAGTATCCTGAAGAGCAAGAAATTTATCAACAGCGATCGCCTATCTATTTTACCGAGCAACTAGATTGTCCTGTAATTTTCTTCCAAGGTTTAGAGGATCAGGTAGTGCCTCCTAATCAAGCAGAAATGATGTTTAATGCTATTAAAGAGAAAGGTTTACCAGTAGCTTACATCACCTTTGAGCAAGAAGCTCATGGTTTTCGGATGTCAGAAAATATCAAAAAAGCCTTAGATAGTGAATTTTATTTCTACTCCCAAATCTTTGGTTTCAAACCAGCGATCGCAGTTGAACCGATAGAGATAATTAATTTAAAATAATTAATCCAAACTATTCGTAAAATCGGCTTCAATTATTAAAGGACTTTCTGTGAGTCCACGATTAACAAACTTGGCTAAAAACTCAGAATTTAATTTAGCTAGACAAATACTAGTTTTAATTTCTACATAACCTAAATCAACTAACCGATAAAACTTAATCTGATCATTTTGCCAAAACCAAACTTCAGCAACTTTTAAGTCTTTATATTTTTCTAAATCAGTAAGATTGCCACTACTAAAAATAACTTCTACTGCTAAATCGGGGATAGATTTTTTACTACCAAAACTATATGAAGTATCAGGTTCTTTGCCACTTTTAGGTGGATTTTTTAAAGTCGTAGATCCCATTGGAAAGTAAAGTAAATTGTATTTACGGCAATAAGCATTAATTAGAATCGAAATAACTCGTTCAATTACCTCATGATTTTGGCTTGGCGACACTATTGTAATTACTCCGTTCCAATAAGATATGCGATATTTTGAACATTCTTCTTCAGTCAATTTTTCATAGTCATCCCAAGTCATACCAGCCAAACTTAAAGTTTGATCTTGTTGGGATAAACGTTCTCTATCTATTGGCAAATTTAACTTATTAGTAAACATAATTGACGTTGATAATTTGAGAACAAACAAAAGTAAATTATTAATTGCTGTGTTTCAAAGCATAATCATTTTAGAAAAAATAGCTAATTTAAAAAAGCACACCCTACGAATAAACTTAAAATCTTAAACCATAGCTTTGGTATTAACATCAACGGGAAAAAATACAGCTGGAGATAGATTAAAAAATCGAGCTAATTCTTGAATGTGGCGTACAGTTAGCTGTCGTTTTTCGTTCAAAATATCAGAGACAATAGACTCAGTTTTAAAAATAGGCACAAGATCTTTTTGACGTAGCTGTCTTTCAGCCATTAAAACTTTCAAGAGTTCTATGCCATAAATGTCGGGAATGGGTTCAATTGCTTGTTCATATTCAAATACTAATGCTCCCAAAACATTCAAATAATCTGATTCTTCTGGACTTAATTGATTACGGTCAAGTAGTCGTTCTATAGTTGCCTGAGTAGCTTCTAGTTGCTCATCATTAGTAATGGTACGAGGCGGAAACTGTTTAAGTAATTCAAGATATTTATCAATCATAAATCTAAAAAATACGTTCTTATAACGTTGCTATTGATACCAATCATCTTTTTTCCATTTTTCCTTGTCGTATTCAGCGTGAGTTAAAATGCTACGAATAAAAACTTTATGTTGCTTGAAATCAATATAGGTAATCAAGCGAAAATTATAACCTCCAATATCAAACACGACAAAGTTTTTTACCACGTCTGCTGAGGGAAAAGTTTGACGAACATCGTTAAAATCTTGCCAGCGATGTTGCGTGGTTAATTTGTACCAATATCGTAAACTTGTCTCCGCATTAGGATGGTTACGCCAGAATTGCTTAAGCTTGGTTTGTGAGATGACGTGCATCAAGTCTTCTTTTTAGTTTACAATTATTCCTCTTTGTTTATAGTGATTTTAAGTCCATTCATTATGACTTAGCAATTTGCGAAGTTTGAGACAAGTCTTTCATTACTTCCCTTGTAAAATAAGCATCTTTATGACATAGATCGGCGATGATACGAAAAGAATTTTTATATTGAATTATGAACAAGTATTAAAAATATCCAACACAATTTGAATTGTGCAAGCAAAGGCTACCAAAGTAATAACTACTAAAGAGGATAAAACATTACTAGCAAAAGCTATAGCCAGAATAAAAAATGCTGCCCCCAGGCGGTAAAAAGTTAAAATTCTTTTGCATTTAGTTTGACCGAGATCGCAACTTGTCCAATGAAGATTAGAGAGAATTAACAGACATAAGGTAACTGCCAAACAAAAGAGAATTTTGTCTCCAGCAATAGAATCATCTCCCAAACTATGAATCATTTTTTCTACCCCTACTCCCGTCGCTGTTAAGCCAATAGCCAAAGGTAAATGAGAATACAGCCAGGTGAGAGCTGCTTTCATTCTGCCTTGCTTCATTGCTTGAAGAGGAGAGCCGTCTACGGTGTCAAAATACATCCACCAGAAGCTAAAAGCGATAGACAAACCCAATAAAGCGATCGCGATTGATGTCGGAGTCCATTCTCGATCAGATACACCTTTAACTACAGCTACGATTGATTCTCCTAAAACAATAATAGTAAATAGCCCAATTCTCTCAGTAGTATGAGCCATATCAGGAGGAATTTTGGCGACTCGTTTACCTGCTGTTAGGGGTGTAGCAAAATCAATTATTAACCCTAAACCCCACAATATTAAACGCCAGGGAAGAGGAACAAAGACAGAAATCAACCAAAAGATAATACTAATACTGAAACCAACAGCATACCAATTAGTTAAAGGTCTAGCTTTGGGTACATGGTAGCCTGCATGAAGATATTGACAAATTAAGACCCCTCGAAAAGCAATATAACTCAGGGCAAATTCTACAGAAGATGAATCTAGACCATGATGAATATTGGCTGCTATTGTGGCAGCGATCGCCATTTGCACCAGAGTAATGAGCCGATCAACTAAACCATCATTATCAAAACGAGTATCGTAAAAAGTTGCCCCAATCCAACACCACCAGACAGGTACAAATAAAAGGGCTAACTTAGCAAAGCCTATAAAACTAAAATCTTCTTTAAAATTATGAGCCAATTGGGCGATCGCTACCACAAAAATTAAATCAAAAAATAACTCCAGCCAAGTTGCTCGACGTTCTCCTTCTTCACACTCTTCTTGACGTAATTTGGGCGGTTGAAAGATAGCTCTAGTCATTTCAGTTGTTAGTTATTAATAACTTTTAGAATAATATAAATAAACTGAACAATACGTAACCAAGATGTACGCAGTTATTTCTCCAGAGAAAATAGAGATTCCCCCAGGTTCGGTGTTAATGATGCCTGGTAATTGGTCAGATTATGAAGCTTTCTCTCAGCAATTGGGCGATCGCTCTATTCCCCGTTTAAAATATCGTCTTGGAGAACTTTGGTTGATGAGTCCCTTACCTGAACATGGGCGCAATGCTAGTCTTATCGCAGATATTATTAAAGCGATCTTGGATTATTTAGGAAAAGAGTATGAATCATTTACTCCAATCACGATGAGCTTGCCCCAAAGAAGTGGAATTGAACCAGATTATTGTTTTTATATTGATAATTGGCAAGCTGTTTCAGGAAAAAAAAGAATTAATTGGTCAGTTGAACCTGCACCAGATTTAGTAATTGAGATTGATATTACTAGCTATACAGATGTGAATGATTATTTACCCTACAAAGTGCCTGAAGTTTGGTTATTTAAAAGCGATATTGTAACAATTTATAGTTTAGAAAATGATGAATATATTATTCAGAATCGTAGCCGTTATTTTCCCGATCTTGATGTCTTAGAGTTAATCAATGACTGTTTTACAATTGCCAATGAACGTAACAGTAGTGCAGCTATTAAACAGTTACGTCAAAAGTTAAACTAAGAAAAAATTTGGGAATAATATCTTTGTTTTCGTTGATTGTTGAGGTAAAATAATATTTCTCTTGACTCCTTAACCAAGATAAACTTGGTATCATACTAATTTGATAAAGGCGACAACACCATTTTCTTAAAAAAATAAGCCCAAAAGTATAATTTAGAGCTTTCATAATCCTTAAATTGTTTTAATCAAAACCGAGATTAAGATTGTGGCTGATTAGTGTTAAGATTACGAACTAAGTTTCTACAACCAGCGCAGTCACAACCATAGAGTTGAATTGCTTTATCTCCTTCTTTGTCTATGTCGACTGCGGTTTCAGGATCGATTTGATTACAGCCACACTCAGCGAAGGGATAATCAGTTTTCCTTTCAGGAATTTGAGCAGTTTGATTATCTGATTCAGGAGCAGTAAAAACATACTCTTTGGCATTGACAGAGTTAGTAGCCATTAAACTTAAAGCTACAGAGCCAGAACAACCAAGGACAGTCAGTAATTTCTTGTTCATTAGTTTTCTTCCCGATTAATATAAGAGTCAATTATATCTTGTAAAAAAAAAAAATTGGGAAAGTAATAATCAGTCATTGGTCATTGGTCATTGGTCATTGGTCATTGGTCATTGGTCATTGGTCATTGGTCATTGGTCATTGGTCATTGGTCATTGGTCATTAGTCATTGGTCATTAGTCATTAGTCATTAGTCATTAGTCATTGGTCATTAATAATGAGTCAACTACATAACGCTTTTACTTTATTTTTGAGTTTATTGGTTGAGGCGATACCTTTTTTATTATTAGGAGTCTTACTTTCTAGCTCGTTATTATTTTTGATTGATGAAAAACAATTATTGAACAAACTACCAAAAAATCCCTTTTTAGGTTCAATTGTCGGCAGTCTGATTGGCTTTTTGTTTCCTGTCTGTGAATGTGGAAATGTGCCTGTGGCTCGGAGATTGTTATTGAAAGGGGTTTCCCCTGGAGTGGCGATCGCTTTTTTACTGGCTGCACCAACTATTAACCCGATAGTTATTTGGTCTACTTGGGTGGCATTTGGCGATCGCCCTGAAATTGTCATTTTTCGGGTTATATTTTCTTTAGCGATCGCTACTTGTCTTGGTTGGGTATTTAGTTCTCAAAAGAATGCTTATTCCTTATTACAATCTAGTTTTGCTCAGAGATATAAAACTGTGGCTACTTCCGCAGCTAAACCGACAACCTCATCACCCTTATTACAATCTGGCACTTTTTTAATTCAACAGGGACAAACAGTAGGAATGACGGATGCTTTAACACCAAGAACTAATACCGTTAATTTTGGGGCTAAATGGCAACTTTTTTTAGAGAATGTCTGGCAGGAATTTAGTGAACTTGGGGGAATATTAGTTTTAGGTAGTGCGATCGCAGCTATAATTCAAGTCTTTGTACCACGGGAGTTTATTTTTAATCTGGGTCAAGATACAATTACTTCAATTTTGGCAATGATGTTGCTGGCGGTAATTGTCTCGATTTGTTCTACAGTCGATTCTTTTTTTGCTCTTTCTTTTGCCTCTACTTTTACTAGTGGCTCACTACTGGCTTTTTTGGTTTTTGGCCCGACAATAGATATTAAGAGTATTGGCTTGATGGCATCGATTTTTAAACCCAAAATTATTGTTTATATTTTTACCTTAGTTGCTCAGTTAACATTTATCTTTACTTTAAGTTACAGTTATTTCTTTTAATTACTGATGTTACGGACTAATTGATGTGTGAAGGTAGATAAAAGGTAAAAGGTAAAAGGGCAAATTGTTCTTTTTTTTCTAAAATCTAAAATCTAAATGAGTAATAATTTATACCAAGATATTCGAGAATTTTATGATGCTTCTAGCGGACTGTGGGAGCAAATTTGGGGTGAACATATGCATCACGGTTACTACGGGAAAGGTGGTAACTATAAGTTAGAGCGTCGTCAGGCACAAATTGAATTAATCGAAGAGTTATTACTTTGGGCTGGTTGTGATCAAAATCAGAAACCGCAAAATATCATTGATGTTGGCTGTGGGATTGGTGGTAGTACTTTATATTTAGCCAAGAAGTTTGGTAGTCAGGCTACAGGTATTACTTTATCTCCTGTTCAGGCAGCAAGGGCAACAGAAAGAGCCAGTCAGGCGGATTTAGAGACACAGGTTAGATTTGAAGTAGCTAACGCTTTAGATATGCCGTTTGAGGACGAGACTTTTGATTTGGTTTGGTCATTGGAAAGCGGGGAACATATGCCTGACAAGACTAAGTTTTTAGAGGAGTGTTATCGGGTTTTAAAACCAGGAGGAAAAATAATTTTCGCTACTTGGTGTCATCGTGAGACTAATTCTCTGGCTGGAAATTTAACCCCTGATGAAATTGCTCATCTCAAAGAAATATATCGTGTTTATTGTTTACCTTACGTAATATCCTTATCCGAGTATCGAGCGATCGCTCTCGACTGTGGTTTTAAAGATTTGATAGCTGATGATTGGTCAATGGCAGTCGCGCCTTTTTGGGATGTGGTAATTGATTCAGCGATCGCACCACAAGCAATTTTTGGTTTAGTACAAGCAGGTTGGCAGACTATTCAAGGAGCCTTATCGCTTAAATTGATGAGTCAAGGCTATGCCAGAGGGTTGATTCGCTTTGGTGTAATTTGTGCTACTAAATAAATATACCCTGTCTAAATAGAGAACTGGAGTTTTGAGATAAGGAGTCAGGAGTTAAAATCAATACTTTTGATGATCTGGTCACTGATCACTGGTTACTTTTTAATGTAAAACTATTAGTTTTCAAACTGGACGAGGTTTAAGCGAAACAATTACGCTAGCGATAATTTATGAAGATCGATCATGTTCATTTCTACACCAGAAATGCAACACGAACAAAAAACTGGTTTATTGACAATATTGGTTTCCGAGCGATCGGCAAATGTATTAATCAACACACCCACACAGAAATAATTGCCCTTAACTCGGCTTTTTTAGTCTTTTCTTCCCCCCTGAATTTTATTAGTCCCGTAGCTCAATATCTTAATTCTCATCCTTCTGGAGTAGTTGATATTGCCTTTAGAGTTGATAATCTCCAAACAATTCTTAAGCAAGCAAAAGGTTTAGGGGTAGAAGTTATACAAGATTTTAAGATAAATCAATCGTCACCGAGCAAGTATAAATATGCCAAGCTGCTTGGTTGGAATTCTTTACAGCATACTTTAATTGAAACTACTGCTGGACAACCTGATTTTTGTTTACCAGAAATGATCATAGAACCAGATCAGACTGCTAGCAATTTTGCTACTAATATCACTCATATCGATCATATAGTTCTTAATGTGGCTACAGGGAAGCTCAATTCAGCCGTTGAAATGTATCAAGGTTTATTTGGGTTTAAAATTCAGCAGCGTTTTCAGATTCAAACCGCAAGTTCAGGATTATCCAGTCAGGCATTAGTTGATGACAGTGGCGAAGTGCAATTTAATATCAATGAACCCACCGCAGCTAACTCACAAATTCAAGAATTTATTGATTCTAATAATGGTTCAGGAATTCAACATTTAGCCTTGCGATCGCAAAACTTGATTGCCGATATTGCTCAAATGCAACAACATGATATTTCCTTTTTAACTGTTCCCCAGGCTTATTACCAAGAACTTAACCGCCTACCTAGTTTAACTGTAAAAGAATGGCAAGCGATCGCTGCTGAACAAATTCTCGTCGATAGCGATCGCACTCATCCTCAATCTTTACTAATGCAAATTTTTACGCAACCAATCTTTGAGCAACCAACTTTTTTCTTAGAGTTTATCGAACGCCGACAAGCAGCCACAGGCTTCGGTCAAGGTAATTTTCAAGCTTTGTTCGCAGCCGTAGAGAGAGAACAAATTAAAAGGCAGAATAGTTAAAGGCTATACAACAATAAAAAGAAAACTATCATGGCACAAATTACTATTGAATTACCAGACGAACTATCAGAACAATTAGTTCAATTAGGCGATCGTCTTCCAGAATTACTAGCATTAAGCTTGCAGCAACCAGCAATTCCAGCACATATCTATCGTTATATTATTGATTTTCTAGCTAGCGAACCTACACCAGAACAAATAATTAATTTTCGTCCTACTCCAGAAATGCAAGAACGTCTTAGTACTCTATTAAACCGTAGCAAAGGAGGAAAACTTACTTTTACAGAACAAAAAGAATTAGATGAATACGAACGCATAGAACATTTAATTGTCATGTTGAAATCTGGTAATTTACCATACTGTTAGTTAAATGACTCAGACATCATATGAAAATAGTACATTTAAACTAATCCAATTTCATACAAGCGTTGAGTTAAAAACTCGCCTGCGGTTATGTCTTCAAATTCTTTGGGATGTTGCTCGTCTACACAACTAGTTAGACAAGTAAGATCCATTGACGAGACTGGATGCATAAAAAAGGGAATAGAATAACGTGCAGTATGAGACAATTCTTGGGGTGGATTGACTACTCGATGAATAGTTGATTTTAATTTTTTATTAGTTAATCTTTCCAACATATCTCCGACATTAACTACTATCTGGTCAGGAAGGGCAGTTACAGGAATCCACTTGCCATCTTGACGTAAAATCTCTAAACCTTCAGCACTTGCTCCCATTAATAAGGTAATGAGGTTGATGTCACCGTGCGCTGCTGCACGTACTGCGCCTGTTGGTACGTCTTGGGTATGATCTAAAGGAAAATAATGAATAGCCCGTAGAATACTATTACCACCACGTACTTGAGTGTCAAAATAATGTTCTTCCAGTCCTAAATAAAGAGCGATCGCTCTCAAGATTTGTATCCCTGCTGCTTCTAAAATACGATAAACTTCGATAGTAGTTGTGGCAAATTCAGGGACTTCTTGGGGAAAGATATTGGCAGGATATCCTAAAATAGAGCGATCTGTATCGGCGATTTCTTGTCCTACGTGATAAAACTCTTTTAAATCACCTATACTTCTACCTTTGGCGTGTTCTTTGCCTTTAGCTGTATAACCTCTTTGTCCACTAAGACCTTCTATTTGATATGTTAATTTAGTTGCTTCAGGTAGAGAGAAAAATTGTTTGACCGCAGCATATAAACTTTCTGTGAGAGTAGAAGATAAACCATGATTTTTGACTGCCACAAACCCAATGTTTTGATAAGCATGACCTAAAGTCTTAACAAAATGTTGTTTTCTGATCGGATCATTAGCCGTAAAATCTTTTAAATCTACCGCAGGTATTTCGTCGTATAGAATATCACTCATAAGTTATAGTCTTTCTAATTAATTTCGGTGGCTTGCTTAGTGATGGTTGTTAGTTGTTAGTTATTAGTTATTAGTTGTAATGAAAGCGACAAGAAATAATCGTCAAATATTTATCATCCACAGCATAAACAAGGCGATTAGTATCATCAATACGACGCGACCAAAAACCCGATAAATTCTCTTTTAAAGGTTCAGGTTTACCAATCCCTTCAAAGGGAGTCTTTTTAGTGGCTTGAATCAACTTGTTAATTCTTTTAAGGGTCTTTTTATCCTGAGTTTGCCAATAAACATAACTATTCCAAGCCTCATCAGTCCAGGCTAGTATACGACTACTCATCCAATAAATCTTTTTCGGTCACTTTTCCTTGTCTGTATTGGGCGATCGAACGTTCTAAGTGAGCAGCATTAGCAGGAGATTTGAGTAAATGAACGGTTTCTAGCAAGCTGTTAAAATAATCAAGAGACATAACCACCGCATCGTCAGCATTTCTTCTAGTAATTACCGTATAGTCAGCATCATCAACTACTCGATCTAAAACGCTTTTCAGCTTATTTCTTGCTTCAGTAAAAGTTATTACTTTCATTGCTCAGACCTGTCTTTTAAATTGTACAAGTATATTAGACTATTATAAATCTTGACAAGAAAAAAGTAGATTTAGTTTACAAACAGCTTTTAAAACTATTAGTTATTAAGCAAAAATTCTCTGATATAGCTATTAACTAATGCTGGTTGTTCTTGTTGCACCCAATGACTACAATTAGGAATATATTTAATTTGCCAATCTCTAACGTAAGCTTCTGTACCATAGGTTAATTCTTTACCGAATGCTTTATCATTTTCACCCCAAATAGTTAAGGTGGGAATATCTAAATAATTCCATTGTTGTTGTTCTAGATTAAATGAAGACGGGAAATTACAGCGATAATAGTTAAGCATAGCTGTAAGTGCGCCAGGTTTAGCAGCAGCATCTTTATAAGCATTTAAATCGGCTTCAGTAAAAGCAGATTTATCAACCGCCATGTTAATAAAAGCATCAGCGATCGCCTGATAATTATTTAACTGGAATAAGAATTCTGGTATCCCAGGTATTTGAAACCAAAGAATATACCAACTTTTGAGTAATTGTTGTGGAGTTTTAATACCAGCCATAAATTTAGCAGGGTGAGGAATATTTAAGACTATTAGTTTTTCTACCATTTCGGGATAAGTATAGGCAAAATGCCAAGCGATCAAACCACCCCAATCATGAGCAACTAAAATACAATCTTGATAACCTAAACCTTCAACGACACCTTTGATATCTTGGACTAATTCTGATATTTTATAAGCTTCTAACTCTTGAGGTTTATTGCTATCGTTATAGCCTCGCATATCTAACGCCACTACATGATAGTCTGGAGCAAATTCTGGAATTTGATGTCGCCAAGAATACCAAAATTCAGGAAAGCCATGCAGCATCAGAATTAGTTTTCCCTCTCCTTGACTAACGTAGTGTAAGTTAATGCCGTTAGTATAAATAAAATTGTGTTCTAAACTCGTTATAGACATACACTAGAAAAATCAAAAATCAAAAGTCAAAAACATATTGAATTAAGTATGCTATGTAAAGTTTAGACTATCTTCTAACTCCTGACCGATTCAGTAAGAACAATGAGAAAGCTAAAAAGCTTACAACTGTCTTAACTGCTCTAACTGTCCTAACTGCCCTAACTGTCCTAACTGACTTCCTATTAACTTTTCTGAGCTTTTGTAATTTGTTCTAGTAAAGAATTTGGTAATTCTTCTCTCAATAATATTTGCCAATAATTAAACAAACTATGGGCAGTAGATTCACTGACTCCAAATAATAATCCTAATATTTGAAATGTTAGTTGATGTCTTAAATAAAATAAGGTCAAAACTATTTGTTCTTCTATTGATAATTTAGCTGGTTTACCACTGCCAGCTTTAATAATTCTAACTTTTTGCTTTTCGATTTCTTCTTGTTTAATTTGATGTAGAGTTTTTCCCTGTTCAATTAATTGTTCAAATTCATCAAAAGTAATTCCTAATAATCTTTTAACTTCTCGAGGATGCTTTTGGATATATTCCCAGGTGTATTTTCTCATCTTTGATCAAAATCTACTTAGTCAATTTTTTTACTTTTTAAAAATAATAAAATCACAGTCATCTAAATCAAGACAGCTTTCTAAATTATCAATTTTAGCTTGTCCAGAACAACTAATAATCATTTCTTTATCTGAATTGTTAGTAACAATTTGAGTGTCAAAACTACTTTTCAAAAGTTTTTCTTTCTCTTTAGTATGAAAATGTCTATGTTTCCAAGACTTTAAAAGCTCGAAAAAACTATCAATTTTTGGGTGACTGTTGATATGACTCTGACAACTTTTCAACATGATTCAATACTCTCAAACTAAACTTAGCTATGATTCGCTCTCAGTAGCTAAAGATCTGGAAGAAAGCGATCGCTCTGGAGCAAGAGGTATGAAAAGCAGCGATCGCATTTTGTTTCGTTATGTCTAGTTCTAGAAGATTTTCATAAAAAAATTTATCTCCGCAAACTTTGCTTTTCATAGACTCATCTACAGTCGCAGCAACTATTATGCAGTAAATTTACATTTCTTCACTTTTATTGGACTTTACTACTCAATCAAACGCAATATTGTGATTAAACAACAGGATACTGGTCAAATTTCTGCATTAATTCTAGTAATTCATCTTGGCTGGGTTGTCTTCCATTTTTAGTTAGTTCGGCTAACCCCTCAAAATACTTTTCTCGTTCGTCAGCAGGACAAAACATGATTAAAAGTTTTGATTGTCTTTGTCCTGAGTTAGCAAAACCATGAGGGGTATTTTCTGGAACTAGCATAAAACTTCCTGGTGTAGCAATAACTTTGCGATCGCCTAACTCTAGTTCAACTTCACCTTCGACTACATAAAACATTTCAGTCATTTGTTTGTGGATATGAGGACTTGCACCTTTGCTTCCTGGTTGCATGACAAACTCAAATAAGCCAAAATTGCCATGCGTATCTTTGCCTGTGGCTTTAAATGTACAAGTACTCGCTCCAATTTGAACAGATCGCCCTTCTCCTGGTTGCAAAATAAGTGGTAATGACATAAAAATCTTCTAATTCTAAGAATTGGGAATTGCAACAACCGCATCAACTTCAAATAACATAGCATCCAGTGCTAGTCTGGGTACTGGAATTAACGTCTGCGTTGGTGTTTGTTCTCCCCAGATTGCTTTTACTTCTTCTCCCAATTGTTGCAGTTTAGACTCGTTATGTTCTACCACCAAGGTAGTTAGCTTAACAACTTGTTCTGGATGTGCGCCAACAGCATTTAAAGCAATACGAAGATTAATAAAAGCTTGCTTAAGTTGCACCGCAAAATCATCCGCGAGATTACCATTTTCATCTTCGCCTCCTTGTCCTGCAATATAAATTATCCTTGTTTCTGGTGGCGCGATCGCGATATGACTATAGCCATTTGGAGTTGGATCGTATAACCCATCTGGATTGATAAATTTAGGTACATTCTTGGACATAATTTTAATTCTTTATTTCAAAGCGTAATTTTAGATTGATCGTTATAGTCATAATGCTTTTGACTAGTAAGAGATAACTTGCCGATCGCGCCAGAATTTACCAGTCTCATTCTTGGAAGCCTCGGTTGCCAACCAAATCGCGGTATCTGCTCCCTGTTCAGGGGTTCTAGGTGCGGATGCACCACCCATATCTGTTTTTACCCAACCAGGACAGATTGAATTTACTGCAATTCCTTGAGACTGCAATGCGTCAGCTAGCATGATAGTCGCGCCATTAAGTGCTAGTTTTGAGAGACAATAACTGGGAACATCCGCAGATAATCCATCAATCTGACCATAACCACTAGAAACATTGATAACTCTGGCATCTTGGGATTTTTCTAACAGTGGTAAAAATGACTGCACTGTCCGAATTGCACCAAAAGTATTGGTATTGAAGGTTAAATCTAATAATTCGCGCTCAATATTGAGAATATTTACACCTTCATCAGGATAGATACCTGCATTGTTAATCAAGACATCTAGGCGATCTATATTTTGACTCACAATTTTTACTGCTTGTTCGATAGATTGATCGTTGCTGATATCTAATTCCAGAGGGGTTACTGCTTCCCCAAGTTTTTCGGCTGCTTGTTTTGCTTTCTCTAAAGAACGTGCGGTTATGATAACTTGATAACCTTTGGAGATTAGTCCTTGAGCGATCGCTAATCCAATACCTCGATTACCACCTGTGACTAAGGCTGTTTTGCTCTGCTGAAGTTCCATTTTATTTAGCTCCTAACGATATACTGTAAATCTTGATTCAATTTGATTTTTACTGTTTACTTGAGATCGTAATCGTCTTTATATTCAACTAATTCCAATTCAGTCCCATCGGGATCGCTGACATAAATACGGCATTTAGTCTCAGGTGATTTAAATGTGTAATATTTAATGCCGTTAGCATCCAACACAGCTTTCATGGCTTCACTGTTATCGATAACCAAGCCGATATGGTCTACGTGTCCTGTTGATTTATTGATCTTAGATGTATCTGCTGGTTGATTGAGTGCTAAATAAAACTGGCGATCGCCAAAGTGTTGCCAATGCCAACCATCTTCTTTGCCTTCAGCCCTTACATACCAATCAGGAAAAAGGGTTTGATAAAACTGGCGTGTAGTTTCTAAGTTTTGACAAAGCTGATTTATGTGTTCAAAGCGATGGAGTTTCATAAGTCACCTATTTACTTTCTAAAGTTTTTTCTTTAAAAAGTATTATGATCGATTCCCTTGACTTTGTAAAGACTTTTCTTTAGTTTGTAAATAAAGTAGTCATAAAAAGTAAGTAAAAACGTTCTATATTTCTTCCTAAATGACCAAAAAATCAGCATCTTTAAAAACGCGACGAGCAATTGTAAATTTACTTAAACAAGAAGGCGCAATGGATTCACAACAGTTAAGCGATCGCTTGAGTGTTTCAGCAATGGCTGTTCGTCAGCATCTTTATGCTTTGCAAGATGAGCAAATCGTTACCTATAAAGAAGAAGCCCGCGCTATGGGAAGACCAGCAAAACTGTGGCATTTAACACCCGCAGCAGATCGCTTATTTCCTGATGGCTATGCAGAATTAACCCTTTCGTTGATCGATTCTATTAAAGAAGCTTTTGGCGATGATGGTTTGGAACGTTTGTTAGAGGTCAAGACTCGCCATCAAATTGATAATTACGAAAAGGATATATCTAATCGAAAATCACTCAAACAAAAATTAGAAACTCTAGCTAATATTAGAACTGACGAGGGATACATGGCAGAGGTAGAATTTCTTGACGATGGTTCTTTTTTATTAATTGAAAATCATTGCCCAATATGTACTGCTGCTAAAGCTTGTACGGGATTATGCGCTAAAGAATTAGAAGTTTTTCAAACAGTTTTAGGACAGAATGTCAGCGTTGAAAGAAGTGAACATATTTTATCTGGTTCTCGACGCTGTGTTTATCGAGTTTTAAATAAAAATTAAAAATAAACTATTCAAAACTTTGTCTAATCTTGAGTTAGCGATAAATATCTTTTCAATGACCTATTTTTACAACTAAAATCAACAACTGATTATCCTGAATACTATAAATAATTCGATAATTACCTACTCGAATGCGATATAAATCATCTTGTCCTGAAAGCTTTACTACTCCACTGGGACGAGGATCTTTTACCAGAGCATCAATCTTAAGTTTTAATCTTTGTTGCTCTTGCTTGGGTAATGCTTTAAACTGTTTGGCAGCTTGTTTAACAAATTCAATACGATAGTTCACAGTCCAACTTCTGTTTTAAGTTCATCCCAAGTTACTGTTCCTTCTATATCTACTGTTGCTAAAGCAGCACGAGCATCTTGTATATCTTCGTTATCTTGTTCTTGTTTAGCTTGTAAAAATTGATTCATTAAAGCAATTAGCTTATGAAAACCAAGCAGTAAATGATGGTTAGGAAAAACTTCTAGCCAGGGAACAATTAACCACAATAAAATAGTAGGTTGTATATGTATCTCCAGGCTTTAATGTTCCTTTGGGTTTGAAGATTTTAAATATTAAGGGAAAAGTTATATTTTCATATACACCATAAGCATTTACTGAAACTATTCCATTGTCTATTTTCCCGATATGCGTAGCGGTATCCTTTAGGACACTACCTAGATATTGTCTGGCTACATAGTCAGTTTTTTTTCCTTGTTTATGCTGTTCATAGGAAAAGATTTTTGATGATCAAGTTGGTAACTTTCATCTTCGGTCTTTTCCTCCCTTTTTCCTAATTCACATCAGACGTATTTAAAGCTACAAAATCCTGAAGCGATTGCGTTTACGATAGTAGACGCAAGAAGAATTGTTTTTTTATTAAAACTTTGGCTGAGTCGGCTAAGGTTGACGCCTCCTATTCTCACTGCGAACAAAACTATGTGTATTCTCTGCGATCGTCTTAGCTCGAAATATACCTTAGCTCAAGCCATATCTGCCTCGAATAATCCCAAGAATAACGCTATAAAAAATTCCCAACCGGGTTCTAACGGTGTTGGTGACTCGCTCTATCCCGGCTTTGGCAATGGCGGCTACAACACCAAACACTATACTCTAGATCTCAACGTTACTGATGTCAAAACCAGTAACCTCGATGCCACTGCTACGATTGAAGCCAAGGCAAAACAAGACTTAAGTCGTTTTAATTTAGATTTTATTGGATTTGCGATCGAGGGCATTACCGTCAATGGCAAACCCGCCAAATATAGCCGCGACGGACAAGAATTAATTATCACGCCAGCCAAACCCCTACACAAGGGCAGTAACTTTACTGTCAAAGTAGATTATAATGGCGCGCCCGAACAGATCGATTCTGCTGCCTTTACCTTCCCCGTACCCACAGGATGGGTTGTTGTCGATGGCGGCAACTTTGTTTTAAGCGAACCCGACGGAGCGGCAAACTACTATCCCGTTAACGATCATCCCATCGATCGCGCCTCCTATACCTTCCGCGTTACCACGCCTAAACCTTATGAGGTAGCCGCCAATGGCGTGTTAGAGCAAACCATCGATAACGGCGACACGACAACCTACATCTTTGAAGCTCGCGATCCGATGGTGAGCTATCTAACTACCGTCAATATAGATAAAAATTTTAATATCGAAACGGAAATAGGAGTCGATGGCATCCCCATCCGCAACTACTTTGCCGAAGGCATCCCCGAAGAAAAACTCGCACCCTTCGATCTCCAACCAGAAATGCTCGTTCTTTTTCAAGAGCTTTTTGGTCCCTACCCCTTTGAACTCTACGGCTCTGTCGTCGTCAACGCCGAAACAGGTGCGGCATTGGAAACCCAAACGCTTTCTATTTTTGGCAGGGATACTTTAGAGCGCGAAACCATAGAAGAAACCGTCGCTCACGAACTCGCCCATCAATGGTTTGGCAATAGTTTAGCACTATCGGACTGGAGGGATCTTTGGCTCAACGAAAGCTTTGCTACCTATTCTCAAGGCTTGTGGCTTGAGGGAAGCCAAGGCGGAGAAGAGGCGTTAAATGAATGGGTCAAAAAACAGTACGATTTTATTGCCGAAAGCTTTGATACCCTTGTCGTTCCAGGCGAACCGCCAGCCAACGATCTTTTTAATCCGGCTGTTTACGAGTGGGGTGCACTCGGCTTGCACGCGCTGCGGCTAGAAATTGGCGATGAAGATTTCTTTGAAAGCTTGCAGACTTACGCTCGAAGTTTTCAAGAAAAAAATATCGTTCCCGAAGATTTTATCGGCATCGTTGAAGAAGTGAGCGGACAGCAATTAGACTCGCTTTTCGATCGCTGGTTTTATAGCGAGGAGCTTGCTTCTATTCCAGAGTTAAACCTATTTGCAGGAACCTCAGACGACGATACGCTATTCGGTACGGATGCCGACGAGACTTTTAGCGGTTTAGACGGTAACGATACGATCTTTGGCAATGGCGGCGCAAATGTTTTAATCGGCAATTCCGGCGACGATTTGTTATTTGGTGGTATTAGCAACGACCGCATTTTAGGAGGCGATGGCAATGATAAGATTTTTGCTACTGGAACAGATAGCTTTGTCGATAGTGGCGAGGGTTTGGATACTGTTTGGCTGGGCGGAGAGACTAGCACCGTTGTCCTAAATTCTGGCGACGACTACGATAAGATTAAAAACTTCCAACTCGGTGAAACTAAGTTACAAGTAGAAAGCTTAGATAACTTGTCTTTTGCCAACAGCGATCTCGGGACTCGTATTACTCAAGCAGACGATCTTCTAGCAGTCGTCTCCTGGCAAACTGCCGATACTTTTAGTAGCAACATCAACGAAACCTTTGTCGTATGAACGCAACTAACGATCGCACTTCCCTAGAACGATTTAGCGATCGCGCAATTAACTACGCAAAATACCGACCCAGCTATCCACCAGCAGCGATCGATTGTATCCTCGAAGGACTGGCAAGTCCTCTGGTTGCTGCCCAATACGGCGTGCAGCCGACATACGTGTAAAATCTGTAGTTTAGAGTCTAAGTATTCCCAAAATAATTTGAAATTTAATATATTCATTATCTAAATAAAAAATAGCGATCGCGATTAAACTAATTAACTTAAGTTGCCAGTTAGTTTAATCATTGCCTTAATACAAACTGCAATTATTGATTCATTTTCCTCGCTATAAATTCACCAGCTAATCTACCAGTTTGCGCACCACCATTCATATAACCATAAAACTCATCGCTTACGTGTTCTCCAGCAAAAACCAGATTATCTATATTAACTTCCTGACGTTCTTGAGGATCTGCTGACTCTATCCAAAAAAACTGACTAAATTCTAGATATTGTCCTGGTTTCCAGCTAGTGTATCCACCCGTGGTAAAAGGATCATTAGACCAACCTGTGCGAAAGAACTTGTTTGTGGCTGCGGATTTCGCCTCTGGAATCATTTCCTCAAAGCGATCTAGTAAATCTTCTCCAAAAGTTTGAAGAGGCTGCATTCCGAAGGGTAGGCGTGAGCCTAATCGCATTTCTGCCACTTCATCTCCACCAAAAAAGAAAGTTAATGCACCATCACCACGTTCTTGTTGTCTGCCAGTAGCATCCCAAACTTCGGAAAAACCTAGATCCGTCCAAGCATCACCAGCAAAGCCGTTTGACTGTCGCCAAATGCGATTATTAAATCCAGCGAATACTTTTTCATTTCTGCCTAGATTTGTTTCTTGAATAAACTTAGTCAGAGTTGGAGGTAATTGAACTTTAATATCTACCTGACGTAATGTTGTAAAAGGAATAGCAATAAGCACATAATCAGCGTTAACTATGGATTCATCTTGAAAAGTAAGCTGATAACTGTTACTGCTCTTACTAATTGCTAATAAACGCTTGTTAGTTTGAATTTGTCCTGAAAGCTCTTCTGCCAGAGAATCGATGATCTTACCGTTACCACCTTGAACCATGTAAGTTTCATTACTGGCTAAAATTTCTACTTCTTCATTTTCAACACTTGGTAGGTTGTAAATTAGCTGTAAAGCAGAAGATTCTTGAGGTTCGACACCATATTCAGTACGAATCGTATTTTCAATTAAAGTGCGGATATAAGATTCAGGTATTTTATCTTGATGTTGATCGAGATACTGAGTTACAGAAAGGCTCTCTATTTTGGGAGTATAGCGATCGCTATCTTGCTCTATTAAACTAGCATCAGTAGCAATTTGGGCTGCTAAAGGACGTAAATTTTCTGCTACTTCTGCTTCCGAATAGGATTCGCCATCAAAATAATATGCTGCAACAGGAAAACCAGAATTTTCAGCATCTTTAACCCGATCAAACAACTGTAAGTTAAACTCCTTAACTAGTCTGAGCATATCTTGATGATTGGTGTTGATAAAAGAACCACCTAACTCAAGTACTAAATCTTCACCCAACTTATTAGTTACAGAGTGTATACGTCCTCCAACCCTTCTTCTACCTTCGTAAATAGTTGCAGTTAACCCTGCTTTTTTTAAATTATAAGCAGCATTCAAGCCAGCAATACCACCACCCACGATCGCAATTTGAGGATTAGGCTTATTCTGCGCGCTAGTAAATCTAGGAAAACTTGTTGCTGTTATGGCACTACCACCAGCTAAAGCAGCAAGACGTAAAAAATGTCTCCGTTTCGTCTTACTAATACTAGTTTGGTTGACATTCTCATCTTGGCAATTATGCATTGTAGCCGAGAACCTGGATATTGGAAAAGTCGTCGATAGAAGAATTGAGCAACCAGGAGTTTAACGTGAATTTCTGGCTGACTGTAAATCTTAAAGCCAACGAAATTTTTTTTAATATACTAGGTTTAACTTATGAAATATTTGATAAAAAACAGTTTGGTTACAATCAAACAACTTGAATCATGATTGAAGGTAATGAAATTAAAGGTTCTTTTGCCTACGAATACTCTCAACGGCGGGGTAAACACAGAATCTATATTGGGATGTCTCCAGGAGTGGGCAAAACTTACCGTATGCTACTGGAAGCTAAATGTTTATTGGCAGAAGGCATTGATGTTGTCATCGGGTTATTAGAAACTCACGGCAGAGAAGAAACAGCAGCAGCAGCAAAAGGTTTAGAATTAATTCCTCGCCAGCAAATTAGTCGAGGGAATAACACTCTAACCGAGATGGATACGGAGGCAATTATTGCCCGTCAACCACAGTTAGTTTTAATCGATGAATTGGCACACACTAATGTACCAGGTTCGCAACGAGAAAAACGCTATCAAGACGTAGAAATGGTCTTAGCAGCAGGTATCGATGTCTTTTCTACGGTTAATATTCAACACTTAGAAAGTTTGAACGATCTGGTCGCTAAAATTACTGGGGTAATAGTCAGAGAAAGAATTCCAGATCGTTTATTAGATGAAGCGGATGAAGTAGTGGTAGTTGACGTAACTCCAGAAACTCTACAAGAACGCTTAATAGAAGGAAAAATTTATAGTCCCGACAAAATTGAACAATCTTTACAGAATTTTTTCCAACGACATAATTTAGTTGCTTTACGAGAATTGGCTTTGCGAGAAATTGCCGATAATCTGGAAGAAATTGCTGAATCTACGACTTCCAAAGATAAATACTGTAGTATTCACCAACGAGTTTTAGTTTGCATTTCTACTCATCCTAATTCATCTCATTTATTGAGAAGAGGGGCAAGATTTGCAAGTCAAATGCGATCGCGTCTGTATGTTTTATATGTCAATAATCCAGATCGCTTTTTAACTAAAGAAGAAAGTTTGTATTTAGAAACCTGCGAAAAGTTAACTGCACAATTTGGTGGTGAATTTATTCGGGTTGAAAGTCATAACATAACTCAAGCGATCGCCGAAACTGCTAAAAAGTATTTTATTACCCAAGTAGTATTAGGACAAACACAGCGATCGCGTTGGCAGTTATTTTTACATAGTTCTCCAGTACAAGAGTTGTTTAAAGTTCTTCAAGATATCGATATACATATTATTTCAACTAATAAAATATCCTCGAATTAGTAGATCTAGCTTGAAAGTAAAAGTCAGAAGTCAGGTAGGGGAGCCGTAAGTTTGGCGACGTACAGGAGTCAGGATACCTACCCAAATTTCTAGGTTAATATCTACCCAAATAACTGATGTCATAGAGCAATTAAATTGAGCAACATAAGAGTATGTCAAGTTTTACAGCAGCTTATGTCATCAGCATCAAATTCAACTAACAATACTTTAATTGCTTTTTCGCAAAATATAGCCGAAATAGTCGAAAATATCGGTAATTCTGTCGTTGCCATTAACGGACAGCGTTTTTCTTGTAGTGGTATTTATTGGCGTGAAGGCATAATTATTACCTCTGACGAAAATATTAAACGTTCTGAAGGAATTACGGTGATTCTTCCTAATGGAGAAACTTCGCCTGTCACCTTATTAGGACGCGATCGCAGTACGGATGTGGCTATATTTAAAACAGAAGCTTCATTACCTATTGCACCTATAGATAGTGAGTGTGAACTCAAAGTCGGTCATTTAGCGATCGCGATCGGTCGCAATTTTGAAGGGGGATTATTTGCTAGTCAGGGAATAGTCAGTACTGTAGGCGGTTCGTGGCGTAGTACCTTCGGTGGTTATATTGATCGCTTTATTCGTTTGGATATTAATTTCTATCGTGGAAGTGGTGGTAGTGCATTGGTTAATGCAGCAGGCGCAGTTGTGGGTTTTAATACTACGGGCCCTCGTCGTAGCGTCTTAACTATACCTGCTGCTACGGTAGATCGGGTTGTCAACCAGTTATTAGAAAAGGGACACATCAATCGCGGTTATTTGGGTTTGGGAATGCAGCCTGTTTATCTCTCAGACTCTTTAGTTAATCAACTCTCTTTAAATATTCAGCAAGGACTGATGGTTGCCTCTGTTGAAACCGAAGCCCCAGCCGAACAAGCTGGCATTATTCTGGGTGACATTTTAATTAAAATTGAAAATACGCCGATAACCAGATTGAGAGATATTCAGGCATATTTAGAACCGCAAAATGTCGGAAAAACCATAGAAATACAGTTGATTCGCGCTGGTGAATTACGAAATGTATCTCTAACAGTTGGCAGTATTACTCAGTCAAGTTTGGATTTATGGACTGAGACAAGCGGAGAGAGTAGAGGAAGCAGAGGAGGCAGAGGAGGCAGAGGGAGCAGGGGAAGCAGAGGAGGCAGAGGAGGCATTCAAGACAAATGATTGTTAATCAGATAGAGACGGAATTAGTAGCAATTTCGCAACAATTGAGAAGCTTAACTGTCGAAATTTTTAATTATCGCAGTGGGGGTTCGGGTGTAATTTGGTCAAGGGATGGTTTGATTATTACCAATGCTCATGTTGTCAGAAGTTCCCAGGTAAAGGTAAAACTTGAAGACAATAGCATAATCCCAGGTACTGTAATTGCCCGTGACAACAGACGGGATTTAGCTGCTATTAAAATTAATACAAATCACTTACCTGTCCCCATTGTTGGTAATTCCGAGTTGCGCCCTGGAGAGATGGTATTGGCTATGGGAAGTCCTTGGGGTTTTAGGGGTGCTTTAACGGCAGGAATTGTTCACACTACTAAATGGCAAGCAGTTGCAGAGACAGAGCTTTATGAGAGCGAGAAAATATTTCTCAGAAATTATCCTGCTGCTTTGATTGTTGCTGATATTCGACTTGCTCCTGGTAACTCTGGAGGTATTTTAGCTAATGCTAGGGGTGAGGTGATTGGCATTAATATGGCAATTTTTAATGGTTTGGCATTGGCAATACCATCTCAACAAGTAGAAAATTTTATCCAAGCAATCAACCAATGACTCGGATTGCAGTATATGATTCAAAATCAATCACGATCGCAGGTTTAGTCAGCATTCTTTCTCACCAGTCCAATGTAAAAATAGTCGGTAGTTTTGTTGATGCAGCAAGTCTTAACTTGATCAGCAATTACCAACCTGATCTATTGTTGTTAGAGCAAATACCTGGAGAAGATCTATGGTGGTTAGAGCAATGGTTGTCAACATCAGATTTGGAGTTGGCTGGAATATTATTAACTGATTCCATAACTACTGAAGAGATAGGTGAATATCTTGCTCTTGGCTTCAAAGCTTTCTTACCACGTCTGATGAGTAGCAATGAAATTATCGCTGCAATTGAGGCTGCTAATTCTGGTTTAATTGTAATTCATCCAGAATTAGCAGCTTTTGGTGAAAACAATCCAGCTATTACGCCTCTGTCTCAATCAGAAATTTATTTGACTTCTAGAGAGGCAGAAGTATTACAGTTGCTAGGGGCTGGTTTAGATAATAAAGCGATCGCCTCAACTTTGCAAATATCTAAACACACGGTTAAATTTCACATTAGTTCTATTTTATCTAAGCTTAATGTTTCTAGTCGCACCGAAGCTGTTACCTTGGGATTGCGACAAGGGCTAATTAGGCTTTAGATTTATTGAATAGATTGTTTACACTCACTACTGAAAAAAGCTACGTTCAATCTAACTTCGATTCAAATCATCTAAAGCCAAATTTAGCTTTAAAACATTAACTCCTGGTTCGCCGAAGATACTTAAAAATCGTCCTTCAGTATTTTTAGTCATTAAAAGTTCAACTTGATTAGTATCCAACCCTCTAGCTTGAGCAACTCTTTGAATCTGTCCTCTAGCTGCTTCAAGAGTGATATGAGGATCTAAACTAGAACCAGAAGTATATACTAAGTCAGCAGTTGGTTTGATTCCTTGTTGTTTTAGTTGGGTAACAGTTTCTTGGATTCTAGATTTTAATTCAGGATTGCTTGGGGCTAGATTACTCGCACCACTAACTCCTGTAGGTTTGGCATCATCACCAGTGCTGTAATTAGTAGTACTAGGACGACTTGAAAAATAGCGATCGCTTGTAAAATTTTGTCCAATTAAAGCCGAGCCGATAATATCACCTTGGGCATTAGTAACTAAACTTCCATTTGCTTGATGAGGAAAGACAAATTGCCCGAACGCAATTAAGAGAAAAGGATAAATTAAAGCAGTTAGCAACCACAGGATAAAAGTGGTACGAATTCCTGTTATTGTTTCTCGAAGTATAGACATAATTTTTAAATATCGATAATGAATTATTTAATGTAGGGGACGGGGCTTATGAAGGGCGCAATGCGATTACGCCCATATGCGAAGCGGTATCCTTTAGGACAGCCCCTCCGCAAGGCTTGCGCCCTAAAACTTGCGTCCTAAAATCTTTCGGGTTGGAAAATTACAGTAAATAGATAAACTGATAAAGCTATAGTCACACAATATAAAATACCGATCGCGTAAGCGGTATTGCGAGTAATTTCTGTCCCTGAAGCTGCCATGACTACAGGGGCAATAATCAAATTCAAACTGATAGTTAAGAGTAAGACTATCGCTAGAGGATTTTTAATAAAGCGATCGCCAATATTTTGGATTGTTTCAATAATATTTTTAATCGAGAAAATCTTGTTCGGTCTATTTATTTTCATACTATTTACCTTAGTAAAAAACTCATTACTCATTACTTATTACTTAGCTCAAGCCAATTCCAGTAATAATCAAATCGATAACTTTAATTCCTGCAAATGGCGCAATAATACCGCCTAAACCATAAAGCAAAATATTTCTAGTTAATAATTTATTAGCACTCAAAGGTCTAAATTCTACTCCTTTCAAAGCCAAAGGAATTAAAGCAGGAATAATCAAAGCATTGTAAATTAATGCTGATAAAACTGCCGATTGAGAACTAGCTAAACCCATAACATTGAGACTACCAATTCCTGCTGCTGCAAACATCGCGGGAATGATGGCAAAATATTTAGCAATATCGTTAGCTAGAGAAAAGGTAGTTAACGCACCACGGGTAATTAATAACTGCTTACCAATTGTAACTAGATCGATTAACTTAGTGGGATCAGAATCCAAATCAACCATGTTGGCTGCTTCTTTAGCTGCTTGCGTACCTGTATTCATTGCTAAACCGACATTAGCTTGGGCTAAAGCTGGCGCGTCATTTGTACCATCCCCTGTCATGGCAACTAACTTGCCTTGTTGCTGTTCTTTTTGAATTACGGAAATTTTGTCTTCTGGAGTAGCTTCAGCGATAAAGTCATCAACTCCTGCTTCTTGGGCAATGACTGAGGCAGTAATCCGATTATCGCCAGTCAACATGACACTTTTAACTCCCATGCGACGCAACTGATCGAAACGTTCGCGCATCCCAGGTTTGATAATATCTTTGAGGTAAATTACCCCATACATATCGCCATCCAAAGCCACACCCAAAGGTGTACCCCCTAGACGAGAAACCCTTTCGTAAGCATCATCTAAATCCGAACTAACTTCGCCACCACGAGAACGCACAAAACCTTTGATGGCATTAATTGCCCCTTTTCTTACTTCTTTACCGTTAGGTAGATCTGTACCACTCATGCGAGTTTTAGCGGAAAATTCTATCCCTTCTGCGGAATTTGGTTCAAAATCAATTTTTGCCCCTAATTTCTCGGCGAGTTTGACAATTGATTTACCTTCGGGAGTATTATCAAATAAGCTAGCAGCCAAAGCAACTTCGGCTAATTCCTTTTCGTTATGCCCGTTGACAGGAATAAACTGTTCGGCTAAACGATTGCCGAGAGTAATTGTGCCTGTCTTATCCAAGACTAAAGTATTGACATCACCGCAAGCTTCTACCGCCCTTCCTGATGTTGCGATGACATTGAATTGTGCCACTCGATCCATACCTGCAATCCCAATGGCACTGAGTAAACCGCCTATTGTAGTGGGAATTAAGGCAACTAAGAGAGAAATCAAGGTAACTACTCCCACAGGAGAACCAGCATAATTAGCAATGGGGGGAATAGTCGCCACGACAATTAGAAAGACCTGGGTGAGAACTGCGAGTAATACAGTAAGGGCAATTTCATTCGGAGTTTTGCTTCTTTCTGCCCCTTCTACTAGGGCAATCATGCGATCTAAAAAGCCTTTACCAGGATCTGATGTTACTCGAATTTTTAACTCATCGGAAATAATTTTAGTACCTCCCGTAACCGAACTTGCCATATCCGAACCAGGTTCTTTGAGTACGGGGGCGGATTCTCCTGTAATTGCCGACTCATCAACAGAAGCTACGCCGTCAATTACTTCCCCATCAGCAGGAATGATATCTCCTGAGACTACTTGAATGATATCTCCCTTATGCAGACTAGTAGAACTAATTTCTTCAATCGCACCATCGGGTAAAACTTTTCTGGCGGTAGTATCGGATTTAGTAGAACGCAATGAGTCTGCTTGGGCTTTGCCTCTACCTTCTGCTACTGCTTCAGCAAAGTTGGCAAAGAGAATGGTAAGAAACAGAATGATGGTAACTAAGGCGTTAAAAAGACGCTGATTTTCGCCTGGGGTAGTACCAAAAAGATTGGGATTAATAGTTAATAAAGCAGTAATAATCGTACCCAGCCAAACCACAAACATGACGGGGTTTTTCAACATCACTCTGGGGTTGAGTTTGACAAAGGCATCTTTAAAAGCGCGTTGGTAAAGTCCTTTAGTATTGACTTTTTTTTGTTTATTCTGTTGATAGCGTTTGCCTTTTTCGGCGATGGGGCGATTGTTAGCGGTCATAATTTTATTAATGTCAAATAATAATTAATTAGCAACGATTTAAGACTTCATCAATACAAACAGTTTGAACATATCGTCTAACGCAGCAACTAAAGCAATTAAAGGAGAAGTATTAATAACAATTTGGGTGGTTTTAGACATTACTTAAATCTGATAATAATTCTTCTTCACTAAGATCGATCATTGAAACTCCATAATCATTTAACTTAAGCAGAAAAGTAACACGCTCAACACCAATTAAAGCAGCAGCCATTCCTGAAGAAAGTTGTTTGAGTTCAAAAAGTTTGATCGCCATTGCCCATTTTGCTTCTTGTTCAAATTGTTCTCTGGTTTTGCCGATCGCCGATGCGAAAGTTTTCGGGATAATTGATAGTTAATTGTAAAGACATTTTGTTTCTCCTTGATCTAGCTTTTATCTTATAAATTATTAGCGATCTGAAACCCTTCTGCGATCGCACCTAATGCTAAAACAGGGAAAAAGGTAAGCGCGCCGAGAATTAAAATTACTCCTGCGGTAACTCCAGTAAATAAGGTTGTATCGGTACGCAATGTTCCAGGGGTTTCGGGTACTGGTTGTTTACGACTCATGTTATCAGCCAGCAACAGTAAGGCAATAATTGGCACATAACGCCCAATAGCCATTGATAATGCTGCGGTAAGATTCCACCATAAGGTTGCATCCCCTAAACCTTCAAAACCTGAACCATTGTTAGCTGCTGCGGAAGTATATTCATAAACAACTTGGGAAATGCCATGAAAACCAGGGTTACTAATACCTGATAAAGTGTCTGGATTAATAAAAGTAATCGCACTAGGAATCAAAACAGCAATGGGATGAACTAATAAAATTACACTAGCTAAAACTATTTCTTGTTTTTCAATTTTTCTTCCTAAAAATTCTGGGGTTCTTCCTACCATCAAACCTGTTAAGAATACAGTTAAAATTAAGAACACAAAAAGATAAGCTGTCCCTGTACCTTGCCCTCCCCAAACTATTTGGAGAAACATATTAAATAGCGTAGCAAAGCCACCATTTGGCATCAAGGAATCATGCATTCCATTAACTGCACCACACATTGTACCAGTAGTAGTCACTGCCCATAAAGCAGTTTGCGCCCAACCAAAACGAACTTCTTTACCTTCTAAGTTAACTGCATTTGTATCAAGAAGATTATTAACAATTGGGTTGCCGTTATATTCACCTATACCTGCGATCGCAATTAAAACTACATAAATAATAAATACCATCCAAAATATCAGCCAACCTTGCTTTTTATTGCCTGCCATAACTCCGTAGGTATAAATCAAAGAAGCAGGAATACCAACCATTGCTAAGGTTTCAATTAAATTAGAAAAATTATTGGGATTTTCAAAGGGATGGGCAGAATTAATTCCAAAAAAACCACCGCCATTTTCTCCTAATTGTTTAATAATTTCAAAATGAGCAACAGGCCCTCTAGCAATATATTGAGTCGCACCTTCTAAAGTATTAGCAACTGCTGGTGGAGCTAAAGTTTCTGGAACACCTAAGAGTAATAAAACAATACTACCTACTATGGAAATAGGTAATAAAATGCGCGTAATTGATTTAGTTAAATCTACATAAAAATTACCTAAAGGATTACCTGTTAAACCACGAATAAAAGCGATCGCAACTGCAATTCCCGTAGCTGCTGAGGTAAACATCATAAATCCCAACGCAAACATCTGAGAAGCGTAGGAATAAGTTGTTTCTCCTGAATAATGTTGTTGATTGGTATTAGTGACAAAAGAAACAGCCGTATGCAATGCTAAATCCCAACTTGGTGCAGTTAAACCCGTCGGATTTAAAGGTAAAATACCCTGAAAAATTAACAAGAAAAACACAAATACTAACATGACTAGGTTACTAGCTAGTAAACTTCTGGCATATTGCCAACCAGTCATACTTTTTTGATCATTAATTCCGCCGACTGCATAAATTAATTTTTCCAGTGGTTTTGCGATCGGCTCTAAAATGGTTTTTTGTGCTAAAAAAACACGAGCCATATAATTGCCAAACCACGGGACAATTAAAACTAAAATTAATAGCGTCAATGCTATTTGAATAAAACCTTGAATCATTATATTGAAGCAAAAGCTTATTTTTTAATCGAATGATTCAATTATTTCAAGATTACAGTTATCCGACAATCTATCAATTGTTATATTTTTTTTTATCTATTTACTAATTGTTATGCTTAAATATGAATGTATATACTTACAGGTATAGAAGATATATATCTGGTCAAATAAATAACTTAATTACTATTAATAACTTAAGAATTCTCATTAACCCACACGATTATCGGCAATTAAATCGTAACTCTTGACTACTGCATCGTTAGTTTTCGGTTGTCGTTTTAATGCTAATGACCAAACAGAAGTGTCAACTATAACTTTCATAACTTGCGTCGTTGTTGTTTGTAGTCATAGTCATCTTCATATTCAATTGTCCCAAATAATTCGATAATTTTTAGTTGTTTGCGTCGTCGAACGTATTCTTGTAAAGCTTCTTCCACAACAGCACGTTTGGTACGATGTCCGCCAAGTTTTAATGCTTCTTGGATTAATTCATTGTCAATTTCTAAATTGGTAGCCATAGAAAATTACGAATTTGTGCAGATTTTTTTACAATATAACGCACAAAGTCAATTTATCTATCTGGCGATCGCTATATTTGAAACCAATCGAATTTATACAAACCAAAGTATGTCTTAATTTATCGGTTATGCGATCGCACCAACGCTGGTTACAATAATTAAAGCCAAGTTATAGTCAAAATCAATCATGTCAGTTGTTACTACTAAATCTTATGTAGAGTATCGCCATGATGCTTATTGGATAGAAGAAACTAGAATTTCTTTAGATTCAATAGTTTATGCTTTCAATCGGGGACTATCTCCTGAAAGTATAGTTCAGTCTTTTCCTTTATTAACACTCGAACAAGTTTATGGTGGAATTACCTTTTATCTAGCTAATCGTGCTGAGATTGATATTTATCTAGCCGAAGAAGCAGCAGTATTTGAAGCAATGTCTCAACCTTTACAGACTAGCGATCCTGCACTGTATAACAAGTTAATTAAAGCGAAAAAAGAACTAAAAGAGTGAAGATTCGTTATCAAGCTGATGCTGATTTAAACCAAGCTATTGTAACAGGAGTATTACGGCGAGAACCAACTATTGACTTTCAAACTGCTAATGCTGCTGAGTTAGAAGGATTAAAAGATACAGAAGTATTGACAATTGCAGCAAAACAAAACCGTATTTTAATTAGTCATGATCGCAGAACAATGCCGTCAGAATTTGCTGAGTTTATTACTAACAATCAAAGTTCGGGAGTTCTCATTGTTTCGAGAAAAGTACCAATTGAAATGATTATTGAAGAATTACTATTAATTTGGGCAGTATCTAATGCAGAAGAATGGATTGATAGAATTGCCAAAATACCACTTTGACTATATTTAAAAACTAACTTACCCAAAAACAAGTCTTTTAAATCTGTAACAATAGAGAGCGATCGCTTATTCTTTTTAACAAAAGAAAAGTTGATAATAAATCAATTATTTCTAACATTTGACAAATAAATAGAAAAATATTGGCATTTTTATTCGATAATAAAGGAGCAAAGATTTAAATTTGAAGCGCAACACCAAGATTTTTTTGAATAAGGTGATTCATAGAATCGATCTGACATTGGTTGCAACAAATATCGTCTTGGAAAACACAAAAAAAATAGGGAGCATACCTAATGAATAGTATTAGAGTGCAGAGATTGATGGACAAGACGGCGATCGCACTTTCTACTGCCTGTGCAATTCATTGCCTTTTATTACCCATTCTCATCATCATTCTTCCTATCCTGTCAACAACATTTCTGGGGGATGAAAGCTTTCATCATCTTATGCTCTGGTTGGTCTTACCCACAAGTGTATTTGCTATAACCCAGGGTTGTCGCCGTCATAAAGATCGGTTGGTACTTGTGTTCGGTAGCTTAGGATTAATGATTCTGTTTGGAACGGCAATATTTGGCGAACAAGTTATAAATGAAGATAGCGAGCGTATTGCTACGGTATTGGGAGCAATGTCCCTGGTGTTTGGGCATTACCGTAACTATAGTCGCTGTCGCAGAAATAAATGCGATCGCTAACAATTAATATACCAAATAGGCGATCGCAGTAGAGTAAACTGTAATCAAGCTGAATTCAGGTAAAAAGTTGATCAACTTTTAGGTGCCACAACCACAAACAGATTGGCATTGAGTGCAAACTTCACCATTTTGGTGACCATTAGCACAAGCTTCGCAACAGAAAGGTTTCCCATCTTTCATTATGGTATCCTCAATGGAAATAATACAGAGACAAGTTCCACAGGCACATTTGACTTGAGTTACGCTTGCCATAGTTTTATATTCTCCTTTTTTTATGAGAGGGAATTGGCAAATATAGCGATCGCTATATTGATCGTAATCAGACTAAGATACTAGCTATTGTTAATACAATTATAGATCGAAGTTTGATGTTTGTTACTTTACATGGTATTGCTCTCAATCATAAATAGCAATGCAAAATAAGTATTTGAAATTTATCGATCGCTTTCGTCCCCTAGTTGGGTTAATTATTCTGACTTTTATAGTCGTAACTTTGTTGGAATACAGTACAACGCCAGAGTATGTTTTTGGTTATTTGTATACGGGTACTATTTTGCTAGCTAATTATGGTTTAGGCAAAAAAAATATTTGGCGAATTACTGGAGTTGCGATCTCATTAACCATCTTCAACTTATTCTTTCCTAACTTTGAACCCCACAGTCCTGCTACTATTGCTAATAGACTAATAACAGTAATAGCATTAGCCGTAACTGGATGGTTAAGTATTCGCAATCGTGATTATGAAGAAGCTGTTAATCGTTCCCAAGCTCAACTACGCACTCAAAAACAATTAGCTATTTTACGAGAAGATTTTGTTTCTACTTTAACTCACGATCTTAAAACTCCCTTATTGGGAGCGATTGAAACTATTAAAGCTTTTCAAAATGGGCAATTTGGCACAATTACCCCCACCCAAGCAAAAGTTTTAACCATGATGAGTAATTCCCATACTTCTAGTTTAAAATTGGTGGAGACTTTACTGGATGTATATCGTAACGATACAGAAGGGATTCAACTCAAAAGCGAAGATGTAGACTTAGGTGCGATCGCATCATTAGTAATTGGCAACCTGATCAATCTAGCTACAGCCCGTCAAGTTTACCTTGTTTTAACTTACGGCGAGTCCAATTTTCGTTCTCGTTTTATTGTTAATGGTGATGCCTTGCAACTCCAACGAGTTTTTAATAATTTAATCATTAATGGCATTAATCACTCACCTCGTAATGGCAAAGTAGAAGTGCAATTAGTTAGCGATGGTGAATTTCATATTATCAAAGTTATTGATGGAGGTAGAGGAATTACCACAACAGAATTGCCTTATCTATTTAAACGTTTTTATCAAGGAGGAAGCGATACGCAACCAGCTAGTTTTTCTGCTCGTGCTTCAACTGGTTCTGGTTTAGGATTATATTTAGCCAGACAAATTATTAACGCTCACGGCGGTACAATTTGGGCAGAAAATCGTTTACCTCAAGGTGCTATGTTTTGTTTTCGTTTACCAGCTATTTCTGTCTAAGGGTCGAATAAATCAATGAATAATCTACGAATTTTGCTAGTAGAAGATGACGAACTATTTCGCCTTGGACTTGTAGTCAGGTTACAACAGGAAAAAGGAATAGAAATTTTAGCAGAAGCCAGCGATGGAGAAATGGCAGTAGAATTAACCAATCAATATTTACCCGATGTAGTTTTACTCGATGTCGGCTTACCAGGAATAGGCGGTGTAGAAGCTTGTCGTCAAATCAAACAGTTACATCCTAATATCTCCGTTTTAGTTTTAACTTCCCATTTCAAAAAACAACTAATCGAACAGTTAATTGCAGCAGGTGCTTCAGGCTACTGTCTCAAAGGAATCGAAGCCGAAACCTTGATTTTAGCCTTACGTTCGGTTGCTGCGGGTGCTTCTTGGTGGGATGCAGCCACAACCGCAGAAATTCGGTCTGCGTTTAAATCTACACTAGTTCAAGAGGCTAAAGAAAATAATTCTTTAACCAGTAGAGAGACAGAAATTTTAGCTTTAATTGCAGCAGGAAAAAGTAATAATCAAATTGCTCAACAACTACATATTACTATCGGTACGGTTAGAGTTCACGTCCATGCGATCTTGCAAAAATTAGAAGTACGCGATCGCACTTCTGCTGCTATTATGGCAATTCAACAGAATTTGGTAACAATTGATCGCTAATAAAAAACTCTTAATAGACTTCTCAACTTGCTATTTTTTTGGTATCCATACGGAAACTGAACCTGCTAGACAGCGAAAATCTGCCCATCCCTGATCATTAGTCACGACTGGTTCTTTGATATGTTCAGTCAGATCGATATAAGCTTGGTTAGGTTGACCTACTTCCATCCATTTAGTACCGTTTCCGCCATTACTTAAAACTACAGCCATTCCCCCTGGATGTTCTTTAGTACCCAATCTTGTCCAACCTATAGTATTGGCATGGTCAAAATAATCATACTGGTTACCAAAGGCATATTCTTTACGAGCTAATAACAGCTTATCGATGATCCACTGATGTTTATCGATCCAGATTTCATATTCTTGACCGTCTCTTCCCTTATCTTTGTAATGTGCGCCATAATAATCCGCATAAAAAATACAGGGATAACCACCACTTCTCAAAAGAATTAGAGCATAAGCCAGAGGTTTAAACCATCCTTCGACTGGTGATTCTAGAGATTGTAACGGTTGAGAGTCATGATTTTCAACTAAGGTTACAGCTAAGGCAGGTTGCTGTTGTACTAAAGTGCCATCAAATATGCGACGCATATCAAAGTTATTGCCTGCTTTACTGGCTTCGCAAAAATTATAGTGTAGAGGTGCATCAAACAAAGCGACATTTCCGCCAGTAATCCCAATAAAATGATGCAAAGCTTCAATATTATCAGACCAATACTCACCAACGGCAAATAAAGGCTTACCTGAATATTGTCTTAGATGATTAAGCCATTCAGGGAAAAATCCTGCTTTAATGTGCTTAACTGCATCAAAGCGAAAGCCATCAATACCAGTGGTGTCTATATACCATTCACCCCAATAATTTAATTCACCCCGTACTTCAGGATGCTGCATATCGAGATCACAACCCATCAGATAAGCAAACGAGCCTTTCTCTAAATCTACGTCTTGATCAAAAACTTTATCTTTCAATACATAAATTGCCTTGGTATTGCCGTCATAAACGTTATAATCAACAGCGTCAAAATGCCACCAATGCCACTCTAAACTGGAATATCTGCCCTTGCGTCCTGGAAAAGTGAAATGTGTCCAAACTTTAACTTTTTGTACATCGCCAATTGGATGATTTCGGTTATCGGGATTATATGGTCTGGCATCAGTTTCTTCTTCTTTGTCGCCCCCCAGTTTGTGGTTTAATACTATATCTGCATAGGTATTAATGCCAGATTCTTTGGCGGTTTTAATGGCATTGACATACTCGTCTTTTGTACCATATTTGGTTCTGACAGAGCCTTTCTGGTCAAATTCACCCAAATCAAAGATATCGTAAACCCCGTAACCTACATCATATCCGCCAGCAGTGCCTTTATAGGCAGGGGGTAACCAGACGGCAGTAATGCCCGCTTGCGCTAAATCTTTGGCACTGTTTGCTAATTGATTCCACAGGCTGCCATCAGGCTCAATATACCAGTGGAAATACTGCATCATGACTCCATTAAACTCGGACATTTTGCACTCCCTCCATTGGAAGCTAAAAAATTATGTTTTATTTAACTATTCAAATTTACTTCTCAACATCTTAGCGATTACTAGTGAATAAATCGTTTAGTTTACAGATTTACTCAAGCTAAATCTGAGATGGTTGATACTTATTTAACATTTCCTCAACCAGTTTATAGCTGGATAAATCATCTGTTGCTTGAAATATTTGCTTCGCCTTGTGCCAATCTGCGATTACCCTTCGGGTACGCTGCGCGATCGCTTGTATTTGATCTGATTTGTTAAGATAAACAAGACCACGATTGAAAAAAGCTTTGCCATCATTGGGATTGATTGCTATTCCCTGATTGTATTTTTCTAAAGCTTGCTCCCATTGTTGCTGTTTGAAATAACCGAAACCACAGTTGAAATAGGCTTGGTCATTTTGTGGTTGTAGTTGAATTACCTGTTCAAAATCTTGGATGGCATCTGTCCAATTTTGTTGTCTTAGATAAATAACGCCACGTTGATAATAAGCTTCGCTGTACTCAGGTTTAAGCTCAATTGCCAGATTATAATCAACTAAAGCTTTCTGCCATTGACCTCTGAGATTGAAAATGCCTGCGCGGTTATAATAAGCCCTACCTCCAGTTTTAGGATTAATTTCAATGGCGCGATTATAGTCTGCTAATGCTTTCTGCCACTGAGATTGGTACAAGTAGACATTGCCTCGATTGTAATAAGCAGCATCGTTTTCTGGATTAAAACTTATTGCTTTAGTAAAATTTTCTATAGCTGCTGCGAATTCTTGTCTAAATCCATAAGCCATACCAAGATTATTGTAGTCTGTGGATTTTTGGAAATCTACTTCCTGTTCTGAATCTTTTTGTTGTTTAGTTTTTCTGGGAGTAGCTCGATAATTTTGTTGTTGTAGTGTAGAAGTAGAAGCAAGAGATTGATTATGTTTGTTGAAATTAGTAGAGGCTAAAATTATAAAAAAAATGAGTGTGAATAAACTATAACTAGTTAAATTAACTATATTTTTAAAGAGCATAAAACTGTTATTTTAAAAAGATAATTTTAGATTTAATTGGTAATTATATAATGCCCAAGCTAAATAGCATTTAAATTGTGTATTATTCTGTTGATAAACTAGGCTATAAACCCTTGTTCTGACTCCTGACTCCTGTACGTCGCCAAACTTACGGCTCCCCTACCTGACTCCTCTCTCAACTATTGATTCAAGTGCGTAACAGCTTATTGTTTATTTATATAGTTAAGAACTAATATAATCAAAAAAAGCAATGATTACATTTGATTTGGATATATCTTTAACTAATAGTTCTCTCCAAGATAAAGATAAAACTATCGTCTTGGCAGATATGACTTGGGATAACTATCAAGAACTACTTGAAAAGAATTCAAATTATCGAATTTCATATTTTGCTGGCATAATAACAATAATGTCTCCTAGTAGAAACCACGAACGTATTGCCGAAACTATATCAATTCTAATTAATGCTTATTGCAGAAAATATAGTATTAATTATTTTGCCTTGGGTTCAAGTGATATAAAGAACCCTCCTGTAAGTGGTAAACAACCCGATACATCTTATTGTTTTGAATCAGAGAAAGAAATTCCAGATTTAGCCGTTGAAGTTGTTTTTTCTAGTGGTGGTACGGCTGACTTGAAAAAGTATCAAGTCCTTAAAGTTAAAGAAGTTTGGTTTTGGGAAAATAATAAAATCCAGTTTTATTACTTGAAAGATTCTGGTTATGTAGAAATCAAAATAAGTAATTGTTTAAATCAATTGTCTGCTAATTTTTTAACTCAATTTGTCAATCGTGGATTAATTGAAAGTAACTTAATTATTGAAACTGATTTTATTAACGAACTATAGAGTTATTCATGGCTATAAACTACAATCAAACCTTGAGGTTTTGTTAATTGTTAATTGGTGTATTAAATTGAATTTTAATTTACAGTTATATCAACGAGCTTGGCAGCAACTTAATCAAAGTCAGATAATTACTCAACAGGTAGATATTGCTACGCCCATTCCTATTCACATATTTGATAGTATTCCTTCAACCAATACCAAACTCTGGGAATTAATTGATAAGGGAATAGAAATGCCTATAAGCACTATCCCACAGGGTACGCGCAGCGCGATCGCTCGGCAACAAACTGCTGGAAAAGGTCAGTGGGGTCATAATTGGATTTCTTTTACTGGAGGGTTGTATTTTTCTCTTGGTCTTAATTTGGATTTAGCTATTGAGCATTATCCTCATTTAGTCATCGCTACAGTCTGGGGAATTGCTAAGGTTTTAAGACACTATCAGTTACCAGTAACTATTAAATGGTTTAATGATTTGATCTTAAATCAACGTAAGTTAGGAGGTATTAAGATTGAAACTCGTAATTTACAAAATAAAATAATTAAAGCAGTGATTGGAGTCGGAATAAACTGGTATAATCCTGTTCCTGAACATGGTATAAATTTGGAATCATACTATCAAAAATATTCACCAAAAAATATTCAATCTTTAGAAGAATTAACAGCAATTACTAGTTACGGTATTATGTTGGGATATAACTATTATGTGGTAGCAGGAATTGAACAGTTATTAACTAATTATTTAGCCATTCTTAGTAGTCTAGGACAGCAAGTAAAGATCAATGATTGTCCTGGGGAAGTAATAGGAGTTACGACTGAAGGTAAATTAAAAATTAGATTACACTCACCTGGTGCAACTACCGAAATTTCCCTTAATCCTGGGCAAATTAGTCTTGGTTATGTGATTACTGATTACTGATAATTGTTGATGCTTGATTGTTAAAACCTACTTATTATTTCCTATTTCCTATTTCCTACTTCATTACCAGTCCACCAACCTGAAGCAACGAAAATTCCTCCTAGTTCTCTAACTCTTTCTAAAGTCATAAAATATGCCCAAGCTTCACCTACAGATTTATTATCTAAACAATAAATTGGGATTAGTTGACGATAGTATTCATTTAAATTGGCTGCACGGTTTTCCTGATAACCTTCTAAGTGATCCAGATTCTGAAGGATCTCAGGCTGATTAAAAGTCAGCAAAACTCCCTTAACTTTATTATTTCCGACTGTCATCGCAGGATAGCCAACTGATAAAGCATATAAGTCACCAAAAGTATAAACAGGAAGTTGTGACTTTACCTTACCTTGACAGTAATTTTGATAATTAGCTTCTTCAGGCTTGAGAGTGCCATAAACAAAAACATTAAGACTTGATAATTGCGATTTCATTGGATAATTAATATCTGGAAATTAATAATAGGATTGAACATTGAAAGTAGCTACTTGGAACGTCAACTCAATTCGGACTCGTCAGCAAATTGTCCTAGATTGGCTGCAACAACATCGAGTTGATATTCTCTGTTTACAAGAAACAAAGGTGCAAGATGAGCAATTTCCGCGATCGCTCTTCGAGGATTTAGGTTACCATACTTATCTTTCAGGTCAAAAATCTTATAATGGTGTTGCTATTTTTAGTTTAAAACCTCTAACCGCAGTTAGCTGTGGCTTTAGCTCAATTTTGGGAGATTTAGGAACAGATTGTGATCAACAAAAACGAGTTATCAGTGGTGTAGTAGACGGGATACGCATTGTTAATCTCTATGTACCAAATGGTTCAGCACTTGGTAGCGAGAAGTATAAATATAAACTCAATTGGTTAAAAGTCCTGGGAGTATATTTGCAAACCTTACAAGGAGAAGCAAGGGAAATATGTGTTTGTGGAGATTTTAATATTGCTCTAGAAGATAAAGATATTTATACTGCTAAAGGTAGAGAGCTACATATTATGTCTTCCCCTGTAGAACGAGCAGCCTTAAACCAAGTACTAACACTAGGATTTCAAGATGTTTTTCGTAAGTTTACTCAAGACGCAGGACATTATAGCTGGTGGGATTATCGTGCTGCTGGTTTCATTCGTAATCGTGGCTGGCGCATTGACCATCATTATTTAACTAGTCAACTCTATCAACAAGCAACGAAATGTTGGATAGATATCGAACCCAGAAAGTTAGAAAAACCTAGCGATCATGCTCCTGTAATTGTTGAATTTTAAATTGTTTAGTAATTAGTAATTACTTACGGTTGCTTAAGATGATTTTCTAATAACTGAATATTATCATAGGGTTCTAGTTGAATAGTAACGTGGACTTGACCATCATACTTTTCTTGCAGTTTATTCTCTATTTTTTCAACGATTTCATAGGCTGCCTCAATTTCTCTGGGAGCAACTACCAAATGCATTTCAATAAATACTTCTTGATCAACTACTCCTCTAGAAGTGATGGAATGACAGTTTAATACACCATAAACATCCATCACAATTTCCATAATTTCTTTAGCGGGAATAGCAACGCGATCGCTTAAAAAGGGAATATTCTCTTTAATTACTTCCCAGGCACTCCAAAATACTAAACCTGCTACCATAAAAGCTAAAACAATATCTAGCCACAGCCAGCCATAACGCATTCCCCACATACCCGCTAAAATGACTACTGTCACCCAAACATCGCTCAAAGTATGCCTAGCATCAGCTTGTAATAACTTACTATTAAGTTCCTTCCCTTTTTTCCCTTCATAAACTGCAACCGTAATATTAATTACTAAGACACAAACCATCATGATTAAATTTAAATTATTAACCTCGAGAGATGTTTGATCCACAGGTAAGAAAAGACGTTTGATGGCTGAACCTAAAATTTCCATCCCTGCCACAATTAAAAAACCAGCAATTCCTAATGCACCTAATGATTCAAATTTAGAGTGTCCATAGGGATGATCCCAATCTGGTTGAGGGTTAGCCAGACGCATCGCCACTAAGCCCAAAATATTACTAGCAGTATCGGCAAAAGAGTGTACAGCATCAGCCAGTAGGCTAAGTGAACCCATTGCTAACCCTAAGCTGAATTTAGTTTCTAAAACTAGTACATTTAATCCCAAGGTTACATACAGTACAGTTTGAATTGAATTTTGTCTTTGGGCTAAATGATCATCAAATTTGTACTGAGAATCATTCATTCTACTTACCCCAGTTTATTTGGTTGATTTTTGACTTTGATTTTTTCAAGTGTGAAAAATTAATCACACTGCAAATTCACGAAAAACTTTTGTTCCTAATATTGCTAATTAGTTTTTTATGACAAATTGACGATGGTTTCTATAGGTTGAATGGATTACTTTTCGTTTACCTCTAGCTTGTTCTATCTTCTGGTTTGATCTTGGAGAGAGACATACCCAGCTAGCACTACTCACTCCTACTTGTGATTTTAGACTGCTCAATATTTGTTGTAATTGCAAGGGGCTATTGTCATTTTCTTGAGCAACAAAATCTATTTCTATTTGTACTTCAGATAAACCATTGCTATCTACCATATTATGACTGCTAAGACTACTGGCGATTAATTTTTGTTCTTTGCCCAACTGGACTAGTAAAGCTAACACCTTAACTTCTTCGGCTATAGGACAAATGACTTGGCATTGATAATGCATTTCTGTAGGATTAATAGGTACTTGCTGAGCTATATTATCTATCTCCTCTATATCCTCATTATTATCTAGATTATCTATATCATCATTTTGAAGATTGACTTGTGAATCAAAATGAACATTATCATTTAAATCTGCTTTTATATTGGGCATAAATTCTAGATCTTCAATTTTAAATACCCAGCTAGCAAGAACAATTATCAACGTACCCAGATAAGCAGGTACAAATAAACCATAACCGACTAAAGAGCCTGCTGCTCCTGCACACCAAAGTTTAATAACAATATTAATATTTTGAGGTTCAATTTGTTTTTGTATTGAAATTCCAGCACAAACTATACTGACACCCAAAATTAGCTCAGAAGCACCTATCGTATTTGAAGTTATCTGAATAAGTATGGCAAACATCGCTGCTCCTGTAGCCATTTGAGCATTAGATTCTAACAGTTTTCTAGTTCTGTACCATTTTGTTTCGATCGCAACACCACTTCCAATAATAAACGCAAATAACAGACGTACTGCAATCTCTGACCAAGTAATTGTATTCATTAACTTACACTTGCTATCTTTTATCGCAACTTGTAGCTACATTTGCAATATTATCTTTGTTATTGAGAAAAAACAATAAAATAAAAATGTTCTTTACCTATGGAAGTCGTTCTTTTGAAATTCTTTTTCAAATAAAGTTACTAAAAACTTAATTATTTTTTATAATTGTAAACACTTTTAAATTAATATAATGAGAATGTTTCTTTTTTATTATTGAAATTGTTGCATTAACCAAGCAATAACTTCTGTATGGCTACTATTCCTACTACGAACTATAGCTTTAGTTAAGACAAATATTTTAAATTCTGGTAATACTTGAGATCCTGTAATTCTGGCACTCCCTTTATTTTCTACTTTTAAGGCAATTACTCGAACATGCAGACACCCAAGTATTAATTATTGCTTTAGCAAAAGTTGTTGTTTTTTATATATTATTTATTGGCTAATTAATTTTATTTGCTTCAGCATTTTATTATATCCTTGAGAGTCATCATTCTCTAAATACAGTTGAGCAGATGTTTTGAAATCCTTTAAAGCTCCATAATAATCATCAAGCTTTATGAGTAACCATGCTCTGTTATTGTAAAAATCTGGATTATCACAATCGATAAATATTGCCCGATTATGATCGGATAAAGCAGCTTCCAATTGATTTAATTCTACAAAAGCAAGACCTCTGTTCATATATGCTCCAGCATTGTAAGGTTCAAGAAACAGAATGTTATTACAATCTTCAACTGCATGAGAATATTTTTCTAGAAGATAATAAATTGCAAATCTGTTTAAATAACAGCCTACGTATTTTGGATTAATTTCAAGGGCTATATTATAATTCTTTAGTGCTTGCGAATAGTCTTTGAGTAAATAGAAGCAATATCCTCTATGATTATAGAGTCCAGCATTTCTAGAATCTAGTTCTAAAGCCAAACTTAAATATTCAATTGCTTTTTTGTTATCTCCAGTATTAGATAAATCTACAGCCTTATCGATCAATTCTTCTACTGATAAATTTGATTGATGCTTCGCTTTATATTCCTGCTGATTTTGAATATCAATGAATACTTGTTCAAAATAATGAAAATACTCTTTCGCGGTATCTGGATCTATTTTTCGAGCAATATCAAAGTCTTGTAAAGCACCAAAAATATCATTAATTTTTAGGCGACTAACTCCTCGGTTAAGATAAGCTTTGGCGTGATTTGGATTGAGTTTTAAGGCAGTATCGAAATCTGTAATTGCTCTATAATCTTCTTTTAAAGAAGCATAGACTAAGCCTCTATTACTAAAAGCATCTGCATTTTGCGGATCGATTCTAATAACTGTGTTGAAATCACTAACCGCTTTTTGATGTTCATCAATATGATGATAAGAGATGCCTCGATTAAGATAAGTAATAACAGATTCACTATCTATCATTAATGCACGAGTATAATCTTTTACTGCTTCAAAGTGACCACCTATACGAGAAAAAGCAAATCCTCTATTGTTATATGCTTCACTATTCGTTGGGTTGATTTTTATTACCTGAGTCCAGTCCTCAATAATACCCTGATAATTATTCAGTAAAGGGTAAATTAGAGAAGCCCTAATTATCAAAGCTTCGTAGTAGTTAGGCTTTATCTCTATTGCTTGATTAATAACTTTAAGTGCATTGGAATAATTTCCTGTTTGAAATTCATAAACGCCTCTTTTTAATAATTCTTGAGCTACATCACGGTTTGTAATCGTATTTTTGCTGTTAAACATAAAATCATCTGATGTTTTATATGAATAATTTTTAATGTTATTCTCAGCAAGGCAATAGTTCCGTGATGTAGATCTTTAAACTAAAACTTTCTTTTTAATGCAGCATTACAGCATTCTATCTACTTATTTAATTGCTTTTTTTATAATTAGCAAATAAACGTTCTGCTTCTTGGCGACGACGGCGATTAATATTATTATTTCTATTATCAGCTTCAGCACTAGCTATTGCTTCATCTAAAGTCATATTTAAAGCATCTAACATCAAACAAGCTTCTCTAAGACGCGATAATGATTTTTCTCTAGTTTCTTGATCGGGTATGTGATTATTACTCATGTCAAATTCCAGTTATTTTTAATTTCTTTAATACTGACTTCTAAAGCATTAACTGTTAAATCTGCTTGTTCAATTGATCGATACAGCAATTCTAACGTACCTTGATTAATAACAGGTTGCGTTTCCCCAATATTTAATAGTAAACGAAAAAGACGAGTATAAGCGTCTCTAGCACGTTCTCGAATATTCTGTAACTCTTCTAATTCAGGAAGAGTTTTAGATGTTTCACCATATTGTTGTGCAAGATTATAATCAGTAGAAGTTGCTTCGTTAATTATTTTAAAAAGTTGCTTTTGTAAGCTAAATATTTTAGTTAAAGTTTCTTCTGATAAATTTGCCATTAAATTTCATTAGAGATGTTTTGTAGGGATAAATTCATTAATTATCCCCACAACTAGTTAATTAAAATTCACCTTTCAAGGCAGCATTACAGCGATCGCAAATTGTTGGATCATCTTTAAAACTGCCTACAGAAAGAGAATAATTCCAGCATCTTTCACATTTCTCACCATCAGCTTTAACTACAGCAATGGTTGCTAAATCAGATTCACTTTTATATTCTGCATCAGCAATAGAATTGACTAATTCAACTTGGGAAGCAAGGAAGAAATAACGCAACTCATCTACATTTTTCTCACTGAGAGTATCAGAAGAATTATAAGCAGTCAGTTGGGTTTTTAATTCAGTATCAGGAACAGAAAGCAAAACTTTAGCATCTAAAGAAGAACCGATCGCTTTGGCTGTTCTCGCTTGTTCCATAACTTTGTTGACTTCATCTCGTAGCTGGCTGATATTTCCCCAGAATTCGCTTGATTCTGGTTGTTGCCATTCCTCTTTTATTTCTACCCAACCTGCTTGGAATACAGATTGATAACCCGTATCGTAGGGTAAAGCCTGCCAAATATCTTCAGCCATGTGACATAATACAGGTGCGATCGCTTTTGCCAAATTTTCGACAGCAATAGCTAAGACTGTTTGACAGCTACGACGACGGAAGGAATTGGGACTACTGATATAGAGTCTGTCTTTAGCGATATCTAAATAGAAGTTGGATAAATCGACGACACAGAAGTTTTGAATTGCTTGGAAGAAACGGAAAAATTGATAGCTATCATAGGCGGAAGTGACTTCAGCAAATACTTCTGTCATGCGATGCAGAATATATTTATCTAATTCGGGTAAGTCGGCATAAGCGACAGCATCTTTACTAGGATCAAAATCGTGTAAATTACCCAGTAAAAAACGAGCCGTGTTACGTACTTTACGGTAGTTATCCGCCGTTTGTTTGATGATATTTTTGCCGATCCTAACATCGGAGGAATAGTCAACAGAAGCTACCCAAAGACGCAGTACATCTGCACCGTAGGGTGGTTCTTGTTTTTGGTTTTTGCCCCCTTCAATAATTACTTCTGGGGCGATACCATTCCCCTTAGATTTACTCATCTTGAAGCCTTGTTCATCGACTACATACCCATGAGTTAAGACAGTTTTATAGGGTGCAATACCGTTAACTGCAACACTGGTAAGTAAACTCGATTGAAACCAACCTCGATGTTGATCGCTACCTTCCAAGTACATATCTACGGGATATTTTAAACCTCTGGCTTTAGCAACAGAAGCCCAAGATGAACCAGAGTCAAACCAGACATCCATCGTATCTGTACCCTTGCGATAGGTGCGTCCATTCTGACGATAGGACTCAGGCAATAATTCCTCTACTGATAATTCCCACCAAGCATCAGAACCTTTTTCGGCAATAATACCTTTAACGTAGTTAATTGTCTCTTCTGTTAATAAAGGCTCGTTTGTCTCTTGATCATAAAATACAGGAATAGGTACACCCCAAGCACGTTGACGAGAGATACACCAGTCAGAGCGATCGCTCACCATCGGCGTAATCCGTTTTTCTCCCTGTGCAGGAATCCAGGTAACGGTAGAAATTGCTTTCAATGCCTGATCACGAAATCCTTCTACTGATGCAAACCATTGTTCAGTAGCACGAAAGATAGTTGGTTTACCTGTACGCCAATCATAGGGATATTTATGGGCGTATTCTTCGTGTTTTAATAACGCACCTGCCTCTTGTAGCGCATCGATAATTGCCTGATTAGCTTCGCTTACCTTTTCATTACCTTTAGCAACTACTTGCAACCCTGCAAACTTACCTGCTTCTTCTGTAAATCTCCCTCCATCATCTACAGGAGAAAGAATCGGCAGACCATATTTTTGTCCTGTGATATAGTCTTCCTGTCCATGTCCAGGAGCAGTATGTACTAATCCTGTACCAGATTCCGTAGTAATATAATCGCCACCAATAACAACTTTACTAATGCGATCGTATAAAGGATGGTGATAAAGTGTATTTTCTAAAGCTTTCCCTGTAACAGTAGTTTTGATAGTTAATTTAGTAGCCAAGGTTTCTGAAAGTCTTTCTACTAAATCTTTGGCAACAATCAGATAAAATCCCCCCGCGTTGTCACGCACCCCCCTTAATAAGGGGGGCAAGGGGGGATCTAGTTCAACAACTGCATATTCCAATTCCCCATTAACCGCCACGGCTAAATTACCAGGAATAGTCCAGGGTGTAGTAGTCCAGATAGCGACATTGAGATTAGGCATATACTGTTCTAATTCTGTTGCGCCTTCGCCTAATTTATTCACAGGAAAAGCAACATAGATACTAGGAGAAGTATGCCCTTCAGGATATTCCAATTCCGCCTCAGCCAAAGCTGTACGAGAAGAAGGACTCCAGTGAACAGGTTTTAAACCACGATAAATATGTCCTTTTAAAACCATTTGCCCAAAGACATCGATTTGCGCTGCTTCGTATTCGGGAGTTAGGGTTAAGTAAGGATGTGACCAATCTCCCCAGACACCATAACGCTTAAAGCTTTCACACTGTTCCTGTTGTGCGTCTAAAGCAAATTCTTTGGCTTTTTGGCGTAACTTCAGGGGAGTTAATTCCTGCCTTTCTTTAGATTTAATTTTCTGTAACACTTTGAGTTCAATGGGCAGCCCATGACAATCCCATCCAGGGATATAGTTAGTTTTATGTCCCTGCAATAATTTATATTTATTAACAATATCTTTTAGCACTTTATTGAGTGCATGACCCATGTGGAGTGATCCATTGGCATAAGGAGGGCCATCGTGGAGAATAAAAGAGTCTTTAATATTATTCTGTGATAGATGCTCGTAAATTTTATTTTCTGCCCAAAATTGCTGTAATTCTGGTTCGCGCTGCACAGCATTCGCCCGCATATTAAATTCTGTTTGGGGCAGATTTACGGTTTCTTTGTAGCTCTTTGCTTCTGTCACAGTTTCAACAAGTTGAATTTAGATAAGGGTTTTCTCATTCTCTCATCTGTATATTATTACCCGATCGCACTACTGATTACAGATTTTTATTTTCTTTAACTTCCTCTCAACGATAAATACTGCGAATCAAAGTAAGATCTGGTGCAATTATCTCTACAGAATTTAATTTTTGATTGTGTTGTAGTATTAAGGAGATTTCGGGATGTGGTTTGCCATCGAGCAATAGTTTGTCTAAAGAATCGTTTTGTTTTAATCCTGCTAATAAATATTGCTTTCCTAGTTCGGTAATCTGATTTTTTCTTAAATCTAATTGCTGTAGTGTTTTATTAGTAGCTAGAAACTCACTAATTGCTTTTGCACCTAGATCAGTAATTTTATTAGCTTCGGTTTGCAAAACTTTGGTAGAAGGGCTATAACCAAAACTGAGAGAAACAATATTAGGATGAGTCTTGATCGCTTTAAAAATATTAATAGCACCCAGATCGCCAATCCCGTTACTATTTAATCCTAATTCTCTTAAATTTTGATTATATTTTAAACCCTCAGCTAAGGCGATCGCTCCTTGATTACCAAGACAATTTGTATCTACAAATAAATATTTTAGCTTATTATTTTTCTTTAATAAATCTGCTAATAAAAGAGCATCTTCACTATTAATTTTATTACCTGCAAGATAGAGACGTTTTATACCACAATTTGAATCAATTAAAGCTTGAATAATAATAGCTAAACCTTCTTGCCCTAAAGAAGTATTGACTAAATCTAAAATACGAATTGAAGAATTAGAATATAACAGTTGCGCGATCGCTTTTGCACCATCAATACCAAGAGGATTACGTTTGAGCCAGAGTCCTTTTATTGTTGTATTATTAGTTAAAGCTGTTGCTAATGCTGTCATTCCTACTTTTTGAATGTAGTTACAGCCAAGATAAATAATTTCTAAACTTTGATTATGTTTAATCAATTCACTGACTGCGCTCGCACCTTGATCACCAATACCATTTGTACCTAACAACAAACTAACAATTGTTGTATTTTTTGCCAGCACTTCTGTGACTCTTCGACATCCTTGATATCCTAAATTTTGCTTACATAAATCTAATCTTCCATCTGGTAAAACTGTACCTTTAGGAAAAACAACAGGTTCAGTTACAGTAATATTATTACAAAGATGTTTAATCAATGGTTGAAGTTCTAAAAGATCGCTAGTTTCAACTACAATTTTTTCTTGAATAGGACAATGGATATAGTTCATTGTTAATTGTTAATTGATAAGTTTTGTTACCAAGGATAGGATTGATAATCTTTTAAAAATTGACCGTAAATTATTTCATTACTATTAATTCCTCTGACAATAGGGTCATAAATTCTTGCCATGCCATCAATAATATCTAAAGGTGGATAAAAACCTCTTTTTTCTTGTTGATAAGTTTTTTGAGTATAGGGGTTTTCATCAGTAATCCAACCAGTATCAACGCTATTCATATTAATATTATCTTCAGCATAATCTGCTGCTACCGTCCGTGTCATCATGTTTAAAGCAGCTTTTGCCATATTTGTATGGGGATGAAATATAGTTTTGTTGTGGCGATTAAATTGTCCTTCCATTGCCGATACATTAATAATAAAACGTTGAAGAAAAGGCGATTTCATCAGTAATGGCTTGAGTTGGCTATTAAGGATAAAAGGTGCAGTGACATTTACTAATTGGACTTCTAACATTTCTCTGACACCAACTTCATCTAGCTTTAACTTCCAACTATTAATTGGTCTTGTATCTAGCTGTTGCCCATCATCATCAAACTTATTAGCAGGAAAATAAATATTATCAGGTTCAAGATACTCTGCCGTATAACGACGAAGCTTGCTAGAACTTTGTAAAAATTTTTGATACTGAGGTAAAGCTTCTAATAAAACTGGCTTATTGTTATTAGAAACAGGTAAATTTGTACAATGTTCTGATAAAGCGTTATAAATATCTTTTTCCTTATTCAAAAGATGCTGATAAAAAGCTAAGGGACGTTTAATAGTTTGGGCTGCATTATTGATAATAATATCTAAAGCTGATTCCGTATTTAATAAATGTTTAACAAAGGTTTCAACGGTAGTAATATTTCGTAAATCTAAGGCATATATATATAGGTGATCGCGCCATTGCTCAAAATCTGTTTCTTGACTAAATCTGTGGGCAGCATCACCAGGAAATCTTGTAGTAACTATTACTTTAGCTCCATCTCGTAACATTTTTAGAGCCGTTTGATACCCAATTTTGATTCTTCCTCCTGTAATTAGAGCTACTCTTCCTTGTAAGTTAGTACTTTGATGTCTTTTTTGATAATTAAAATCTGCACAAACTGGACAAAGTAAATGATAAAAAAAATGAAGTTTAGTATAAGCTTGCTTACAGATATAACAATTTTTGCAATTCTGCAAATTACCGATTATTTGATTATCCTGAGTAGAAGCCAATAAAGAAAATTTATGATGATTTGTAGGATCTATAGATGCAGAATCGCTTTGTTTTTTTACCATCCCCGTCTGTAATTTTAAGGCACGATCTAACTGCTGCTTTTCTTGTTTTTGTACTTGCTTTTTATTTTTCTTCCCTTGCTTATAAATTTTAGCGATCAAACTTTTAAAGCGATGATGTGAATTAATTAAAGTAGGATTTTCAGAAATTTGCTGTAAAACCTTGAGAGTTATTTCTAGATCATCAGATTCAAAATCCATCTTGAGCCGTCTAATAAAATAGTTTCCGAAAAGAAGGTCGAAAAGACTTGAACTTCCATTTCATCCGTGAAGGGGATGCGTTTTTCCTATTAAACTACAACCTTCCTTTGAGGCTGGTAGGATTTGCACCTACATCCTCGTTGTTTAGTATAAAAAGCCCAAATACTACTTAATTACAAAAACCCTAAAAGTTTAATTTTATTAACTTAAATAGACAAATCTTAGGTTCGGCGATATCGCCTTTACTCCAAATTTTGTAGTTTAAACTATTATTATTCATCCCTTATAATTTATCCCTCATCCCTCAAAAATGCCTACCCTCCTGGTTAAAAACATCCATACCCTAGTGACAATGGACGACGAAAGACGCGAAATTCGTCATGGTGCGCTACTAGTTAGGGATAACATTATCGAACAGGTAGGAACAACTGCGGAATTACCCCAGACTGCTGATGAAATTCTAGATCTCGAAGATAAATATCTAGTTTTACCTGGTTTAGTTAATACCCATCATCATTTTTTTCAAACTTTAACTCGCGTTACTCCCGCAGGGCAAAATGGAGATTTATTTCAATGGCTAACAGCACATTATGCTTTGTGGTCTAATCTAACCGCCGAAGCGATGTATTATAGTTCCCAGATAGCAGCAGCAGAATTAATTTTATCTGGTTGTACTACTGCTAGCGATCATCATTATATTTATCCCAATGATTGCACACTGGATGAACAAATTCGGGCGATTGAGGATATTGGCTTGCGTTTCCATGCCAGTCGAGGCAGTATTAGTCTGGGAGAAAGTAAGGGCGGTTTGCCTCCAGATTCATTAGTAGAGCAAGAAGCCGATATATTAAAAGATTCTCAAAGATTAATCGAGCAATATCACGACAATAATCGTTATTCGATGCTCAGGATGGTTTTAGCTCCCTGTTCTCCCTTTTCCGTCTCTCAAGACTTAATGAAAGAATCGGCAGCTTTGGCTAGAAGTTATCCAGGGGTAAGATTACATACTCACTTGGCAGAAACAAAAGGGGATGTAGAGTATAGTTTATCTCAGTTTAAGTTAATACCTGGGGATTATGCTCAGTCTGTAGGTTGGTTAGGGGATGATGTTTGGCACGCTCATTGTGTGAAGTTGAGCGATCGCTCTATAATCAAATTTGGTCAAACTAGTACTGGTGTAGCCCATTGTCCCTGTAGTAATATGCGTCTAGCTAGTGGTATTGCACCCATCCGTAAGATGTTAGATGCTAATGTACCTGTAGGTTTGGGTGTAGATGGGGCAGCTTCTAATGATGCGACTAATTTACTCCATGAAGCCCGTCAAGCTTTTTTACTCGCCCGTGTCAAAGATGAAGATGCATCGGTAATGACTGCCCGCGATGTTTTGGAAATTGCTACTAGAGGCGGTGCAAAAGTTTTGGGTAGAGATGATATTGGGTATCTTGCACCAAATATGGCAGCCGATTTTATTGCGATTAATTTAGATAAACCTAGTTTTGTTGGGACACAATCTGATCCTGTAGCAGCCTTAATTTACTGTCAAACTGATTATGTAGACTACAGTTTTATTAATGGTAAAAAAGTAGTAGATCAAGGTAATTTAACTACCGTAGAATTAAACAATTTAATTAAAAAAAGTAATCAAATAGCAGTGCAATTAGTTAATAAATAATTTAATGAGTCTTTTAACTTTTAACTTTTGACTTTTAACTTTTACATAGCAGTACTAGCTAAACTGAAATAAAATACTCACATTCACTCTTTTTGATGGAAGCAACTAAATTATCTGTTAGCAATATTTCTCTTTCTGCCTTGGGTATTGGTACTTGGGCTTGGGGCGATCGCTTGTTCTGGGGTTATGGCTCTGATTACGGAGAAAAAGAAGTACAAAAAGCTTTTGAAGCAGCTATAGCTGGTGGAGTCAATTTTTTTGACACTGCCGAAGTTTATGGTTTAGGAGAATCTGAGCGACTTCTGGGACGATTTTTAAAGCAAACTAATCAACCCGTACAGATAGCTACCAAGTATTTTCCTTTGCCTTGGCGATTTAGTAAACAAGCGGTAGCTGATGCCTTAACTGCTAGTCTTAAGCGATTACAAGTCGAACAGATCGCTTTGTATCAGGTTCATATGCCCTTTGACTTTTTTATGGATAAAGCGACTCTCATGGAAGCTTTAGCAGAGCAAGTTAAACAAGGTCGTATCCTTAGCGTCGGAGTAAGTAACTACTCGGCAACCCAGATGCAACAAGCCCATGACCTTCTGGCACAATATGATGTTCCCCTAGCTGTCAATCAGGTACGTTATTCTTTACTGACTAAAAAAATAGAGCAAAACGGGATTTTAGAAACGGCACGTAAGTTAGGAGTTACTATTCTGGCATACAGTCCTTTAGATCAGGGATTATTAACTGGTAAATACGCTCCAGATACAGCAAATCAAGTTCAAGGAGCGAGAAAACTTGACCCGAAATTCTCAGCCAAGGGTTTAAATCAGATTGAACCCTTAATTAGTCAGTTAAAACAATTGGGTGAAAAATACCAAAAAACGCCTGTTCAGATAGCTCTTAATTGGCTAATAGCCCAAGGAAACGTGATTCCTATTCCTGGTGCGAAAAACGCTAGACAAGCTGAAGAAAATGCAGGAGCTATGGGTTGGCAACTAAGCTCAGAAGATGTTGAGCAACTCAGATTATTGAGTCTAAATTATTGATTTTTTAACATACTTATAGAAAGCCAATGAAAGAACCACCCAAAAATACACTGAATATCGACGCAGGAACGATAGTTTTGATAATTTCTGTCCTGATTTTATTGCCCTTGTTATTAACGGGCTTTATTTCTCACTGAAACAATAAATATTTTCAACAAAAAACCCAGTCACTGTAATAAGCAACTGGGTATAACTATTAATCTAATCTATTGACCACGTTCGTTATCCTGAGAAGACTATTGAGCAGCTTCTTCTTGTAGAAGATTAACTTTGACTACTTTAGTTTTTTCTTCTTCCGACTTGGGTAAGGTTAGATTGAGGATACCGTCTTTGTAGTCTGCGGTAACGTTGGTGTTTTGAATTCGTACTGGTAGAGGTATTACTCTAGAGAATTTACCATAACGGAATTCAGAGCGGGTTTTACAGTTTTCTTCTGATTTGGTTTCGGCTTTTCTTTCTCCAGAAATTGCTACTCTGTCAGCCATTACTTGAATGTCTAAATCTTTGGCTTCCATACCTGGAACTTCTAGTTTTAGATGCAAAGCATCATCTGTTTCGGTTAGTTCCGCAGCAGGGATTTTTGAGAAATTGCCAAAGTCATCCCAATTACTAGGAATTAAAGCATCACGGACGGCTGAAATGTTTGAGGCAACCTCAAACATCGCGTCCTCATCAAACAAGCGATTTAATTGACGTTGTAAAGAATTCATTTCTTGCCAAGGATTGTAACGTACTAAAGCCATGATTGTGTCTCCTTTGATTAACAGTTTTTTAGTTGATTAACTTAGAGTTTCGGTATATTTCGTTTCGTTATTTTTATAATAATCAGAGAATTAAAACTAAATAAGTGTGGCTTGTATCCTATAATCGGTATGGTTTTCTGCCCGAACAAATAATTAGACTAACTGGTTGGGAAAACTAGACTAATAGTAAGCTGTTAATCATTTAATAGACTGGTTATGACTGACTGGGAGACTGAGTGACTTGGAGACTGGGAGAGAGTTTAACAAAAGCTATAAAATGACTCAATAATAAAGTTTTTTGCTGCGGAATAATGTGATAAATTAAAATTATTGTATACAGTATACTATTTTTTTACGATCGCTTGATATATGAACTCAAAAACTAAAGCTCAACTACTGATTAATGGCGATCGCCTGAATAAAACAATTGCTCGTTTAGCTCAAATTGGTAAATTACCTGATGGTGGTGTCAAACGTATTGCCTATAGTCAAGAAGATATCGAAGCTCGTAATTTAGTACAGTACTGGATGCAAGAATTACAAATGCAGGTAAAAGTCGATGCAGCAGGAAACATTATTGGTAAATATCCTGGCAAATTTCTTGATTTACCAGCTTTAGCAACAGGTTCTCACATTGATACTGTTCCTTGTGGTGGACATTACGATGGTGCTTATGGAGTCCTAGCAGGATTAGAAGTGGTGCGAGTACTGCAAGAAAACCAAATTAAACTTGATCGCTCTTTAGAAGTAATTGTTTTTACCGATGAAGAAGGCAGTATGATTGGCTCTAAAGCTATCTCTGGGAGAGTAATTAACGATCCAAATTACTATCGTCGTCCTGATGGCACAGATATTTATACCTGTTTACAAAAAATTGGCGGTAATTGGGATAATATTACTCAAGCTCGCCGTAGTCAACAAGACATAGCTGCATTTATCGAACTCCATGTTGAACAAGGGCCTGTTCTGGAATCGATGAGTAAACAAATTGGTGTAGTTGAAGGTATAGTCGGACAGAGACGTTTCAACATTACCGTTAAAGGTAGTGCCAATCATGCAGGCACAACACCAATGCAAATGCGCTGTGATGCCTTAGTTGCAGCTTCCCAAGTTATTTTAGCTGTCAATCAAATCGGCAACACTCCTGGGCAACAAGTAGCCACGGTAGGAAAAATAGAGGTTCTTCCCAATGCTGCCAATGTTGTTCCTGGTTGGGTAGAAATGAGTTTAGATATCCGTGACTTATCCAGTAAACATATAGACAGTTTATTAGAACAATTACGCATCCATCTAGAAGAAATAGCGATTACTACCAATACCCAAATTCGTCTCAATCCCTGTTTACACAATGAACCAGCCTTAGCCGAACCCCATATTCAAAAAGCGATCGCTTTAAGTTGTGAACAGTTAAATCTAAGCTATACTTACTTACCCAGCCGTGCCAGTCACGATGCCCAAGAACTAGCTCAAATTACCGCTATGGGTATGATTTTTGTGCCTAGTAAAATGGGAGTCTCCCACAACAAGAACGAATATACATCCCCTGAACAATGCATCCAGGGAGCAAATGTTTTATTACAGACCTTGATGCGATTAGGGATTGGTGATTGGTGATTAGATACTAATCTCTAGTTTGTATTTATTACTTACTTTTGACTTTTGACTTTTGACTTTTGACTTTTGACTTTTAAATTGCTATCTGCTATCTGCTACTTGCTACTTTAAATTACTGCTCACTGCTCACTGTTAACTGTTCTTGATACGCTGCCCAACCACCTAAATGAGAAATATCGGGCCAATTGTATTTTGCAACTAATTCTTGAGGATAAAGCATGGCGATCGCTTGTTCTCCTGCTTCTAAATTTACTGTATCGGGATACATATGAGGGGGTTCGTTAGCTAGGAGATATTCGTACTCTTCGTTGGTCATTTGATAGATTTCACCAGGAATACTAATTCCACCTGTTTCTACGGCATAAATAGCAGGATGCCAGCCATTTTCGGCTGCATGAAGACGGTATTGAGGCAGGGTTTTTGCTATTTTGATAAATTTGGCGTTGGTGAGATTTTGATGATCTGGTTGTCCTCTTAAAGCCGAACCACAAATAAATACCTGTTTCATATCTAGTTCTTGTGCCATGATTTCATTTAGACGTAAGTAATTGGTTTTGATTAATAATTTCCAGTTCTCGTACTACTCTGTTTTTACTTGCAGTTAAATGATCTTGAATTGTTTTTTGGGCTACATCCGTATTTCTTGAAGCGATCGCTTCATAGATTTGTCTGTGTTCTAGACGAATTTCTAAGACTTGAGGATTGTGTTTAGTGGTTTGAACTCTTAACAATGCCATTTTGTCAAAAACTTGTTCTAGCAAAGTTAATAGCCATTGATTACCCGAACTTTTGGCTATTAAATGATGAAATTGATAGTCTATTTCGAGGCGTTTAAAGCTATCGGATTTATTAGACTCTGATTGTGTTGATTCTGCTACTAACACATATTTTTCTAGTTGTTCTAGCTGTTTACGGGTAGCCAGTTGACAAGCCCCCACAGCCGACAACTTTTCTAAAGCTATACGACAATCATAAAGTTGAATTGCGTCTTGAATAGAAAGAGTCGCTACTTTAAACCCACCTGTTGGATTAGATACTATTAGCTTTTCTCGTTGTAATTGACCGATTGCTTCTCGAACGGGAGTACGACTAACTTGTAATTGTTCAGCTAGTTTAGTTTCAACTATTCGCTCTCCTGAAGCTAAATCTCCACTCAGAATAATTTGTCTCAGAGCTTGATATACTTGTTGTCGTAGAGATTGACTTCTTTGAATCGCAATCATAAGTTGAGCTTGAATTCTAAAAAAAATTATTAAATAGTTTGAGTATATTTATAGCTCAAGTATACAGTATACAGTTTTGGATACACAAAAAAAATAGAAACCAGATCTTTGAGGTTGTTTCAATTTCTCTAGATTCTGGCTTCTAACTATTCATTGAACATCGTTGATAAATGTTAAATGATCAATGATAAATGAATTAAACAAGTTTCAAATTCGGATAGTACGCCAAAATATCATCAGAAGATAAAGTGTCGTTTTCTGCTTGGGGTGTCCAGAGAATTTCTACTGCTAACAAGCGATCGCTTCCTATACTACCTACCTGTTGTAGTGCTTGTTTTAAATCATCAGTACTATTTATTTGAGGTAAACTGAGATTGCCTGTTACACCAACAATAACTGTAGCAACAATATATTCCCCTGGATTTTCTTCACTAAGTTGAATTGCTCCTGTTTCTGATTCTCCACCTAAAGCTTTTTGCTCAGTACCACCAACCAAACTGTCAACGTTAGTTAAAGTTTCTTCACTAAATTTACTACGTTCAGTTAAAGCTAATTGATTAAACTTGGCTTCAGCAGTATCAAGATCTGTTTTTTGTGATTGTGTCGCTCCATATACCCAATACTCAGGGTTACGTAACAGAGCCAAAGTTGCTTCTTGTACTACAGTAGCCCTACCTGAAGAAGTACTAGTATCAGCAGTTAAAGCTAGACGATTTAATTCTGGTTGCAACTCACGGGCATTGGCTAATAAGCCTACCTGTACTTGAGCGACAGAGACTTGTGAGCTATTGCCATAACCTTGCTCGCCACCAACTCCAGCATTACTAAAACTACGTACCAAGAAATTAGCAATGGCGATAAAAACAAAAATTGAGAATATACCTCCTAACCCACCAAAACCGACAAAGGGTAGCAAAAAGGGAAATCCAAAACCGCCACCACCATAGCCGTAGCCATATCCAGGGGAGGAATATCCACCACCACGAGGCGCAGAATAGCTACGAGGAGTGCTAAAAGAACCACCGCCAATTCTACCACCAGTACGGGCTGCCATTGCGGTGCTAGCATTACCCAACACTAGAACACCAATTAGTCCCAGGGTGATAATTGATTTCAGCCAAAATTTGCGTTTAAAAATATTTTTCATTACTGTCCTAACTGTTCTAACTGTCCTAACTGTCCTAACTGCTATAACTGTCCTAATTAACCTCCTCCAACAATAGTGACAATTTCTAGGCGATCGCCTGCTTGTATTTGCGTATCTGCCCAATATTGACGATGTAGGATTTCCCCGTTGTATTCGACGGCGATCAGACGGGGGTTAAGATTTAGTTGCTCTAATAGCTCTGGTAAAGGAGTTGAGGCAACGCAGGTATGAGTGTCGCCGTTGACTGTTATATCTATTGTATTAGTTGTATTGAACATGAATCTAGCTACCAAAAGAGTGATTACCGTCTAATTAATTGTGACAAAAACTCGCGAGTTACTTGGGTTGGTTGCTCTGATTGCATAATAGCGCGAACTACGGCTATCCGTTGTGCGCCTTTGGTTAGAACTGCACTAAGATTGTGTAAATCAATGCCTCCAATGGCAAACCAAGGTACAGGACATTTAGCTTTTACATATTCAATATATTCGACACTAGCTGCTGCTTTTCCTGGTTTGGTAGGAGTTTCAAAAAAAGGCCCGACTCCCACATAGTCAGCTTTCTCGGCGATCGCTTTATGTAATTCTTGTTTATTAGTTGTCGAAAGACCAACAATTTTTTGTGTACCTAAAACTTCGCGAGCAAAATTAACTGGTGCATCTTGTTGTCCTAAGTGTACCCCGTCTGCTTCGACTGCCAAAGCAATATCTACCCGATCATTGACAATAAATAGGGCATTATAGCGATGGCATAGTTGACACAATTGATGAGCTTTTTCTAGGCGATCGCTATCGTTAGCTTCTTTATCCCGATACTGCACTAAATTAACACCACCCTTTAAGGCAGCTTCTACTATTTTCAGAATCTCTGGCACAGGGGAAGTAATTAAATACAGAGGAGTCTGATGTAGCTGTTGATAACGATAATTATTAAATAACTTACTTTCTAAGGTATAAACTCGATAACGCAACTGTTTACAAGCTACTGCCATGTTTGGATCATAAAGCTTACTGTATTCCTCTAATACTCTTAAAGCTTCTTGCGATCGACATAAATTTGCTTGAAGTAACTGTTCAATACTTGCTCGTGTTTCTTCTTGCGGATGAGATAAATCAGTCCCAACATCTCCAGGGGTATCTCTCGCCTGACGTAACTCCCAACTATGCCACTGTGCCAATTCTTGACGTATTTGCTTGCATTCTTCAGCTAATGGTTGATGATTTAAACCGAGACGACACCATTCTTCTATAATTCTCAGTCCTTCTCTAGCTCGATCAAGATTAGCGTCCAAAATACGGTAAATAGCTTTTTTCATATAACTGTAATTATTTTAGAAGTTCATTTATAGCTCACCATATTGTTTGATGATTTGAGGATTGATGAGAAAACGATTTGTAATTTTATCCTATAACCAGCAAACATCTCCAAAAGCCCAGGAAAAATTAAGAATTAAGAATTAATGATAAATGTTAAATGAATAGTCAAACCATCAGCATCTTTAGCTTAAGTGATTTTACTTACCAATTATTACTGAAATTTTAGAAATTAACATTGCCAATTCTATTAGCAGCGATTATTATTGTGTTTGAAAATAACTTAAGTGTTTTTTCTTAAATATTTTCACTGAATCAATGCCAAGTTATAGCTAATTTTTCGCTTTTTTTGATTTTATTGGTAATTATACTTAGTCCTAATCAACTTATGAGCAATCAAACTAGATTTAGAAAGTATGTCAAGTATTTTTATTTATTATTTTGTACTCAAGTACTGAATAATAGTCATATATTTTCTCTCTAAGTTAATAGGTACTTTGGGGTTCAGTATAACTAGCAAAAAACTGTCAAAAACAACTGTACAGTCTAATAGATAGTTTTGATTCGATTAAGAGTAAATTTTACAAAAAACTACTAGATCCTATTAAAGACTTGTGATGACTGTTTTATTGATATAGTTTTAAATTTGTTTTTTGGCAGACCATATTTAACAGCCGTGTATATTCAATTTCAAGTTTTTTATTTAGCTAAAAAATATATTTGTAATTGTTGGTGATTACTAAGAAACTCAAAGAGTATGAGTCAAATAATTAATAGCTATCCTAATTAAATTAGGAAAAATTATTCTTTCTATTGATTACTATAATCAATGTCTTTACTCATTTATTGCTCTTGCTGAAATATAGATTTTTCTACCATATTTATCCTAAAAAGTATGACAATTGATAATGCAAAACATTACTGCCAAGCAAACAATTAAGCAAAAAAATTTTAAGGCTACTTCATAACTTTTTTGCTGCTGAATAAGGTTAACCAAACTGATGCCAGAAGTTTAATCTATCTCAAACTAATTTAAGAATATCCATGAAAATTGCTGTTATTGGTGTTAGAGGAATTCCTGCCAAACAGGGACAAATTGAACGTTATTGTCAAGAATTGTATCCCAAAATTACTGTACGTGGACACCAAGTTAGCCTATTTGCCCAGCCTCAATATCATGATCAACCTTGGTTTTCTATTTACTATTATAAAAGCATTAAAGTAATTGCTTTGTTGTCATTGCCAGGCAAAAAAATAGATTTATTCGTTAACTCGGCTTTGAATACTATCTGGGCAACCTTTGGTAATTATGATGTTATTCATATTCATGGTTTAGTAGCTGCTTGGTTTGCTTGGTTTCCTCAATTATTTTGCCACTCCAAAATTATAGTTACCTGTCAGCAATTAGATTTCCAGAAAACTAAATGGCGGAAAATTTGGCATTGGTTTCTACCTTGGATTGAAAAAATAGCCGTCAACAATGCCGATGAATTAATTGTGGTATCTAAGGGTTTAAAAACATATTTCTCCGATAAGTATAATATTGTCCCTCGCTACATACCAGATGCACCCAGAAGCTATGTTCCTAGTCAGCCTGAATTTGAATATAGCCAAGTTTTAGGATTACAATCAAAACAGTATATTCTTTACTTGGGTAAACTTGTACCTGAAAATAGACCAGATTTATTAATCAAAGCTTTTCAAAAGTTACAACCTGCTGGTTGGCAATTGGTATTAGCAGGAGGAGTTGATAATTCTGTTAACTATACTGTCGAACTATTAAAGATGGTGAGACGAGAAAACAATATTATTTTTACTAATGAAATTAGAGGCTGTTTTTTAACAGAAATTGTTCAAGGTGCTGGTTTACTAGTTGCTGCGGGAAATAGTTCAGATTTAGGTGCATCTTCTAGTATTTTGGAAGCCATGCGTGAGGGTATTCCAATTGTCGCTAGTGATACTCTTGCTCATCAGGAATTAATTGCTAATAATCGAGGTTTGCTATTTGAATCAGGAAATTTAAATTCTCTGATCACCAAACTTGAATACGCTTTATCTGAGCCTGAAATACTGCAAGCTATAGCAAAACAGGCGCAAATGTACACTACTGTTAATCACGGTTGGGACAGAATAATCTACGGACATTTATCTGTGTATCTTAAAACCACTACTAAATTAAGAACGCAATCTAATAATGTTCGGATACGAAGTGTGGATTAATTTATGAAGTTCAAAAAGTAACGATTAAAAATAATAGGGAGGAAAGAACATTGTATAAAGTCGTTTTAATTCATCCTAGTGCTGGAGTTAATTGGAACGGTAATTCAGAAAATTTCGCGATCGAACTAGCTCGTCGTCTAGATAATTACTTTGAAGTAGAATTACTTAGTGGTGCGGAGTGTGGTTCTTTTAGTCATCCAATTAAATCTATCAATCGTAGTGATATTTCGCTCTTGACTCGTCACCCGTTAATTTCTCGACTTTTACAAAAGTGGTTTAATCGTCCTGAAATGGCGATCCAACATTTAACCAGTTTTTTACCTTGTGTCGCCTATCTGTTGAAAAACCCAGTCGATTTGATTTTTCCCCAGAATGATTATGGCGGTTTATTTGTTGCTACTTGTGTGCGTGCCATTAAAGGCACTCCAATTTTATTCACAGAACATAATAGTCTTTTAAAACAAGGTAAATATCTTCAACGCAATCTTGCCCTCAAACCCGATCGCCTGATCCTTCTCAATCCTGAAGTTGCTGACTATACTCACAATATAGCTCCTGAGCAACCATCTACTATTATTCCCTATGGCATTGATACGACAGAATTTACCCCCACAGGCAAAGCAATGCTAACTGGCTTGCCTAAACCAACTATCCTTTGTGTTGCCCCTCTCAATCGTAATGGCAATGAAAGAATTGAACTAACTATTGAAGCTGTCTCTCGTTTACCTAACGCTAGTCTCTTAATTTGTGGTAACGGTGTCGATCGCGATTATTTCCAAGCGATGGGCGATCGCTTATTAGGTTCAGAAAGATTTCAAATTAGAGCTTTTGCTTATGCTCAAATGCCTCAAGTTTATCGTAGTGCTAATGTATTTACTTCGGCTTCGATTGAAGAACCTCGTGGGCTAACTTATATTGAAGCAATGGCTTGTGGTTTACCTGTTGTCACCACCGATGATCCTGTGCGTCGCTATCTAATTGGCGAAGGGGGGATAACTTGTGATGTTACCGATATCGATAGCTATGCTAATTCTTTACAAATGGCTTTAGAAAGATACTGGGATTATTACCCACCACAACAAAATGCTTTACGTTTTAGCTGGCAAGAGATCACGCTACTTTATCGTAAAGCAATTCTCCAGACTATTGCTCAATCCTATAATGGCTTGTTACCCTTAACTAAGGTTTATTAAGTAGTCATACCATGCAGCTATCACCCCAAGAACAAGATAAATTAACTATCTTTACGGTAGGTCTACTTGCCGAACGACGTAAAAACAAAGGTTTAAAATTAAATTATCCTGAGTCAATAGCATATATTTCTGCTGCTATTTTGGAAGGAGCAAGAGAAGGTAGATCTGTCGCGGAGTTGATGAGTTATGGTACAACTATTCTTAGTCGCGAGGAAGTGATGGAAGGTGTCCCCGAAATGATCGATGAGGTACAAGTAGAAGCGACTTTTCCCGATGGTACTAAATTAGTAACAGTACATAATCCAATTCGGTAATTTAGCAATTTAAAGTTTTTTGCTCCTCTAAAAATAATGCCTCAAATTCAACACGTAGCTTTATTACAATTCAAACCAGAAGTAACTCCCGAAAAAATTAAATATTTGTTTAATCGATTAGCTGAATTACAACAATTAATTTCAGGTATTATTCATTTTTCTGGAGGTGAATATTCTAGCCACGAGGGATTGAATAAAGAATACACTCACGGTTTCGTCATGACTTTCGCTAGCGTTGATACCCGTGACGCTTATTTACTCCATCCAGAACACGAAAAAGTTAAAGAAGAAATTTTTCCTTGTCTTGAAGACATTGTTATTTTTGATTATAAAATTCAAAAGGATAATTATTCATGATTTTAGAAGGAATTGTCAGATCGGGAAAAAATAATTTCTCATATTGGCTAAAATTGCTTGAACCTTTTTATACAGCCAAAACAGGCATGAAGTTATTTCCTGGGACTCTTAATGTTCATCTTATTGATCGCTTCTACTATATGCCTTCCAATGTTATAAGACTTGAAAAAGAAGAGTATGCTGGTCGTGTGTCAGTGAGCATAGTTCCATGTAAAATATTTGGTAGAAATGCTTTCATATTAAGAACAGATAACGATACAGGAAAATACGGCGATCCACCAGAAAAAATCCTTGAAATAGCGACAGATATAAAACTACGTGATACATATTCTTTACAAGATGGCGATCGCGTGTCGATTGAAATTCCAGATAATCAGGACGACTAGAAAATTGACAAAAAAAATGTGTACAAGCTTCCTCTTTTAAAGAGAAAAGAAGTTGGAGAGGAACAAGAAACTCCCAGCTTTCTACCTACTACCTACTACCTTTTTTGACATGATTCCAGGCGAAATAATTACCCAACCAGGGACAATTGAATTAAATGCTGGCAAAGAAACTCTAACTATAGAAGTTGCTAATACAGGCGATCGCCCGATTCAAATTGGCTCTCATTTTCATTTCTATGAAGTCAATGCAGCACTTCAGTTTGAGCGCGAAGCTACTAAAGGAATGCGTCTTGATATCCCCGCAGGTACAGCAGTAAGATTTGAACCAGGAGACGAGAAAACAGTAACTCTAGTTGCGATCGCAGGTAGTAAAGAAATCTATGGTTTTAATGGTTTAGTTGAAGGTCAAGTTTAAAATAAATGTCTCATGAGTAAGTCGGTTGCAAGGTTGGGGATAGGTGGCCCTGTTGGGAGTGGCAAAACTGCGTTATTAGAGGGTTTAGTACCAATGCTAACCCAGCAAGGTATTGAAATAGCTGTAGTGACTAATGACCTGTTAACTACTGAAGATGCAGATCGTTTAAAAAGCCGTGGATTTCTCGCACCAGAAAGAATTATTGGTGTTGAAACTGGTAGTTGTCCCCATACGGCTATTCGGGAAGATCCAACGATGAATTTGTTAGCTGTCAAAGATCTGGAATTACTTTATCCCCAGCTAGATTTAATTTTTATCGAAAGCGGTGGAGATAACCTAGCTTCTACATTTAGTTACGATTTAGTTGATTCTTATCTCTTTGTTATTGATGTGGGTGCAGGGGATGATATTCCACGCAAAAACGGCCCTGGTTTTGTTCAAGCTGATTTAGTTGTAATTAATAAAATTGATCTTGCTCCTTATGTGGGTGCAGATTTAAGTCTTATACGTCAACAAGCACCTGCACATAGACAAAGAAAACCCATCATATATACAAATTGTAAAACAGGAGAGGGATTAAAGGAAGTCAGGGATTTTATTTTGGAAACGGTTTTGTTTAGGGAAGTGACCAGTTACTTAAGTAGCAAGTAGCAGATAGCAAGTAGCAAGTTTCTTTTAGGTAGTAGGTAGTAAGTAGTGGGTAGTAGGTTTCTTTAGGTAATAGGTAATAGGTTAATTAAGCCTAAGTGTGCCTAATTAGTAATCAATCAACAATCAACAATCAACAATTAACCATAATCAGTAATCAAAATATAGTGTTGAGTGTCAAAAATAATCTAGAATTACAATTGCAATGTAATTTAATTAACCAAACATTTTGTCATCATCAATATACTAGTTACCCTCTACGTTTGTCTCCTATATTTCGTTTCGAGGGGGCAAATTATCAGCGAGCTTATCTTTATTTACTTAATACTTCTCCTGGTTTATTAGCTGGTGATACATTAAATTTATCTCTACAATTAGCTCCTAATAGTCATTTATATCTTACAGATCAAGCAGCGACTAAAGTGCATCCCATGCCAGAAGTTAATACAAAAGCTACTATGAATTATCAAATTGTGCTGGAAGCAAATAGTAGTTTAGAGTTAGTTCCAGAACCAATTATTCTTTATAAAAATTCAATTTTAGAACAACATGCTACAATTAAGCTTCACCCAAAAGCCAGATTATTTTTAAGTGAAATAATTTTACCTGGGAGATTAGCTAAACAAGAGTTTTATGATTTTAATTATTATTTTAATCGTCTACAAGTTAAAGATTTAACAGATAAATTGCTTTTTAGTGATGCTATGCGTTTGATAGGTAAAGATAATCCGTTTAAAAACAATAAACTATTTTCTTCATTACCAATTATGGGAAATGCGATCGCGATACTTCCTGATACCGATCTTAATTTATTTATTGCCCAGTTAAACAGTATCAAATCAAACAGCTACCAAGAAATAGAATTTGCTACCACAATCTTACCTAGTAATAATGGAATTTTAATTCGGGCTTTAGCAGCTAAAACTCTGAGATTAAAAATGTTTTTGACTGAGGTACTTAATTGTATTAGAAGCATAACCTCACAATCTCCTTTACCTCATATTCCTAAGTAAGTAATAAGATGGAAGTAGCTCAAATATATCTGGGAAATATTAATGATCGACCTGAGTTATCTGAATTATTTAAACAAGAAAACTATTTAGAAGTTTATTTACAACCAAGCGATCGCCATAAGGGTAGAATTCATACTCATACTCAAACAGGAGTGGGTATTGGAATTATCAAAACTCGCGATCACCCTTTACAATCAGGAGATGTGTTTAAAACTGAGTCAGGTATTTTTCTCTTAATTCATTTACAAACAGAAGAATTATTAGTCTTGGATTTTTCTGCCTTAGAACCTAATATTATACCCACAACATTAGTTTATCTTGGTTATGTTTTAGGCAATCAACATTATCCAATTGCCATTCAAAACAATAAAATCTATGTTCAGTTAGTTACAGAGCCAAAAGTAATTGAAAATATAATTAAAAATTTGCATATTCCAGGACTACAAATAACCTATGAAAATATAGCAATTAATCAAGAAATTACATTTTATTCTCACCACCATTAAACATTGAACATTGATCATTTATCATTGATCATTTATCATAAGAAACTTTACGGGATGAGGAATGGGTAAGCGATCGCTTTGTAGATAATGTTGTTTATTCAATGCTTTTAAAAGATTGGTTTTGATGATGACACTTCAATACTTCTTGTTTAAGACCAAAATCAAGTAAAGTAAGGATGATTTTAATGAAGATAGAGATAAGGTGCAGCTCAAAGAACTCGCATTGATTAACCCGAAGTTGGAAGCCAAAGAAGTCTTCCAAGCAATTCAAACGG
>JBOFLX010000072.1:0-21384 GCA_051658085.1 Waterburya sp.
GTTCGATACGATTAAAATCAGGTGAATAGGGTGGTAAAAACAAAACTTTGTGACCCGCTTGTTCGGCAAGGCGAAATACATCATCCTGGCGGTGAAATGCCGCATTATCAAGGATTAGAGTGGAGTTTGGTCTCAATTCGGGAATTAGATGTTTTTCGAGCCATTGATTAAACCATAAAGCATTAGTACTTCCTTGAAAAAGAACTGGTGCTAACAACTCTTTACCTCTTTGACCAGCTATCAGACTGGTTCTGGTTCCTTTTTGACCATGGCGAGCGCCATAAGTTTTTTGTCCTCGTTTTGAGCTTGGGCTACGGTCGGGAAACCCGACCGTAGCCCAAGCTGTTGACCAGCCATAAGGACGATAGACATATTCTTCAAAGCCTGATTCATCCAAATAAACTAAATTGCTTGACCCATATAAGTCAGAAAGTTCTGCACGGCTACTGGACGATTATCGTGACCGATAAAATTACCTTTGTGATTGCGTAATGCCCCAAACTTCACCGCGATGAATACTTGGTCACGGGGAATACCTTTAATCGCTTCTCGAATCAACAATTCGTTGTGACCCATGCCGTAAAAATCACCTGTATCAAGAAAGTTAATGCCAAGGTCGATCGCGGCTCGAATGGTTGCGATACTTTCAGCATCATCGCTATGGCGATCGCCATAAAGGTCAGACATTCCCATACAGCCCAATCCTAATGCTGAGATTTGTATGTCTGTTGTTCCAAGTTGGCGGTATTTCATGATGTTACTCCTTTGATTAATGAGAGAATGTTAACTATAGGGATTCGGTTCAGTATTCATTTCACGATTTTTCCGATTTAAACGCTGGAGTTTTGGCAGTGCCATGAGCATGATCGATACAGCGACAAGAGCTTGAATTGAACCCATCCAATAGGGAGTAGATGGACTCGCTGCTTGGTATAACCAACCTGCCCACAATGGCCCTAGCACTTGCGCGATCGCCATAACCGCAGCAATACTCCCTTGAACCCGTCCTTGTATGTCTGCATTCATACTTTTCGACATCGCTCCAGTGAGGCAGGTTTGCACTAAGGGTTGTCCGACGCTAAAGACCACCATTGCCCCATAAAGCAGTTGTAAAGAGCCGATAATCGGGAAAAGACCGAGGAGTAAAAATGCTAATCCTGCGATTAACCCACCAAGGATAGCAAGATTAATTTCTTGAAAACGTCGTAGTAGCAAAGGTAAGAATACAAGCTGAACTGAAACATCAACAACCCCAAAAATGACAAATAAAGGAGAAATTTGCTCAGGAGTCCAATTGAAGCGATCGGTAAGCAAGGTAGGCAAGTTAGCTGAAGGCACAATCACAATCGTCCAGAATAGGAAAAAACTTAGTAATAGCAGTCGTAGTTGCGGAAATTGGAAAATGTCACGTAATTGAGTTATTGGGTTCAGTTGACTGAACTTGAGTGATGTTGCTCGTTGGTCTGTTGGCAAACTTTCTGGCATCGAAAAATAGCCCCAGATGACAGCCAAAACTATCAACGCAATCAAAACATAAAGGGGTGCAGTAGGGCTCATTCGTGAGAAATAACCACTTGTGGCTGGGCCAATAATAAACCCTAAACCCATTGCAGCACTGAGAAAAGCAAAGTAGCGAGTACGAACGTTAGATTTGGTTGTGTCTGCTACATAGGAAAAAGCTGTGCCTACCCAACAGTCAGCCAAACCTACTACCATCCAGCCAACCAACAAGATCCATAATGCTCCACCAATCGCAAATATCGAAAAGCCAAATGCTGCAACCCATAGACTAACTAGCATAACTATTCGTCGCCCATAGCGATCGCTGATCGCTCCCAGGATTGGCGCACTGAGGAATTGTGCGAAAGAATAGCTAGAAAATAACAGACCGATGATCAAGGCATTTCCATCATATCGCTCGGCTAAAGCTGGCAAGATAGGACTCATTAGTCCAATACCAAATGTGCTTAAAAATGCAGCCACAAGAATAAATGGGTGCAAACGACGAGGTGTCTGAGGCGATCGCTGCTCAATATTCATTTTTTACTCCTTACTTTGGTAAATGTCTTTTATTCCATCTCCTTGATTTCAATTAAGCCAGACTCCACCAAAGATCGTTCTTTAATTTTGAGCAGCAACACCACAGTTAGATAACCAATCACTTTGAACTTATAAGCAGAATCCGATTGATATTCTTGCAACAACTGACCGCCTAAGTCATCAAATATTTGAAAGATTTCGCGATCGGGATAACTTGGGGGTGCTACTTCAGCAATCAAAAAGGGAAACTCATCCAAAATATTTTCATGCACATATTGTTTGAGGAACGATTCTGAAAAGGTAATAATATATCCCTGTAATGTTTCATCAATCTCGAATCCCTTCACATGTCCAGGATTTGTAAAATAAATGATGTTGTCCCGAATTGGATAGGATTGGTCGTCAATAATGTAGCGACCTCGCCCTTGGCGAAGGATTAAAACCGAGTAGTAACTTGTCCGAAACAGTGGAGACTTGACTGGAGTTTCTTTGTAAAGTTCCTCATTTCGATGAATTGTAAAATCAACATTTTGCTCTAGCTTACCGCCCAAAGAGGCATAAAGTTCAGACATCGAATTATAGGTTTTAATCGCGTCATTCATTAGTGTTATCCCCAATGTTCATAATTTGCTGTTTGAGCGAAAACAGTTATTCTCAAACATCATGCTGTTAGAAGCTGCTAGCGGTCAGTCGGACAATGACTTCGTTAACATCAACATTATCTGCTTGGGACAAAGCATACAAGACCGCTTGGGCGATCGCATCAGGAGTTAGTGCGGTTTGACGGAATTCTTGTAAAGCACTTTTTGCTGAGTCATCCGTGATGTCAGAACCAAGTTCCGTCTCTACTACACCAGGGGATATAGTTGTCACGCGAATTGTTTTTGATTCCTGTCGCAGTCCTTCGGAAATTGCCCAAACCGCATATTTGGTCGCGCAATAAACCGCGCCAGTGGGAACTACTAAATGTGCGCCAATCGATGCTGTATTGATAAACTGACCGCCACCTTGTGCTTCCATAATTGGCAACCCTGCTGCGATGCCGTTTAATACACCACGGATGTTGACATCAATCATAGTGTCCCATTCCTCGACTTTTAATCTATTTAACGGAGACAGTGGCATCACACCTGCATTGTTGAAAATAACATCGATACGACCAAACTTATCCTTGGCAAAGTAAATGAAATCTTTCATCTCCTCGCGATTAACTACATCTACAGCTTTGAATTCGGCTGTACCACCTAAGACGCGGATTTCTTCGACGATTTTTTCCAGCTTTTCGGTTCGTCTTGCCCCTAGAACTACCTTCGCGCCTTTTTGGGCAAGTAACTTGGCAGTGGCTTCTCCAATACCACTACTAGCTCCAGTAATCGCAATGACTTTGTTTTCTATGTTAAACATGATGATTAGACCTCTGGTTAAGATTGGTTTGAGTTAATTTTTTCCAGATCGCAACTTAAATAGTTGAACGACGGCTTCGGTTGAGATGTCTTCATCCTACGAATTCAATCCAGCTTTTCCAATGCCTAAATCTATCTAATGATTGCCTAATTCTCTAAAACAGTCCCATGAAGAGGTAAAATAACAGTTATATAATTATCAAGAGTAAGGAGTTTAGCGAGTCGAGTCTCGATCATGACAGTTAAAACCCCTAATCCTGACGTAATCGCTGCTCGCTGCCAAGAACTTGCGACATTAGTGATGCGACACACCAAGTCCAATGGAAATGGTATCCATCCAACTGCGATCAAGCAATTAGACTTTACGCGGTCTGATGTGGTGTCTACCTCACTCCACGATCTTTTTGAACCGTTCCTTGCGATCGTCGTTCAAGGTCAGAAAGAAGTTTGGCTAGATAAGAAAAGGTACCAGTATGGGGTAGCGCAATATCTAATTGTTTCGGTCGATCTACCTGCGAGTGGATGTGTGGTTGAAGCGACCCCCGACAAGCCGTATTTAGGGCTGAAGCTGAACTTAGACTTGATGCAACTATGCGATCTAGTTACCCAAATGACTCCCAGTTTGGTTAAGAAAGAAAAATCTGTCCAAGGCTTATCGGTCAGCAACGCCAATACTGAACTGTTCGAGTGCGTCCTTCGCCTGGTCAAGCTCTTAGATACGCCACAACATATCTCTATGCTTGCACCGTTGATAATTCGCGAACTTTATTATCATTTGCTCATCGGTGAACAAGGTAAAGCCGTGCGCCAAATTGCCACATCTGGTAGTAATATGCAGCGAATTGCTTCAGCCATCAAACTACTCAAGGCTGAGTTTACTCAACCGATGCGGATCGATGATTTAGCTAGGCGTGTCAGTATGTCTACTTCGTCTTTTCATCAGCATTTCAAGCAAGTAACTTCAATGAGTCCGCTTCAGTATCAAAAGCAGTTAAGACTTTTAGAAGCGCGTCGTCTCATGCTTGCCGAAAATGCTGATGCGATGTATGCTGCCTATCAGGTTGGTTATGAAAGTTCCTCGCAGTTCAGCCGTGAATATGCACGTATGTTCGGTGCGCCTCCCATCAGGGATATTGAACAGTTACGGGTATTGTAAATATTCCCTCTACTTCTCTACCTCACCACCTCACCACTATTTGACTAATTCTTTCAATTCCTCTTGTGCCAATTCTTGCTTTTTGGTCTTTCTTTTCGGTTGAAAATCCTGTAACAATCCCATCAAAGTTGACGTAGTTGTTCGGGAGTTTGAACAAAAGTACTTTGTAATTCGACACTAACATCTAATTCTCGCTTACCATCGACAAATTCCGAGGCTCGCAAACCACCCAAAGCAGCTTGTACCATATCGCCAATTTCTGATTCCGATAATCGGCGTTGCTGAATAAGTAATGATAAATGTTGAATTTTGAATTGTGCTGACATTTCTATGTCACATTTTCTCTTCATAATAGTTAATAACAAACAACAAAACTTTTTGGAGAAAGACTATGAAAATTAAGTTTATGCCAATGTTAGCAGGTGTTTTAATGTTTGCTGCCACAATCGTACCTTTATCCGCTCAAGCTTGCTCTGGTAGTAAGGATACTAATAATTCTGAAAATCCTACAGAAACTAGTAATCTTCCTCAAACATAATACTTTTGGCGCGATTAGCTTACTTCTAGAGATTAGGGCGTTGCTGAATCAAAGTATGATTTTTAAAATTTTGGCTTTCTTTATAAACTTAAAAAAGCTTATAGCTTATAGCTACGAACCTTATCCCGAAAGAGTTTCATACATCCAATCAGCAACGGCGATATTAGTATCTAGGACTTTAGATCTTGCTCCTTAAACCTTCACCCGAACTATTTCGGGCAGGGTTTTTATTTAGATGATTATTTAACACTACATTATATAAACATGAACACTTTTGAGCCTGAAGTGACTAAGGAATCGCCAGAATCAGAGCCATCCTTATCTAAGCCACCTCATCATCAAAATTCTTGGCGTTGGATTCTTATATTTATTGCGATCGCTGCTATTGGGGGAACTCTCTGGCAGATTTTTAAACCTGATGTTAGCCCACCTCAAGCTACGGTAGCGCCACAGACAACTCCGCCTCGCCCGATCTCGACAACTAATTTAGCTACTGGTAATGCTACTAGAGAAGTAAAACTTCTCGGTCAAGTAGAATCCAGACAACAAGCCAATATTCGCTCTCGAATTGATGGTTTAGTTGAAGAAATTCTCGTCGAACCAGGCGATCGCGTCGAGAGAGGAACTACGATCGCTATTCTTGATAATGCTGACGGAGAAGTGGCACTTGCTCAGGCAAAGGCGCGTTTGGCACAAGCACAAAGCAATCTCGCCCGTTTAGAAGTGGGGACACGCCCCGAAATTATCGCTCAAAGACAAGCCGTTTTAAGTTCTGCACGAGCTAGAGAACAAGAAGCACAAGATAATCTCGAACGTACTTCGGATTTAGTCGCACAAGGGGCGCAATCCCAAAGAAGCTTAATTGAAGCCCGTTCTGCTGTAGATGATACTAGGGGAAATACTCTAGAGGCAGAAGCATCTTTACAAGAAGCGATCGCGGGTCCAATTAGAGAAGAAATTGAAGCACAAAGAGCAAATGTGGCAGCAGCCGAAGCATCAGTAAATCGGGCAGAAATAGATTTAGAGCGTACTCAAATTCAAGCAATCTCTGATGGAGTAGTGCAGCAAAGGCACGTCAGCGCGGGGGATTATGTCGAAAGTGCTGATGAAATCGCGACTTTAGTTGCTAGTGATAGCTTAGATGTCTTTTTAGAAGTTCCTGAAGAACTAGCAAGCAGTATTCAACCAGGATTGCCAGTAACCCTAAATACCCGTGCTTTACCTCAATGGCAAGGGCGCGCCACTATTACAGGTATAGTTCCCACAACAGATACGGCATCCAGAAGACAGAGAGTTAGAGTGCGTTTAGATAATCCCCCTACGGGTTTATTATCTGGTATGGCTGTCATGGGGAATCTGCAATTAAAAAGCGCTCGCTCTAGTTTTGTCATCTCACGGGATGCTATTACGAGGAGACAAGATCGTTGGTTGGTTTATACCGTAGCCGATGACCAAGTTCGAGAAATTGAAGTAGAAATGATTGCTGATATGGGCGATCGCGTTGCTATTTACGACGAACAACTGCGATCGGGACAGGCGATCGTTTTACGCGGTGGAGATGGTTTGAGTGATGGTGCGATGGTTAAGGTAGTAGGTAGTAGGTAGTAGGTAATGGGTAATGGGTAAAACTAACCACTAAAAATTAAACTATTATGAACTTTATTGAAACTGCGGTGCGCTGGCGACATGGGACTTTTGTTTTGTTCTGTTTGCTGGCAGTATTTGGTATATTTTCGCTGCTAAATTTGCCTCTAGAATTACAACCAGGAGGCGATCGCCCAGAAATTAGCATCACTACCCCTTATCCTGGTGCTTCTCCTACAGAAGTGGAGGATTTAGTAACTCGTCCGATTGAGGAAAGGATGGAGGAGGTTTTAGGCGTACAAAAAATCGATAGTAATTCTCGTCCTGGTATTAGTAGTATTACTCTGGAATTTGAATGGGATAGCGATCTTAACGAGCGTCTGGTAGATGTTTTGAATAAATTGCAACAGGTAGAGGAATTACCTGAAGAAACCAGCGAGTCTAATGTCGAGTTGGTTGGCGGGAATAGTTCGCCGATGATGTGGATCGTTCTCGCACCCAAGGAAGGGGAGCAAAGTAACCCCGATCGCTATCGAGATTTAGCTGAAGATACGATCGTGCCAAGATTGCGTCGTATTGAAGGAGTCGGACAGTTTATTATTCCTGGGGGTAGGGAAAGAGAGGTAGAAGTAAGGATCGATCCCCAAGCACTCGCCGAGCGCAATTTAACTATTAGTAACGTGGTTCAAGTCTTACAAGATAATAACCGCGATATTCGGGGTGGCCCTTTAGTAGTGGGTAGAAGAGAATATCGAGTCAGAACTGTTAGTCGATCGCAACAGTTAGAACAAATGGAAGGCTTTGTACTGCGACGGGATGCTTCGGGAACTGTTTATCTAAGAGATGTCGCCCAGGTGCAGATGGGACGCAGAGTTCAAGAGAGTGCTTTGATTTTTAATGGCGAACCTGCCGTCGCTATTGGAATTATCCGCCGAGTAGGGGCGAATGTACCAGAAGTAGCTAAAGGGATTCGAGCCACGATCGCGGAGTTTCAAACCCAGTTTGATCGAGATGGAGAAGGAATTCGCTTTGTATATAACTATGACGAGAGTGAGTATATCAATCAATCTGTGGCATTGGTGCAAGAAAACTTACTTGGTGGCGCACTTCTAGCTGTTATCGTCTTGTTACTTTTCCTCGGTTCGATGCGAACTGTCGCTGTAGTCGCAATAACTATACCTACTACGACAATTTCTGTATTTATCGCTATGTCGATGTTAGGAAGAACTCTTAATGTCATCAGTTTGGCTGCATTAGGTTTTGCTGCGGGTATGGTGGTAGATAACGCGATTGTGGTCGTCGAAAATGCTTTTACTCATATGCAACAGGGCAAAAGACCAGTTAGAGCAGCGATCAATGGTACGAAAGAAGTTAGTGGTGGTTTGGTTGCTGCTACTTTGACCAATATTGCCGTTTTTGCACCTCTGGCAGTGGTTAGTGGAGAAGTGGCAGAGTTGTATCTCGATATGGCGATCGCGATTTCTGCTGCTGCACTTTTTTCCCTACTAGCAGCAATTACTTTAGTTCCCATGTTGTGCGGGTTATTTCTCCATCGTTCTGAAGCGATGCAAATGCTTGATGATGGTGAATATTCGGGAGGGAATTGGTTAGAACGAGGTATATCCAAAACTTCGTCAGTTTTTCGTCTTTTTCAGGGCAAATTGGAAGCATTTGTGACTTCTACGGTGGGATGGGCGATTGGGCGAGGTCGGATGGCGCGCCGAATTTTGATTCTCTCTATTCCCGTATCCTTAATTTTTGTGAGTATTTTACTCCTTCCTCCTGCTGATTATTTACCTGAAGGAAACCGCAATTTAGTCTTGTGGGCAGCAGAACCCTTAGCAGGAACGAGTATTCCTGAAGCCATTGAGCTTTCAGCAGCACCAAGAGAATTTTTGCGTCAACAACCAGAAGTCGATCGCGTTATGTTTATCGAACGACCTGGAAGAAGGGCCATTGCGACAATTTTAAAGCCTGAATTTGCTACTACTCAGGGACTTGCAGATATGGTCGAACGGATGCGCGCTACAAGTAATAATTTTCCTGGTTATCGCTTTTTAGTGCCAACTCGTCTCTCTATTTTTCAAGATCCAGGTAAAGAATTTGAAATTGATCTTATTGGTACGGATTTAGCCGAATTAAGCCAGTTAGACCGAGAAATTACGGAAAAATTGCGTTCTTTCACAGGAGTAGAAAATGTCCGTTCTAACTTCGTTTTTGGTGCGGGAGAACTACAAGTTATTCCCAACCGCGAACGTTTAGCAGAGGTTGGTATCGACGAAGCAGAAATAGGCTCGATGGTCGAAGCAGCTTTAGGTGGACGTTTTGCTTCTGATTATATCGATGGCAAAGAAGAATTAGATGTGTCTGTGGAGTTGCAAAATAGCTTCGTCGAAACCCCAGAACAATTGCGTCAATTACCTTTATATACAAGTCAAGGATTAATTCAATTAAGTGACGTAGCCGAAATTAAAGAAACAACTGGTGCAGATGTTATCAATCACGTCGATTTAGAACGATCTGTTACTTTAACTACTTCTTTAGCACCCGACGCACCTTTGAGTTCTTTAGTCGAGCAAGCAGAAAATGAAGTTCTCGCACCTTTGCGTAATAGTTTACCGGCTGGCTATCGTTTAGAATTGACTGGTTCGGCAGATCGCTTGACAGAAACTGTCTCTCAATTATTAAGTGCTTTTGCCCTATCTATTTTGATTACTTACCTGTTATTGGTAGCCTTATATCGTTCTTTCTTATACCCTTTCGTAATTATGGCGACAGTACCGATGGGCATGAGTGGAGGATTATTGAGCCTGATAATTGCCAATCGTATTTTTGGTGTCGTCGTACCTTTAGATATGATTACAGCATTAGGATTTGTGATCTTAACTGGGGTCGTGGTCAATAATGCCATACTCTTAGTAGAACGCGCTCTACAGCTACAGGAAGAAGGGATGGATTACGATAAATCTTTATCTCAATCAACCAGCGATCGCCTTCGAGCTATCTTTATGTCGGCGGGAACTAGCGTTTTGGGTATGCTACCTCTAGCAGTTGTACCAGGACAAGGTGCGGAACTCTATCAAGGATTGGGAATCGTCCTTACGGGAGGCTTAACATTCTCAACTATTCTTACTCCTACAGTTGTTCCAGCCATTATGGGCTTACTGAGAGATTTCTCTGGTAAGAAACTAGATACTTTACCACCAAAGGAGTTTATTGCCGAAAAAGCGATCGCTATTAATAATGGTGCAGATCGAAGCCTGAGAAAGTGACTACTTGACTATCAGACATCAATGTCAAACGAAGTCATTGGTCAGAAGTCATTAGTCAGAAGTTTTCACCCACTACCCACTACCTACTACCTACTACCTACTACTTATTCTCTAAACTGATAGCGTAATAGTTGCCTAACTTTTTCAGGGGATAGACCAAATTTTTGACTAATTGCTGTTTCTAGTTGCTCTAATTTGGTAGTTGCTAATTGAAACTCTTGGGTCTGGTAAACTTGAGTTGCTTGTTTAACTTGTACTTGAGAAATATCGCGATCGCGATCAACTGTGACTTTAATATAAAGAATTTTATTATCTGGTTGAGCTTTATCGGGGATAATTTTGAAAGATTCAGTAAATGGGGGAGAAAAATTTAAACTATTCTCTGTAACTAATCCACTAACCAACCAAAAAGCTAATCCTAATAGGGGTAAAGGTAGCCAAAATTCTAATCCTAAAAAACGCAAAAATTGCCACCATTTAAACCGACGCATGGAATTGATTACGATAAAAATAAAATAACTTTAGCTTCCATGTTAATTCTTTTGGTTGAAGACGATCCAGCACAGTTAGAACCACTACAAACAGCATTATCTCAAGCTGGACATATAGTTGATGGGGTAGAAGATGGAGAAACTGCACTATGGTTAATCAAAGAAAAAGATTATGATCTCTTGATTTTAGATTGGATGTTACCTCAAGTTAGCGGAGTCGATATTTGTCGTCAATATCGTAATTTTGGTAATGCTGCACCAGTACTAATGCTAACTGCTAAAGACACTACGAATGATAAGGTTAATGGCTTAGATGCAGGTGCAGATGATTACATTGTTAAACCTGTAGATGTTTTAGAGTTACTGGCAAGAGTAAGAGCTTTAGCCAGGAGATCTCCTTTATGGACAAGTGATACGCTAATTTTAGCTGATTTACAATTGGATTTAACCACTTTTAGCTTAGAACGGGAAACAGAAAAGGTTCAGCTTTCCGTAAAAGAATTTCAACTCATGGAATATCTGATGCGTCATCCTCAGCAAGTCTTATCTCGTGGTCAAATAGAGCAAGTGCTTTGGAGTTGGGGAAGTGAACCAGAAAGTAATGCAGTAACTACTCTAGTCAGAAGATTGCGTCAGCGTTTAGAAGCAGTTGGCGCAAAAGATTGGTTGGAAACTGTTTATGGAATGGGTTATCGTCTTGATATTCGCGATTAAATAATTAATTGATAATTATTTTTATTACTGTCATTTTGGTGTCACATTCATTTTCCATACTAAACAATAATAACCAAACTTAATTTTTTTAGAGGTAATCAATGAAAATTAAATTAATGTCTTTATTCGCTGGATTAGTAAGCTTAACTATAATCGCTGCTCCTTTGGCTGCTCAGGCTTGTAATGGAGCTAATAAGGATAAAAATAACCAAGAATCTAATACATCAATTCCTACTGAAAGTAGTTTTAATGTTGAAGAAAATTCTAGTTCTTTTATCTCTTAATTATGCAGAATAGTTAAAACCACTTTAAATTTCAATAGATTAGATTCTTAAATACAAATTAGGTTAGAGAGAAATATTATTTACCATGATTTTTCTCTCTTTTTTTATATGAAGTCCGTGGAATTATGTGTAAGAGCTTATTATGAAAGAAAAAGTTGATTTTTTAAATTGTCAATGTTTGATCGCTCTCGTCGTCGTCTAGCTCATTGGTTTACCCTCTCAATGGGAAGTATTTTAATTTTGTTTGCTTTTACTGTTTATCAGCTTCAAGTAAAAGAGCAAATGAGAGAATTTGACGATCGCATTTACGCTCAAACTAAAAAAATTGCCTCACTTACAAGCTATCAACAACAACAGAAAAGCTGGAGCATAGAAACAGAAAATGTCTCTTTACAAAACACTGAAGCTCTTCCTATTGGAGCGAGAATTGTTTATGTTCGCTGGTATGACTCTCACAAACGCCTTCTAGAGTTTATTGGTAATCGCTTACCACAAGAGTATTCCGTAACACCTGGATGGCAAACTGTAAATTACAACTGCAACTACCATGACACAACTAAATCAAAGAATTTGCGTGTTTTAACTATTCCTTTAAAATATGAGATGTCTCTAGTCGGTTATATACAGGTTGCCGTTTCTCTCTCTCCTCTTCAAGAATCACTAGCGCGATCGCGTTTTTTTTTAGGTTTAGGTGTACCAATAACTCTCGGATTTATTGGAATCGCTGGCTGGATTCTCGGTGGCTTGGCAATGCAACCTGTTAGACGCTCTTACGAACAATTACAACGTTTTACTGCTGATGCTTCCCATGAGTTACGCGCCCCAGTTGCAGCAATTTTAAGCAATGCCCAGGTAGGTTTACTAGCTCCTATTGAAGATCGCCAACAACCTCTTCAGCGTCTAGAAAATATAGTGATTCAAAGTAAATCGATGAGTACTTTGATTGCCAATTTGCTATTTTTAGCTCGTCACGAAGGAAAATTGAATTTTCAGGATATTACTAAGACTGACATAGTAGATTTATTAAAGTCTTTGAATGACGAATATCAAATACTAGCTACAGAAAAAGGTTTAGAGTTTAATCTATATATACTTATAACTTCTCTAGAAATTTGTTGCGATCGCGATTTGCTCAAACAAGCGATTAAAAATTTACTCGATAACGCCATTAAATATACTCCTACTGAGGGCATAGTTACTTTAGAGCTTGAAATTAAACACCGTCGAATTCTCATTAAAATCAAAGATACTGGTATTGGTATTCCCACCTCAGACTTACTTCATATCTTTGAGCGCTTTTACCGAGTCGATAAAGCTCGCACTAGGCAAACAGGAGGATTTGGTTTGGGTTTAGCGATCGCACAACAAATTATTCAGGCTCATGAGGGCAAAATTACTGTTGAGAGTCAAGTAGGGAAAGGTACTACGTTTCAGATTTGTTTACCTATGGGATAAGCTGTTACGCATTTAAACTGCATATTATTCGTATAAGGAAAAAACTCTTAAACTCTCTCCCAGTCGCCAAGTCACTCAGTCTCCTAGTCAGTCATAACAAGCAAATTAAATGATTAAAAGCTTAGTATCGCAGTACGTTATTCCTCTGTTGAGATACTTAACTTGACACTAACACTTAAACAAAAACTAAGGGGTTAGCTACGCCGATTGTGTATAGTTTAACTTCAGCATCTCTAACCCCAGTCAGATAATTTTCTAATTTTTGACTTTTAAATTTAAATTAATCGCTTTCCCAATCTTCATAAGATACCAGATCCCCAATGGGATCGCGCAGTAAATAATCACATCTTTCTAATTCACATTCAACTTTTACCCATTCCCGCGCAGGAATATATTTGCAGAGAGTGTATATAGATTGTTGACGACTGACAATGCCTGTTTCAATTAAGTGTCGAGCTTCATCTTTTAATGTATCTATGGAATATCTAATAGAAGGGTAAGGGGATGCAGTAGCAGCAGTCATATTCGATCACCGTAATAAGTAGTTTTTGTAATTCGTCTTGCTTCTTCAACTATAAACTATATTACTATTGGCTAGGTAAAAAATCTCTCTTTCTGCTGTATCTAAAATAACAAAACTGGTGTAACATAAAAAATTTAAATGAATTTTATAATTCCTGCTGGGCATTGAGAATTAGTTCTAATAGCTAAAACCCAAATTCTACTTCAGATTTCGAGGATAACATATCAAAGTTAAGATTATATAAAGCTTTTAGAGCGATCGCCTGTGCCTGCTCCATTTGTCCATAACTATAAACCCAGGGAAGCTCTTCTGGCAGAATATTTTTGAACCATTGTAATACATAAGGGCTACCGTAAATAATTATTCCTTGTATTTGATCTCTAACTAGCAGTTGTTGATAAATTTCTTTGGTTTTAGTAGTTAATCCTGCATTACCCCGAAAAGGATTACCTCGTACAAATATTTGTAAGAGAGTGAGGCGAGTATCTAACAAAATACAGTCCAGAGTATTACTATCAACTATTTGCTTTTGATAATTAAACTTTTGGGGAATAGCAACCGCAGGAGTATGAATATCTAAATAAGGAGTGTTTAAGACATCATCAACCACAATTAAATTACGAGCAGTTTGATTCTCATCAGGTATTAAAGGAAGTTTGCCACCTGTTGCTAATGAAGTTTGCAAAATAGAATCAACCACAACTTTAGCCGACTGACTAAATAATTCTATAAAACTATGTGACTGACTTACTTGCTGCTTCGCCTGCCAAATGCGCGCCACAGATGCTTGTATTCGCTGCTCACTTATTTGCCCCGATTTAACTGCATCATAAATTGCAGCGATCGCCACTTCGGGATTATCAGGCATTAACAAAATATCGTTTCCTGCTTCAACTGCCATAACTGCCACCGCCTCGGGAGGAGCATAATGAGTGATTCCACCCATAATCAAAGCATCGGTAACTATTAAACCTTGGAATCTTAATTGTTTTCTCAACTTCTCCGTAATAATCTTTACAGAAAGAGTAGCTGGTTTTTGTAATTCCCAAGCAGAAATCACTAGATGAGCGGTCATTACACTATCTACTCCAGCAGCGATCGCGCTTTGGAAAGGTGGTAATTCAATATTTTCTAGTCTCGCATCATCATGACTAAGAATTGGTAAATCAAGATGAGAATCAGTAGCAGTATCCCCATGTCCTGGAAAATGCTTGGCGGTAGTTAAAACAGGACAGGACTTAGCACCCTGAATAAAAGCAGTAGTTAAAGCACTAACAACTTCAGGGCGATCGCCAAAAGCTCGAATATTAATTACGGGATTATCGGGATTATTATTAACATCTACTACAGGCGCAAGCAACCAGTTAATGCCAATTGTTAAAGCCTCTTGAGCCGTAATTTGCCCCATTTGCCAAGCATATTGCTGCGCCAACTCAGGATTTTGCTCATAAATAACACTTAACGCCATCGGTGGCGGAAACCAAGTCCCCCCAGGAAAACGCTGTCCAATTCCTTCTTCTATATCCGCTGCGATCAACAAGGGTAAATTAGCCCAACTTTGCAACTGTTGCGATCGCTTTTGTAATTCAATGCTGCTACCTCCCAAAAGAATTACCCCACCCAGGTTAAATTCTTCTAGCCACTGTTGTAATTGAGCATTAGAAGCTTCCCAAGCAGGGTAACGAATTTGGTGGTCAAACAAATAACCAGAAGCACGGACAACAATCATTTGAGCAATTTGCTCTTTTAACGATAAACTCTGCCAATCTTTTAAGTTCAACATCAGCAAAACATCATAAGTCTTCGCTCAATTCTAATGTTTCTGGTTTGTTTTGTCGCTCCTGACTAATTTGATTGAGTAAATTTAGCATATTATCTCCTCTTTCCAAAGAGCGATCTTCTATAAACTTGACTGTAGGCGTGCGTCTCAGTTGCATTCGACTGCCTAACTCTTTGCGGACATAATTAGCTGAAGAATCTAAACCTGCCATAGTTTCTGCTTTAGCTGTTTCTGTACCATAAATGCTGACAAAAATTTTAGCGTGTTGTAAATCTCCCGAAACATCAACATCGGTAACACTCACCATTCCTGCACCAACGCGATCGTCTTTGATTTCGGTTAGTAACATCTGGCTTACTTCCCGTTTAATTAAAGCAGCTACACGAGCCACGCGACGACTGTTTGCCATAATCTTTTCCCCATCCTCATAACTCTAGCAATGCTCAATAAAATATAGCAATCTTCTCAAACATAATGAGCTAAAAGCTTAAAAATTAATACTTTTCTTCTCTTCTTCTACCTCCTCTACTGCCTCTACCCAATCTCAATTTATCTTAAGTAACTACTTAGGACGCTAGAAAAAATAATCTCCTAATTTGGTTTGAGTAGATAGTTTTATTCCAGTGAAAGGTGTTTTTGTGTAATACAAAGTTATTTTTGCTAATCCCCTTAGCAGTTTACTTTTGCGCCAGACTAAAACTTTTGGGAGACAATTGAGCTAAAATGCTAGACTCAGGAAAAGATAGTTTAGGACTTTCTTCTAATAAATATTCTAAAAAAGTTTCGGCAATTACTGATAGTTTTTTACCTGCTAAATGAGCAGCAAACCAACGACGTTTAATCGGAAAATGCTCAACATCTAAAATAGTTAATTCACCACTAGCTCTTTCTGAAATTAGGCAATGTTCTGACAAAATTGACATTCCCAAACCACCTGAAATTGCTTGTTTGATTGCTTCGTTACTACCTAACTCCAACTTAACTTTTACTGATATATCATATTTACTAAATAATTGAACAATTGCTTCTCTAGTACCAGACCCCTGTTCTCGCATTATAAATGGCTGATCGTTTAGTTCTTGTAAATTAATATTACTTTTCATAGCCAAAGGATGATCTTTTCTAGCTACTACCACCAAAGGATTATTCAAAAAGGCTTGGGTTTTTAAATCAATATCTCGATTAGGATTACTAACTATATATAAATCATCTTTATTGTCCAACATTCGCTGTTGAATTTCATGATGGTTAACTACTTTAAGAGCTACATCTATACCTGGATACTTTTGGCAAAAAGAACCAAGTAATCTAGGAATAAAATATTTAGCTGTGGTAATTACAGCTAGTTTTAGCTGTCCCTGTTTAGTTCCTTTAAGATCTGCTATCTTAATCTCAAAGTTGTTTAATTGCTCAAAAATTCCTTGACAAGTAACTAGTAATTCTTTGCCAGCATCGGTCAAATATAAACTTTTACCAATTTGTTCAAACAATGGTAAGCCTACAGATTTAGTTAACTGTTTAACTTGACTAGAAACGGTCGGTTGAGTAATTAACAACTCTTCTGCTGCACGGGTGAAGCTGCCATTCCGCGCTACTGTTTCAAATACTTTCAGTTGATGCAGAGTTGCTTGGATCAAAAGTCAATACTCCTTTGGATGTGATTTAATGATTATCCTTTTCTTTATCATATACAAAAATCAATGACATTTACAAAAATCATAATTTAAAATATATATCTGCTCTACAGATTTGAGTAAGAGTGTTGCTTTAACGTTGTGAAGTCGGACGTGAAAGTTAATAACGACAAGACTTGAATACTTTCTCTTCACCAGTAGCATTTTAAGTATTTTGTATATACAATGTATGGTATCCTAAATATATAACTATGGCTATGGCAACACGAGAAAAACTGGATGTAGTGAATCTACGAATCGATGAAGTAAGAAAAAGTTTGATTGATGAAGCAGCAAAACTTCAAGGTAGATCACGCACTGAATTTATGGTAGAAGCTGCATATAGAGAAGCAGAACAGGTAATTTTAGATCAAAAGATCTACATTTTAGACGAAGCTGACTGTGAATACCTTGCTACTGCTAACGACCAAAGCGATCCTAAGCTAGTGAAACTATTTAGGAGCAAAAGCCCTTGGGAGCAGTAAATTATTCGCCACCGCAGCGTATCAAGCCAGAACATAAACTCGATGATTTTGATTGTCTTGAACCGTTTCTGAATGATTGGCTTAAAAAACGCGCTCTTAAAAATGATTTACAAGACGCAAGTAGAACATATGTTGTTTGTTATAGCGATCAAATAGTAGCTTATTACTCTCTCCATTTAGGGTGCATAAAACATTCTGAAGCTATGGGAAAAATTAAGCGAAATATGCCCGAGCCGATTCCAGCTATTGTTTTAGGTAGACTAGCTGTAGATGTAAATCATCAAGGAAAAGGAATAGCTAGAGCATTGATTAAAGATATGTTTTTAAGAGCATTGCAAGTCTCCGAACTCGCAGGTACTAAGGCAGTTTTAGTAAAAGCTTTAAATGAGAAAGTTACCCTTTTCTATCAATCCTTTGGTTTTATTCAATCTAAAACCGATCCTCTCTTATTGATGAAAGCAATCTCTGAAGTGAGAGTTAGTTTTGAAGAGGCTAGCAACTAGAGTATCCAACTGCTTTAGCTATGCGAGTAGGAAGCCCCGCTCGCATGGCTAAGTGAGCAAGATTTGAGCAAAAGTCTCGTAGTTTAAATCCGTCAGGCAAGTTGGGCTAGGCGGACTCGAACCCTCTTTATTCAACTCCTTCACACAGCATCAACAACTCAAGCCCTTGCTTACTAACGTTTTGAAGCTAAGTGAGCAAAGATTATAACTTTGAAATCGGTTACGAAACTTTACAAAAAGACTGGGAGATTCAAATAAAACGGACTCCTAAAGGCGTAACTCTCGTTAAAGGTGGGAATAACATTTATCTTCAGTTTAAGACCCCTAATACACCTAGAAGTAAGCATAAGTGCAACTGCACTTTCTCTATCGATGGGATGCATGAGGCGGTCAGGAAGAGCCATTTAGTCAAAGCTAAATTAACTACCCTCAAAAGCGAAACTGAATTCTGGGACTGGTACGACAAAGAGATTAAGGAAGAAAGTCAGCTAGCAGGCGACCAAGTAACTTTTGGTGAAGCGATCGCTAAAGTAGAGAATAACTTCTGGGAAAGGACTAGTACAGATTGGCGCAAATAAGCAGACCATCAATATGAGAAAATAAATCGCAATCGAACGAAATTCTTTTCATGGTGAGTGGAACTATATTATCAAACCCAAAGTAGTCACTTAATTGTTCAAGTTATTTTTACATAGCTCCTAAGTGAGCAAATTTTAGGCGTGTAGGTTACGTCTTGCGAGTGAAAGTCTTTGCCCATAAAGCGCGTAAGCGAGTGCGGATGGCGAGACTCGAACTCGCAAGGCGTGAGCCACACGCCCCTCAAGCGTGCGTGTCTACCAATTCCACCACATCCGCAAACTGGCAATACTTAATTTATCACATATTTTACTTTATTGTTCAAAATGGGATTTCCACCCCAATACTAGAGTTAAAGTCTCCATCTTCTTCCAAATCAGCATTTAAACCAATTGAACTTTGTCCAATTTGGGCTTTCCAAAAAGCACTCCCGCCAGTTAAGTCAGTTTCTTGATCGACATTAGCTTTTACACCTAAAGTACCTAAAACAGTTGTTGCTCCTAATTTAATGCTGCCACCAGTAAAGGTAGTATTTTCATCAAAATCACCGCTAACGCCAATATTTGAACCAAATAAGAGATTGGCATCCCAAGAAGCCTTGCCACCACTAAACCGAGTTTCTTCATCAATTTTAATATCGGCAGCCCAAGAACCAACCATAGTTTTGGTAGCAACTGTGACATTGCCCCCAGTAAAACTAGTATGTTCGTCAAAATTACCTTTAATGGCTAGTGAACCCAAAGAAGTATCCGCTTGCCAGGCAGCATTACTTCCGGTAAAACTAGCCTGTTGATCAAAGTTACCTTGAACTGCGATCGCACCTAGATATGTCTTGGCTTTCCAAGTAGTATTCCCCCCAGTAAAAGCAGCACGATCATCAAAGTCACCTGTGATGGCTAGTGAGCCAAGGGAAGTGTCGGTATGCCAGCCAGCAGTACTTTTAATTGGTTTGATTTGCTGATTGATATTAACTGCTAAATCAACTGAACCTATATCAGTATGAGTTTGCCAAAAAGCCTTGCCTTGAGTGAATTGTGCTTCGGAATTGAAATGACCATCAAATTTTAGAGAACCTAGTTTACTATTGGTTGTCCAAGAAGCAACTCCTGGCTTAAAAGCTGGCTGATCTGTTTCGCTATAGTGATTGTTGTTGTTTAAGTTTGTTTGATTATGATCTAAGGTTAAGGTATGAATTATCAAAGGCTGGTTGATAATTACTTTGTCTTTAGCAGTCAAAAAATACTTGATATCTGTTGTGTTTAAGTTTCTAGATTGATTAAGAGTAAAAAGCTTAAGGTTATTAACTGTTATTTGTTTACTAGGAACTGAGGAATGAAAATTACTTTCAATCTGAACTGGTTCGAGAAAATTGAGTGCTGTTCCGAGAAATATTCCTGTTAACCACATAAATAAATCTCTAGGTTTTAAATTTTAAAAGTTTTTATAATCAACTCTAGTGTATGACTTAGATCATTAAAATGGTGTGATCTGACGACAAAGATTTGATGAAGTAAAGAACTAAGGTTAAAAATAACTAGCCACAGAGCGTAATTCAGGCGGAATCGGTGTATTTTCAGAAAATTCTAAAGATGTTTCGCGATCGCCCAAATATCCAGACTCAGTAAAAGCTAATAGCATTCTTGCTAAAGCTACCCAAACTTCTTGATCGTATTCCCAGTCTTGTTCTCTTGGGGTAAAACAGGCAATAGATTTTAATGCCCAAAAGTAGCTATTACGTACCACAGAACCACCTTTCTTGTAGGGTGGGAGATCAGCGTAGGCAATCAATAAGATATCGTTTTCTAATCTTACTCGCATAGATAAAATTTTACGTAATTCATCTCAATTTCACCAGACTACTGTAGATAATCCAGCCAAAGAAAGACTATAATAATCAAAAAATTATGCCAATTTGTGCGATAACTTGTTTAGCATAATAGTTTCATTTACCATAGTAGAAAATAGTGAATCCTTTATTCGCAAGATTTTTGAGGTCAGTATATCGTAAAGAACCTATCTCTGGCTTTATCCTAATTTTAGGCGCAACTGATGCGCTAATTGGTGGATTTGGCGGACGAGGTAGTTTATTATCCATTGGTTTATTTGTTGCCTTATTAGGTATTATTATGCGCTGGCGACAAAGTGGGAAAAAGTCGAAAGCGATCGCTCCTGAATCAGCTAAATACCTTTTGCCTCCTAGTTCAACTCGTCAACCTTTACCATTATTAGTTAATAACAGTAAACGTCAAAAATAGATGTTGCTAAATTTAGTAACTGATGTTACGCACTAATCAATCTGTGAGGGTAGGGAAAAGGGTTAATTGTTCTTTTTTCATTTCTGATTGGAACTATTGATTTTTCGTTTTTCTGCGTAGTATCAGTTAGTAATTACCTACAAAGTAAGATTGTTTTTAGCTATTAGCTTTTAAGTTATGAGTAATGAGAATCTAGAGCAAAAACATCCACAGAGTAAAAATGATCGTGCTACAGTTAATGACTTATTGCAAGTGCAACTTAACCCGAGTGAACTTGATTTAGTAGAATTAGCTCGTCTTATTATTCGTTATCGTGATTTTCCTGGCGCGCGAGATATTCAACGAGATTTACAAGTGGTTTTGGATAATTGGCAATTAACGGAAGCAGAACTTTATACTCAAACCCGTGCTATTCACTCAACAGGCATGGTATATCGGCGTACTGCAACAGGAGAACAGCAAGATTGGACTTAATTGTTCAGTTAGGGCAGTTAGGACAGTTAGGACAGTTAGCTGGACTTTAGGAAAAAAATGAAAATAATCGGCTAAAAGCTTGGTATAGTAATACTTGTACTTGAGTCAAGTTTTGCCAATCCAAAATGAAAGAAACAACCCTATCGGCGATGCCACCATGCTTTGAAAAATGGTGTGC
>JBOFLX010000073.1:0-38486 GCA_051658085.1 Waterburya sp.
CAATTCCTCTAGCTGCATACTCCGATCTCTTGTAACGATAATCTCTATCTTCGTTTTCTTTTCCTGGTGAGACTACTTCTACAACTAATGCTGGAGGTGGTAGATCTGGTGTAATAATACTGCGAGAAGATCCCGTTAAAGCGGTAGCTAATTCCTCTGTTAACAGCAACAAATCTGGTACTCTCACTGTCGCACGAGAGCCACTAACCACAATTTCCGTTCCCCTTCGTAGCAACCTTCCTGAAATTAGTCGAGACAATGCTAACAACAAAAAAATGGCGATCGCATTGTTTAGGTCGCTTTCTGACGGCATTGCAACTAATTCTCCGTTCACCAGTTCATAGCATTGATCTGTACCATCATCATAGGCAAGATATTCAGCTAAAGTGAACCCCTTGATAATTGTAGTCATTTTACTGCTTGCTTTTTAAGCTTGACTGCACAACCAATTTTAGCCTAAGAAACGTTAGGTCGATAACAGGATCTCATTAAATTGCATTACTACCTAATGTTAGGCAGCATAATCAATTATTACTTATTGAATATCAGAACTGGGAGGAGCTAATCGATAACCCTGCTGGGGTTCAACGTTTTGTACTCCCTCAATTTGATAAAGACTGTCAAGCTTGTCTGATAAAATCGAACCGTTAATTACGCCAATAGTCGATAAAGTTTGCTCCACATTCATTCCAGAGGACTGTAATTGCTGGGAAATTTGCTCAATTTGTGGTAAATGAGCATCGTCAACAGATACAGATACTTGAACTTGGGACATCTCGTTACCTTGAATAGAAGATAGATTTTGGGTAGATATACCCCTGGATAAGTAGATAGGTACGACTAAACACAACATTACCAAGCTTGTCCCACCTAAGAGTTTCCAATAACTAAACCAGTAACTAAACTTCAACTTGTATTAACTCCGACAGATATAGACGGATTTCTGTGTTTTTTATATCTACCTACTTATTATCCTAACAAGATTTAAATTGACACTCACACGGCTAAAAACACGTGTGATTCTTAAGAAATAAGAAAATCCTTAAAGGGCTAGCCAAAAGCCCGCTACTCTCTCGCCTATTTCTAGGTCTGAGTCTACTTTTAACTTTTAGGTATCGTTAGCTATGTTTATTATTTTTGTTTCGCTATTTCTAACCGCTTTGCTCGTATCGGCTGGAAGTAGAGTGCTTAACACCGAGGCTGGGATTTCCCCAACCTACCTTTTAACTACATCGTCCAATTACCAGGAGTTTTACCCTCGGTTTAGATCTCATTGCGACTTGCTAACTCAACTGATTTTACCATGTTTCACGGGCGTTAAAACACCCGTGTCGTGTTTCCTCCTACGGCGTGTTTCGCGTAGGTTTCCACCCGAACCGTACTTATTATGATTGAATTTCAAAGATGTTAGAGAGGTGCTTGAGCCAAACCGATTCCCACATCAACTGAAGGCAGGGATAACCGTTGAGCATTTTGCATTAATAAAGCCCAAAGTTCATATCCTCTTTTACCAGTTGCCTCGGCATAGAGGGCTGCAATTCCTGCTACGTGAGGAGTAGCCATGCTAGTACCACTAATTGCTCGATATCTTGCCGATCCTGGTGGTTGAACTGCTCTTGGATCTGTTGTCCAAGTAGAATAAACTTGAGGAACTGGAGTACTTCCTGCATTACCGCCAGGTGCTGCAATATCAATCCCTCCGCCATCAGGATTAATTGAACCACAGGAATAAAAAGAAACTCCCAACTCAGAAGTTAAAGCAGCTACGGCCATAATTGAGGGACAATTAGCAGGACGACCTACAGGATTGATTGAACTAGGTCTACTACTCTCATTACCAGCAGCAGCAATAATTAAAGTGCCTCGACTCAGAGCGCGTTTTGCAGCATTTTCATAAATTGAGGAGTAAGTATCTCCAGGACGAGTACGTGCGCCTAAAGACATGGAGATAATTTGACAACCATTGCTAATTGCCCAATCTATGCCAGCTAAAATACCTCCATCTGCACCAGAACCTTGGTTACTCAAAACCTTACCAGCAAAAATTTCTGCGTTGTATGCAATGCCATAGCGCATGGGAGAAGATGGATCAGGTGGATTTAAAGGGCCACAAGAAGTTCCAATACAGTGAGTACCATGACCTTGTAAGTCTTGAACTTCTTCCCCTGTGATAAAAGATTTATGGGTAATAGAACGACCAGCAAAATCAGGGTGAGTCAAGTCTAGACCTGTATCAAGTACTGCAACTTTAATACCAGCACCACTAAAGCGACTACTGACCACTTTGGTTGCTTGCAGTCCCCAAGTAGCAGCACCATCAGTAAATGCTTTCCTAGCAAGTTGTTGTCCTGACGTAACTCCACCATTGCTTAAATCATCTACTAAATGGGTTATAGCTTCTTTGTAGCCTTGGAGATAATTAGCTGTTTCTCCGTTAATTACAATGCTGCCAATTGCATACATAATCTGTTCTGGTTCGGCAGCTAATATAGGTTGTGAACCAGCTACAGCAGCATTTAGAGACTGTACTTGGTTTGGATCTAAGCTAACTACGGCAACACCTATGTTACTAAGAGCAGAATCGTCAACATCTCTGACCCCTGTTGAGTCTGTTAATGCTCTCACTCCTGAATTGACATCTTCTTCAGGGAGAAGAACCAAATAACGACCTGTTGTTTGTATCGGTCTTATTGATGAACCATTAGTCATAATAAATTTCCTCTTAAAGAAAGTATTTCTTTAACTCGATTTATTTATTCCTCAGATTCAAGTTGTATCGTTTATGCAAATATCGATTTTTTGCAAAAAATATTTACAAAATTGCTCTTTAGCTGATCATAGCGAAAACTTCAAGACAATTCTATTGCGAACTAAATTGATCGCTGATTTTATTAATCAACCAGGTAGTAAATGCGCCCAAAAATAGAATACCGATCGCAGGGTTAAAAACAGGCTGCCAAAGTTTATACCAAATATCAAAACCCAAAGGGATGTTAAGATAACGACCAAGAACAGCGATCGCAAACCAAATAAAGCCAAAGAAAATTAAAAATACATCCGCAATTAAGATACGGTTTAACCAAATAATGATTTTTTCTTTCATATTGTTGTCACCATAGTTTGGGTTAAAGATTTTTTCCAAGCCTCTAAATCAGCTAAGGAGCGATCGCGGTATTGTCCATACCTTTCTTGTTTACCTTTAATTTTGGTAGTTAATGGCGGAATAATACCAAAATTAGGGGGCATAGGTTGAAAATGTTTGGCAGAAGCGGAACTAATAAACTCAAATAGCGCGCCCATCATAGTTGTGGTGGGCATAATTACAGGCTCTTTTCCTAAAGCTAAACGAGCAGCATTTGTTCCTGCTAACCAACCTCCTGCTGCTGCTGCGGTATAGCCTTCCGTTCCTACTAGTTGACCAGCAGCTAAAATTGCATTATTGCTCTTAAATTGTAAAGTCGACTCTAAAAGTTGGGGGGCATTAATAAAGGTATTGCGGTGCATGACTCCCATACGGACAAACTCAGCATTTTCTAAGCCTGGAATTAAACGAAAGACGCGCTTTTGTTCCCCCCAGCGTAAATTAGTTTGAAAACCTACCATATTCCAGAGTTGTCCTGCCTTGTCTTCTTGACGTAATTGTACAACTGCATAAGGACGTTTATTTTTATTGGCTGGATCGCGAAAATCCCCCAAACGCGAATCAAATAGACCTACAGGTTTAAGAGGCCCATAACGCATCGTATCTTCACCTCGTTGGGCTAATTCCTCAATCGGTAAACAACCTTCAAAAAACTTTGCATTCTCCCGTTCAAAATCTTTTAATTCGGCTTGTTCTGCTTGCGATAACACTTGCTGAAAATGGAGATACTGTTCCTTATTCAGAGGACAGTTAAGATAAGCTGCTTCTCCCTTGTCATAACGCGAGGCTAAGAAAGCCACATCACGATTAATTGATTCACCCACAATAATCGGACTGGCAGCATCAAAAAAGCTCATGTATTCCATCCCCGTAAACGTTTGTAGGTCTGAAGCTAACTGGGGGCTAGTTAAAGGGCCTGTAGTTAAAACTACAATTTTATCTCTAGGAATTGAGGTAATTTCGGCTCTTTTTAGCTCAATTAAGGGATGATTAGCGAGATTACTAGTCAATTCACTACTAAATACCCCTCTATCTACAGCTAAAGCTCCTCCTGCTGGTACAGAGTGTTTATCGGCAGTAGCAATAATTTGAGAACCTAAACGACGTAGTTCTTCGTGAAGTAATCCAGCAGCGCGATCGCTACTTTGCGCCCCAAAAGAATTACTACAGACTAATTCAGCTAATTCTGCTGTATGGTGGGCAGGAGAAGTTCTCACAGGACGCATTTCGTATAAGGTTACGGCTACACCTGCTTGAGCAATTTGCCAGGCTGCCTCTGTTCCTGCCAAACCACCGCCGATTACAATTACGCTATCATTCGTCATTTCATTTATCATTTATCATTTAACATCTCTAGCAAGAAAGTAGGCTTAAACCTCTATCATTTATCATTCACCAATGTTCAATGTTCAATGTTTAATGTTTAATGTTCAATGTTCAATGTTCAATGTTCAATGTTTAATGTTTAATGTTCAATGTTTAATGTTCAATGTTCAATGTTCAATGTTTAATGTTCAATGTTTAATGTTCAATGTTTAAAAATTCCTAAATATAATTATCTCCATAAATATACCGAAGACATAAACAGTCAGTGGATTTAAGGTAGAAACGCGTTAAGTTTGTTGCTAAAGTATAATGCCCTAAAAGCAATTTATTAGGACTATGAGTTTAGCAATATCAGTGAAGTCGTAAATTCGCCCGTGTATTAGCAGCCACTAATACGCGGTTTTTTTATTGGTTTAAAAGCTTTTATTAAAACATTGAATTCGCGAACATACATCATTGACTCCTTATATGCTGCTTCGTAAGTAGCATTTTCGCTTTCTAAATGTTAAATGTTTAATGTTCAATGATCAATGTTAAAATCCCATTACTTTCGCCACCTTCTCTAGATCTGAAGGTACGCCTTGTTGGAGTTGATTTTGGCTATGATTTATAGCAGTATCAGGATCTTTTAGACCATTCCCTGTAAGCACACACACAACTTTAGCATTATCTGGGACTTGTTCTTTGACTTTGAGTAACCCTGCGACTGAAGCAGCACTAGCAGGCTCACAAAAGACTCCTTCTTCGGAAGCTAAAAGACGATAGGCATCTAAGATTTCAGCATCTGTTACAGGATTAAATTCTCCTTGACTAGCTTCTTGAACTGCGATCGCTTTTGACCAGTTGGCAGGATTACCAATTCTAATAGCAGTTGCTAAGGTATCAGGGTTACCTACAGGTGATCCCGAAACTAAAGGCGCAGCCCCCGCAGCCTGAAAACCCATCATTTTGGGTAAACGGGCGCATTTTCCTGCCTGACGATATTCACAAAAGCCCATCCAATAGGCACTGATGTTACCAGCATTACCTACGGGAATACATAACCAATCTGGAGCATCACCCAAGACATCAACTATCTCAAAAGCAGCAGTTTTCTGTCCTTGAAGACGATAGGGGTTAACCGAATTAACCAAAGTCACAGGATAATTTTCTGATAGCTGACGCACAATATTTAAGGCATCATCAAAATTGCCGTCAATAGCAATCACTTCTGCTCCGTAAAGCAAAGCTTGAGCTAGTTTACCTAAAGCCACATAACCATCGGGAATAACGACAAATGCCTTCATCCCTGCCCGACGAGCATAGGCTGCTGCTGCTGCTGAGGTATTGCCTGTGCTTGCACAAATCACAGCTTTAGCACCTGATTCTTTGGCTTTGGAAATCGCCATCGTCATGCCCCGATCCTTAAAGCTGCCTGTGGGGTTTAGACCGTCATATTTAACGTATACCTTGACTCCTCGACCAATCTTAGCTGCGATCGCCGTAGCAGGAATTAAGGGAGTATTACCTTCTAGCAAAGTTATTACAGGAGTAGCTTCACTCACAGGCAAATAAGAGCGATAGGTTTCAATCAAACCTTGCCAATTATTCGCAGTCTTGGCGATGCTTGGATAGGATAAGTTGGTCGGGGGGATAGTCAGAGTCACAGGTTATTTCGGTTAACTTAAATTTATCAATGGACAATTGACAATTATCTGAGGGCGTAAATTTGAGGAAACCTCAAATTGTTGACCGCCCGAATCCATTATTAATTATCAATTACTTAACTATTGTTCAATAATTACTTGTGATCTTATTTTACCCTGGGTTTTGGTTCGAGGTAGAGATTTAGATTTAGGTTTGCTGTAAGTGTCTTTACGGGCAGGGCGACTTTTCTTGCCTTTGATAACGGGTTTTCCAAAACTATCTTCAGGCACATCCCAATCTCCTTTCATCCAATTAGGACAATCACGATCATAAACCATTTGTAAGGCTGCTGCTGCGATCGCTTGAGGATCATATTCATCACTCAAATCTCTGACCAAGGGTAAGAAAGATGCCATTCTTTCTCCTGCCAATGTTTCTTTGATGGTAGCTTGTAATTTGCCGATGCGTTTAGCTTCTACCTGAGAGCGATTAGGAATTTGAGCTATATCTAGGGTTGTCCGTAAACGACGCTCAATTTGCTTGAGGGTACGGCGATCGCCTGAATGAACTATAGCGATCGCTGTACCTGTTTTACCAGCCCTACCAGTCCGACCAATTCGGTGAATATAGGTTTCAGTATTGTCAGGTAGATCGTAATTAATTACGTGACTTAGATCTTGTACATCTAAACCTCTGGCAGCAATATCTGTTGCTACTACCATTTTAATTTTGCCTTCACGGAAGCGTTTAACTAGCCTTTCCCGTTGCATTTGACTCAAATTGCCATGATATTCATCAACACTGTGTCCTGCTTCCTGTAATTTGATAGTTAATTCGCTAGCAGTACGTTTGGTACGAACAAAGATCAAGGCCGAATCTGGCTCTTCAATTTCTAGAATGGGCTGTAACGCTTTAATTTTCTGCCAACCACGAGGTACCATATAAACGTGTTGGTCAATTCTGGTGGGTGCTTCTTCTTTTTGCTTAACGGTAATGTATATAGGAGAGTTTAAAAAGTTTTTGATCAACTCCTTAATTTCTCTGGGCATAGTGGCAGATAAACACGCAGTTTGTCTGTCTTTGGGTGATTGACGCAAAATTTTCTTAATATCGTCGATAAAGCCCATACTCAGCATTTCATCGGCTTCGTCTAGAATTGCCAACTTGAGAGCATCTAAATTAAGTTCTTTACGCTCTAACAGGTCAATAATTCGCCCTGGTGTTCCTACTACAATTTGGACTCCACGACGTAATTTACTAATTTGTCTCTCTATCGATTGACCTCCATAAACAGTCATGGAATAAATTCTTCTACCAGCAGAAAAATCTTCGATCGCTTGACCAACCTGTTGAGCTAGTTCGCGAGTAGGAGTAAGAATTAATGCTTGTACCGCTTTGTCCTCGGGTGTCACAATTTCTAGGGCTGGTAAGGAAAAGGCTGCTGTTTTGCCTGTTCCTGTTTGGGATTGTCCTACAATGTCTTTGCCCGCCAGCAAAGCTGGTATTGTTTCTTGCTGAATTTGAGTTGGTTCAGTAAACCCAAGCTGTTCTAATTGTGCTATACAAGCTGCTGATAATCCTAAATCTTTAAAAGTAGTCGTCATAAGTTATGTTGCTTTTACTGTGATTTTTGCTAAAAAACTATGTATTTTTGTACCGCTAGAAGTTATTACTACCTTCAGATAGCGTAAACTCAAGGTAATTTAAAATTTGAAAGTTGATACTACTCGCCAAAACTAAACTAGAGAGTGGCGTAAGCTGCTACTGGAGCAACTTCCCCATAGAGATCGTAAACATCTGCGGTAGTTATGTTTACGGGGATAATTGAACCCAGAGAAGCATCACCACGGATATATACCAATCCATCTACGTCTGGGGCGAATTGAGCAGCGCGACCAATTAACTGACCTGTTCCAGGATGCTCTTGTTCGACTAGAACATCTATTTGTTTACCAACGTAGGCTAAATTTTTAGCAGCGGCAATTGGTTGCTGTACTTGCATTAGGATGTCTCTACGTTTGGCACTGACTTCTGGAGCAACTTGATTATCCAAGCTGTAGGCAGGAGTTCCTTCTTCAGGGGAAAAAGTAAATACACCTACATGATTAAACTGATGACGCTCTACAAACTCGACGAGATGTTGAAAATGGGCATCTGTTTCGCCAGGAAAACCGACGATAAAGGTAGTACGCAAAACTGCGCTTGGTAATTCTTGCTTGATCCGCTCAATAATGGCATCATTCACCATTCCTTGCCAAGGACGGTTCATCGCGCGCAAGATTTCGGGATGAGAATGTTGCAGAGGCAGATCCAAATAGGGCAGAACATTCGATGTATCTCGAATAGCAGCAATGACTTCAGGAGTTAGCCCTGTTGGATAAGCGTAGTGTATCCTAATCCAAGGAACAGGAACTTTACCTAGCTCTGTTAATAGTTTAGCTAACATTGGCTTGCCATACAAGTCCATGCCGTAGTTAGTAGTGATTTGAGAGATCAGAATTATTTCTTGTACTCCTTGAGAGGCTAAATCTTGAGCCTCATGAACAATAGACTCAATAGAGCGAGATCGCTGTTTCCCTCTTAATTGGGGGATAATGCAAAAAGCACATTTATAATCACAACCTTCTGCAACTCTTAAATAGGCAACTCCTTCGGTGGTAGTACGATAGCGCGGTGTGGTTTCATCGGCAATATAAACTGGTTCTGGAGTTACTTCTTGTACTCTTTCCCCTGTTGTGGTTCGCTCGATAACTGACACAATTTTATGATAGTCAGCACTGCCAACTACTGCTACTGCTTCAGGTAACTCGGCTAAAAGCTCTCCCTGAAAATGTTGTGCCATGCAGCCTGTGATTACAATTTTCTTATTGGCTTCGGCTAGTTCGACTAAAGTACGAACTGATTCTTCCCTCGCTGCTTGAATAAAACTACAAGTATTAACAATTACGTAATCAGCCAGTTCTTCGTTGGAATCTATCTGATATCCAGCTTGAGCTAATAAGCCCAGCATATGTTCGGAATCTATACGGTTTTTTTCACACCCCAAATGGGATATAGCTATGGTTGGCTTATTTGCCATTCTTTATCCTAATTTTAAAGACCAATACAAAGGATTTTTATGAATATGGATGTCGGTTAGAAATTACCCTACTCTAAGAGAAAGGAGTTTTCCGAGACAAAGTCCAAGCAGATTCTGACGTTGTACGGCGAAGTACCTTGGACTATTAGTCAGATTCAATATCTTGCTCGGAGTGTTAACCCCTGGTCTTGAACAACTTAAAAACATAAATATTTAGACCAACTGTTGGATTAGACTCCCTAGTTTCGCGGCGGAGCAGGAGCTAACCAAACAGTGTGTGTTCCGCAAAACTATTTTTGATTCAAGACACCGCTTCTGACGGGTTTTGAATTTGAGGTTATACAACATACCTACTGAGATACGTAAATAACCTTTTCGTTAAAATATATTAACAGATAAACACGCCAGTGGGAATTAAAAGTAAGAAAATCACAGCATTTCTCGAAAAAATTACTAGGAGATAAGACTTGATGAGAGTATATACAGTATCTAGCTTTGTCTGAGATAATGATAACTTTTGAAAAGGAGAAACAATAGGCGTGGTGGAGTCAAAGTGGAATTAAAACAAATTTTTACAGCAAGTAATCCCGTAATTGGCGTGGTGCATTTATCTCCTCTACCTACATCGCCTCGCTGGAAAGGCAAGCTTAAAGAGGTAATTGAGAGAGCAGAACAAGAAGCTACTGCCCTGTCTGCTGGTGGAGTTGACGGTATTATTATTGAAAACTTTTTTGATGCTCCTTTTACCAAAGATTCTGTAGATCCTGCGGTTGTCAGTGCGATGACTTTAATTGTCGATCGCCTTAAAGGAATGGTCATGTTACCCATTGGGATCAATGTTTTGCGTAATGATGCTCGGAGTGCAATGGCGATCGCCACTTGTACCCAAGTTGAATTTATTCGAGTTAACGTTTTGACAGGGGTGATGGCAACTGATCAGGGGTTAATTGAAGGGAAAGCTCATGAATTACTACGATATCGTCGTGAATTAGGCTCAGAAGTCGCAATTTTAGCCGATGTCTTAGTAAAACATGCTCGACCCTTGGGAACACCTAATTTAACTACCGCTGTCCAAGACACAATTCAAAGGGGTTTGGCGGATGGGGTAATTCTCTCAGGCTGGGCAACAGGTAGCCCTCCAACTCAAGAAGATTTAGAACTAGCATCCGCAGCAGCAGGAGATACTCCCGTATTTATTGGCAGTGGTGCAAATTGGGAAAATATTCCGCAGTTGATGCAAGCAGCCGATGGTGTAATTGTGTCTAGCTCTCTCAAACGTCAGGGGAAAATTACTGAAACTATTGATCCAATTCGGGTAGCTCAGTTTGTGGAAGCAGCTAAATCTACTCCTAAAAAGTCAAAAGTCAAAAGCGATGCAGCGCGATCTTGGACGGAGCTTTCAAGCACCTGAATGCGATTCAGGTGACAGCCCCTCGGCTTTCCCGCATGAGCGACTGCATCAAGAAGTCAAAAGTCAAAAGTTAAAAATCAATTCATTTAACATTTATCATTTACCATTTATCAATGATGTTTAATGATAAGGTTTTCAAGACTTTCAAACGTTGGTTTTATTTACTACGTCTACCTCAACTGATAACTCAAGTTAAATTTCAACTCAAGTTATAATTTGGACATTAAAAAGCTGTTAGGTATTAGCTAAAAATTAATCATTGTACAAGTAACTTGGATTGTAGAAGCTAAAAGCCCAAAGCTATTATAAAAAAGTCTATCAATTGATATATTATTATGCGCCGTAGACGTTCTTTACCTTGGATATACCGTTGGTCAAGACCAATAATTGGAGTGATAGCGATCGCAGGAGCAATCTTGACTGCTTATCTGACTGTCACCAAACTTTTGGGAACTGGCCCAGTCTGTTCTGCTGAAGCAACGGCAAGTGCAGGCTGTGGAGGAGTCTTAGATAGTGCTTACGCTACAATATTTGGCTTGCCTTTGAGTTTGTTTGGTTGTCTTGCCTATATCAGCATGGCAGCTTTTGCGCTTGTACCTTTGGCAATTAAGAGCGAGGGACAAAAAGACTTAAAAAAACAACTAGACAATGTTACTTGGTGGTTGTTGTTAGCTGGTAGTATCGCGATGACAGTATTTAGTGGCTATTTAATGTATGTCTTAGCGACAGAACTCAAAACATTATGCCCTTACTGTATAGGCTCGGCATTATTTTCCCTCAGTCTCTTGGTTTTGACTATTACTGGGCGAGATTGGGAGGATTTGGGACAGATATTGTTTACAGGGCTTATTGTTGGCTTACTGACTATAGTTGTAACTTTGGGTGTTTATTCAAATATTAATTCTTCCATCGCTCAAGCTAATGGTACGCAAGAGGTAGTTGATCCCAAAGATGGCAAAATAGCCATTCCGCAGATAGTTGAACAACCAACACCTCCGCATGGCTGGGAAATTACTACTATTTCTGGAGAAGCTGAAATTGCTTTAGCCAAACATTTAACTGAGATTGGGGCAAAGAAATATGGTGCTTTTTGGTGTCCCCACTGCTACGAACAAAAAGAGCTATTTGGCAAAGAAGCTTTTGAGGAAATAGATTATATTGAGTGTGATCCTCAAGGAGAAAATCCCCAGCGAGATGCTTGTATCGCAGCAAAAATTCAATCTTTTCCTACTTGGGAAATTGACGGTAAATTGTATCCAGGTGCCAAAGTTTTAGATGAATTAGCGAAATTATCTAACTATCAAGGAGATAAGAATTTTAAGTATAAGTTGTAAATATTTCAGGTTTTGCATCCGCTTACGTATTATTACTGACATCTAGACCAGTAAGCTGATAAAATCTAGCCTTGTGTGGTGAAACTAAGATTTATTAGTAATTCTTGGTTTAGATAGAGGAGTAAAAAGCGATCGCATGAAAAAACCTTTGGTTGGACTAGTAAGTTCAATAGTGTTGTTTTTGCTGAAAACAGCTAGCCTTCAAGCTCAATCTTCAGAATTGTTAACTAACCAAAAAGTCAATCGAACGTCCATAACTTTTACGCCTCTGGCAGAACAATTATTTGCTCAACCGACAGCAGAACATTTAGGACAGGGAGAAGTATTACTTAATCTCGATACTCGCTCCTTTTTTTTTCCTAATTTAGTTGGGGGAGCTGTGGATAATAGTGATAGCGCCGTTAACTTTAATACTGGTTTTAGTTGGGGTATTAATGATGATTTGCAGTTAACGCTACAATTTCAGCACGTAGATAGTAGTTCTCCTATTAAGCAAGGGGACTTTACTTCAGAGCGTACCGAAGATAATGAAGCTGCGATTGAACTAAAACAAAGTCTTTGGAGTAATGCAGCTAAAAATCAAGCTTTAAGTGGGGTGCTAGCTGCTTCTTGGGGAACTCGTGGTTTTAAGTTTACTAGGGGACAAGAAGAGACGGAAATTAATAATCGAGATATTTTTGTTTCTTTAGCTGTACCTTTTACTAGTGACATTGGCGATCGCTGGCAAGTTAATTTCACTCCTACTGTGGCATTTTTTAAAGATGAAAGTGCTGTTTTTTATCAGCGTTTACCTGATGATCAGGAAAGTTCTTTTGGGACGGTTTTGGGTTTAGGTGGGGCAGTTTCCTATAAAATAAGCTCCAAATTATTGATCTTTAGTGATGTTTTTCTACCTTTGACAGGTAATAACAGTATCAATCGAGATTCAGGAAAACCAGATAAAGCGATCGCTTATAATGCAGGCATACGTTATTTGGCTAATCCGCGTTTAGCTTTGGATCTTTACGCTACTAATACGGCTGCCAGTTTTGCTCCTCTATCTCTGACTGCGGATCGTGATTTTATGGGTTTAGGGGCTAATTTAGTATTTATGCCTGATGCATTTCCAGCCAACCGTCGTTACAGCGATCGCTTTTTCCCCATGACAGCTAATCTTACTTTTTTCTCTACCGATGGTCTAGCTTTCTTTGACGGTGGCATTGTACCCAGTGGTAAATTTGCATTTGATTTACAAACTGGTAGCCAGGGAATTTTAACCGCTATTCGTTACGGTTTTCTCAAAGATTTTGAGGCGGGAATTTTCCTAGACTATGTTAGTGGTGAAATAGATGAATCTGAACAGGGTATTAGTGGCAAGGTACGATTATTAAATCAAGCTGAGAGCGATCCTATTACTTTGAGTGCTGCTGCTACTGGTAGTTTAACCAATGAACCCTTTATTAATTTTATTAGAAACGATACTAATGCCTTTGAACGCTTGAATTTAGATAAAAGTGTTCCCATCTTTACCCCAGGAGGAGATGAAGGCTCAGAGGGGAAACAGTTAATTTTGACTTTTGCTCTACCTGCTCACTACGAAATCAATGATCGAACGGCAGTTTGGCTAACACCAATTCTCGGTTATGTCCAACGACAGGGATTAGAAATAGGCGGATTCAATTTAGGTACAGCGATCGCTCTCAATCAAGAGTTCAGCGTATTGGGTGAAGTTGGAGCAAACTTAGTCGGCGATGGTAATAGCTTAATTGATGGACAAAGAGGTCAAAAAATCCCTTGGACAATTGGTGTCCGTTGGATACCTCTGTCTTTATTAGATAAACAAGCTACCAGTGACAATAGTGATCCTTATTTAGAGCTATATCTTACCAATCGTGTTGGTTCGTCTACTTGGCATCAATTACGAGTGAGAGAAGATAATAATACCGCTATTGGGGTTAGTTTATTTGTTCCTTTTTCTTTTTAAACCTCTGACTAAAGATTTTAGATTTTAATTCTTTAATCTACAATCTCCAATCACTAATCTACAATTGCTTAACTTCTGACTTCTTCAAAATTTATCTCTTCATCAAATTCATGTTTAACCCATTGCCCAAGGTTGGATTTTTTCCAGTTGTTCGGCTTCTGCTGTTTGAGCATGATAAATTTCCCAAGTATTTTGCAGATTAAGCCAAAAATCAGGACTATTACCAAAGAATTTAGACAATCGCAGCGCAGTAGAGGGAGTAATTCCTCTTTTTTGGTTTACCAATTCATTGACTCGTTGATATGGTACACCAATTGCTTGAGCTAGTGCTTGTTGAGTAATTTGCATTGGCTCTAAAAACTCTTTAAGTAACATTTCTCCTGGATGGGTTGGTGGTCGATATTTGGGTATTTTCATAAATTACTTCTTAATGATAATCAACTATTTCTACTTCCCTTGCTTCATCTTGTATCCACATGAAACAAATTCGATATTTTTGGTTAATTCTAATGCTATATTGACCTTGGCGATCTCCTTTAAGTGCTTCTAGACGATTACCAGGTGGGATTGCTAATTCCTCTAGATAGGTTACTGCGTTGAGTTGATCAAGTTTTCTATGAGCAGTAGACCAAAGATTTGGAGGACATAGTTTTCTGGCTGCTTTGGAGTCTTTGTTATCGAAGATGTCTTCAGTAGCTTGGTTTTTAAAAGATACTATCATATTAGCATGATATCACGGAGATAATGCTAATATGATTACTGCAAGTTTAAATCCAAATAAAATCTAGGCATTGCTAAATCAAAACTAAGGAATGCCAATAATAAGCAAAATTTGCTACTTAACTAAGTCAGGCTTAAGTAATGGAGCTTTAGTTGGAGTTATTTGCATTTTAGGTAAACTAGCAATTGCATAATAAAGTTGTTCGGCTACTTTTTGATTGGCGGTTTCGTTGAGGTGAATCGGATCAATAAAACTAGGAGAAGGATATTGATCGCTAAGTTGATATAAATCAACTACTTTGAGATTGTATGGGAAAGTTGTGCCGAGTTTTTGTATACCTTCAATTAAGACAGGATAGTCTTTTTTCATTTGCTGAATATAGGTTCTACCCAAATCAGTTGCGATCGCTCCTTCGGTATCGGTTAACTGACTGGGGTTGCGTCCTGTAATTTCAGGTTGTACTGCCACAACTACAGGCACAAGTGCTGCTGTACTCAAACTTACTATTTGTTTTTGATGGGCAACATAGCGATCTACTCGTTTTTGTAATTCTTCTTGGTTACTGGGTAGATGTTTAACTAGTTGGGAAGTCTCTTCGTTTAGCAGAAAATTAGCTTTCTTATCAGGTTTATGCCAATTTATCCAGCTATTTTGAGCTATTTTAGCTAAATAACTTCTATTTTCTACTGGTTTAATTAATTTGTCTAAATAAGCGATGACTTCGATAGAGGGATTGTCCAGAAAATTTTTAATTTGAGGTACTTGGGTAGCTTCTTCTTGACTGGAAAGCATCAAATCTTCATAGCCATTGAGAACAACTATTAAGTCGGGCCTGTATTTGAGAACTTCTAAAGCCAACTGTGCCAATTCATTACCAGAAGCATAACCAGGTACAGCAGCATTGATCACACGATATTGACCAGGTTTAATTTTAGTTGGTTTGGTGATCGACTTGGGTTTTTTTTGTTTTTCCTTTTTAACATCTGGAGAAATATTAGGTTTCTCTGGCAGAATCTCAGATTGATATAACTCAGGAGAAGCTTGTTGTTGTTGTAGACGTTGTTGCAGGCGTTGTTCTAAATATTCGCTGATTGTAGTCTTATTACTAGGAGTCCCGTATCCAAAGGCAGTTGAACCACCCAAGAGAAAAATTCTAATTTCATTTGCAGGTTTAACTAGAGGAAGAGGATCGCGATCGCGAAATCCTTGTTCATTAATCTGCCAATATTCTGTTTTTTGATTATTTACTAGCTGATAACCTACAGAAACGCTTGGTTTTGCCCGTAATAAATTCTTATCCTCTTCCGTTTGCTGTTCTTGAGCGTCTTGAGCAATAAAATTTAAACGATAAGCCTCGGTAATATCTGGTTTTGTCTGTGTTTGGGCAAATTTACTGCGATCGCCAGAAATATCAATAAAAATACGAGTCAAGAGTTCCAAAATCAACAAAAATAGTGCGCCAGAGGCGATCGCCCAGAATCCAGAAGTACGACGGCGCGATCGTCGACGATTGGTGCTAAAAATTCTCCGCTCTTTAGTTTTAGACTTATACATAAACTTATTTCCCTGTTGGTTTTTATTAATAAATGCTCAAAATAGTGACAAAAATATAAGTATTCCCAATCATTAATCTGGTTTTAGAACTATTTTTTCAACTTGTTTTGCTGACTCATGTGGTACATTTACGAATGAATGTTAAGAGGAGACGTAAAAAAAGTTAACTTTTTCATTCAGTTTGCACATTTAGCTCAGTTGAGTAAATACCGTTACTGCCTAACAGCAATCCCTAACAGATAGAGATAGTAACGTCGTAAAACAGTTAATAATCTTTAATGATTCATGACCTATAAATTGTTATTTGTTTGTTTGGGTAATATTTGCCGTTCGCCATCAGCGGAAAATATTATGAATCACCTCATACAAGAAGCTGGTTGGGAAAACAAAATTACCTGTGATTCGGCGGGAACTTCTGGTTATCATATCGGCGCATCTCCAGATCGTCGCATGAATTCTGCTGCCATAAAACGGGGAATTGAACTACAAGGAAAAGCGCGCAAATTAACTCCTTTAGATCTAGAAAGGTTTGACCTGATTTTAGCTATGGATCACGAAAATTACCAGGATATTTTGTATTTAGATCGCGAAGGTAAATATGAAGACAAAATACGTTTAATCTGTGATTTTGCCAATCAAAAATCTGATAAGGAAGTCCCTGATCCCTATTATGGTGGTCAAGATGGTTTTGATTATGTAATTGACTTACTATTTGATGCCTGTGCAGGATTGCTGGATTATGTAGTTAACTCGCAAGCATATCAAGCTAAAACATAACCTATATAGTCAATATTTAAATATTTCCGAGCATTGTTTCTGAAGTAAATATAAACGAAATGAATCGATTCAATTTAAAAGTTTTTAAAAGGTTTTGGCAGTTGGTAAAGCCCTATTGGTTTAGTAATGAAAAATACGGCGCATTTACTATTCTGATTTTATTACTGCTGCTGACATTAATTTATACTTTTATTTCGGTATCGATAACTCGTTTTCAAGGAGACATAATTTCAGCTTTAACCAAACTAGATCGAGAGCGATTTCTTAGAACAATTTGGATGTTTTTAGCAGTTTTAGCAATTTTCGCCCCATTATCGGCTGCTGCTACTTATTTACAAGATAAGCTAAGTAACTATTGGCGAAGGTGGTTGACTCATGATTTTTTAAGTCGCTATTTTGGTAATCGCGCCTTTTATGAATTAGGAAATTTTAATACCGAAGTTGACAACCCTGATCAACGTATTGCGGAAGATATTAAATCTTTTACTGCCGAGTCTCTCAATTTTTTATTAGTTATTTTTAATGCCATATTTCAAATAATTGGCTATACAGCTTTAATTTGGAATATTCCTCCGAGAGTAACTATTTTTGAGTTGTCAAGTCCTATTAAAATTTTTAAGTTTGAATTGACCAAAATTGCTCCTTCGATCTTAATTATTTTTCTGTTAGTTTATGCTGGTATTGGTACTTTAGTAACTATTGGTATTTTTGGACGTAAATTAGTTGAGATTAATTATGAGCAATTAAGAAAAGAAGCTAACTTTCGCTTTGGCTTAGTTCGTATTCGCGAAAATTCTGAATCGATCGCTTTTTATCGGGGAGAACGCCAAGAGTCTCGTAATTTAAGAAATTTTTTTAGAGAAGTATTTGATAACTATAATTCTTTGATTTTTTGGCAGGATTTATTACTAACACTATTTACTAGTGCCTATGAAAATATTCCCTATATTTTGCCTGCGGTAGTAGTTGCTCCTAGTGTTCTAGCAGGAGATACGGAAGTTGGAAAAGTACGAGAAGCACAAATTGCCTTTGCTCAGTTTTTTATGTCCATAAACATAATTGTTTCTCGTTTCCAATTTTGGACTGCTTTTGTGGCTGGAATTGATCGACTTTATTTACTAAAAGAATATTTAGATAATACTGTTAAAAAACATTATCAAGTTGTTCAAGAAGAACCACGAATTAATACAATTCAACAAGATAGATTGTCTCTAGAAAATGTGACTCTGCAAACTCCTAATTACCAAAGAACATTAATTGATGGATTGTCTTTTAATTTACCAACAGGAGAAGGCTTATTAATCATGGGAGCAAGCGGTTGTGGAAAGAGTTCTTTACTCAGGGCGATCGCTGGTTTATGGGATTCTGGAACAGGCTCAATTTACCGCCCTGAGCTATCTGAAATGCTTTTTTTACCCCAGAAACCCTACATGATTTTGGGAACTTTACGTAGTCAGTTAACCTATCCCAATAATGATTTACAAATTTCCGATCTCGACCTTTATTACGCTCTCGATGTTGTTAACTTACCCGATCTCGCTGAACGTTTTGGTGGTTTTGATATTGAGAAAGATTGGGAAGAAGTTCTATCTTTAGGAGAACAACAAAGGCTGGCGTTTGCCAGAATTATTATTAGTAAACCTCGCTATGTGATGCTCGATGAAGCGACAAGTGCTTTAGATATTAAAAATGAAGCCAGTCTCTATCAACATCTTCTTAAAACTCGAACCACTTTTGTTAGTGTTGGTCATCGTCAAACTCTAGTGCAATATCATGATTGGATTCTAGAAATAAGCGAAAATCAACAGTGGAAACTACAGCCAGCTAGTAACTTTACTCCTAATAATTAAACGACATTGTTGATTTAAAAGATGCCCAATTACGAGCAACTGCTTAAAACCGTTCAAGTATGTCATGGTTTATCTGACATGAGTCAAGACATACTGCTCTTTCTCTACGATGAAGACAGCAGTGAGTTTTTTATCTTGGCTGGTAAAAAAGCGACAATAGAAGTAACAATTTATTCAGATTCAAAAATCAAGGTAGAAATCGGCGATGAACTATAAATTAATGACTAATAGTCAACTGAAGCAACATCTGCTAAAAAACCGAGATGACAGAGAAGCTTTAAGAGAATTAAAGAGAAGACCTAAGAAAAGTGCGTTTGTCATTCCTGCTGATGCGACTGTTCAAGAAAGCGATCGCATTTTAAAAAACGAGATCGAGAAAGCTATCTAATAAGATTTTAATGTTCAATGAATGATCAGGAGTCAGAATAATCTAGACAATTTTTTATATTTTTTGTCTTATACAGAGCTTGAATGTATATTAGTGTCGTAATTCCAACTTATAATCGCTTACCAATTCTACAAAAAAGTCTTGCAGCTTTAGAACATCAAGAACTAATTGATGACAAGATTGAAGATTATGAAATAGTACTGGTGGATGATGGTTCAACCGATGAAACTCTAATTTGGTTAAAAGATAATCAAGCTAAATTACCTCATGTCAAACTATACCAACAAGAGCATCAAGGGGCAGCAGCAGCCAGAAACTTAGGAGTAACTAACGCTCAAGGCGATACCATAATCTTTATTGACAGTGATTTAGTAGTAACTAAAAGTTTTCTCCAATCCCATGCGGATGCTTTAATTAAAGGTAGACAGACTCTACAAAGCGATAACCCTTCGGGTACGCTTCGCGATCGCCTGTTTACTTATGGTGCAGTAATTAATACTAATAACTTTGATGATCCTACCTCTGAACCCTATAAAATAACTGATTTTTCCGCTGCTTATTTTGCTACAGGCAATGTGGCGATCGCTCGTAAATGGTTAGAAGCAGCCGGCTTATTTGATAATGGTTTTCAGCTTTATGGTTGGGAAGATTTAGAACTAGGAGTACGCCTAAAAAAATTGGGTTTAAAACTAATTAAATGTCCTGAAGCTGTCGGCTATCATTGGCATCCTGCTTTTAATTTAGACCAAATTCCCAAGTTAATTGAGCAAGAAATTCAAAGGGGCAAAATGGGAGTGGTTTTCTATCAAAAACATCCTACTTTTGATGTCAAAATGATGATTCAAATGACAATTTTACATCGTCTGCTTTGGGGAATTTTATCACTGGGAGGCAGACTCAATGAACGCACTCTTAAGCCTCTATTACAGTGGTTAATTAATCGCGATCAACCCCAGTTAGCCGAACAAGTTGCCCGCATTTTTCTTAACTGGTATAACGTTCAAGGGGTTTATGCTGCTTATAATAAACAGAATAATAAATAAAACAACTATTTAATGAATATTCTGACTGATCTTTTCTTCCCTAAATCCAAAACCCAATCTAATTCTCAAACATCTCAAGGATTACCTGTAGCAAATCATCATCCCCGTGGTATTCAAATTAAATCGCAGCCAGAAATTGCGAAAATGCGAAATTCAGCCAAGATTGTTGCCACAGTGCTAAAAGAAATTGAGGCAATGGTTGAACCAGGGATGACTACCGCCGATTTAGATGCCTATGCTGAAAAGCGTATTCGTGAAATGGGCGCAACTCCAAGTTTTAAAGGATATTATGGTTTTCCTGGGTCTATTTGCGCCAGCCTTAACAATGAAGTAGTACATGGTATTCCTAACCCCAAAAAAGTCATTCGTCGTGGAGATCTCCTCAAAGTAGATACTGGGGCATATTGTGATGGCTTTCATGGCGATTCCTGTATTACTATTGCCGTCGGTAAAGTATCCAAGGATGCAGCTAAACTCATGGAAGTTGCCGAAGCAGCTTTATATAAAGGAATTGAACAAGTAAAAGCAGGTAATCACCTCTTAGATATTGCTGGGGCGATCGAAGACTATGTTAAAGCCCATGGTTATAGTGTAGTCGAAGAATATACAGGGCATGGTGTTGGCAAAAATCTGCACGAAGCACCCTCAGTATTTAACTTTCGTACCAAATGGATGCCCAACGTTAAATTAAAAGCAGGGATGACTTTAGCGATTGAACCCATACTCAATGCTGGTTCTAGACATACTAAAGTATTGCGCGATCGCTGGACAGTAGTAACTATGGATAATAATTTATCTGCTCAGTTTGAACATACTGTTTTAGTGACTAAAGACGGCTACGAAATCTTAACGGATCGGAATCTAGTACAAAAGTAATCTGTATGTCTGTTTCTCAAGTTAATATTTATCCAGCTACTCCTGCAATGGACAAGATCGTTGCCGAGCATTTTTATCAGTTGTGGTTAGATAATCATGTTGAATCAGATTTAATTCGCAGTGATTGGTTAGATGTTACTCTAAAATTTATTCAGCAAGCACGACAGGAATTAAAATTTCAAGCTTTTATTGCTCAAGTTCAAGATACCATAGTAGGTTCAGTTAGCTGTCAGCTTTTTGCAGGCTTATATCCTTCTCCCTTCAATCCAGAATATCGACTGTATGGGTATATCTGGAATGTTTATGTCCACTCAGATTATCGTCGCCAGGGAATTGGGACTGAGTTAACCAAAGCAGCTATTGATTATTTAAAAGAATTAAAGTGTACCAAGGCAGTACTTCATGCTTCTCCCTATGGAAAACCAGTCTATGAAAATCTTGGTTTTACTGCTGGTAATGAAATGAGCTTGAATTTGAATTGAACTTTATCTGTCTACAGCACAAATTCAAGCTATGAAAACTATAAGTAATTAGGTATAGATAGGATTACTATCTCGATCTCTAGCTTCTACAGTTTCCCTAACTTCCTGCCATCTTTCAGCAATTAAAGATTTCATTTTGTCTGACTGCCATTGAGGAACACCATTTTTTTGATTATTTTTTGTTCTACTCATAACCGTTGTATTTGTAACTAGTTTTGTAACTTTAATTAGTCATTGTTGGTAATTACCACCAAAATTCAAAGTTATAAGACGTTAACATTCCTAACTACCATATCATTTTTTGCTTGACGGATAAAATAATATATAGTGTCTAGTTAGTGTAGTGCAATTGAAATTTAAAACAAGACGATAAGACAGAAAGGTAGAATGATACAAAACTTGTAATCTATAAGTCATTAGCTAAATCAAAAAATTAAGTTGAACTATTAATTTAAATTTATCGTTATTACATAAGATCTATATTGTATTTATGCATTTAATATCTCAATTATTTAAATTCAGTCCAAAACCACGTAAAACCAACAAAATTTTAGCTGGAATACTAACTTTAATCATAATTGTTTTAACTTCAGTACCAACAATCAGTACAACTCCAGAAAACTACGGAGAAGCATTACAAAAATCAGTTCTATTTTACGAAGCTCAACAAGCAGGAAAACTACCTGAATGGAATCGAGTTCCTTGGCGAGATGATTCTACTCTCAATGATGGTGCAGATGTGGGGGTAGATCTGAGTGGTGGCTGGTTAGATGCAGGAGATAATGTCAAGTTTAACTATCCTATGGCTAATGGCGTGACTACTTTAGCTTGGGGAGGAATTGAATATTATGATGCTTATGAAAAATCAGGTCAGCTAAGTCATTTAGTGCAAAATCTTAAGTGGGTTACAGATTACTTGCTCAATGCTTTTGCTAACGACAAGCCTGGAGAATATGTTTTATATGGACAGGTGGCTAATGGCGAACAAGACCATAAATGGTGGGGATCAGCAGAGGTAGTTCATTATGAAATGGAACGACCAACATACAAAATCGACACCACTTGTCCTGGGACAGAGTTAGCAGGCGAAACCTCAGCAGCTATGGCTTCTAGTTCGATTTTATTTCGGCAGTATGGCGATACTGAATATGCAGACTTGTTAGTGGACAAAGCCGAAAAACTGTTTGATTTTGCTAATAGTTATCGAGGTAAGTATTCCGATTGTTTAAAAGCAGCATCGCCTTTTTATACCTCCGTCAATGGTAATCAAGACGAACTGATATGGGGAGCAATCTGGTTACACAAGGCAAAGCAGGCACAAAATAGCAACTATTCAGGAGACTATTTAGCGATCGCTGAAACTGAATATCAATCAATGTCGAAACCTTTTAATTATACTTATCAGTTTGATGATAAATCTTATGCTATTTATGTTTTACTAGCTAAAGAAACAGGAAATGTTGAATATCAACAACGCACTGAAGCTTGGTTAGATTTCTGGACAATAGGACATCAGGGTGAGAAAGTACATTATACTCCAGGAGGTTTAGCTGTCTTGGCAAAATGGGGTTCATTACCTCTAGCAGCAAATACTAGTTTACTAGCTTTTATTTACACCGATTGGTTAAAAACTCAAGGAAGTGTTTCTAAAGCCCAACTTTATTATGATTTTGCAGTCAGTCAAATTAACTATATTTTGGGACAAAATCCAGCAAAACGCAGTTATCTAATTGGGTATGGCAAAAATTATCCTCATAATCCTCATCATCGCACCGCTCATGGAAGCTGGGACAATTCGATGAAAGAGCCGATAGATAACCGTAATCTCTTAATTGGAGCATTAGTAGGGGGCCCAGATGAACAAGAAAATTGGGAAGACGATCGCACTGATTGGATACGTAACGAAGTAGGAGTTGGTTATAATGCAGGATTTACAGGAGCTTTAGCCAAAATGTATGCTGATTTTGGCGGTGAACCTTTAGAAGAAATAGTTTTTCCTAAGTTGAATGAACCTGAATTTTACGTAGAATCACAAGTTGTTAATGCTAATAAACAGGCAACCGAGCTTAATTTAACTATTGTCAATAAATCTGCTGCTCCCGCACGTGGAATCGAAAGTCCTAAAGTAAGAATTGCTTATAATGCCAAGTCAAACCAAGACAATATGTCTGTATCTGCAATGTCGAATGATTGTCCAAAGACTCCATCTCAATTAGTTAAAATGCAGGACAATTCTTACTATACTGAAGTTACTTGTGACGGCGTAGTGGTTTATCCAGGAGGAGATACTGACTATCAAAAGCACATTACTTTAAAGCTCAATATGAACAAATCAGAAGCTAGCAATAACGGCTGGTTTAGTAGCTTGAGTGGAATGTTTACTAAACCCATGAAAATCACTAAAGTTGGTTTATATGATCAGGAACAATTAATTTGGGAGTCAGAATTGTAAATAAGTAATAGGTAATCAGTAAGGGGTAATGGGTAATGGGTAGAAAAGCAAAAATCAAGAAAATACGACATAATCAAACAACTACCACAGAATATGAGCAAAAATATGATCAAACCCAGTTTGTTAAGCAGTTTAAAAGCCTAGGTTATCAATTACACATAGACCCAAAATTGCAACCAAAAACTAATAGAGGAAATATATCTCCCGAAATTCCTGAAGATAAAATTGAACCGCAGCTATAAGTAGTAGTCTGTCAATTTTGAATTGAGGAGTTGAGGTAAGGTAATGGGTAATAGGTAATGGGTAATAGGTAAAAACCTCCGACTTCGTTGTCAAACAGTTATAGGTTGTTCAGACTCCTGACTCCTATACTGACTATTCCTCAAAACAAACTTGATGCCCTAGTAGGTGGGTGTAATCAAATAAAAAATAGATTATTTGCAAAATGTGTCTTCTCAAACCATCATATTATTGATAGCTTTATGGCTTAATTCTAAGCTAGAAATAGGTAAAACAATGGGCCAGAATAAAGGAGCAATTAGCAGAAAAATCCAGGATATTGCATCATTTTTAGGTGTGCTGTGATCTTGTGAAAAAAGCATTAGCCAATAAATAAAGACCATAAAAACAATTGTCCAATACCAAGCAACAACATTTTCTGTAATCATTTAACAAGCTCCGATAGATTCTAGCTACTTAATTATTGTTTACTAACATCTAAATAGTAAGGTGTATAAATACCTAATTCAAGTTAGTTTTTTAAAAAAAAGAGACATTAATATATATTAAGAGAAGAATAATTATTGATACTAGTTAGTTGTCAGTGGTTAATTATTGATTGCTAATAATTAGGCACGCTTGCACTAGGCTTAATTAACCTATAACCTATAACCTATAACCGCTTGACAACGAAGTCATTTCATTTACCATTTATCAACGATATCGAATGCTCAATGTTTAATGTTCAATGTTTAATGTTCAATGATTTGCTACTTCCTATAGATTATTTTTATCCCCCAAAAAATTAAATTTTGATCAATTATTGTGCGTTTAGCTATTGCAGGAAATTGTAAATGTAAATATTTAGATAATAATTTTGCATCTCCACCAGTAAAAATTACTTGGCTATTAGGGAATCGTTGTAGCCAATCAAGTATATAACTATTAATACCAGCGATCGCTGTATAAATGATCCCACTAGCGATCGCTTGCTCGGTATCTAATGCCCAACGTGGGGGTAAAATATCGGGGAGGTTTATTTTGGGTAACTCTGCCGTTTTTTGTTTGAGGGTAATTAACTGGGAGTATAAACCAGGTACAATTGCTCCTCCTTGTAGATGTTTATTTTTGTCTACGCCTGTAAAGGTTAAAGCTGTCCCACCATCAATCACTAAACAAGCTTCATTATAAATAGCGATCGCTCCTGAAACTGCCAAAGCGCGATCAAGTCCAAAAGTGGGATAGATATTTTTTAAGTCAATATCTTGTAAGCTAACTAAGTTTAATTTGGCATAATTTTGCCAGAGTTTAGTTTGTGGCGATGCGACGGAGGCTAAATATACTGGGATCTGAGTGAGATATTGTTCAATTAAATTATGAGATAAAAATTCTGGTGGTAGGTAATGAGATTCAACTGCGAATGATAAATGTTGAGTATCCCAAGTCTCTATTAAAAGCTCATGCTTAAACCATGCCCAATGTAGTCGAGAATTACCAATAACTAAAGCAAGCCAATTATCTTGATCGAGCATTTCAAGCGATCGCCATTAACTGCATTATTTTCAGAAATATAACGTATTCACAGACAGAACCAATAAATATTATTTTTTAATCGTTACAAAAATTGAGAGGTGGCTCAAATGAAAAGTATATATAAAGTATTAACTATCAATTTAGTAGTTGCTTCCATGACTACTTTTGTCCCTGTTCAACCAGCTTCAGCCCAGATACTAGAATTAGCTACAGGAGCATTAGGTCTTGTTAATAGTGTATTTGGTAAATCTGATTCCCAGCCAGTACCTCAGCCAGTCGCACCAGTTATTATTCCCCAACAATCAACCGCACCACCTCTAACCCCTAATATGAAGGTAGGAGCAGGAAATTTTAATGGTAACTCTCTCAACCTCTGTCTCTCTGGTTGTCTACCTAATAGCAGTTCCACTCAAGCAATTGTGCCTAGAGTTAATCCAGTTAATACTTTTCCCCCTAGCCCCATAGCGCAACCAGCACCTCAAGTATTTCCTCCTGGAATTAATCCAGTTAATACTTTTCCCCCTAGCCCCATAGCACAACCAGCACCTCAAGTATTTCCTCCTGGAGTTAATCCAGTTAATACTTTACCTTCTGCTACTACACAACAATTAGGAACACCAGTACTATCTCAGCCAGTCCCTAATAATCCTAATCTATAAGAACGTGGTTATTTGTCCAAAAAATGCAGTACTTCTGTATTAAATTTTTCAAACTGTTCAACATAGGGATTATGGGCGCATTCATCAAAGACAATTAGCTGGGAATTGGGTAATTCAGCTTGAAAGCGATCGCCTAAATTCACTGGAGTTAACTTATCCTCTCGTCCCCATAAGATAAGTGTGGGATGATTGAGTGCCGATAGTTTGCCATCAAGAGTATTTTCACCCTGCTTTAACAACTCAACTATTCGTTCGTTGACATGACTTGAGTTACTAGCAACTGTAAATACATAATTGACAGTTTCCTCGGCTTGGGCAATTTCTTGGTCATATAATGCCAAAGCAAGTAGTTTTCGTACATCTGCCTGAGTCGATGGATTAAGTAACTTTAGTGAACCAGGGGTAAAGCCGAGCATTTGAGGATCGGAATCTGGAAGAGCATAGCCAAAACCACCGCTAACATTTACCAACTTGTCTACTTTATTGGGATAAGTTAAGGCAAAGTTGATGGCAATTATCGCACCTAAAGAATGACCGATTAAAGAAAAACGATCGCAATCAAGAGTTTGTACAAAGCCATTAAGATAATCAACGAAAGTGCCGATACGGTAATTAATGGATGGTTTATCTGACTGACCGCAACCAGGTAAATCGAGGGCGATAACGTGAAATTGCTGTGATAACACCTGAATATTCGGCAACCAATCTAATGCCTCGCTTATAAGACCATGCAAAATTATGATCGTTGGTCGCTTTGTATTTCCTGCTGCAAAATAGCGTAGTTGTCGACCGTAAACTGTAACAAAATGTTCGGTGATAGTTGGTGTTTTAGTCTGCATTAAGACATTTCTGCATTAAAGTTAATAGTTTTAATGTTACGGCAGCATCAATCGACGGATGAAAAAGTGATCGGGAACTTGTGTTTCCTGTCCTGGTTGGAGACGATGGCGGATCTGTGACTCAGTAACCCAAACCTCACGTCCTGCCAACGTCAGATTGACAGGGGATTTTAGATTTCTTGCCAACGTTTCAATTGGTTTCGGTTCGGCTTCAGATGCAAAAACATTAATGAGTAAAAGACGACCATTACCGCTTGTTACTGCTCCTTCAGTGAGAATTAGTGAACCATCTGGGGCAAACTGCATCCCGTCTGGATTTTCCAGCTTACGCGATAAAGGAATTGCTTCAACTTTTGTCAATCCTTGATGAGGAGTCACCTTGAATAATTCACCGCTAGAAAAATGTCCAGCGATCGCAACACCATCCGCTCGCCGTGCAATACCACCCAGTCCAATTTCGCTACTTAGAAACCGTTCATCTTCTGCCCAAGTTGTTAGTTCACTTGTCCCTGGTGCTATGTAGTAGATTCGTCCGAGCATACTGTCTGTCAGATAAACACCCCCCTGCGGATCGAGAGCCATATCGTTGCCAAAACCACCATCGGGCATGAGAATAACACGCAGTACTTTGCCCGAACGAGTATCGATCGCAAAAATACGAGGCGGACGACGAACTATTTGACCACTTGGACTACGCCTTCCTAAAAAATCGGGAGAACATCCCCAAAGAATTCCTCGTGGCTCATCAAGTCGTAAACTAGTGGCAGCAAACACATCACCATTTCCAGGAAATAAAGTTTCTATCTTCCCGTTAGGATTAATTTGCAATATCTCTCCACTGGTAATCGAGCCAACATATAACGTACCGTCGCTGGCGTTAGTAATTCCGTTGGGATATTGAAACTTATGAGGAAGTTCAATCGGGGTTAATTTCTTTATAGATGCATTAACGCGATCAGAAAGGGCGATCGCCCCTGCAAATCCCAAAACCATAAATAATTCTCGTCGCTTCATTTTAATTTTCTACGATTTTGGTTCTCAAATTCTTGGTTCTGATATTGGCTCAATTTTGCTCAAAAAGTTTACTGCGATAGGCTTTGCCAAGGTAACTTCATAGGCTTGTAAAACTTGTTTAACGTAAGGCTGTTCAAAATGTGCATCAAGAGCAGCTTGACTTTCCCAATTCTCATAGAGCATAAAAACGCTTGGCTCGTTAATGTCGCTTAATAGATCAAAGGTAATGCAGCCTGGTTCAGCTCGAGTTGGCGCAAGTAAACCCAGCAAGTCTTGCTGCATTCGTTGTTCCATACCTGGTTTGGCTTTGATATGGGCAATAATCGTTAATACTGTCATAGGATTATCCTCATTGTTCTCCTAAACTTATAATTTACTGATTAATCGCTTTTGTGCTTTGGCATAAGCTGACAACGGTAGTGGTTTTCCATGCCCAGGATGAATATACTTCGGTTCTAATGCCATTATATTTAAAGCACTCTCCACCAACCCCTGATAATCTGCTGTAAAAACTGAAAGATTTGCTCTTGGATAACAGAAATCACTTAATAAGGTATCTCCTGATAGAAGATCTCCTGTGTCCTCATTAAATAGAGCTAAACTTCCTGGTGTATGACCTGGTGCAGCAACGACACGCCAGGTTGTATCGAAAAGTTTTTGTCCAGCTTCAAGGGATCTAATCCCTAAGAATGACGGAGTGCCAAAGACAAGCTTTTCGGCAGCCATCATCATTCGTCCAACGGTGTGACCGTTACAATATCCTGGATGTGGTGCATTACCCATGAGAATTGGGACTTCTTCTGCTAGGGCATAAACTGGAACTCCACATCTTTGTAACGCCATTGCTGTACCAACATGATCTATATGAAAATGAGTAACCACAACACCTGCTAATTGATCGGGCGTAACCCCAAACTTACGCAAGGATTTTACTAGCCAGCCAAACATTCCTGGTGCAGCACTATCGATCAAAACTAGCCCCTTAGAGGTGGATATTAGATACACATTAATTTGGTTGAACCATGTTAATCGTTTGAGGATTTGCGTCATTGTTTAGATTCCGTGGCAAAAAGTTTTTTTGTTCTTTCCCTAGATTACCTTGCTGGTTATTTCTGCCATATTGCACTAGTTAATAGCGATCGCTACTTTGCCAAAGTGCAAACCTTGATCTAGATATTCAAATGCTTGCTGCGTTTGTTCTAAGGGAAAAACTTTGTCAATGACTGGATGAATGTTCTTAGCTGCGATCGCTCGATTCATCTCTGCAAAATCCTGCTTACTACCCACTTCCATACCGCGAATAGTTGCGTGTTGGTGTAATAAAGACAAAACATTGATTTTTGCTTCAAAACTGTCCAATAAGCCGACAACTGAAATATAACCACCCATTTTTAAAACCTTGAGCGAGCGTTCGATATTGTTACCCCCTACTGTTTCGACAATAACATCAACACCTTTTCCATCAATCATTTGGTGTATTGTTGTTTCCCAATCAGGATCGCTTTTATAGTTGATAGTTAAGTCTGCACCTAGCTGTTTAGCTTTCTGTAATTTGGCTTCACTACCAGAGGTAATGATGACTTTTGCTCCTCGCGCCTTAGCAAATTGCAGGGCAAAAATAGATACTCCGCCAGTTCCATGTAATAAAACAGTATTATCTGCTTGTAAATTACCGTAATTTAAAGCATTCCAGGCTGTTAACCCTGCTATAGGTAAAGTTGAGGCTTCAGCAGCAGTAAGATTGCTCGAAATAGGAATTAGTTGATTAGCAAAAAAACATTTGTATTGACAGAGTTGACCTGAGATATTGCCCAAACCTGGTCTAGTTTTATAATCAGTGGTTTGTGGACTGGGTTTACCATGAAACCAATCAGGAATAAAGGTTGTGGCAACTCGATCTCCAGGCTTAAATTCTGTAACCGCTTCCCCTACTTGTTCGACAACACCAGCCCCATCACACACTGGTATGTATGGCAGTGATACATCAGGATTTAATAACCCTTTGATCACTAACAAATCAACATAATTAAGGGATACCGCTTCAATTTTTACCAACACTTGTTCTTCCGTTGGTTGTGGTTGTGGTTGTTCGACTATTTTTAGATTTTCGATACCAAAATTATCTATAAGCTGAATTGCTTTCATGCACTTATCAATCTAGCTACAAGTTTCATGATGCAATTGCTGAAGCGATTCTGTCCAATACCTATTTTTCGGTACACTGATACCAAATAAGTATTAGTTAATTTCTATGGAATTACGACAGCTTAAATATTTTGTAGCGGTAGCAGAAGAATTAAACTTTCGCCGTGCAGCCGAAAAGCTATACATACAACAGCCTCCCCTAAGTCGTCAGATTCGTCAGCTAGAAATTGAACTAGGGGTAGAGTTATTTCAGCGTAATAAGCGTAATGTGTCACTCACTGAAGCAGGACAAGCATTGTTAGATGAAGCGAGACTAACTTTAGCCCAAGCACAACGAGCCGTAAGTGCTGTACAACAAGCACAAAAGACAAGCAAGTTAACTATTGGATTCTCTCTTTGTGCCTTTGATCGTGTTTTACCAGAGTTAATTCAAAAGTTTCGTCAACAGTATCCAGAAACGCAAGTAAACTTGACAGAAATGTCAAAACCAAAACAAATCCAGGCACTTCTCAATAATCAGATTGATTTAGGCTTTTGTTATGCTCCTATTAATCAATCAGAACTTGAAAGCCTGACTATTTTAAGCGAACCTTTAGCAGTCGTTTTACCAATAGATCATCCCCTAGCTGAACAAGAACAAATAGAAATGCGATCGCTTGCTGCCGAATCTTTTATACTATGTCCTAAAGATATTAAACCCGATGTCCACGCGCAAATTTTGCAGTTATGCACTCAAGCAGGATTTCAGCCTCAAGTTATTCGCGAAGCTACTCCTCCCGAAGTGCAGTTACGTTTAGTTGAATCTGGTATGGGTATTGCCCTAGTTGCTGCTAATTCTGAGGCAAGACATAATGCCAACGTAGTCTATCGCCCCCTAGTCGATCCTGTTCCAATGTTAAAAATAGCTGCGGTTTGGCACAAAAAACACCAATCTCCAGCTTTATTGGAGTTTATCAACGAATTTTAGATTTTAGATTTTGGATTTTAAATTGGTTTTTCCGTTAAAACAGAGTTTTTTTGTAGTTAGAGTTAATTATTCAATCTACAATTGCTTAACTTTTGACTTTTGACTTTTGACTTTTGACTTGACTAAAGTTCCTCTATTTCCATAGTTCTCTTCATAGGCACCGACATCGGTTTATTATCAGCTTGTGGTAATTCGATTAATTCTTTCTCTTTCTCCTTCACTTCTTTCGGTAACAAGACTGGTAAAGGTTCTTGTTCGTCTTCCATCCAATAGTTAGCCACAGGCAGAGTATGTTCTAAATCTTCTAACAGTCTGGGAATTATCATAACTGCGTGTAGTTCTCCAATACGTTCTGCTGCCTGCATTCCTGCATCAATAGCGATCGCTACATTGGCTACTGATCCTCTAATAATAGCAGTACATAAACCATCGCCAATTTTTTCGTAAGAAGCTAACTGTACATCAGCGGATTTCAACATGGCATCTGCACCACCTACCATCGCAGGAAAGCCTCTAGTTTCTAATAAACCAATGGAATGATTGCTTAAACGACTATAACCGCGCCTTTTTTGCGTCAATTCGATTAAATGGCTACCTATAGGAAAGATTGCTTCCAGATTGGGCATGGGACGCGCAATTACTAGCTTAGAAACTAGTTGACCGAATTTTTCGGCGGTTCTTGCCCCTTCTTCTACGGCTAATCTGACATCGGCAATATTACCCCTAACCACAGCCGTACAGTAGCCACTACCAATTTTTTCGTAACCTACCATCGTGACTTCTGATGATTTGAGCATCATGTCTGCTGTACCTACAATTGCAGGAAAGCTTTTGGTAGAAACTAAACCCAGCGCGCTGTCTTTGAAAGGATGCTCACTAACATAGCTTTTTTGTTGACTGTGTTTGCTGACTTTACTTAAGGGTGTACCTCTGTATTCTAAATTAGACATTAAATATTTCTTGCCTCTACAAGTGTGCCACGATAAGCGAGTATTTACTTCCCTATATTAAGTGTAGTTAGAAAAATGAATTCTAGCGTCAGTTATAGTTTAGCTGATTGTATTCAAGGAGAATTAGATGTTAATAGTCAAATATATAATACCTGCTATTAGTTAACTTTATTAATTTTTGTAAAATAAGACGATAAAAAACTAGAATCTCTGAAAATACGACCATAGACTAGAAAATGATGCAAATATACTAAATAGCATTATTTTTTGTTAGAGGACGTTGGCATAAAGCATGATTCCATTGCAGCTAACTTTAAAAAATTTCTTGAGTTACCGAGATGCTAGTCTCAATTTTCGCGGATTACATACTGCTTGTATTTGTGGGGCAAATGGTGCAGGTAAATCATCGCTTTTGGAAGCAATTACCTGGGTAATTTGGGGTAAATGTCGGGCTGCTACAGAAGATGATGTGATTTATGGTGGGGCAAACAACGTTCGTGTTGATTTTGATTTTAGCTGTAATAATCAAACCTATCGTTTAATTCGCTCTCGTGCTAGGGGCAAAGCTAGTTGTTTGGAATTTCAAGTAGAAACTAAAGCAGGGAATTTTCGTTCTCTTACCGCTAAAGGTTTACGGGCGACTCAAGATGATATTATTTCTTGTTTGAAACTAGACTACGAGACTTTTACTAATTCGGCTTATTTACGTCAAGGAAGGGCAGACGAGTTTATGTTACGTCGTCCTAGTGAACGTAAGCAAATTTTGGCGGATTTATTAAAGCTAGATCGCTATGAGGAATTGGCAAGCAAAGCTAAAGATACGGCAAAAGAATATAAGGGCAAGATCGAACAACTGCAACAGAACTTAGAGCCGTTAGCCGTCGAATTAGCTACTAGGCAAGAGATTGAGGTGGATTTAACTCAACTACAACAAGAATTAGCACAATTCCAAACTTTACAAGACAAAGAGCGTGTCAGACTCCAAGAAATACAAGGGATTGAATACCAACGTCAGAATTGGGAAAAGCAACTAACAATTCAACAAACCCAACATCAAAATTTAATTCAAGATTGCGATCGCGCTACAAAAGATATTCATGCTCTTGGAGGGCAATTAGCCTCATTAAATAATTTAATTAACCAAGAAACAGAAATAACTACAGGCTACAATCAGCTACTAGCTGGGCAAGCTCAAGAGAAGGAATTATCAACTAAGTTTACTCTCCATCAAGAAGCTCAACAGCAAAAACAACAGCTAGAAAAACAGTTAGAAAAACAAAAAAATGAGTTAAATATCCAAATTAACCAGATTCAAACTCGTTTAGAAAGTATTGAACAACAGGAACAAGAAATTGCGAGAGTTGTCGCCAAAACTCAGGATATAGAAGCAGCATTGGTTAGGTTGGAGGCAAATCGTCAACAACTTACAGAATTAGATCGGCTGCAACAATATATTTCTCCTTTAATTAAACAAAAAAATGACCTTCAGGCGCAAATTAGTCGTGAAGAAGCGAAACTGACAGCCAAATTAGAGCAGTTGCATTATTCTATTAAAAGATTAGCCGAAGATATCGAAAAAGTTCCTGAAAAGCGCAATCAATTACTAACTGTAGATGCCCAAATAGAAGCACTAGACAAAAAGCGTGTCTATCAAAAACGAGTCGAAGAAAAAGGCACAGAAAGAAAGGAATTTCGCTTTAAATTACAAGAAAATCAGCGCATTTACGAAAGACAATTACACGAACTGCAACATAAGCTAAAAATGCTGGCTAATCCTGATGCTAGTTGCCCTTTATGCGATCGCGAATTGGATGAACACCATCGTCATCAGGTGGTTGATAAAACTCAACAGCAACAAAAAGAGATCGAAGAGCAAATTTGGGTAATTCGTGAACAACTATCTACTTGCGATCGCGAATTACAATTATTACGCCAAGAATATCAGGAAATCTCGCGAGAAATTTCTCCTTATGATTCACTGCAACAACAATTTGGTCAACTAGAAGCACAATTGGAAGCTACAGAGGAGATTTATGAGCAATTGCAAATTAAACAAGCAGAAAAACAACAGCTAGAATTATCTCTCCAAAATGGTAATTATGCTCTAGAATTACAGATAGCAATTAAGCGATTAGAAGCAGAATTAAAAACTTTAAATTATGATGAACAAACTCATGCTTTAGTTAGAGGAGAAGTTAATAATTTACGTTGGGCAGAAATTAAACAGGCAAAAATTGAAGATGCTAAGAAACGTCAGGCAAAATTAGATGAACAAAAACCTCAACTGCTACAAGAAATTGCCGATTTACAAACTGCTTTAGAAAAGTTACATATCAATTCTCAAATCCAACAAGAAATTGATAAAATCGACCAAACAATCCAAGGCTTGGGTTATGATCGCCACACTCATCAAAATTTATTAACTACTTTACGACAGTTACAATCTTGGCAATTTAAATATCAAGAATTACAAAAAGCTAAACAAGACTATCCACAATTTCAGACTCGATTAATAGAATTAGAACAACTATTACAACAAAAATTACAAACTAAAAATAGTCTGCAAGAACAACTACAATATCATATAAATCAACGCGATCAAATAGCCGATAATCGTCAGGAAATTCAAGCTTTAGAACAACAAATATATCAACGCCGTCAACAACTAGATGATTTAATTTCTCGCAGTGGCAGACTACAACAATCTCTTACTCAAATAGACAACTTAAAAATACAACATCAAGAAGCAGAAACACAACTACGAACCTACGAAAAAAAATATCGCATCTATCAAGAATTAACTCAAGCATTCGGAAAAAATGGTATTCAAGCCTTAACTATCGAAAACATCTTGCCCCAGCTAGAAGCCGAAACCAATCAAATTTTAGCCAGACTCACTGGAAATCAATTTCACGTACAGTTTTTAACTCAAAAAGCAAGTAAAGGAACATCCAAGAAAAAAACCAAACTAATTGATACTCTTGATATTTTGATTGCTGATGCTAGTGGTACTCGCCCTTACGAAACCTATTCTGGTGGCGAAGCATTTCGGATTAATTTTTCAGTACGATTAGCTTTAGCTAAACTTTTAGCACAACGTTCAGGCACATCTCTACAAATGCTGATTGTCGATGAAGGTTTCGGTACTCAAGATGCAGAAGGATGCAATAGATTAGTCGGGGCAATTAATGCGATCGCCCCTGATTTTGCCTGTATTCTTACTGTTACCCATATGCCTCAGTTTAAAGAAGCTTTTCAAACCCGAATTGAAGTTTATAAAGGGGAAAACGGTTCAAGTTTACAAGTATCGAATTAATGTTCTTAACCCAAACTGACGTTTTGTAAGTTAAGAGCGATTGCTTGTCTGAATTTAGAAGTTTTAAAGATTTAAAGTTTTTAAAATAACCTGTCAAATCTAATTGATAAATAGTTTTAATTCTATAGTAGGTATTTGCTGTAATCTTTGAAAGGAATAATTATTAAACTTTGTCTTTAAGTGTGCAAGTATTTAAACTGTCTACAGTTAAACTAATTACTTCAAATGTCACTTATAAAAGTAAATTTACCTCTTTTTATTATTGATCCCTAATAAGTCACAATTTTCACACATAACAATATACAAAAAATAAAAAGTCTGTTATTATTGACAGCAATTTACATTAATTAAAAACGAGAGGTAAATAAAAATAATATCAGTGCCTAACTGGAATTATTAGGGCATATATATAAACAAATAGCTTAATTAAAGTTTTTTAATCGAGCTTGATTATCAATATTTTTATGCAATTTTAAAGTTTTGCTTGGTTTTTGCTGCTTATTTAGCAAAAGCAAAATTGTGATATTTATTTAAACAAATCATTGAAAATAATGAACAGTATAACTTTGAATTCATTGTTATCATTTGCTAACGAAACAAGAGAACAAATAGATTTTCGTCTAAGTGAAGTACAACAACAACTTTTGCCTACTAAAAAAGATATTGAATTTTTTCAAGAACATGGTTGGTTTGTAACTAAAAAAGTTATTCCTGAAGATTTAATTGATAGCCTATTTCTTGCCAGCGAAGAAATATACCAAGGCATTAAAGATGCAGAAATACCGATCGCAGGCTGTAGTAATTGGCAGGTAGGAGATAGAGTCGCAGTAAGAAATAACGAATACATTTCCTTCCAAAAGTTAGCTTTTCGTCAATTATCTTTGCAACCAATAATTGGTGCGATCGCAGCTAAATTAATGGATACTGATACAGTCAGATATTTCCAAGATCAGTTGATCAGTAAAGAACCCAATCATCAAACTAATACTACTAAAGTAGGCTGGCATACAGATCGCTCTTATCATTCAAATTGCACTTCCAGTAAATTACTAACAGTTTGGATTCCCTTGCATGATGTTACCGAAGAACATGGCTCTCTAGTAATGGTAGATCGCAGTCATAAATGGTCAGAAACCGCTCATATGCGTAGCTTTAACTATGATAATCATGCTGAAATTGAATACAAATTTCGACTGCAAGGACAAGAATTTAACAAAATTCCCATACAACTAAAAAAAGGACAAATTAGTTTTCATCATTCCTCTTTAGTTCATGGCAGTTATGAAAATCGCAGTCAGATCATGCGTCGGGCAGTGGTGCTAAACGTTCAAGATGGCGAAAATCGCTATCAACCTTTCTGGAACAATGGGAAACAAATACATCACTTTTTAGATCGCCTGTGTCGTCAACAACCTAATGGGTTTCCTGATTATACCGATCCTGCCATTTTCCCTGTAATCTGGTCAGAGAAACGTTGAACAAAGACTGAGGGCTGAAGAGCAAAACCCGATAAAAAAAGGGTGAAAGTTTTTGCGTCCCTTTTATTGTGACAAGGTTGATTTAAGAGACTATTCACCCCAACCGCAATTATAGCCCTAAAAATTTCTCTGGTCTTTTACGGAAAATAACTAATATTGTTATCAAATATCTTTTAATGTCCTAATCTAACTTTGTACGGCTACTATGAGCGATCGCCCTCCTTTGAATCTTGAACAGTTAGCAACAAAACTCAAGCAGTCATTAGGCATTATTCAAAAGCAAGATATTCAAATTGTTAATCAAATATTAGGATTACAAACTAATAATCAAATTCCAGTTGGTGATGATTGTGCTGCAATTCCCGATCAAGATGGGTATTTACTTTTCGCAGCCGAGGGGATGTGGCACGTATTAGTTGAAACCGATCCTTGGTTTGCTGGTTGGTGTGCGGTGATGGTTAACGTCAGTGATATTGCAGCGATGGGGGGAAGAGCGATCGCGATCGTCGATACAATTTGGACAGAGGATGCTACCAAAGCTGTACCATTACTAGAAGGTATGAGGGCTGCTGCTCAAGCTTTTAATGTGCCAATTGTCGGCGGACATACTAATTTTAAAAGTGCTTACAATGCTCTAAGTGTTTCTATTTTAGGACGTGCCAAAAAGTTAATCAGCAGTTTTACCGCCCAGCCTGGAGATTTATTGATTGCTGCTATCGATCTTCAAGGAGAAATGCACCCTCAATTTCCCTTTTGGAATGCTGCGACTAAAGCCAAGCCAATACGATTACAAGAGAATTTAAAAATTCTTCCTTATTTAGCAGAAAATAATCTCTGTAATACTGGTAAAGATATTAGTATGGGTGGAATTATCGGCACATTATTAATGTTAATTGAAGCTTCTCAATGTGGTGCAATTTTAAATTTGGATAATATTATTTATCCTGACAATTTAACTCTAGAAACCTGGTTAATATGCTTCCCTAGTTATGGATTTTTGCTATCTATTCCGCCCCAAAATTTAGATTTAGTCAAGAAACAATTTAATCAACAACAAATAGCTTGTAATGTAGTCGGTGAAATCACATCAAGCTCGCAACTAATACTTAAATCTCAAGAGCGATCGCATTTATTTTGGGATTTTCAAACAAGTAAATTTATTAAGTAGTCGGTGCATAGGTTAATTTCATAGTTGAGACGGGGAAACGTCAGTTCGACGAAAATTAGAGAAAAAAAAGGCTGAGATGTAAACTCGTATAGAAGCATAATCAAGGAATCTCAGCTAGTTATATGATGACATCAAGATTGGATATCACACAAATATTTTGGGATGTAGATGACT
>JBOFLX010000074.1:0-41442 GCA_051658085.1 Waterburya sp.
ACCCAAACCAGCAGATATCAGAAGTATTGAGTATATTCGAGCCACTGAAAACACAACTTTGGATAATGTTACTTATGTAGTTAAAATTAACCTGATGAGTAAGTTGCCAGCTACCTCCTTCGGTGTTCAGCTCTATCTGAACGACTATTATGTTCGAGAGTATTCAGGATTCAAAAATGGCATATATCTCAAAATCAATAATCCGCGCTTTTTCTCAGAACATGCTGGCAAGCAAATCCGATTTTCACTAGATGGGGGAGAAACTTTTCATGATACGGGGATTCGTTTGCCAAATCTAACAGATAGTGAAAGAAGAAGTCTTACACCTGATGCTCTAAGAGCCTTGCCAACCCAGGAAGAGGTTTTGAAGTAGACAGGAATTATCCATTCGTGACAAGCTTTTTTAAAAGTCTTGCAGGGGTTAGGAAAGTTTCCGATAGATATAGTATTTCCTCCAAAAACTTTCTCACTTTAGCCAATAAATCTTCTCTCAAACCAGCTAATCTCAAAATTGTCCATATTTTAAGCTAATCAAGATGTTGTAGAGTTCTTTAATTGGGCATCTAAAATATGATAATGCGGTCAAATATTTTTTGTGAGCTTTGATATATAAGGCTTATGAGTGTCAAGCAAAAATATATTCAATTAAAAATATTAAATAAACAAGAAGTTTTGTGAATATAACTGTAGTTGTTTAGTATATGATCGGCAAACATGATGTAAAGGATCTTCGCCTGTAATACTTAGAATTTTTCCTGGTACTGCTAAACACATAATTCAAAAGTCAAAAGTCAAATTATTGGTACTTTCTAGAATGGCTGCGATCGCTTGTCCTAATGCAATGCTACCATCGTTAGGGGGAACGCGATGATGCCAATAGGTTTGAAAACCAGCAGTTCGGAGTTTGGCGATCGCTTTTTCTGTTAGATATTTGTTTTGAAAACAGCCACCAGTAAGTACGATTTTTTCTACTTTTATTTGTTGTGCGATCATATCGATCGCATCAACTAGAGTATTGTGAAATTTCGCCGAGATAATATCTAGTAATACTTTATTTATAACATCGTCGAGAATATCTAAAAGCATTGATCGCCAGTCGATTTGGTTATTTTGAAATATTAAAGAATAAGATTTCTCCGTCAAAAAGCGATCGATGATCAATTCTAAGAGCATGGCTGCTTGTCCTTCAAAATTGGCAATCTGACATAAGTTAGTAATGGCAGCAATACCATCAAATAACCTACCCATGCTAGAAGTTAAAGGCGTGTTTAATTGATTTGATAGCATTTTTGATAAGACTGCTAATTCTTGGTCTGAAAAAGCAGCAAGTAAAGGTTGAAACTGTTTTTCTGAAAATAGTTGCTTGCCAAACACTTCGTAAAGCAATCCAAGTGCCGATCTTCTGGGTTCTTTAATGGCGCGATCGCCTCCTGGTAACGGAAAAGGATGTAGATGAGCAACTCTTTGAAATGGTTTTTTTCCTGAAGCCGAATTTAACGATTCTATAGCAGGAATTAACAAAAATTCTCCACCCCAAATCCCCCCTTCGGTTCCCACGGCAGTCGCTACAACGGGGGGAACCCCCGCAATGCGCTGCCTCCCCTTACTAAGGGGGGAGGGGGGGATTTCCAAACCATAACCACTACCATCCCAAGCTATTCCTAAAACAGTTTCTCCCAGGATTTCGTTTTCTGCCATACAAGCCAGAACATGGGCATAATGATGTTGTACGGGAATTACTTTTTTGCCTGAGTTTTGAGCGTATTGACTAGAAAAGTAATCGGGATGGCGATCGCCAGCAATAGCGATCGTATTTTTTAAATGTGCGCCGACAGCAAGAATGACAGGATGAGAATTTTTGTCTTTCAAAATAGAAATTGGTAAAGGTGCATAACCTCTGGCACGGCGTATAATAGTAGCTTCTCCCATAATGATACGAGCGATCGAATCATCAATTGGACGAACAATAGGGCGATCGTGAATGAGAAATAAGTCGGCAATGCCATTTAATCTTTTAATTGCCTCATACTCTTCGATACATATAGGTTCGTTGGCAAAATTGCCACTAATTGCCACGATCGCACATCCCAATTCTGCCATTAACAGATGATGGAGGGGTGTGTAGGGAAGCATAATTCCCAAATAGGGATTATTAGGCGCGATCGCACATTCATTAAAATTTTTCTCTCGTCTGCTTAAAATTACAATCGGTGCTTCGGGAGATTCCAATAATTTCTCTTCTAATTCTGAAACCTGACAATGTTGTTTAATTAATTCCAAATTTGGATACATCAAAGCAAAGGGTTTATCAAGGCGATGTTTGCGTTGACGTAGAAGATTTACAGCTTTTTCATTCTTAGCATCAACTATTAGATGAAAACCACCCAAACCTTTTATTGCAACTATTTTTCCCTGACGAATTGCTGCTGCCGTTACAGAGATAGCATCGTAATTTTGGGCGATAATTTTGCCCATACTATCCCATAATTCTATTTTAGGGCCACATTGAGGACAGGCATTGGGTTGAGCATGAAAACGTCGAGCGCTCGGATTTTGGTATTCAGTTTCGCAGCTAGGACACATAGAAAATGCTTTCATGGTCGTATTAGCGCGATCATATGGTAATGCTTCAATAATGCTGTAGCGAGGTCCGCAATTAGTACAATTGGTAAAAGGATAGCGATATCTGCGATTATTGGGGTCAAAAATTTCTGGCAAACAATCGGGACAAGTAGCGAGATCGGGTAAAACTATTGCTGTTTTTTTTCCTGTTGTGCTGGGAAGGATTTCAAAAGTTTTAAAACCTTTTAGTTTTCTCCAATCAATTTCAATATTTTGAATCTGCGATCGCGGTGGATTTTCTGTTTTCAAACGCCATAGAAATGTTTCTAATTGTTGTTTTGTACCTTCAACCTAATTACCTGAGAAGAGTTATTCAGATTTACTTGATCGATAACCTTCCCAAGAGTAATCGCGCCTAAAACTTAACCAGATCTCGCTCATATAACTAAAGCATTGCATCGTTCTTTATTATTGGGTTTGGAAACTATAGATGACTACTATGTAATTCGCGCTGAAGTACCGCTAGCAGAGATGTTTGATATTCAACTGAATTGCGATCGCTTTCTTGTAAGATGGCTACTTTTTCGATGGAGTTTGGGGAATATCGACCCCTTAGTGAACATCTTTTGAGCCAAATAAGATGATTTTTCCCTCACAAATTACTCACATAGTTTTTTTAGATTTAGAAGTGTAGACTGACGAGGAAAACTTAAGATGTTAGTCAATGTAAGTTACAATTTTCAAATTAATGTAAGCCTGCCGATCGCTCTAGATGTTTATCATCAGAAAGGTTTAGAAGCTGCCGTCAAGTCTTGCCTAATTCACAATACTTTGACTCATTTACCTAAGATTGTTACTCAGATTAACAGTATATAAATGTTGGCTTCTTAGTTATCAAGACTCGATTCAGCTTCATTTTTAATAGATTTGAGCTGTTCTAACTGTTTTGTTTGTTCGACTAGATGTGCAGCAAGGCGATCGCAAACTAAGTCACACAAGTCAAAAATCAACGGATCGCCAATCTGATAATACACACTTACTCCTTGCACCTGACGAGAAACCATCCCTGCTTGCATTAACGCTTTGAGATGTCTGGAAGTATTAGCTTGACTCAATCCTGTTGCCTTGACGATTTCTGTTACACTTTTAGCCCCTGACCTAAGACAATTTAAGATTTGTAATCTGCTGACTTCAGAAAGAACTTTGAAATAGTCGGCAATGTGAGCAAGAACAGTAGGAGATATTTCTGGCATGTTTAATAGTTGAGCAATATTTATAATTATATAATTTATTAGTTATATAACTATAATTAAGTTACTTGCGAAAAAAAGAGGAGACAAAGAATGGAAGAAAGTTTGTCTTACCCAACTTTATCAATGTCGCAAAGACAGCTATTCAAATGCAACGCACCCTCACAAACGATTCCTATGCCAAAAATGTCTCAAGGCGTACATTTTGCTTATCTACCAATGAAGGAGTTAGTTCTTCACACTCTATAGCTTATAACCTTTATGAAAACACCGAGGTCTAAAAAATGTTATTCCGTCAGTTATTCGATCCAGAGTCTAGCACTTACACCTATTTGATTGCCGAACCTAGTACTAAAGAGGCAATTCTTGTCGATCCAGTCATAGAACAGGTTGATCGCGACCTTAAATTACTTAAAGAATTAGGATTTACTTTGCGCTACTGTTTGGAAACCCATATCCATGCCGATCATATTACGGGAACAGACAAATTGAGAGCAGAGACTGGTTGTTTGGGTATCGTTCCCGAAAACGCCCAGGCTACCTGTGCCGATCGCTATATCGAAAACGGTGAAATGTTGGAATTAGGAACGATTCAGATTAGAGCCATTGCTACTCCAGGTCATACCGATAGCCATATGGCATATTTAGTCAATAGCGATCGCATTCTTACAGGAGATGCTCTACTTATTAGGGGTTGTGGTCGTACCGATTTTCAAAGCGGAGATGCGGGAACTTTATATGATTCAGTTACGCAGCGACTTTTTACTTTACCAGATTCCACTCTAGTTTATTCGGCTCATGACTATCGAGGTTATACTGTCTCGACCATTGGAGAAGAAAAACTTTGGAATCCTCGCTTTGCTAACCGCAGTCGCGAAAGTTTTATCGAACTGATGCAAAATCTCAATTTACCAGATCCCAAGAAAATGATGGAAGCCGTTCCCGCTAATGAACGTTGTGGGAACGTTACGGCGTTTGCGATCCACTAAAAAAACAAGAGGTTTAATTATGACAAATACTATCAATCGTAGGCTACAAGAAATTGATGCTCTCACTCTCAAGCAATGGATAGACCAGGGAGAAGTAGGCACTAGTTATAGTTTTAAACTCAAGTGCTGGTTTTTTGGGTTATTTAGGTACTGTTGCGATCGATTGGCAATTGACTCTTTCTTTTATGTTCGCTGCCAGTTTAGGGATTTTTTTAGGCGCATACCTAGCCAAATTCGTACAAGCAAGACATTTACAGAAAGCATTTGCTTACTTTCTCTTGGTCATGTCTGGCTTTATGCTCTGGCAAAATCGTGCTGCCTTCAATCCTTCTCAAGCATCAAGGCGATCGCCCTCAAAAAATTTTTCTACGGGTAGATGAGATGGTAATAAAGCAGGATCTACACCACAAACTTTTCCCAAAGTAAAAATTACAGCATCCAAATTTGCCATTACCTGCGCTTCAATTCGCCCCAGAGATGACAAACCCCAAGGTTTTAAAGCTAATTGCAAAGGTCGCAAATCATGTTGTCTCAAGGCTAGATAATAGGAAAGGTTGAGACAGCTATCCCAAAAAGTTTTTCGCTCGATTAAAGGTTGCCAGTGCTGAAAAATTTGTTGCCCTTCTCGATAGATCGATTGTCTTAATAGCTGTAAAGTACTTAATAAAGTTTGGGGAAGAGATAGGTCTAGTTTAGAATAGTTGCAAATAGTATCTCTATTTTGCTTTGAAGTAGAAATATTTATATAATTTCTCTTGAAAAGATTTTGAAAAAGGTTTGAATAAATTCATTCAATCGTTAATAAAGTTTATTTTTATTGCTCGATAAGCTAACTCAAGCTGTTAAGAGCGAATTATTTTCTACTTTAATAATAATTTTCAAACAATCTGTAAATCAATAAATTATCGATTTTCTTAAGGTATTTTTTATAGAAAAAAAATTTTGATAATTAAAAAACTAAAAATCTTTAAGAGATTTTAAAGTATGGTTTAAATTTGAGTTAAATTATTAATAATTAACTCAAAAAAATACTATTCATTTTCTAATTTAGATTTAATTTGTTGAGATTAATTCTTAGGATAAATTTTGTTCTAAATCGAGTCAAGACACAGCAGCAAAAAAAACCGAAGCGCAAGCTTAGTGATTTTTACGGTATTGCTCCGAACTTGCTAGATGGACAAGATGCACAAGAATGGGTAAATGAATTACGGCAAGAGTGGGAGGAGCGAGAAGATAGCTTGAGAAAAGATCGATGAAGATGAAAAATGTATTTCAGTCAGTATCTCAAGTTTTCTTGGACACAGCTCCAGTAATTTATTACATAGAGGCAAGCGAAGGATTTGCTGAAATTGTATGGGAAATTTTTAAACTTTTGGCTGAAGGACAATTCCAAGCTATAACATCCCCAGTAACTTTAGCCGAGTGTTTGATAGTCCCTATCAGAAAAGGACAAACAGAACTTCAACAAGCTTTTATAGATCTATTAACCAATTCAGAATTGGTTATCAGAAGAGATTGCGTTCACTCTCACTGATTCGGAAATAAGCCGACTCGCTGCGGAAATGAGAGTTAAATACAATTTAAAGCTACCAGATGCGTTACAAATAACAACAGCAATTGAGACAGGATGTGATAGTTTCTTGACCAATGATAAAGCATTGAAACGGGTGACAGAGTTACGGATATTAATTTTGGATGAATTAGAAATTTAATCTTCAAACTTACAATTAAAGATCGACCAGAACATTTTCTAAAACCTGTTCGATGCGATCGCAAAAAATATACTCTATATCGTTACAAACATCATCTGGTAAATCTACCAAATCTTTTTCATTCTCTTTCGGTAAAATAACTCGTTTAATCCCAGTCCGACAAGCAGCTAAAACTTTTTCCCGCACACCACCAATGGCTAAAACGTCACCGCTAAGATTGACTTCTCCTGTCATGGCTGTATCGGTTCTGATCGGTCGATTGGTTAACAGCGAGGCGATCAGTTGCCACCATAAATAGAAGAACAGCCCGTGGCATTGGCAACTATAGAGCGATCGCCGAATAATTGACTAAGTAATTTCAAATAAGGAGTTTCACCACACCCCGCACAAGCACCAGAAAATTCAAATAATGGTTCTTGCATCTGTTGTTGACGAATTTGATTTAATTTTAATTGACGGCGATCGGGATTGGGTAAATTAAGGAAGAATTCCCAGTTTTCTTTTTCGCTTTCCCTTAAAGGCAATTGAGGTTCCATGTTAATCGCTTTGTTGTCCTTTCTTACCGTAGGTTTTGACGATCGCATTTTTAATTTGCTCAATTGCTTCTTCTTTAGGCAAAATTCCAGCTAAAGCGAAGAAACATACTTGCATGACTGTATTAATTCTTCCTGCCATACCGCTTTCGCGGGCAACTTTATTGGCATCGATGATGTAAAATTTTAAATTCTGGCGAACGATTTCTTCTTGTACTTCGAGCGGTAATTTATCCCAAACTTCATTTACTCCGTAGGGACTATTAAGTAAAAAAGTTGCCCCATCTGCTGCTTGTTTGAGAATGTCTAGTTTTTCCAGAAAATTCCATTGATGACAACCAACGAAGTTAGCGCGATCAATTAAATAGGTTGAGCGAATTGGTTGAGAACCGAAACGCAAATGAGAAACCGTAACTGCACCAGATTTTTTCGAGTCGTAAACAAAGTATCCTTGAGCGTAATTATCTGTTTCTTCGCCGATAATTTTAATCGAGTTTTTAGTTGCACCCACCGTTCCATCCGAACCCAAACCATAAAACATTGCCCTGACTACACTATCTGGTTCGATGGAGAAGTTGCGATCGTATTCCAAGGATGTATGGCTGAGATCGTCGTTAATCCCGATAGTGAAGTGATTTTTGGGGTTCTCTAGAACTAGATTATCGAAAATTCCTTTAATCATGGCTGGATTGAATTCTTTGGATGATAATCCATAGCGTCCGCCGATGATTTTAGGGTGTGGGAAATGCCATTGTTCGTGTATAGCATTAACCACATCCAAATACAGTGGTTCTCCTGCCGAACCTGGTTCTTTAGTTCGATCAAGAACGGCGATCGCTTTCACTGTGTTAGGTAAAGCTGCAACAAATCGCTTCACATCGAAAGGACGATATAGCCGAACTTTGAGTACGCCGACTTTTTCACCTTGGTTATTCAAATAATCTACAGTTTCGTGTACGGCTTCGCAACCAGAACCCATTAACACAACTACTCTTTCTGCATCGGCTGCGCCATGATATTCATAAAGTTTGTAATTACGTCCCGTTAGTTTTCCGAATTCATCCATTGCTTCCTGCACGATGTTGGGACAATCATTATAAAAAGGATTGACTGTTTCTCTCTCTTGAAAATAGACATCTGGGTTTTGTGCCGTTCCGCGTAAGACGGGGTGATCAGGAGTTAAAGCGCGCGATCGATGTGCCAAGATTAAATCCTCATCTATCATTGCCTTTAAATCGCTATCTTCGAGTAATTTCACTTTCTGAATTTCGTGGGAAGTGCGGAATCCATCCTGCTTGTTTTAAAGCATCATGTGCTGAAATACCATCCTCTTGGGCTTTAGCAACAATTAATCTCATATCGTTTTCTTGATATTTTGGTTTTAATTTTACTATTTTGGATTTTTTCAGATTTTTTATTTCAATCTCAATTGGAATAACTCCTCCGCTTTCTAGGCTCAAAGCATAAGCCTCATTAACTAATGATTGAACATCGTGTTGTTTCTTTTTTGGCTCGAAAACTTTCTCGGCACATTGTTTAGCTAAGAGTGCGTCAACATTTAGTTCCTGAATTAGTTTCAGTATTACCGTACTTAATATAGGCGATCGCTGTTCTTGTTGTTTACGAGCCAAACGTCGAATTTCATTGGTTTCTTGTCGATTTAGCTGATACTGATATTTATTTTGATACTCCACCGTACTTAAAGGAGCAATATCCTTATATCTATTCATCCATTCGGTATCGCCAGATCTAATAGAATCTAGCATCGGTTTTACTAAATATAGTCCTTCTTCTGCTACTTTATGGATTAGATCGACAGAAATAACTTCTTCTCCACCTTCGGCGATCGCTCGCCATTGAACCATTTTAAACAGTTTAACGACAAGATCGATAATCCCCTGAGTTTCAAAATACAAAGCCTCCTGTAGTTTATTTGTAACTCTAAAGTTTTGTCGATAGGGTCAAAATATCTTGATAATCTCTCGACACAGTGAAATCTCAAATGAGGCTCCAACATTCTTTCTTCAGGAACAAAATCTGGCATCACTGTTGCCGATTTTAGAAACTCTTCATCTGACATGATGAGAGGCAATGCTTGAATCATGGGATTAGCATTATATTCACGCAGCTTTTGGTCGCGATATATAGCAACAGTTGCCTCTACACCATTGGTAATTAAAATCTTATTCACAACTAACTATTTATTCCTCTTTTATCGATCTTTCTAAACGCATTTTTCTCAGTAATTCTAAATTTTTGCTTTTGAGAGATTTGGTTTTTGGTTTAGATTTTTCAGATTTAGTTTGACTGGGTGCGGTTTGAGGTTCTACTGCTTCTGTTTGTTCACTCTAATTTTGCGTTTCGTCTCGACCAAGCTCAAAAGCTTCTTCTTTCCTACGCTTCTCTTTCTCAAAGGCTCTATTACCTTTAATTCCTTTCACTCTTTGGTTATTGCTTAGAGTTTTATTCTGTACGGCATTAGTCAATGTAGTTGCTCGCTTGATTTCACTTTCAATTTTTGCCATTAAGTCAACTTCTTTCTGTATTTGCTCGCCTTGATATTTTTGTTGTTGCAATTGTTCGTATGCAAATAGATACTCTATCTCATCAAAAGTTTTACCGGCGTATGTATTTTCAAAGTCAATGATTGAACATTTTTCATAATCTTTCCCATCAAGAGAACGAAGATAAACAAAGTCTGGTTTTCTGGGATCGTAGGATATGTCGAGATATTTATCGTCTCTAGAAAGTGATTTACTTCTGACTTTTTCAAACCACTGCTCTCTTCTGGCTTTTTCGCAGGTATAGTATAGTTTTTTGAATTTGATACCTTTTGGTGTGATCGTTGCTTTTTCCGTAGGCATTAAATTAAGTTTGACAATATCTTCGGGAAATGTTTTCAGTCTTCCTGAACGATTAGTAATTCCCCATTGCCATAATTCTTTTGGTATTGGTTGAACATCATCAGTGATCATCATTTCTTGGCGATCATAGTTTTTTAAATAATGATGATTATTGTGTTGAAGAATTAGATAGATAATAATTTTTGTAAATCCTTCTAGGTCTAGTTTGCTATCTAAACGATAATCTTTGCCCCCTCTTTGAGTAAAATCAATATCTACATAACCAGGAAGAAATGGTTTTACCTTTTCGTGAATAATCCGAAAATGTCGTTCTACTATCCCCTTCCAGTCTGCTCGATAAGGGGCAGCATTTTCAATCCGAATTCCCAAGTTATTAATGGAAGTTTCTACACTCTTACCTGCTAGTTCTCCGCGATCGCCTAATATTGCATCAGGTAGGTGATGTGATAGCCATTCTTCTTCCGTAATCTCAATTCCGTATTCGGCACAAAATTCAACTTTATCTGTGGCAGCATTAACCAAAGCCATCATCATTCCTAGCCACGAAGGTCCTTCTAAACCAACATAGACTCCAGTTATCATCCGACTAAAAACGTCTATCACTATATAAACTACTGGTCTGCCAATTATCCAATTACGGTTATATTTGGAGACTAAATAGACATCAGCAATGGTGGCATCAATTTGATAACGAGAACCTGGACCAATTGTTTCTTGTTTGGACGTTCCTAAAATAGCTCGATGCTCTAAGGCAAAAGCTCTAGCACCCCTTCTGGAACTAACTGTCTTTTTAATATCTCTGTGTTCTTTATCGTACCAGTAGCGAAATTGAGTTAAGGTTGGTTGTCGATCAGGGGGAACTAAAATCGATCTTCTAACTCCTTGTTCATCGAATACTATTTCTTCGGTATAGTAATCTTTAAGCATCAATTTATAGGCAGTAGTTAAAAAGTTTCCTTTACGATTGTTATAAAATTTAGCGATCGCAATCCTAAAAATTTGACGATCTTCCTCTGTTATATTGACTCCTTTACCGATCTCTGTAATTTTTTGATATTTTCGAGGTCTTCCTCGTTTTTTATCACTACTATATTTTTTAGTTTTACCCTTACCTCCTGAATTTGAATAATCGGGAAGTAAAGCATTTTTGGTTTTTCCTCTCTGCCAATATTTTCTTAAATATCCATAAATAGTTTTTTTAGTTATCTTTTCTTCAGATTGAGAGATTATCTCCATCACAAGAGAACCACGTAGTTTTCGCTCATATATCTCTGGTTCTTGTTGAACTATATTAGAAATTAAGCTCCAAGCTCTCTCTCTAATTTCTATTTCTTTTTCGGATAAATTGTCTTCTGTAACTATTCTTAGCCAAGGATCTGATTTTAATTTCAAAGCATATCCTTCAGAAATAGCATCTTCAATTTCTTTAATTTTTTTTGGATAAGGTACACCTTTATTAGTCTTGATATCAAAAATAAATGCAATAACATAATTTTCGTCTATCCAAACAATTCTCTCTACTTTTACCTCTTGTGACTCATTTACCCATTCAATTAAATCATTAACATACAACATTAGAAACCTTTAAAAATATTTAAATAACTTTTTTAATAAGATTTGCAGAGGAATTGCTAGATATTTTTTCTCTTAGCATATCGATAATGATTTCTTTTCTGGCAACTAAATGTTTAAAAAGAGATAAAGATGTTCCAGTTTGAAAACCTAGTTCGATATCTAATGCAGTCGTTATAGTATTGATTTTTAATTTTTGATTAATTAATTTTTCTTTTAAAATATTAATGAAATAATAGCAATAAGGAGTATTATTTTTTGGCTCTCTGGGATATTCAATTCCTAGTTCATCAGCAATGCAAAATGCTAAATCTAGATTTAGTAATGGATATTGCTCTCTAATATCTTGAACTGTTGTACTCCATTCTAGTAAGTAAAAAAATCTTAATTCCCAATCAGACATAAAATGATGTATGCGATCGCTTTTCCATCCTAGCGATCGCGATACTCTACCTCTAGAAGGAAAATCTTGAATGGTTATCCAAGGTTTATAGTCTTTCCCACTACCTTTCCCACGTCCTTCTTTTACGTATCGCTCAAATTTAGCTTGAGTCCAATCATATCTACTTCTAGCCATTGGAAAACTTAACTAATACAATATTCCTGCTATTGTACAGGTAAGTTTCCAACTTTTTTATATAGTTTCTATCTTTTTTATGATTTTAGGTTTTGGTTTCTAACTTTTTTATGAAGTTTCCAACTTTTTTATGATTCCACAATTATTTTTAATATTGCTCATTTACTACTCAACAGTAACACTTTTCGCCAAATTTCTAGGCTGGTCAACGTCTAACCCCTTAATCGCTGCAATGTGATAAGACAAAATCTGTAAAGGAATAACCGCTAACACAGGAGAAATCAACTCATCCACCTCTGGTACAGTCAGCACATCATCAAAAGTATGGGCTGCTTCTTGGGCATTCATGGCGGTAGTTACGCCGATTAAACGAGCATCTCTGGCTTTGGCTTCTTGGGCGTTGGAAATTACTTTATCGTAGACACTACCAGGCATAGCGACGGCAACTACTGGTACTTTATTATCTAATAAAGCGATCGGACCATGTTTCATTTCACCAGCAGGGTAGGCTTCGGCATGGATGTAAGATATTTCTTTGAGTTTTAATGCACCTTCGAGGGCAATGGGGAAATTAATACCTCGTCCAATAAAGATAAAGTCTTCGGTTTCGGTGGTGAATTGGTGGGCTAATTCTTCGATGTATTCGGCTTGGGTTTCGATGATGGTTTCAATTTGGCTGGGAATGTGGCGCAAACCCGCAATGATTTGATCTATTTTGCTATTAGATATTGCTTGACGACGATAGGCTAGATCTAGGGAGAGGAAATAAAAACCCATTACTTGCGCGACAAAGGTTTTGGTAGCTGCAACGCCAATTTCTATACCTGCGTGGGTGTCGATAATGCGGTCAACTATTTGGGCTAAAGTACTTTCGGGACGATTGGTAATGCCTAGTAGTTTTGCTTGTAATTTTGGTTCTAATTCTGCTCGTCTAGCTCTTTCTGATTCTAGGGCAGCGATAGTGTCGGCGGTTTCGCCTGATTGAGTAACACCGATAGTTAAAGTATTGGCAATTATCGGTTTTGGAGAATAACGAAATTCGGAAGCGTAGTCTACAGAGGTGGGAATTTGGGCAATCTGTTCTAATAAGTATTTGCCGACTAAACTTGCGTGCCAACTTGTACCACAGGCTAAGATCTGAACGTGTTCTAAATTATCAGTGAGGTTAGGAGATAAGTTCAAATTTACAGGACTATAATCGGGATTCTCCTCAGCGTGCCAGTTGGGATGGATATAAGCATCTAAACAAGTTCTAACCACCGCAGGTTGCTCATAGATTTCTTTGAGCATATAGTGACGGAAACCCTGTTTTTCTGCCTGTACGGGATTCCAATCAAGGGTACGAGGAAAACGAGAAAGGCGATCGCCCTGGAAGTTATAAAGTTCTACTCCCAAAGGAGTTAATCTGGCTATCTCACCATTTTCAAGACTAAGGATGGTACGAGTGTGTGGTAACACTGCTGTCATATCGGAAGCACAGAAAAATTCTCCCTGTCCAAAACCCAATACTAGTGGTGCTTGTTGACGGGCAACTATTAACTCATAAGGATTATCGGCACTAACAACAGCGATCGCGAATGCTCCTTCTAAACGGGCGATCGCTTTTTGGACTGCTTCTAGTAATGAACTGGAACTGGCTAACAATACGGAAATTAAGTGTGGAATGACCTCAGTATCGGTTTCGGAGCAAAATTCAATCCCTTTACTAATTAATTCTTCTTTGATCTCTAAATAGTTTTCAATGATGCCATTTTGCACCACAGCTATATTTTGAGTTGAGTTTAGGTGAGGATGAGCATTGTGTTCTTCTGGTTTACCATGAGTTGCCCAACGAGTGTGTCCAATTCCAATCTGAGATTTATGGGTGGTATGTTCTAGTTTATTTCTCAGATTGAGCAATTTGCCTTTCGCTTTAACACAATTAATTTTCCCGTCTTCAATGGTAGCTATCCCAGCAGAATCATAACCCCGATACTCTAAGCGTTCTAAACCAGCAATTAAAATCTCTGTAGCTGCTTGAGTACCGATGTAACCGACAATTCCACACATAATAAATAGTTTTTAATTGATAAATTACATTAATCGCCTTCAGTGTATATCAGATTATTAAAATTGGGTCTAAAAATTGTCTGTTTCGGGGGTAGGTGAACCTCCACCTCCTTGTTGATTTAAGAATAAGTTACCTGCTGAATCATTTTGGTAAACACAGTCTATTTTTGGTTTGCCTTCTAAAGCACCGATAAAACCAAAAGTATTCATCCGTTTTCTGCAATCTCGTACCTGTTCAGAATTGACTAGATTTTTTTGCTCTAAAATTGTCCAATTAGCACGACGCAACACACATCCTGGCTGCATACTCGGTTGGGTTAAATAGACGCTAAAAGGGGTTAAAGTCAAAAATACCCGCATATCGGTAACGATCGCACTAGCACCAAACTGTTGACAGATTTCGGGATTAGGTGCTTGACGGTCTATTTGCAAACTGGAATCAATAGTGGTGGGATTATTACTAGTAGTTAAGTTTAAAGCCAATCCTACCACTACACCAACTACAAAAACACTGCCTAGAATAGCTAATTTGGCTACGTCTAAGGGATTTTTCTTAGGTGGAGGTGGCGTGGGATTAGAGCGGTAATTAGGAGGATCATAGCGATTATAATTATCTCTTCTACTATCTCTATTTCTACGAGTCATAAGATTATTAATTACTGATTACTGATAAAGAGGTAATAGGGACTAAAGATTATATTTTATATTTTAACTGAAATGTCGGGCAGAATTTCCCATTTTTCTATCATTTTATGATATAGTGATAGACATGATTAGACAAGCACAAAAAGTACGAATTTATCCAACTGACCAACAAAAACAGCAATTAGCAGGTGCTATGGGTTGTTGTCGTTGGTGGTGGAATTTCGCTTTGAACAAAAGTATTGAAACCTACAAAGAGACAGGAAAAAGTTTGTCTCGTATAGGATTGAATGCCTTGCTGCCTAATCTTAAAAAAGAACATGAGTGGTTGCAAACAGAAGTTTATTCTCAATCTTTACAACAAACATCACTCAATTTGTCTCGTGCATTTATCAATTTCTTTGAAAAACGAGCTAGATTTCCTAGATTCAAATCCAAACATGGAAAGCAATCTGTCGGTTTCCCTCAATCGGTCACAATTGATGGAGACTGGATTAAGTTACCTAAAATTGGTTTAGTTAAAGCCAGTTTTGATCGTCGCTATCATGGCAAAATCAAAACTGTAACAATAACAAAAGATAGTTCAGACAGATATTTTGCTTCGATTATCTATGAAGTTGAAGCTTGTTTTATCTCTGGCAATGGCAATAAAATTTTAGGGATCGATCTTGGAATCAAAGAATTTGCCATAGTAAACGATGGATCGAAGGCAAGTAAATATGCTAATCCCAGACATATCAAAAAGCACGAGAAAAATCTAGCCAGAAAACAAAAAAACTTAGCTAGAAAACAACTAGATAGCAATACCAGAAAAAAAGCTAAAAAATTAGTAGCTAAAGTTCACGCACGTATTAGCAATTCCCGTCAGGATTTCTTGCACAAATTAAGCAGAAAACTTGTTAATGAAAGCAAAGTCATTGTAGTAGAGAATCTTAATGTAAGGGGATTAGTGCGCAACCATAAATTAGCGTCATCTATTTCTGATGTCGGTTGGGGAATGTTTGTAAATTTCTTGAGCTACAAACTCGAAAGAGAAGACAAAAAACTGCTAGAAATTGACCGATTTTTCCCTAGTTCCCATATCTGTCCTGATTGTCTAACTCAGCAACCAAAAATGGATTTAAGTGTTAGGGAATGGACTTGTATCAACAAAGCGTGTAATGTAATCCACGACCGTGACGAAGCAGCCTCAAAAAATATTAGGGCAGAGGGAATCAGAATACTAAAGGCGGATGGTACAGCCGTCTCTGCTAGTGGAGGGAGTGTAAGACCAAGCCGAGGACGAAAGACCAAGGTAAGGCAGCACCCTGCGAAGCTAGAAACCACAACTGAGAGCGAAGTAAGTTGTGGTAGTTCATGAGTTTTGGTTAGTGAATTTACTATTTCCAACTGAGACGTAAAGTAAAGGATGAATTAAGAATTATGAACGATGAATTATTCATCAGTAATCAATAATTAATAGATTCCTTATCCTTCATCCCTTATCGTTTTTACCTAAATCATCCCTTCAACCACAGGATGGAAAAAGAAAGCGAGTGCTATTACTGCATAAGTAGCCAGTAGCAAACTCCCTTCTAACCAGTTAGATTCGCCATCAGAACTAATAGAATTAGCAATCAAGACAGCAACGCTAACAGCTACTAATTCAAAAGGATTAAAATTTAGATCCATCGGTTGACCAATTAGCCACCCTGCAATGACTAATACTGGAGCAACAAACAAAGCAATCTGCATACTTGAACCTACCGCGACGGAGACTGAGAGATCCATTTTATCTTTCATTGCCACTGTTACCGCCGTAGCGTGTTCAGCAGCATTACCAATGATGGGTAACAAGATTACCCCAGTAAACAGCGCACCCAAGCCTAATTCGGAGGTAGCTACTTCTAAAGAGTCTACCAATAGCTCAGATTCTACTGCTACAGCCAGCGTGACGACGAGTAAAATAACCACCCAAAACCACAAGTTAACTTTAGGTTCTCCTTCTCCTCCTTCTTCTAAATCAACATCGCCTAGATCACAAAGATAGGCATGAGTTTTCATGGAAAATAACAATGTCAGTAGATAAACTAAAATCAAAATGCCTGCCACAGCTACTGATAAATTCTGCAAAGTACTTTCTTCAATACCCGAAGATGTATAGTCAACAGCAGTAGGCATAAGTAAAGCAATTACCGCTAAATTCATCGAAGAAGCATTAAGACGGGCGACAGTCGGCTGAAATTTTTGTTGTTTAAAGCGTATCCCTCCTAGTAACATTGAGAAACCCATCACGAGTAAAAGGTTACCGACGATTGAACCAGTAATGGTTGCTTTTACCACACCAACTAAACCAGCTTTGAGAGCGATAAAAGCGAGAATCAATTCTGTGGCATTGCCAAAAGTAGCGTTCAGCAAACCACCGATATTTGGGCCCGTCACTACGGCAATTTCTTCGGTAGCTTGCCCCATATAGCCTGCTAAAGGAACAATAGCTAAAGCTGCGGTAATAAATACAGTGGTTTCTCCCCATTCTAGAAAATGTGCAGCAATAGAAATGGGAGCAAACACTAGTAAAATTAAGAAAATTGTATTCTTATTGAGCATCTTGATTTTATTTCTTTGAACTAGTTCTTTAATTTGATAACGTTTTCGCCAATCTTAATGTCTTTCTGGTAGAAATATCTAGGTAATTAGGTATTTTGATAGAATTCAAGAGGGAGAAACTTGTAGTAAAACTTAAATAATGCTGGAATTTTTACAAACACAATTATTTTTTTTAGAACAATTTGCAAATCGAGTGGTTTCTACCCAATTAACTCATCTGAGTTTGGTGAGTGTGGGGATAATTTTTCTAGCAGGATTGGTTACCAGCTTAACTCCCTGTATGCTATCGATGTTGCCCATTACCGTTGGTTACATTGGTGCTTATGAATCCGAGGGAAGATTACAAGCAGCAATCCAGTCTAGCTGGTTTGCACTTGGTTTAGCCACTACTCTCGCTCTTTTAGGTATTGTTGCTACTTCAATTGGGAAGGTTTATGGACAGATTGGGGTAGGTTTACCGATTATTGTCAGTTTAGTTGCGATCGCGATGGGCTTAAATCTTTTGGAAATATTACCTCTGCGTTTTCCTTCCCTGGGGGCAACGAATTGGATTAGTGCGGATTTACCCCGAGGAATACGTTCTTATTTATTAGGCTTTACCTTTGGTTTAATTGCTTCTCCTTGTAGTACCCCTGTTTTAGCTACATTACTAGCTTGGGTTGCCACAACTCAAGATTTAATTGTGGGTGCAGGTTTGTTAATAGCTTATGCAATTGGTTACGTAACACCACTAGTAATTGCAGGTACTTTTACTGCTTCGATTAAAAATCTTCTGGAAATGCGTCGTTGGTCTAGTTGGATTAATCCTGTGAGTGGCGCATTACTATTAAGTTTTGGAATTTATTCTCTTTTATCTCGTCTCCCTAAAATTTAACTCAAAGCTTTTAATTCTCATCCCTCATCCAGGGCGCAAGCCTTGCGCCCCTACTTCCTTAATATAAATAATGTCATTTAATTTACTTTTAAAACCTAATTCCATATTTCGTCGTTTTGTCGGCATAGTTGCCAATTTAAAGTTAGCAATTATTTTACTACTGGCGATCGCTCTTGTGAGTATTACTGGTACAGTTATTGAACAGGCGGAAACTCTGACTTTTTATCAACAAAACTATCCCGAATCTCCTGCCTTATACGGCTTTTTGACCTGGAAAGTTATCTTAGCCTGGGGTTTAAATCATGTTTATAGTACCTGGTGGTATTTGTCTTTATTAATTCTCTTTGGTACTAGTTTGACTGCTTGCACCTTTACTCGTCAGTTACCAGCTTTGAAAGCTGCCCGTAAATGGAAGTATTATCAAAAACCCCAGCAGTTTGCCAAATTAGCCCTAAGTGCTGAGTTGAATCAAGGTTCGATTAAATCTTTAGTACCTCTATTAGAACAGCAAAACTATCGAGTCTGGCAACAAGATAACGCTCTCTATGCCCGTAAAGGGATTATTGGGCGCATTGGGCCAATCGTCGTACACCTTGGGATGTTAATTGTTTTAGCTGGAGGAATGTGGGGAATCTTTACAGGATTTTTTGCCCAGGAAATGGTTACTAGTGGTAATACTTTTCAGATTAGAAATATTATCGAATCAGGCCCTTTATCTGCTGATCAGATTCCCAATAATTGGGCAGTAAAAGTAAATCGCTTTTGGATCGACTATACCGATAACGGCGATATCGATCAATTTTATTCCGATCTTTCCATAATTAGCGATCGCGGTGAAGAATTAAAACGAGATACTATTCATGTTAATAAACCTCTGCGTTATGATGGCGTTACTCTTTATCAAACTAACTGGGGTATTGCTGCTGCTCAAGTTCAGTTAAATAATAGTCCTATTTTTCAATTACCAGTCGCTAAATTAGATACCCTCGGTGCAGGCAATATCTGGGGAACATGGATTCCTACCAAGCCTGATATGAGTTCTGGAGTTTCGATGTTAATCAAAGACTTGCAGGGTACAGCCTTAATTTATAATCAGCAGGGGCAATTAACTAGCGCAATTCACATTGGTCAAAGCGTCGAGATGGATGGCATTAATATTAAACTAATCAATATTCTCGGCAGCACTGGGTTACAAATCAAAGCCGATCCTGGAGTTCCGATTGTTTATACAGGATTTGCCTTGTTGATGCTAGGTGTAGTAATGAGTTACTTTTCCCATTCCCAAATTTGGGCATTAGAACAAGATGATAGCTTTTATTTTGGAGCTAAAACTAATCGGGCGCAGGTAAGTTTTGAAAGAGAAATGTTAGGAGTAATTGATAATTTAGATAACCCAACTCCAGCCACAGATATAGCCGTACAAATTTAGATTAGGACATTAATAGTAATCAGCTCGTAAGTAGGAAATAGGAAATAGGAAGTGGCATTTCAAAAATGTCCTAACGTTTTTACGTAAGGCTATATTTCTCAATCTAGCCAATCTCTAGCTTAATATCGGTTGATGTTCCACTATCGTAATTTTTCTCAGCGATACAGCTAAAAAACTCGTGAGGACGTACTATCAAGAAGAATATACGTCTTTTTTAATATTAATTATTTATGTGGGATAGATATCAAAGACAGCATAACCCCTTTGGTAATCAAGGAGACAAGCCAGGAGATCAACGCAAATCTTTTCAGGTAGATCGCGATCGCATTTTATATTCTTCTGCCTTTCGTCGTTTAGCGCACATTACACAAGTGGTTACTGCCCAAGAAGGTCATGTGTTTCATAATCGTCTCACTCATTCTTTAAAAGTGGCACAGGTAGCCCGCAGGTTGGCGGAAAGATTAGTCGAGGGACAACCTGAAGTAGCAGCAGCAATTGGTGGTATTGATCCTGATGTGGTAGAAGCAGCAGCCTTATCTCATGATTTAGGACATCCTCCCTTTGGTCATACCGCCGAAGAACAATTAGATGCCTGTGCTATAAATGCTGGTTTATCTGATGGTTTTGAAGGCAATGCTCAATCATTTAGGATCTTAACCAGGTTAGCAATTCATCGTATTGATTACTATGGTCTAAATTTAACCAGGGCAACATTAAATGCGGTGTTAAAATACCCTTGGTGGCGATCGCCAGATCGTAAATCTAAAAGACATCGTAAGTATTCTGTTTATAATTTAGACCGTCCAGCTTTTGAATTTGTTCGCTTACCAGAGGATGATACTCAGTCGATTGAGGCTAGTATTATGGATTTTGCTGATGATATTACCTACAGCGTCCATGATTTAGAAGACTTTTACTTAGCTGGTTTGATTCCTTTAGAATTGTTGGCAACAGATTGGGATGAACTAGAACGTTTTATTAGTGAATGGTTGAGAGAAATGCCTCATAATCCTGTGGCAAAAGTAGTCAAAGCTAATCCCCACAGATTTCAGAACTTTCTTGATGCTACCTATAATCTCAGAGGACAATATCGTCCAGGTTCATTTGAACAAAAAGCTCAAATTAAACGAATTAGTTCGCAATTAATTCAAACCTATGTTCAGTCCGTAGAGTTAAGTACCCAATACGGTCATCGAGGTTATTTAAAATATAATCGTAACCGTGAGGAAGAACTGAAGTTTTTACAGCGTATTGTTTGGTCTTATGTTATTTCCAACCCCCGTTTAGCCACTCAAAGATACGGACAAAAAAGAATTATTAAAACCCTATTTGAAATTTATCTTGAAGCCATTCGCGATCGCGATCTTAGTTTTATTCCTGCCCGTTTTGTGCGAGAATTCCTCGAAATTGAAGAAAATGCAGCTAATACCACCGAGATGGAACAAGAAAAGACTCGTATGGCAGTAGACATTGTGGCAAATTTAAGTGAAGCCGAAGCTGTCGTTCAATATCGCCGTCTGACAGGAATTAGTCAAGGTTCTTTTTTTGATCAATGGAATTAATATAATCTTAGTTCGGGTTAAGACAATTTAAAGGTTAGGGTAGCTCTAAGCTTTTTAAGAGACTTAATTTTGGCAAAAAACCTAACAATTAGTCAAAAATAACGTTTTTTAAGTAAATAAATCAATTTTTTCGGCTTATCTCGAATTCAGAGTAATATACGTTAACCTAATAGTTTTTAGATCTTGCCAGAAATGATAGACAAAGGTTTTTGATGTGAACAGGTTAATGCCTAGTCTTTTTGTCTTTCAAAATAAGCCAGAAATGATAGACAAAGGTTTTTGATGTGAACAGGTTAATGCCTAGTCTTTTTGTCTCTCGTTTTTTAAAAAATATTAATCTCTAATTAGTTTGACGTTAAAATTTATTAATATATTTATGCCTCTTTCAAATTACAGGGATGCAAGACAATGGATCTCAAGCTGGATAATGCAGTGAACTATCACTACAACAAATTCCCACCAACTAGTCTTGATTATGGAAAGTTTGTCAAGCCATTGGTCAAAGCAACCGATGCCGTAGCTCGGTATGACCAAATGTTGAAGAATATGCACAACAGTGAAATATTGTTAGCACCTTTAAGGAATCAAGAAGCAGTTATATCCTCAAGAATGGAAGGAACTGTGAGTACGATGGATGAAATTCTAAAGTATGAAGCAGATCACGATAATGAATTAAAACCTGTTCCAAGCGTTAGATCGGAAGTCATTGAAACTATTCTTTATCAAAGAGCTTTAAAGGCAGCGCAGAAGTCAATGGAAGAGGGTTATCCACTATCACAATCGTTAATAAGAAGTATTCACCAAAAGTTATTGTCATCTGGTCGAGGAGCATCAAAGTCGCCAGGTGAATTTAAAAATGAACAAAATTATCTTGCTGATACCTTAAAAAGAAATGTATTATTTATTCCAATTAGCCCTGAAAAATTACAGGATGGATTAGATAATCTATTTCGATATATTGAGCAAAGTACAGATCCAACGTTAGTTAAAACTGCCATAGCACATCTTGAATTTGAGGCATTACACCCATTTAAAGATGGTAATGGGCGCATAGGGCGAATGCTAATTACACTAATGTTATGGTCTACTGAGACAATATCTCAGCCTCATTTTTATATTAGTGGATATTTGGAAGATAACAAAAATCGATACATAGATGAGATGAGAAATGTGTCTAAAAATAACGATTGGGAAGGATGGTGTGGTTTTTTTCTTGAAGCAGTTGAGCAACAAGCAATTAGAAATCTTTTAATCGCAGAGAATATACGAAATCTCTATGAAGAAATGAAAATCATATTTTCGGATGTTTTATCTTCAAGATGGAGTATTAATGCTCTAGATTTCATATTTACAAACCCACTGTTTAGAAACAATAAATTTACAACAAATAGTGGAATTCCAAGTGCTAGTGCTGCAAGATTTACCAGAATACTACTGGAAAAAAATTTGCTTACTACAGTTGAAGAAGCATCTGGAAGAAGACCAGCACTATATTCTTTTGAACCACTAATGACACTTGTTAGAGTTTAACGGATTAAAAAACTAAGTATTACTTTCTAGGAGAATACATCATAATCAAAACTCCTAGTAATATAATCCAACCACCGAGCAGATCAAATTTATCAGGTCGAATACGCTCAACCAACCAACCCCACAAGATAGATAGAACAATGAAAATGCCACCATAGGCTGCATAAGCGCGTCCAAAATGAGTGGGTTGTAAAGTTGGAACTGCACCATATATACCGAGAATCACCACCCCAACTAAAGCTAGCCAAATACTCTTTCCCTCTCGCAAAGATAGCCAGACCAGATAACCACCACCTATTTCACACAGTCCAGCTAGGACGAACAACAACATTGATTTAATCACTGGTATATCCGATATAATTTGGCTAATTAATCTCTTGGTTATCAAACCCCAACATGGTCAGTAAAAATTGAGTAGTATCGTGGGAATTTCAGTCATTTTGCATCTCCTCGTTTATATGATTTAAAACAATAATACGTTGTTGATTAAATTTTCTCTATGACCCAGCCAGAGGCACTAAAAAATTTACTCCAGGCGATCGCATCTGGTAATCTTAGTCCAGAGTCTGCCCTAGAAAAGCTTAAATATCTACCTTTTGAATCTTTAGATGAATTTGCCAAAATCGATCATCATCGCCAGTTAAGAACAGGTTTTCCTGAAGTTATTTGGGGGGCAGACAAAACCCCTGAACAACTGATTAAGATTATGACTGCCATGAGGCAAGATGCCACAGTAGTTATGGCAACTCGTATCGAAGCAGAAATCTATCAACAACTGAAAATAGCAATTCCCGATTTAGTTTATTATCCTACTGCCCGTATTTGTGCTTTGTCTTTGCCTCAAACTCCCAGCCAAGTAGGTACAATATCGATTCTTACTGCTGGCACTGCCGATATTCCCGTTGCCGAAGAAGCAGCGATCACTGCGGAATTATCTGGTTTTGCTGTCATTCGTCTTTGGGATGTGGGAGTAGCAGGAATTCACCGTCTGTTACTTAATCGTCAGGTTGTTTATGACGCCCAGGTTTTAATTGTCGTGGCAGGTATGGAAGGAGCGTTACCCAGTGTCGTGGCAGGGATGGCGGATTGTCCTGTAATTGCTGTACCTACTAGCGTTGGCTATGGAGCAAGTTTTAGTGGGGTTGCACCGTTGTTGACTATGTTAAATTCCTGTGCTGCTGGTATTGGCGTGGTTAATATTGATAATGGTTTTGGGGCAGCTATTTTAGCAGGACAAATATTACGTACAGCTAAGAAAATTAAGGATAATTCTTGTTAATTGTTGATTGTAACGAATGTCTAAAAATTGCCATTCAAATATTTCAATCTCTGATCTATAAAACCGTAGGTACGAAACCCAACATTAATAGAACTTTGTTGGGTTTCACTATCGTTCTACCCAACCTACTAAGTTTCTTGTTACTTAATCTGTTTTTGGTGTCATTTTGTCACCAATCTGTGTATAATCTAACTATAGAAATTAAATCTTGTCATGGTTGATGCAACTAAAAACGATGCTCGTATAACTGCTAGAATTCCCCAAAGCATCAAAGAAACTCTAGAACAAGCAGCTATTATATCTGGTTCAACTTTAAATCAATTTATTGTCCAAGCAGCTTTAAAAGAAGCACAAACAATTTTAGACACCCAAAGAATAATTAATCTTTCTGAAGCAGATGGCGATCGCATTTTTTCTTTGCTAGAAAATCCTCCTGTAGCCAACGAACGTTTAAAAACCGCCGTTCAAAAACATCAAGAATTTTTCCGTGAAGGTCATTGAACTGTTAAACAAATCTCATAATCGTAATAATTTTGATTGCAACAGTGAAGCATTAAATCGCTATCTTAGACAAACGGCGCGACAGCATAACCAAAAAGGCATTTCTCGTACTTTCGTGTTGGTAGATACAGAGAAACCAGCAATAATTATAGGTTTTTTTACCTTATCTTTGTGCGAGGTTCGTACAGCAAAACTGACAAAAGAACTAGCTAAAAAATACCCCTCAATAGTTTGTGGTGTCAAATTGGCGCGTTTAGCGATAGATAAAAATTGGCAGCGTCAAGGAATAGGAGAAATTTTAATGGTTGAGGCGATGAAGAAAGCTATAGTTATCGCCGATAATGCAGGGATAATTGGTTTATTTGTTGATGCTAAAGACGAAAAAGCTAAAAACTATTATTTGCGTTATGGATTTGTCAGTTTACAAGATAATCCGCTAGAAATGTTTTTGCCACTTTCTACAGTTCGAGATCTTGTTTAAAGTAGAGTTGACAAATAACGCCTTACGGCGATCAAAGGTAGAACACGATACCCACTGCCATAGTCGAACCGTGCGATCGCCACTGTGATCAACGCCTTACGGCGATCAAAGGTAAAACACAGAGTAGTAAAAGATGATTTTAAATCATTTAAACAGTTGTGATCAACGCCTTACGGCGATCAGAGGTAGAACACGAATTAGGAGCACCCCAAGAGTCAATAGCATTAACGTGATCAACGCCTTACGGCGATCAGAGGTAGAACACTCGCTTCCTGCCAATGAGTAATAGAACCCAGTTAACGATGTGATCAACGCTTTACAGCGATCAGAGGTAGAACACAACTATCCAAGCTAAAGACTTTCATCAGAAGATTTTCGAGTGATCAACGCTTTACAGCGATCAGAGGTAGAACACCTGGAGTCTTATCGCTACGGTTAATATTAGCTGTGTGATCAACGCTTTACAGCGATCAGAGGTAGAACACGCTGTACAATTGACATCCTTTAAAATAAGTTGAGGTGATCAACGCCTTACGGCGATCATAGGTAGAACACGGCAGTCGCCGTAGCTCAGTCATAGCATATGTTCAGAGATAATTTTACAAGCACCTTCAATAAAATGGCAATTGTTGATGTAAAAACTCTCAAACATCTAAAAAATTGAACTTTAAAATCTTTGCTCTGTCTGGATTTCAGCAAAATTCAAGCATCTCCTAACATATATAATTTCCTCAAATCCTTTTCCTGTATACAATAAAAGTAACTAAGCGATCGCATTTATTTTAACAAGCAGAGTTGATTATATTTTCAAGGTTATTTTTGATTCTGCGCTCGCTTCTTTAAATAGAGAATAGCGATCGCATTGTTCACTATTAATAGTAATTGCCAAGTAGAGATTATTCTAGATGAACTATAAACAAATGACTACAAGAGAACTTACTATATATCTTCTGGAAAATAGAAAAGATAAAGAAGCGTATATTGAGTTGAGAAAAAGAGAAGGAAAAAAAATTATTATTCCTGCTAACGCATCTGTTGAAGAACAAAATCAAATCTTGAAACAGATAACTAGATAATTATTGTTGCAGTTCTTTTTATTAAAGCGATCGCACTAGCTTTTTTAGCCTTACTGCAAGAAGTAGAACACAGTATGCAGTTTGAAGTAATATCAACGCTTTACGGCGATCAGAGGTAGAACACATTACACTGAATTGTGGCGATCGCGTTTAAAACAAAAAGCGATCAACGCCTTACGGCGATCAGAGGTAAAACACTTCTTTGGAGATACCTAACGGAAAAGTACCAACAAGTGATCAACGCCTTACGGCGATCAAAGGTAAAACACATAAAGGCTACTAAAGTAACTAAACGACTATTTACTGTGATCAACGCCTTACGGCGATCATAGGTAGAACACGGCTGCTATTACTTCTGCTAGTTCCGCGCCACGGTTAATGTGATCAACGCCTTACGGCGATCATAGGTAGAACACAATCTTTGAACAGCAAGCTTTACCTGGTAGCAAGCTTAGAGTGATCAACGCCTTACGGCAATCAAAGGTAGAACACGACGGTCGCCATAGCTCAGTCATAGCATGAGTTCAGAGATAATTTTACAAGCACCTCTAGTAAAATGACAATTGTTGACGCAAAAACTCTCAAACACTCAAAAAATTGAACCTTAAAATCTTTGCTCTGTCTGGGTTTCAGTAAAATGCAAGCATCTCCCAACATATATAATTCCCTCAAATCCTTTTCCTGTATACAATAAAAGTAATTAAGCGATCGCATTTGTTTGAACAAGCAGAGGTGCTTGTATTTTCAAGATTATTTTTGGTTGTTGCGCTTGGTTTTACCTTTTTTAGTGGGTGTTAAAGAGACTGGCGGTCGAATGGCGACCCAACATTCTTGAACAAATTCACCAAAACTAAATCGTTCAAATGTACCTCGACTAGTATTGCGATCAATCCAAATAGGTAAACCAATTAATCCGCGATTATCTTTTACTAGCCAGCGAATTTTTCCATCTTCTTCTCGATAAGGTCTGATACCATTAATTAACGCCCAAGATTCCCCTAAACTAAGTCCGCCAAAACGAGTAATTTGTTCTGGAGAAGATAAAGCGATCGCAACTCTTTCAGATAGTTTTATTTTTGCCGATTCTTCATTAGAATCAAGCTTAATAACTACTTTTACATCTGTTAAAATTTCTTGGAAATTAGGTTTAGAAAATTGACTAGGGGGATAAGTTCCCATGTGAGTTTTACTGAACTTATGGTGTCGCTGTTTGCGGAGAATACGAGAAATTGGCGGTGTATCTCCAATGATACCAATGGCAAGTTTAACTCCTACATGAGTTGTTAAATCTTCTTCTCCTACTAATGAAAGTAAAAAACCGTAAATAGTAGAAGGTGGAGGATAATCATAAGTTTCCTTATAATCTCGTGCAAAACTACGAGGAAAACTAGTACAGGGACATTCTAGATAGAGAAGATCGCTCATTTATGCTTTTACCTCAGTTTTCAAGAGTTTTTTAGCTTCTGCGATCGCTTCTTTAATGCCTCGATAAACATTAACTTTTAATCCTTTGAGTTGTTCGCCGTAAGGAGTATCAGCAATTTCACCTGCTACGATTAATTCTTGCGCTGGTACATCTTTAACATCAACTAAACGAACCAAACGAGGACAACCGACAGAATCACCAATTCTTTCAAAGCAATTCATAATCCAAGGACTAGGATCTTCAGTTATTCTGATTACTATTGATTCAGGACGAAATTCATATAAGAAACGAGCATGATTTCCGCCAACGTGCTTAATATTTGGTATGGCATCTAGTAATAATTTAGCGCGATCAGAGTCTTTCAAACTGCTAGGAGTTAAAGCCAGAGTATATTGATAAGCGGTGCAATGAACTTCTGTATTATGAATTGAGGTTTTTCCTTTTTCACCACCTTTAGAACCAAAGGTAATATCACCCCAATAAGGATCGAGGCTGATAGCCCGACTGACTTCTAATGCACCACGACGCTTAATTGTAGCATTTTTATTATCCTTATCTTTTTTAGCATCCATAAAGCCAAAAATATCGTCATCAATATAAGTTACGGCGTTATATTTTTCATCTTTGATGTTGTATTTATCTGCTTCCGCATCAAAGGTACGATTTACTTTATCTGGTTGAGAATTTTGCAAACATTCTCGATATCCCCAACGAATAGCATCAGCACTGACAGTTGTATATTGGTCGTTACCTCTGGTAATTTTTTGTAAAGTAGATAGGGTGCTACCATCTCCTTCACCTCGGTTATTAGCAGCAACAGCAGTAGGGGTAACAATAGTAAAAAAGATATGTTGTGTCATGTTTTTTTTCTCCTTGGATAATGTATTGATTGAAAATTAAATAGTCATTTCAAAGCCTTCTTCTGCTTCGGCTTCAGTGCTAGATTCAGTGGATGTACTTTCAGATTCATTTACCTTCGATGGCTTCTTGCGCTGATTTTGCTGTGTTTTACTTTCGTAAGTGGCAATAGCTAACAAAGCTAAGTCTCTGGCTTGTTTCCAGTTTTTGCCGTGAATCCAAGAATAAATTTCTTGTCCTTTACCAAGAATTGAAGTGCTACGATTTTGACTTAAGAACTGAACCAATGCAGAAGCAAACTCCTGTTGTGTTGATGGGCGTTGAAAACGATAAACTACTTTATCTGTGATTTGCCCATAATCAGGGTCTCTATTTTGACTTTTTGCTTGTTCTCTCTGTTTCCAGCGATAAAGACCAAATGCTCCTTGTACAGCATCAAATAATTTCTGCTCAAGCGCGTCTAGATATTGGGACATACTTATTAATCCTTTTCTTTCATAAAGTTCATTTTGTTTTTTCCATTCATAAAAACCTGAATACCAGGGTTTACCAATAATCAAGTTGTCGCAAAGCCAAGGTAAAACTTTGGAAATGGCTAACCATGTTTCTCCTTTATCGTTGGTACGAACTTGGGGTTTAAAAAACTGAAACGCAGAATCATATAAATCTAAGATTTCGTCAGAGACACTGATACGATAAATAGCTTGCTTCAATGCTATTTGTTGAACATTCCATTGTTGAGGACCTATTTTATAAACTTCGCAACTTTGAATGCGAAACGAGTTAAGGTCTTCCAAAAGTTTTTCTTGAAGTAATAAACGAAGTCCAGTTTCGCCAGCATCTTGAGCAAGAAAGTTTTTGTATGTGTATGTTGTTTTACCAGAGAGTTTTTTGCGTCTTTCACTCCAGGCAAGAATGTTTGTGACTTCTGGAATAACAATGGCATAAGTCGGAACTAAAGTTTTCTTTTTTGAATCGGGATGTTTTACAAAAGGTAATTGAAAATAAGAACAAGCTAATGGCAAAAATAATAAAGACAAAAAACCTTTATGTGTTTCTTTGTAAGCCCCATGGACAAAACATTCTTCCAACCCAGGCAAGTGTTGGCTTTTAACTTGAATATTTGTGTTAAATTGTCCTTTTTTAGTAAAAACATTAATTTCCTTGGTGTAGTAGCAATCTACAATAGGTTTATAATTTACTGTTATTTCTGGCTGACCTTCATCAATTTGAAAACTTTTCGATACACTACCATCTGAAAAAGTTCTTTGCTGTTGATGTTGGAGAAAAACTCCTACAACTCCCTTGGTAAAAGTATATTTTCCCTGTGAATCTAAATTAAGTGCAGGAACATCTAAATAACCATCCTGAAGGCGATAAGTTTGTTGCAGTAAGCTTAATACCGCTTCGCGATCGCTACAATCCCAAAATAAATTAACCGCATCTTCTGTAACTTCCCAAGAAAAAGGTACATCATTGGGATTAATCACCGATAATGCCAAAGCTAAACCAGTAATTCCAGCGCGATGAGGAAGCAGGGTGTTAGTGTCAAAAATTGATAGGGTAAGTTCTGTCATATTCTTATTTTTTAGTTTCCTTTGCACCAAATTCTGGGGAATAACTCCATATTTCTGTAGGTGCGATCAGATAAAACTTATGTTTTTGCCATTTCTGAGTATTTTTAGCGGGAATTGGTACGGTGTAACGAGGAATTTCTTTAGCAGGTAAAGATTTAATGGTTGCCAAATCTTGCTCTAGTAATACCGTGATGTTAAAACCTTCTTGTCTTAGAGATGTTGGATATGTTCGCCAACTACCATCCAATAGCACTGATGAAGTATTGGGTTTACCCTTGTTATATAAATTCTCTAACCATTGCGCTAGATCTCTTTGACAGACTTCTCGTGTAAAAGACTGAATTAATTTCATTCCATTTTCTAGTTGTTCTTTACCGTAGGGATAACCAACTTTAGGATCGGGATAAAATAGAGCATCCAAAGCGCGATCGCAATATTTACGATTTAATCTTCCCAAACGTTGAATTAAACCTGCTGGATCGGCAATTTGAGAAATTAGAAGCGTTGCTGAAAGATCGAGAGACATTTCCGCTACTTGAGTAGCGATCGCTAAAATTGGTTCATCTCGTTTAAAACCATCTACTACATCGCGGTGATGTTTAACCCTGTCTTGATAGCGATAGCGACTGTGATACAGTACAGCATTTAATCCTTTAGCTTTGGCATTTTTGTAAACATCAATAGCAGTATTTACTCGATTGCAAACCCATAGCACCTTGCCACCTGCGGATAGTTCTTGTTCTACTCTTGACCACTTAGGATGTTCGTCATAGTGAAAGCGATAGCGTGGTTGTGCTTCGATCTCTTTCGATCCAGAAATAATTTCAACGGGTTCGCCTACTGCTTTTTTAATTGCCTCTTTTTGCCAAGGTAGAAAAGAAGCAGACATGAGTAAAATAGGTGCTTTGACAACTTCCAAGAATCTTAGTAATGCACCGAATAAGCGATCGTCGTAACAATGAACTTCATCAAAAACAAATGCAGCTTGAGCGATCGCAGGAAAACAATACATAGGTCTGCGGTTACATTGAAGAAGTCCGAGAACTGTATCAACTGTACAGACAATAGATTCTTTTCCCCATGCTTTAAAAGATTCTAGTTTAATTGCACCTTCGTTATTTCCTTCTCCTGCTTCGTCTTCTTCTCCAGTAGTTGCCATTTCTAAATCTACATCTGCACGAGAGTGAAGTAAAACTGAATCAACACCAAGTAATTTAGGTAATAATAAAAGACCTGACATACAGTTTATTTCTCGAATCAGTAGCCAAATGATAGGAAGAAATCGAATGTCTCCGACATTATGAACATAGTCAAGAAAGCCTTCCGTACTTGTCCCTGTTGTCGGATAGCAAAAAATAAGTTTTCTACCAATAGCTTTAGATTTTGCCCAATTATAAGCACCTAATGTCTTTCCAGTACCACATCCTGCTCTTGCTAGTGTTACCCTTTTTCTACTTTGGGCTAATTGTATTTGAAAGGGTCTTAATTGATTTCCGTCAAGTCGAGCATCAATTACTTGCTGTAATTTATCTTCATCAAGAGTACGTCGAACTTCTTTGTTAATCCAGCCTTTAATAGTTATTTTTTTCTCATCTTCAGTAGATTGTTTTACATTTGGAATTGCCGAACCTATAGCATCACCAGCAATTAAAAGTGATTTAATAACTGCTAAAAAAACTGAATCTGATTGCCAGTCATTAGATAAAAACTCGGCAATTTGAAATCGTTTTTCTTTAATCTGTTTTACCGACCAAAATAACGATGGTTTTTGAGATAATTTGATATTTTTTGGCAGATCCAGAGCTTTAATCCCATACTTTAGTAATTGTTTAAAATGGCAATTAAATTGTTGTTGACCATCAATTACATCGATAACATAGAGAAATAATCGATCATCTCCACTTTGACGAATTTCTCCTAACTCATCAGTGGGTGTTCCATTTTTTCCTCCTAATTTTAGATGATGACCTCCTGCTGCTGCTAAAGCTGTCAAGAAATCGCCTTCACCTTGTTCTAACCATTCTCGAAATTCCCAAGCAAGTAAAATCGAAGCTACTTCATGACGAATTATTTGAGGATTATCAGGTAGATAACGTTTAGGATGAGCATCTTTAATATTGGCGCGTACAACTCCTTGAAAATGTTCATTAGCTTTTCCCCAATCGTGAATATAAGCTGCTAAACAAGCTGTTGCTTTGAGATAATATAAACTACATTGAAGCCCGAATTGTTCGATTAAGCGATCGCCTAAAATATCAACTAAAGTAGAAACAGCATTAACTACATCTGCTGTATGCCCAACTAAACTATAAGAACCTTTCCAACTACCAGGCGTAAATGATTTAGCAAGAAGAAGATCGGGTTTTAGCTGTGGTCTAGTTAACTCCATTAAGCAACCTCCTTACTTGGATAAAACCACCCACAACCAAAGTGCTTTCTACCGCCTAAGCCATAACACTGCAATTTAATTGAATCTTCTGGGTTTAAACCTTCAACAACTACACCAAAACCCATTACATTTTTCTTTTTAATTTGCAGCGATCGCCTAGCCAAGTCACCATCAGAATTACTATCAATAAAAGCTTTCCCCTGAATATCTAGCTTTTTTAAAGATTTTTGACAAGATTCAAGAAAATAAGCTGGCGCATCATGGATATCCCATTTTTCTAGTTTGAAAGTGACCAATCTAGCTTTTAAAACTTCACTGGGTTCGAGTAAACATAACCGAGGCTGAATGAGACGGATTAAATGTCCTCTTAAATCTAGTACCTGATTTTGAAATAAACGATACCATTGTTGTGCTTGTTCTGAAGGACACCTTAAACGCAGACGAGATGAAGAATTTAGATAAACTAGTCCTTGTCGATCTGGTATTCCAGGTATACTAGACAAAATGACTTCGGGTGGAAAATCTTTTATTTCTAAATTTTCTACAATTACTTTTTTTGAATTTTCTGAATTTTCTGCAACTATATTTTTTAAAGCAGAATAAAGAGCATAACCATGATCTGCTGGTAATGTTTTCCCTCTTAAAGCAAATTGGATTTCCAGAAAGTTCATTATTTCACTCCTTGCTGATAATTACTATTCATCACTTCAATTTCCTCCCTTACTAACTCCACCAATTCAGGAGGTTCTTTGACGATCGCACCTTTGCCATAACCCAACACCCAACGCTTAAGATCGTTTAACCCACTAACTTGTAACTTCAAAGTTAATGAACCGTCACTATGTTCTACTAAATCCTGTGATGAATGCCAACGTCTTTCCCTAATAAAAGGTGCTGTAACCACATCAAACCAAATCTCAATCGCATGAACTTGATCGCCCGACTCATATTGAAATCTTTCTTTCATGTATTCCTGAGCATTAAAACTAGGATCTCTCTCAAACTTGGCATCTAAAACTTTTAACTCTTCAATGCGATCGATCCGAAAATCGCGAAAATTTTGACGCAAATTACAAAAAGCAATCAAATAAGGATTTGTACCTCGATAAATATCTAAAAAATAAGGATCGATAATTCTCTCAGATTTACTATTACTAGTTGCAGCATAATAGCTCATCCAAACCTTTTGAGATTTACGAATCGCACTTACTAAGTCTTCCCAAATTTGAGGATTAAGATTAAGTATTTCCGCACCAGAGCGAAAAACAATTCGTTCGTCGGCTATTTGTTGCAAATCTACTAGGGTTTTTTCTGGTAATCTTTCACTAAGAAGAGCGATCGCGCTTTTTAATTCTTCGACATAAGCACTACCAGCATAAGCTTCTAACATTCTTGCCCCTAAAGTCAGGGCAAATAATTCTCCCTGAGATAGAGAAATACTGGGTAATCGCCAATCTGGATCAGTGTAATGCCATCCTTTTTCTATTTGATATTTTAAAGGTGCATGGTAGCGATCGCGTAAAAAAGCTAAATCGCTTCTAATCGTGCGATTGCTTACTTCTGTGGCTTGAGCTAAACTTTCTTGAGTTTGTCTAAGACCTGAACGCAGTAAAGAATCAATTTTGAGTAATCTTTCGAGATGACGAGACACAATTAGTTTATCAAATTACAAAACTCGTCCATCATAAACTAACTACCTGGCAAAAACGCTTCCACCCTAACCTTCTGTGCGTCATACTTTCAATTATCAACGTCTTTTGTTAATCTTTTAGGTTATGGGAAGTTAAATTCTTTATGATCTCAAAATTAACTTAATGGAAAATATCGTCATATTTGAATACCAGCTAGCTATTTTTCCTGAAAAACCGCAGCATTGGGGAATTTTAACTACAGATAGTTTATTTTGGTGGCATAATGACGAAAAGCAGCAGCTTAATCTTCGGGATGTAGTAGGAGTTTCGTTGCTTAACCGAGAAAAGGATAAAGATCCTTGCTTAGTAGTACACGCTTATCCAGTAGTTAAGACTGGTTATTTATGCAAAAAACAGCAAAGGGTATTAAAAGAATACTGTTTTACTTGTCCCGATATTGAAGTGCGATCGCAATGGCAACGGGCAATCAATAATACCTTAGAAGGTAAACCTATAGATGTTATTGTTCAACCTCGTCATTTACAGATTATTATTAACCCTGTTAGTGGTATAGGGCAGACATCCAAGATATTCCAGCAAGTTCGTCCTTTATTGGATCGTAGCAATCTTAAATATACTTTTACGGAAACTTCGAGTCCAGGAGATACCAAAAATTTAGTTCTTAATCTCAATCTTGTAAATACTGATGGTATAGTCATCGTCGGTGGAGATGGTACAATTCATGATGCGATCGCAGGTTTGATGAGTCGTCCTGATTGGGAAACCGCAATTAAAATTCCTTTGGGTATTATTCCTGGAGGCACTGGTAATGGTATATGTAAAACTATTTTAGAATTAGCTGGAGAAAGTTACGATCCTCTTAATGCTGCTTTTCTAATTGTTAAGGGTAAGCAACAAGCTTTGGATATTGCTGCTGTTATGCAGAATGGTAAAAAGTATTATAGTTGTCTATCTTTAGCCTGGGGATTGGTTAGTGATATAGATATAGAGTCAGAAAGATTAAGGTTTTTGGGTTCTTTACGGTTTGAGCTTTATGCTTTGATGCTAATTTGTTTAATGCGTACTTATAAAAGTAGATTTTCTTTTATTCCTCATCCAGATTGCCAACTATCTCCACAATCAAAAATTTCACAACAGGGTGAATGGTACATAATTGAAGATGAGTTTATCTTTCTGTGGGCAGTAAATACCGCCTGGGCTGCTCATGATATGAATACTACTCCTTTTGCTCAATTGAATGACGGGGCAATGGATGTGTTAATTATGAGGAAAGGAACATCTCGTTTAGAATTATTGCAAGCACTGATACGAGTTGGTAAAGGTAAACATCTTTCTTTACCGCATCTAGAATATTATAAAGTTCGTTCTTTGCGTCTAGAACCTTTAACCAAAAAAGGTATCTTGGTAGTAGATGGTGAACCTGTAGACAATTCTCCGATAGAAATGACAGTGATTCCCCGTTTGGCTTGTGTTAACTGTTAAGTTTATAAGATATGGAAAAAGCGACTTTTGGTGGTGGTTGTTTTTGGAAAGTAGAGGACGCTTTTCGGCAGGTAAAAGGTGTAGTTTCGACATCGGTGGGGTATATGGGCGGAGATTTTCCTAATCCTAGCTATTTAGATGTGTTGTCGAGAATTACAGGTCATGCAGAAGTAGCACAAGTTGAATACGATCCTCAACAAGTTGCTTATGAAGAATTATTAGAGGTATTTTGGTCAATTCACGATCCGACTCAATTAAATCGTCAAGGATCAGATCGAGGCGAACAATATCGTTCGGTTATTTTTTATCATAGTCAGGAACAGAAAATTGCTGCTATGCGCTCTATCAAACAACTTCAACAATCTAAAAAGTTTGAGCAAGAAATTGTGACTCAAATTCAGCCGAACAAGGAATATTACTTAGCAGCCGAAGAGCATCAACAATATTTAGAAAAAAAGAAAATATCTAAGTCAATAACGCCTTAAATTTGACTATTCCAAATACTTTTACCGTCGTCGTCCTTAAAGCGATAGAATAATCCTTCATCTTTAAATTGATGTTCATCTAAAACATGATGAATAATACCTTTTTCTAACATTTTTTGACCGAGAGTAACTGCATCTTGGCGAGAGACTTTGACTCGTTGAACGATCCAATCTACAGCTTCATTACCCACAAAACAACGTTGATACAACTTTAATTTATGACGACGAGTTTTAATTTCCACCCCTTTTTCAGAACGCATTTCTAATCCTAGTTGTCGAAGACTAATACGATTAGTATCTGTTTGAGTTTTAGTCGTAGTATTAGAAGAAGTTGAGGTAGTTTCAGGCTGTGAAGTTACTGTCGCATCTTCTGGCTTGTAATTACTATTGTGCATCCAAATTCCAACACTAGTTGGATCTTTAACTAGTAATGTGGCAATTTGAGAACGTTCTTCATGATCTAAATACTCTTCTCGGCATTCTTTAATAGCTGCTTCTAATTCTTCTTTTGGGAAGGCTTTGGCTCTAAGAAAAACATTGCCATTATAAATGATGCCTGATATTGATTTATCTTTATCTTTGTCTTTGAGCTTACAGTGTTGTACCTGTGTGTGATCCAAAAAGAGCATTGATAATTTTCTCCTTTACCTTCCCCTAAAAGTTAATTAATGAAATATCTTATCGACACTGTTATAACTCAAATTATGGTTACTTTAAATCGTGGTAATTATTGAGAAAGATTTTTTTGCACAACGACAACTTCAGTATATTCAAAATTATTGCTACTGTCTTTAACTAAAGGGTAATTTTGTTGGTCTAAATTTAGCCAGTCGCGATTCCCCTTTGGGGACGCTTCATGATTAGGTTTAGGAGTATAGTAGACTAAGATATATTCTTGACCGATTCTCCGCTTGGTTTCTCTCTCTACTTCTCCCTCCCATTGGGTTTTAGTGACTAAAATTATGAGTTGATTGGCTAATTCAGGAATAGCTTTGGCTACTTGCCGTCGATAAATTTGATCTAAACTGCCAAAGGGAGAGTCCATCACAATTGGAAAAGTACTGCTGTCGTAACCTACTAAAGTATTGCGCTGACTCCACTGTCTAACACGGTCAATAATACCGCCAATAAAGGATAAACTTAAAATTTGGTTTTCTCCAGTAGAAGCAGCAACAGGTATTTCTACTCCCGAGGTATTTTCGACTAAAGTTAACTCGTAATTATTACTAAGTTTGGGAATGTAGGGAGTAAATGAAATGAAGCTAAATATTTCCTGTACTTTTTCTTCTAAAGCTAAACGAAATTGTTGTTCTAAACGGCTTCTTACTTGATGTAATCTGGTAATTGATTCTTGAGTTATATTAATACGTTTTTGAGCGAGTTTTTGTTTGGTTTCTGTTAGTTTTTGTTTGGCAATTTTAGAAGTTATTTTAGTTAGTCGTGCTTGATAATCGCTCTGTTGTTGTTGGTTTTCTCCTTGTTCTAAGATTAAGCTTTTAAGCTGTTCTTCTATAAGTTCTATTTTCTGCTGTAGCTGTTGAATATTTTGATTAGGATAGCTTTTGAGTTGTTTATTAACTCGTACTATTTCTGCTTCTAAGTGATTAAGTTGTAAATATTGATGATTAATTTCACTTTGTTGTAGGTCTAGTTGTTGCCAAAAATCATTAGCTTGTGACTCCGTTTTACTTATCTGAGTTTCTAAGCGCATAGCTGACTCTTCAATGTTTTTAACTTCAACTCGTTTGAGCCAAGATTTAACATTTTGATAAGCATCAGTATCAGGTTTTAAAGTTATACCACAAAGACATTGCTGCTGTGCAAGTAACTGTTGAATAAATTCTTGTTTTAACCCAGTTGATATTTGACCGCGATCGCGCAATTGTTGGATTAAATCTAAAAATTTTTGAGTGAGTCCAGGTAGGAAAACGACATAACTAGTTTGTGATAATTGTTTTTTAAGTTTCTTTTTATTTAAAATAATTTCTTGTTTTACTTGACTCTGATCTTGTAATAATCTAGTTTTCAAAGTTTGTAGTTGAGCAGCACCACTTATTTCTAATAATTGCTGTGATAAATAAGATTTTTGTTGTTCTAATTGTTCTATTTCTCTAATAATTGTCTGTAGTCGTTCAGCTAAATTATCTTTGGATTGTTCAAGTTTAATTTGCTCTTTTAGTAATTGCTTAGTTTGAGCATCTCCTAAATCTTGTAATTCTTCTTGTAAAGTTCTTTTGGCTTTTTTAAGATGTTCAATCCCCCGATCTAAAACTTTAACTCCTAATAATTCTTTAGTATCTTCAGCAATATTATGATGCTGATTATGACGAAAAAAACCATCAATTCTTTCCCCATCAAAGAAAAAATATTGATGTAAACTACTAGGCAGAATTCTCTCAATAATATCTTCAGGCTCTTCTAAAGGGGGATACCAACGTCCATCTTCAGCAGCAACCAACACAAATAATTTCGTAGGGCTATATTCAACTTGCTGCTCTGGTGTTTTATGAGCATAACATTTACGCTTGAGTTGATAAAGCTTGCGATCGCGTTCAAACTGTAATTCAACCCAACATTCCACCGCTTGTTTTATTTGAGCTTCGGCGATCGCTCTTTGATTGATTAAAAGTTCTGGAGAAGCAAACGCTGCTGTAAATTTTTCGTATAAAACCCAAGTAAAAGCATTCAGAATTGAGGTTTTTCCAGCTCCATTATTGCCATAAATAACTGTTGTATTTTGTTGTCCACTAGCAAATTTTATCGGTGGAGTTTGGCTATAAAACTGTCTAAAGTTGCATAATTGCAGATATTTTAATTTCATTGCACAACTTTTTTGATAATCTTTAAAATATCTTCATTAATATTTCGCGGAGTTTTTAAATATAGTTTATCTTTTTCTAATTGTAGGACTTGTTCAATAATTTGCTTAACTGGTTCTGGAGCATTTTTAATTGGTTCTTGAATAGAATTTAAATCATAGTTATTATTATTTTTTAAATTGTTGTTCATATTTTTTGATTAATTAAACAAGGTTAGAAATATAGCACAAGTATACCTATTAAATGAATTAAATAATTTAGCTATTTTGACTTGTCCGTCTTTTTCAATAAAGACATCAATTTCTTGAAGTTGCATTGTTGATCATCCTTTACTAAATTGTACGTCGTAACACTAAATGAAGTTATGTTGATAGAAGTAACTGTTAGTTTTGGTTTTTAGTGTACTCTTGAAACTTTATGCCATAATAAGCATACTATAATACTCATGAGTAATAATAAATCAAAAAAGCCAGTTGTTTAGAAAAGATATAGAGTTGATTAAAGATAGACTAAAAAAAGCAAAACAGCACTATCAAGACAATTATTTCTAAAGGCAACTAAAAGGATAAAATTAATGACAGAAGAAATTAAGGTTCAAGTAAGTAGTGGTAATGTCTTTGCTGATTTAGGATTACCCAACCCACAAGAGATGCTGGTTAAAGCAGAATTAGCTAGCAAGATCGGTGAAATTATTGAAACAAAAAATCTAACTCAAATGGATGCAGCAGAAATATTAGGGATAGATCAGCCTAAAGTATCTGCTTTGATTAGAGGCAGATTAACAGGGTTTTCAACCGAAAGGTTGTTTAGATTTTTAAACGCTCTAGGTAGTGATGTGGAAATTTCTGTCAAACCCAAACCAGAGTCTCGCACAGCAGCTATAACTAGTGTAATTGAGAATTGAATTCAATCCTTTCTACACCAGCTTTACGAATTACCTCGTTTTTAAGAGCATTTAAAATACTTTCTTTGATTTCTGTATCTTCCAGCTTAATTAATTTAAATTAATTTTTTAAAAGTTATTTTTAACGGTCATTTGATTAATTTTTTTCTCTTCAAGCGATCGCCTTGTCGGGATTTTTAATTATTTTAAGTAAGTTTTTTTAAAGCAGCAAGGGCATGGAGTTGTACTTTACGATCTTCTACTATTGTTAGAGATTCTAAAGTGGCTTGGACGAAGTTGCAGCGTAGTTCGCCTAACGATGTAGCTAAAGCCTGCATTATTTCAGGGGAGTTTGATTGATGCTTGTGTTGCTGCCAAAAATTTACTAATACCTGTGCAGCTTGAGACTTTAATTGTGGAGAGTTAATTCTGCCCAGGACAGTAATAATCTCTTGAGTTACTAACTCCTCAGAATTAATTAATGCTTGTTGTAAATAATCAATCGCCGAACTAAGTTCACTCCAACCTAAAGCCTTAACTAAATCTAGCTTTAAAACTGTGGGAGTTGTTGTTGTTTGCAACACTTTAAATAGAACATTTGTTGCCTCTTGATGCTGCATTCTTCCCAAAGATATAGCTGCTTGACGGCATACTTCCAAGTTTAAATCATGAAGTAAAGGTTGTAAGTTACTAACTAAATTTAATTCATCGCAAATATCAGAGCGAAATCCTAAAGCGATCGCAGCTTCTTTTCGGACATTACTAACAGTATCCTGTAATGCTTGAATCAAAACTGGTGGAATACGGGAATCATGAAAGCTACCTAAAGCTTTAATCGCAATTACTCTTAATTCTGGTTGCTTATCTTGGGCAATATTTAGTAAAGGTTCAATAGTTTCGATAGTGCGGATATAAGATAGGGATTGAACAGCTAAAAGACGATACTCAGGTTGAGCTAATAACTCAATTAAAGCTTTGATCGCACTATTACCAATTTGAGTTAAAGTTTTACCAGCGATCGCTATTAATTCTTGGTCTGTAGTTTGCTGGAGTAACTCTACTAAAGTTAAAACAACTGTTTGGGTTTTAAATTGTCCTAAAACTTGGCAGATAAACCAACGTATATCGACTTCAATGGTTTCATTTTTTAATAGATGAGTTAGGGTGGGAATCATTTTCTGTCCAAATAAAGGCAATAACTTAGTAATTTCCCATTTATGCTGAAAATCACCTTTAAAAAGCATTGCTAGTGCCAAATCTAATGCTAACTGCCAATCTGCTCCTGAAAGCAATAATTGAGCTTGATTTTGATTAGTTTTAGTTTGGGGTAATAATTGGAGACAATGATAAACCTCTAACCAATTTTGTTGCTGTGCTGCTGCTAAAGCAAGATTGAGTATTGTGTGGACATTAGTTGCTGATTGATTCAGTGCTTCTGATTTAATTTGGCTCACGCGATCGCTACTCTCACATTTATAATTAAGAATCTTGGACAATTGCCAAGTAAATTATCATGGTAATTTTTATTATTATTTTATTTTCTGCTGCTATTTGGTAGCATAGACCACTGATAATCAATCAATATGTACAAACAAAATGAAATTCATGCAATTTAAGCATCAAACTTATTTCTCTTGTCGGGTGGATTAAAGGTAGAAATAAACAGTCACACACCCCCGAATTGAATTCGGGGGCTTGCCAAAGCCGAAAGCCAATCGGTAAAGGCAATTAAAATAGTGTCTAGAGTAGGGTAAAACCCAAGCTGAATTAACTGGGCGTGGCAGTCCAAAATACGATACAGAT
>JBOFLX010000075.1:0-14288 GCA_051658085.1 Waterburya sp.
TCTGTATCGTATTTTGGACTGCCACGCCCAGTTAATTCAGCTTGGGTTTTACCCTACTCTAGACACTATTTTAATTGCCTTTACCGATTGGCTTTCGGCTTTGGCAAGCCCCCGAATTCAATTCGGGGGTGTGTGACCAGCTCTGATTTTAAGATTAACAGGCGATCGCTCAATTTCTCCTTCACAGTAACCCAAGTCATACATACTAGCTGCTTGAGGATCGTGTTCTGGAATTTGTTTAGGCTTTCCTTCCCAAGCATCAGCTTTACCTTGGTTGATCCAGTCTTCATCAGTCATATCATTTATCATTTATCATTTACCATTTATCATACAGACAAGGTATATGTTACAAAAACGGTAACGAATCCCTATTTTTAGATTACAGCAGACATACTAGAAGCGTTGATTAATTGTTATGTATTAATGCGATTAATGCTATTTAAAGATGCTCGCGTAACGCAAATTATTTTTCTCGCTTTATTTTTATTTTTAGGAGTTAGTACTAGAGATTGGACACTGCAACCTAATTTAATGTTGGTAGTAGTTATTAGTTGTTTAGTTACTCAATGGTTACTATCAGCTGCGGTGGAATATGCCAGATATAGTAGCGAAGATAACCTGACTAATATTTACAATGAATTCCAAATTCTCATCAGTCCCAAAGTCTTAACTTCTCTTCGCAGTGCTTTAATTACTTCCCTGGGTTTATGTCTGCTGCTGCGGAGTAATAGTTCTCAGACAATGGCGATCGCAGGTTGTTTAGCCATCTCTAGTAAATTTCTTTTCTCTCATCACAATAAACACTTCTTTAACCCTGCTAATTTTGGCATTATCGCAGCTTTAATGCTAACTAACGATGCTTGGGTGTCTCCTGGTCAATGGGGAACAGATTGGTGGTATCTCCTGCTATTTCTAGGTTTAGGTGGTGTTGTCCTCAAACAAGTTGGTCGTTGGGATACTTCAGTTGCCTTTCTCATCGCTTATGGTGGTTTAGAAGCAATGCGTAACCTTTGGTTGGGTTGGAGTTGGGATGTTTGGCAACACCAGTTTATGAGTGGTAGCTTACTCTTATTTGCCCTCTTTATGTTGACAGATCCGCGATCCATTCCCAATTCCCAGACAGGTAGATTAATTTGGAGTAGCGCGATCGCCCTTACTACTTTTATTCTGCAACACTACTTCTATCTCTCCACCGCAATTTTCTGGTCACTCTTTATCATTTCTCCCCTCACAGTCTTGTTAGACATCATTTGGTCTGCACCCAGGTTTAATTGGCAAAGTCATATCAGTGAACAATTATCAGTTATCAGTTATCAGTCATCAGCAACCAGTAAAAAGCTAAAAGCTAATAGCTAATAGCTTAAAAACAGTAATCAGTAATCAATCATGAAAATACTACGAATTCTATTCTCCTGCATCTTAACAGGAGTAATTTTTATCTTTGGTATTAAACCAGCATTGGCTTTCTGTGGTTTCTATGTCGCCAAGGCGGATACTAGTCTCTACAATCAAGCTTCCCAGGTAATTATCGCCAGGGATGAGGATAGAACAGTTTTAACCATGTCTAATGACTATCAGGGAGAAGTAAAAGACTTCGCAATGGTTGTCCCTGTACCAGTTGTGCTGCAAAAAGAACAAGTTCATGTCAGCGAAGGCAAAATTATTCAACGTCTGGATGATTTTAGTGCGCCCAGATTAGTAGAATATTTCGACGAAGATCCTTGTGATCTTAGAGCTTATGAGAGACTAGAGTCATTTAGATCTATACCTAATGCTGCTTTAGCACCTAGTCCCAAACAAGAGGCTGCTGATCTGGGAGTTACGGTAGAAGAACAATTTAGCGTCGGAGAATATGACATTGTAATCCTAAGTGCTAAAGAATCTGACGGCTTAGAGACTTGGTTAATTCAAAATGACTATAAAATTCCCAAGGGTGCAAAAGAATTACTTCAACCTTACATTCGGCAAAATCTCAAATTTTTTGTAGCTAAAGTCAATTTAGCAGAATATAACAGTAACGGTTTTGAAAAATTAAGACCAATTTCTATTGCCTTTGAATCTCCTAAGTTTATGTTACCTATTCGCTTAGGAATGATGAATGCTCAAGGCGATCAAGATTTAATTGTTTATTTACTATCTCCCCAAGGACAGGTACAACTTACCAATTACCGCACCGTTAAAGTTCCCTCTGATAGTGAAATTCCAGAATTTGTTAAAGAGGAATTCAAAGAGTTTTATACTGCTATGTTCCAGAATGCCTATGAACAGCAAAACAAACAGGTGGCGTTTTTAGAATATGCTTGGGATATGAGTAGTTGCGATCCTTGTTCGGCTGAACCTTTAAATCAAGAAGAATTAAAACAAGCTGGCGTATTTTGGTTAGATCAACAAGCTAATAACCCTTGGGGTGGTAGTAATGTCTTTATTACTCGTCTTCATGTCCGCTATAGTCGTGATAAATTTCCCGAAGATTTAAAATTCCAAGCAACTAGCGATCGCAATTTATTCCAAGGCAGATATATCATCCGTCATCCTTTTACTGGCAATATTACTTGTGATGCAGGTAAAGAATATCAACAGTCCGTCAAAGGCAGACAAGAGCGAGAAGCAAAAACCCTCGCTAGTCTTACAGGCTGGGAAATTAAAGATATTCGCGATCGCATTAAATTTGTTAAAGCTCAACCAATGCCTTGGTGGGAAAATCTTTGGGAACGATGAATAGTGATTGGTGATTGGTGATTGATGATTAGGGATGATTTAATTCCCAGTCACTAATTAACCTTGTCAATATATTCTCGCCAATAAACTATTTTATTATTTTCTAATTCAAAAATAATTGCATCTTCGGCATTACCAATAACACCAGTTTGACGATTGCGATCGCTCCAATCCCATTCTATAGCCCCACTATTACCTTGTACAATCAAACGTTTAATATTAATCTTAGTAGCAGTATATTGACTGAAATAATTTTCTGCTGCGGTTTTAATCGCTTGTTTGCCCCTAAATTGTTTTTTTGCTGCTATAAAAAGACCATTCTCAGCAAAGTCAGCAATAATAGTTTCGACATCTTCTGTTTCCCAAGCTCGTGCTTGTCTATCAACTATTGTTTTAATTTCTTGTTGATTCATTGTCGAAGAAGTTGTCGAAGAGTTAGTTGGTAAATTTCCTAATATAACTTGATTAAATAGTAAAATAATTGTAATGCTTATTAAAAATAAAATACTTTTTAAATAAACCACTAACATTAAATTGAACAATTTAACAAATTTATTCTTTATATAAAATAACAAAGACTGCTAGAAAATAGTCCCGTTTTAGTTATTAATTATATTATTTTTTTAGCTTGTTATTGCAATTTTCGCCAATTAAATAACTCAAAATTAAAATTATCAAATTATTTTTTTGAAAACAATAAACAATAAATATATGACGTATATTACCTCAGACCGTTTTGATGAAGGGTTGCGCCTTCCCTCGGTAATAATTAAGTAGAGGAAGCGATAAAAACTCTACAACTATATATATTTATTCATTGTTATTCACTGTTTGAAAATCTGCCAATTCGCTCTCCTTCGATTTTCAACTATGGGTCACAACGGTACAACCCCCATCCAGCTTTTATTTTTAGTTATATCAATCAGATTAAAACAGTTAAATAGTAATTCCTTCTGTCATAGGTATTATTATTTATAAAAAACTAATTCAAACTAAAGATTGAATATCAATAAATAGTCTGAAAAACAAAAATATTTAGTAAAAAAATAACAAAGCTCTATCTAAAGAATGATTTAGCAAACGTACAAAATCAAGTAAAACTTAAAATGCATAATTTTATGGAGTATTTTATGAAACAATTTTCTACTATAAAACGTTGGATGACTAAAACCCTATTTTGTCTTTTAGCGATCGCTTTTGTTTGGCAAGGATCTTTTGGCTCTAGTAATGTAGCTATGGCTAATCCTGCTGTTTATCAGCTGGCAGCGAATGTCGGTAATGAAGCTCAAGGAAAAGTCAGTAAGGATACTGGAAGAACTAAAGACTTTGTTCGTGATACAACAGAGAAGGTCAAAGACGCTGCCAGAAGTAATGCTGCCAAAGTTGATCGAGCAACAGATGACGACAGTTTTATCGAGGGTAAAGCGAAAAGAGATGCTGCTCGAATTGAACAAAAAGCTAATAAAGATTCTGCTCGAACTCAAAAAGCAGTAGACAATACTAAAAACGTCATTGAACGTACTGTTGATGGTATCAAAGATACTTTTAATAATTAAGTAAATTAATTATAACCCTAGGGGCGCAAGGTTTGCGCCCTTCAAGTAGTAAGAAGCTAATTATTTGTAGTAGCTGCACAAACATAGAGTATGAGCAATTATTATTGCACTGTTCATTGATTTAGTTCTATGGCTAACTTCAAGCCAATTTGATTTAAAAGACTACGAACACTATTTAGCTGAGGATTGCCTTTTTCTGAGATTATTTCAGACAATATTTGGTGTTCGCGGTTATTATCTCTCGCTAATTTGCTCATTGTTCTGTTGGCTTCCACTACGTCTTGCAGTGCCAACAAAAAAACTTCTGGGTTTTCATCTTCTAAAGCTGCATTAAGATATTCTCTAGCTTCAACTGGATCAGTTAAAGCTTTTAGTAAATCGTCTTTGTAACTTCTAGTTCTAGTCATCGCCTCGCCTCTGATAATCTTGCCAATATTTCTTTGCTTGCTTGATGTCTTTATTCTGACTACTTTTATCACCACCAGATAGCAAAATGATGATAGTGTTTCCTTCTTGCCCAAAATAAACTCGGTAGCCAGCACCAAATTTAATTCTCAGTTCACTAACTCCCTCTCCTACAGACTTACAATCACCCAAATTACCCAATCGAATGCGGTTAATCCTCGTCCGAATTATGGCACGAGCTTTTTTATCTTTGAGGGCTTCAATCCAATTATTAAAAGGTGCGCTGCCGTCGGCTTTAACATAGGTAAGGATAATTTTCTCTTGAGCTTCCATGAGTTACTGTAGTCTATAAGCTACAGTTTAACAGTCATCACTTCATTATCAGACCTGCTATATTTGACTACAATTAATTCTCCCTTCTGGTATTCTCTCTCCTGCATTACTAGTGGCATAAGGGGTTAAAATTACCTGACCATCCTTGGTAACTTTAATCCCTCTGGCTAGTTGAATTTTGCCTTGACTAGTTTCTATAGGTTCAGGAATAGCAGATGCAGAAGTGATTTCACCATTAATGATCAGATTTTGAGAAGTTAATGGTTGATCTAGTGTAGCAGGCACACCACCTTTACCTCTAACGATTAAAGCATTTTTAGCTGCTGTTTCTCGATCAGCTTGACAAACTTGTTCAGTGGTTTGCTCTGATGAAATTATCTGAGGTCTATCTTGAACTCCCGTCGTAATTACTATAGGAAATAAACCATCTACAGTTCCACTGGCATCAATATCATTAGTATTGTTACCAGCAATAGCATTTCTTTGTTCAATACCAAACACTAGAGCATTGATTTTAATGTTGCCACCTATGCCTTCTTGAGAATTAGCCACAATATCATTACCATCACCTTGATTTTGATTGAGGAAAGCAAATACATTTTGAGCGTTGATAGTTATATTGCCTCCATTGGCATTATTAAAGGCACGAGCGGAGATAAAACTGTTATCCCGTAAAGTAATATCCTCGGCAATTTGTAAATCAATCTTGCCACTTTCTCCAGTTTCCGATTGAGTTACTGCATCAATTCTAGCTGTATTTGCTAAATCAAGATTATTAGCTTCAATAAAAATATTTCCTGGCTGTCCTGTACCTGGACTATACACTCCTAAACTATCAAAATTAGTGGCTTCAACTGTACCACCATTGGCAATGGTCAGTTGATTGGTAAAAATATTAATATCACCGCCATTACCATTTTCAAGCAAAGCATCAGCGTATATTCCACTGCGAGAACTTTTTGTTGAACCACTTATAAAAATAGACTCTAACGCATCAATGTTCACATTTCCTGCATTTCCCTGACCCAAAGTCGAAGCATCAACTCTTCCGCCATTGGTTAGAGTCAGATTAGAAGTAGAGATAGTTACCCCCCCTGCATTTTCTTCTGCACCTTCATTAACCGAACTAGTCACACCACTTGGAAAACCCGCTGAATCTTCTCCATTAGCAATAATATCCCCTATAGCGGTAATATTGACTGCTCCTGCATTTCCTGTTGCATCAGTAGCAACAAAACTAGTCGCACCAGTGGGAAAACCCCCTGAATCTTCCCCATCAATTGTTATATTTTCTGTGGCGATAATATTTACTTCTCCTGCATTTCCCTGACCAAAAGTAGAAGCATCAACTCCTCCGCCATTGGTTAGAGTCAGATTAGAAGTAGAGATAGTTACCCCTCCTGCATTTCCTTCTGCCTCAAATTCAACTGCACTGGTCGCACCACTGGCAAAACCACTAGAACTTTCCCCATCAGCAGTAATATCACCTGTAGCGATAATATTGACTGCTCCTGCATCCCCCTGACCAAAAGTAGAAGCAGAAACTTGTCCTCCCTTAGTCAGAGTCAGATTAGTAGTAGAAATAGTTACCCCTCCTGCATTTCCTTCTGCATCAGTAGCAACAAAACTAGTCGCACCAGTGGGAAAACCCTCTGAATCTTCCCCATCAATTGTTATATTTTCTGTGGCGGTAATATTTACTATCCCTGCATTTCCCTGACTAAAAGTAGAAGCATCTACAACACCCCCATTGATTGCTTCTAAAGAACTAGTATTAATTGTGATATTGCCTGAATTTCCTACGCCTCCAGCATCAACTTGATTATAAATACCACTGTCATCAAGAGTTATTTTTTCAGCGACATCAATCGTAATATCCCCTGCTTGTGCCTCAGCAGAAGTAGATTCAGGTCTAATGCCTGTTGTAATGAAGCTACTACCAGCCTCTCCTGCCGTTAAACTTAGGTTACGAGCGTCGACGGTAATATTACCCCCTCCTGTTCCCCTCGCATCAACATAAGCAAAATTACTCAAAGTAATATCTGCTTGGGTTATATCTTCAGGAAAGCTAAAACTACCGTCTTCATTGATACCTACTGTCCCAGCTTGCGACAAACCACCTAACTGTATATTTCCCCCACTAGCAGTAGCTCGACCAGTTTCAAATTGAATATCTCCGCCAATAAAAGCTAAATTATTGCCTGGTAAGACTTCTAAACCAGCAAACTCCCCAGTACTATTTTGGACAGTCGACTGATTAACAATAGACTTGTCCGAAAATAAGCAGCACTAGATAAGCCAAAGGAAATAGGCTTCTTGGTTGAATATTTATTCAAGTTAAATTCAACGTGTTTTCAGGTATTGCAAGTAATTGGGTTTAGCAACTATCAAATTAATTGTTCCAGAATTCGGAAGATTTTTAGACGACGAATCAAATGCTCGACAAAAATTCGAGATACGAGATAGTTGTTGATTTTCTTGTTTTTGTTCTTGGGTTAATTTTTTACCTTTGGGTTTTTTGGTAGGAGTAGTAGTTTGTGATGCACCAACATAAGCTTTGTCCCCAACAAATTGTTGAGAATCAGAAAATTTTGATTGTTGTTGACGAAACAAATTTATGTCAGCTTCTGGCCCAAAAGCACCGACAGTAATATCGATAATATCTTCACCTTGAGGACAACTAATGACCGAGTTTTTAAACGTATGAGATTGTTGTTTGCCAGAATAATATTTTTTCTGCTGTTGATAGTTCTGAGGTCTTTGCCTGTCTTGTTCTGTGCTATCTACTAATAATTCTATTTCTGCTAAAAGCTCGTAGAGCATATCTCGATTTTGTGGTTGATTTTCCAGTTGTTCTAAGAGACTATTTCTAATTTTTCTTGTTGTTGTTGAGCAGAAGCGATCGCCTCTTGGGTTAATTTTTGCCACTGCTGGTAATTAATACCTAAAATTGAAGTTGTTCGCTCCCGATATTTTTCGATATAATCTATTGGATTTGACAAGACGGTTACTCAAATATAGTTTTCTACCGTCTTTTTTCTCATGAATTTAATTTTCGGACAAGTCTAATAAGTTTCCTGTGACAGTAAAGAAACATAAGGATTAAACCATGACTATCAAAGAATTATTATTTCAAGAAATCGAATCTACTCCAGAAGAACTTTTAGAAGAAACTTTAGACTTTTTGCGCTTTTTGAAAACTAAGCAAATCCAAACTCAAACTGATCTGAAATCAGATACTCACCAACCCGTTCAATCTACAGGGCGATCGCTCCTAGAACATCTAAAAACTATTGGTACTTGGGAAGGCGATGACGCTCAATCATGCCTAGAAAGAGTATATGCCACTCGTGGCAAAGCCAAATTCGAGCAACCCAATCCTTTTGACGAATAATGTACTTATTAGATACCAATCATTGTAGCGGTGAGATTCTTGGCAACTTCAACATTATCAATCGCCTAGCGACTCTTGGTAATACTTTAGTTGCTACTTGTGTAATCGTACAGGGAGAACTAATCGATATGGCAGAACGTTCGAGAGCGCGAGAGAATAATCTAGCTCTGGTACAACGTTAAAAGACTTAGCGTGTTCTTCTCGAAATTTATGAATCTCATCCAAAATTTCATCTTGCCACATCGTTTAATCTCCTAATGTTAATTAAATATTTCTCCTGTCTCTTGTAGAGAATGCAGACGATGATAAATTCCGCTTTGATTTAATAATTCCTCATGACTGCCAACTTCGGCAATTTTTCCTGCATCTAAAACAACAATTTGATCTGCTTCTCGAATCGTACTTAGACGGTGAGCAATAATTAAGGTAGTGCGTGTACCTAAAATAGATCTCATGGCTAATTGAATAGAACGTTCTGACTCATAATCTAAGCTAGAAGTTGCCTCATCAAAAATCAGAATATCAGGATCAACCACTAATGCTCGTGCAATACCCAAACGTTGTTTTTGTCCCCCAGAAAGTCTGACACCTCTTTCTCCCACCACAGTTGAATAACCTTGAGGTAGTTCAGGGATAAATTGCTCAACTCTAGCTATTTTACAGGCTTGTTTTACTTGCTCTCTATCTACATGAGGGTTTCCATAAATGAGATTATCCCAAATTGTGCCATTAAAAATATCTACATCTTGATGCACGATCGCGAGTCGGCGACGATAATTTGTAATATCTAAACTGCGAATATTTTCGCCATCAATTTTAATTTCTCCTTGGTTTGGTTCAAAATAACGAAAGAGTAATTTAACCAAAGTTGATTTGCCCGAACCAGAACGTCCGACTAAGGCTACTGTTTGGTAAGGTTTTATTAAAAGATTAATATCTTCTAAAATCAAACGCTCAGGATTATAACCAAAACTGAGATTAGCAAATTCTAATTTTCCCTGAAATTGGTAAGGATTGTCTGCTACATTAGCTTCAACCAAACTCGCAGCATCTATTCCAGAATCCAGTTTCATAAATTCATGGAAGCGGATCATCGAAGCATAGCGACGAGCAAAGATTTCTGCTAATTGACTAATTGGTTCTAACTCCGCATAAGCCATACTGGAAACCGTCAGGGTGGTAATAAAATGACCTAAAGTGATATTGCCCTGAACAGTAGAAATCAGAGTAAATAAAAGAACTAAAAAGACACAAGTCTGAATAACGGTGCGTGACCAAGTTATTAATTTTACATAGCCTTTATGAATGCGATAGGTAACATATTTAAATTCTCGTTCAAAACGTTGTTGTTGCTGATAATATTCTTGTGCCTCTGTTGCAAAAGATTTTACAGTTTTAATGTTGGTAATAATTTCGGAAGCACGACTTTCAGTATTTTCTTGATGTTTGGCTAATAATTCTTCTTTACGAATCAAAACCCGTAAATGTTTCAAACTGTAGGCAAGAATTAAAATAAAAGAAAGCAAAAAAGCGAGCGCAATTCTTGGTTCGATCAGCAAGATCAAGACAAAAATCCCCAAAATTCTCGCCAGCTTCGGTATTAATTGCCCTGCAACTTCAGGATACGTCCAAGTATGATTTTCAATACCTTTAGCAATTCTGCCCGCAATTCGCCCAGGATTATTTTCGTCGTAATAACTCAAAGGTAAAGTCAGAATTTTAGCTACTACTTTACTAAGTTGATCTCGTCTAGCTTCGAGGGCAATTGCCCAGTGATACCAAACCCCCACCCAAGGTTGAATAGGCGATCGCATTACTGTAACCAAAAAGATTATGCCCAGTAAAACTCCCAAAGACAACCATTTGCTTTCAGGAAAATTGCCGATTTGCTGCACTGTGCCAATCAAACTGGTTAAAGGTTTATCCAAAGGCTGATTAGACAAAACATTAAGAATTTGCCCAATGATATAGGGAACAATTAAGTCAAGAATTTCAAACAAACCAGAAGCAGCGATACTAATAATTGCGATCGCTTTATACTTACTAAAATACCCAACAATATCGCGAAAAGAAGCCATGTTGTCTTGTCACGTCTAGTGTTAATAAAAAATTGAATAATTCGTTTTCGTAGTTTTAAGCTACAAACTATAAGCTCTAAGCTTTTTAGTTTTTTTAAGTATTCTATATTCTGTCTAAATAGAAGTCAGAAGTCACACAATTGCAGATTGACGATTGTGGATTTACCCCATACATAATTAATAAATTTAGGGGCATGAGCTATTCACGTCATTCTAAAATCTAAAATTTTTTCGGTCAGAATCAACAATTGTTATGATCTGTTCTCTAAAAACCCAAAAAACTAATATCAAAGCAGAGATTGTTATACATTGGATTGAGATTCATAATTAGTAGCTTGTTAAAACTAAAAGCTAAGAGCTAAGAGCTAAGAAAAGTATTACTTTTAGTTTCATCTGTAAAATTAGTAATCCTGCTTTTTTAGTTTAACTAATTACAATCAAAAAAGCCTAGAGTTTAGGCAATTGTTTTTACTATAAATACAGAGTAACTTTTAATTGTCAGTTGAGTTTATTAGCTCTAGTAACGACAATTCCGATCGCATTTTTAACATTCCCTACGTAGTTTTGTAAGTCATCAGCAATTACAACCTTACCTACGGGAGAAGCATGAATTAAACCGAAATTACCGTTAGATTGACGATAAACTAAACCTGTATGAGTAAAATCTAAGCCAGCAATATCAGTTGCTACGCCGATGATATCGCCTGGCTGTAACTGGGGATAAATCTTGCTAATATTTTGCGTTGGAATATAGTGAAATGTTGCTGATAGACTCGCTTCCATTGAGGCAATACATTGAAAATTAGCTTCATTACTAGCCAACTTAGGATAACTCTGGCGATGGGTTGTCATAAAGTTAAGTTTTTTAATTATGTGAATCCCACCTAATTGTTGAGTAATATTCTGCACATTACCCCTTCGCTGATTATCTTTAATCCAATCAGAAAAATAATGCAAACGGCTACAATAGCCATTAATTTCACCATTCCAATAACGTTGATTTTCTAGTTGCTGGCTTAAGGCTTGATAACCGTAGTTTTTTTGACTAATATTATGAGCGATCGCTAATACGGTTTCCACAAATAAAAAGCAGTCAAATTGCTGAAAAGAAATGATTAATTTTTCTTGACTTGCTTCTTCTAACAAACCAGCCTTATATTCCGCCCCTAAAAATTGCGTAGCTACGGTTTGCACAATCTCTCCCATTGATGATTGCGCTAAATTATGAGCGATCGCATCCTTAACTATTGTTTGGTATATTTTGCCATCAACTAAGCTAGGAAAACCCACTAGATTAGACTCAGTATTGGTGACAATAGTTTTCTCCTCTAGAGCAGCACTATCATTCTTAATAGTCTGAAATAAAAAAATAATAGCAATAATTCCCAACCCCAAGCCAAATTGAGTCAATAATCTGCTAATTACTCGTTTCATCTAAGTTTAAGAGTTAATCATGAGAACTGTAGCCCACAAGATTAACACAAACTTTTTGATTTTAAGACTCAATCAAACTCAAGCTGATATTTACGACTTTTATTAGTAATTAAAGCTTGAAAACCCACCAATTTACGAAATTCTTGCCAGATAGATGCCTCAATTGCTAACTTTAAATATTTTTCAGGCTCAAGATCAATTGCTTTTTCCAAACTAGTTATTGCCCAATTAATATTGTTTAATCGCGCATAACAACAGGCGTGTTGATACCAAGCAAAATCAGATTCCCCATCTATTTTCAAAGCCTCATCATAACAGCTAATAGCTTGAGACAATTGTTCTAATTCTTGCCACACAGTCCCTTGTTGATACCAAGCCCAATAATCATCAGGTTTAATACTTAATGCTTGGGCATAACTTTGCGTAGCAAATTCTAACATTCCCCAATGTTGCTGTGCTTCACCACGACGATAAAAAGACCAAAAATCCTGGGGACGTAATTCTAAAGCCCGATCATAACAAGCAACTGCTTGTTGATATTCCCCTAATTTACGCCATGCTTCCCCTAACCGATAGACTGCCCAGTAATCTTGAGGATCAGCAGCCAAGGCTTGAGTATAACAAGCGATCGCCTGATGGTATTGATTTAACTCTAAGGCATAAATACATCCCTGTTCATACCAAGCCCAATAATTATCAGGTTGAATAGCAATAGCTTTATTGTAACTATCTATAGCATCATGATAGTAGCCCAAAGCTTCTAACACTGCTCCTTTACGATACCATGTCCAATAATCACGGGGATGATAATCTAAAGCCCGATCATAGCTAATTAAAGCCTCCTGATAATAGCCTTCAGCGCGTAATTGATTACCTTGTTGATACCATTCTTGATAACTGTCTGGTCTGCATTCTAGGGGCTGATACATTTTTACTTAATATTGACTGACTTAAAATCCGATGTTAAAAAGCGACCTACTTATATATAAACGTAATGGCGAGACAATAGTACCAAAAAAGTTAGAGATCGATAACCGAAATATAGCTTTAGCTACGGAAATGATTAATTGTTTTCAAGATTGCTTGGGCAAAACTCAAGGAGAACTAGATCAACGGCTTCTAGATTTAGAAGGTGACAGTCCTGATTATCGTCTTAAAAGAGGTTTAGCTCACCTACTACGCAATACCTTCTCAACTTTTGAAATTATTAGTCCTCTTGACCCACCAATGCTTAGACAAAGAGTTTTTTCGACCGCAGCGAAGCTATTAACTTTACCCTGTCAACGTAGCCAGACCTTAGAAGCGATCGCTCATACTCTCACCAATGAATTAAAGCGTTCTGTCTCTCCTACAGAAATAGAGGCAGGATTATATGCAGATTTGCAAGAAAATCGCATTTTTACTCAATTTGAAGCACCTTTGCCTGAAGCATTATTACATCGTTACAATCTTGCTCAAGTACAAGGAATTTTTTACCGTGCCAGTAGTGTTATTATCAATGCCCATCGTAACGATCCTGGAGAGTATAAATTACTATTTCGCTATATCAAATTGTTTCAACTAATGGCATATATTGAAGGGGATGCCGATACTGGGTTTACCCTAACTATGGACGGCCCAGCCAGTCTGTTTAAAGCTAGTACCCGTTACGGTCTAGCACTAGCCAAAATGATTCCAGCCTTACTCCATGTAACTAAATGGAGTCTTCAAGCTAAACTTCAAAGTCGCGATCAATATTCAGGCAATATTAAATCAGGTAAATTTAGTTTAAGTAGCGATCATTGTTATCTAGTTTCTCATTATCCTCCAGGTAAACCATATGACAGTATGCTAGAGGCTTCCTTTGCCAAAAATTGGGCGAAAACCAAAACAGCGTGGAGTTTAGAACGCGAAGTAGACCTAATCCCCTTGCCTGGTAGTGTTATGATTCCTGATTTTCGTATTGTACACCCAGACGGTAGAGAATTTTTACTCGAAATTGTGGGCTATTGGCGACCACAATATTTACAAAAAAAGTTTTATCAAGTTCGTAGTGGTGATACAGATAATTTAATCTTAGCTGTTTCTGAAAGATTAAATTTAGATAAAGCTGGTGTAAAATTTACTGATTTACCTAACCGACTAATTTGGTTTAAAAACAAACTAAATCCTCAAACTGTCTTGAAAATACTTGATGATCAATAAAAAAGCCAAAACAAATGCCCCTAGCAGCTAAACAAAAGCAGACAAGAGGCATTTGAGTATAAATTGAACCTGGCACTGAGCTATTTTCCCAGGAGGCTACCCTCCGAGTATCTTCACCGCTACAGCGTTTCACTCTCGAGTTCGGGATGGAATCGAAGTGGTGCCACTGCGCTAAAAGCACCAGGA
>JBOFLX010000076.1:0-32893 GCA_051658085.1 Waterburya sp.
GCTTTGGCTAATTTACTTTCGTGGTCTGAAAATTTACTTGCTCAGGGTCAATCAAGTCAAAATATTCTGGAGTTACTTATGCCTACTTAAAGTTGTTTTTTTTCTTCATTTCAATCTCAATTTTGCCAAGTCGTGTAAAGATGAAATCAAAGTTCATGAATGGGAAATGGCAGTCAGAAGCTAAAGGGGCATGGACTGCGATCGCCCGAGTAGCTTGGTTAAAAGCCATTGAGTTATTACCAAAAGGCGATTGTTGGCATGGTGGAGGTTTATTTCTCGACGATTGTTAATTCTCATGATCTTAGTGAGCCTCAATTACTTCATGACTTTAATGGTTACAAATTTAGCAATCTTAAAGCACCATACTAATAATGAGAGCGATCGCTCTCTCAATAACTGTAATGCTTGTTCCATACAAAATCCCAAAGTGCCTAAAAAAATTTTCTCAGCTTATTGCAAAATAGTATCAATAAATGTATGATGCTCAGAGATGGAAAACTCACGCCATGAATTTGAGGGGGGTGGAACTGATTTTAAGTCATCCCCTTTACTAGAGAACTATTGACTTATAATTTAGTCGGCTTAAAGAATTGTTGATTGAGTCGAAAACAAAGTCAAATAGCTCATTATATTTATAATCTTTTGCAATAAATTTCTCAAACTCTAACCTAGTGAAATTAACTTGTAAATTTTGTTACTCAAGGTTTGAACAGCAACAATACTTATCAAACAACAGGAAATCAGAACAATGGCAAAAGTTGGTCTTTTTTATGGTTCGACTACAGGTAAAACAGAAGCAGCAGCAGAAGCAATTCAAGCTGCTTTAGGTGGAGAAAATGTAGTTGCATTGCACGAAATTAGCGATGTCTCTGAAGAACTTGCCGATTATGACTGTCTAATTATTGGTTGTCCTACCTGGGATGTGGGAGAACTACAAAGCGATTGGGAAGGATTTGTTGACGATGAATTAGACAATATTGACTTTAGTGGTAAAAAAGTTGCCTACTTTGGTACAGGAGCTCAAATAGGTTATGCGGATAACTTTCAAGATGCCATGGGCATTTTAGAAGCAAAAATTTCGAGTCTGGGTGAAACTACTGTCGGTTATTGGTCTACTGATGGCTATGAACATGAAGCATCTAAAGCCGAAAAAGATGGTCAATTTGTTGGTCTTGCTTTAGACGAAGACAATCAATCAGAATTAACAGACAGCAGAATTCAGCAATGGACGACACAATTAAAATCTGAATTCGGTCTTTAAAAGGTTTAGGAGTTCTCCTCTCCTAAAGGATGAGGGAAAAGTAATTGAGGGGTCAGACTTCAATATCGCTCTATTGCACTGACCCAAATAATGAGCCATAACACTCTTTTGCTTTTTCCTTTTTTTCTTAATTAATTACATAGATAAAAATATATTTTAAAATTTTAAAAAGTTTGGGAGTTCTCCTCTCCTAAAGGGTGAGGGAAAGTAATTGATTTAACCAAGAAGCCATAAAAATTTTATTACTTCCCTCTTTTTTTCAGACTTAAAATTATTAATACTACCTCTATTTAAGATAAACATTTATATACTGAATTACAATGTCTCAAACAACTGCACCCATTTGGATCAATGCTAATCCCAGTTTTAAATATTTTGAAACTAGAATTGTACGCTGTCTTGCTCAACAAGTACCCGTAGCATACTGGGAATATCAGCAACATCAAGATGAAGCAAGTTCTCTAGATATTGCTCTCAATTTACTCCACGACTATTTAACCTCTCGCTCTCAACCAGTAGATTTAATTGGTCATGGCGTAGGCGGAATACTAGGTTTACTTTACGCTCGCCAATATCCTCATAAAGTCAAATCACTAACTTTGTTAGGGGTAGGATTCAACCCTGGGTGCGATTGGCAGGCACATTACTATCAAATGCGAAAATTACTACCTTGTAGTCAGGAAATGTTACTGTCGCGTTTAGTGCAAATGATGTTTGGGGTTCAAGATCGAACTAATACTTTAAATTTAATTAAAATTCTGCAACGAGATCTAGTTACTGCCCCTACTTCTCATTCTTTATTTCAGCCGTGTACTATTCCTAGTGGAGGAGTATCCATGCCTTTGATGGTTTGTGGTAGTGAAAATGATCGCATAGTTGATCGCTTTGAATTAGGCAGATGGTCAGAGTGTTTAAAACCCGAAGATAGTATCTGGATGAATCCTTTAGGACATCATTTCTTTCATTACTTTTTCCCCGAACAAACTAGCCAACAAGTATTGAGATTTTGGCAGAGAGTAAAACAGTCATCAGTCATCAATGACCAAGTAGCAAGTAAAACCTAGTGCCTAGTGCCTAATAATCAGTAAAAATGATTTACAAATTAGCTTAGTTGAGCAATATTTTTTGGGCAACTACAATCACTGTTTGAGGACGATTTGTCTTAGGTGCTATGCTACCAAGTTTGTAGCGCAGTAAATAAACGAAGTAATGATAAAAATATTGATATATTTTTTTGATACTTGATTTAAACTTAGGTTCAACCTTAGATAATTCTAAATCAGTATGAGATTGGATGTTTGTATTTACCTGAGAATTATTAATTAATTTTTTTTCTTTACTTACATGTTTTAGTTTAATTATTTTTACTTGAAGTTATGTGTTGAGAGAATTAAAAGTCATGGCACAATAAAGGAAGCATAAAAAAACTTAATAAAAATTAAAAGAGGGTATATGGTCGCAACACCAATTAAAACCCAGCCAAGGTTAACTATTCAAACGACGGCAATAACTGCTGATACTACAGTAATCCGTTCTCTAGATTGGGATCGCGATCGCTTTGATATTGAATTTGGTTTACAAAACGGTACAACTTACAATTCATATTTAGTTCGTGGCGATAAAACTGCTTTAGTTGATACTTCCCACGCTAAATTTCGTCAGTTATATCTTGATACTTTAAAAGGTTTAATTGACCCCCAAACAATTGATTATTTAATTGTGAGTCATACTGAACCAGATCATAGTGGTTTAGTTAAAGATTTTCTAGAACTTGCTCCTAAAGCGGTAGTAGTTGCCTCGAAGATGGCAATCAAGTTTTTAGAAGATTTAGTCCATCAACCCTTTAATAAACAAATAATTAAAAACGGTGACACAATTGATTTAGGTCAAGGTCATGTAATTGAGTTTGTTAATGCTCCTAATTTACATTGGCCCGACACTATTTTTAGTTACGATCATCAAACTGGTATTTTGTTTACCTGTGATGCTTTTGGAATGCATTATTGTGCCGATGCTACCTATGACGAAGATTTAAAAGCGATCGCCAAAGATTATCGTTTTTATTATGACTGTTTAATGGCTCCTAATGCTCGTTCTGTACTGTCTGCAATGAAACGCATGGAACAGCTAGGGGAAATTAATATTGTCGCCAATGGACATGGCCCTTTATTGCGTCATAACCTACAAGAATTATTAGGTCGCTATCGTAGCTGGAGTCAAGCCCAAACCAAAGCCGAACAAAGTGTTGCTGTATTTTATATTACCGATTATGGTTACAGCGATCGCCTTTCCCAAGCAATTGCCAGAGGTATTACCAAAACTGGAGTTGAAGTTGAAATGGTCGATTTGCGATCGGCTGAGAGTAACGAAGTCCACGAGATAGTTAATCGCTCTGTAGGTATCGTTTTAGGTATGCCTCCGTTAGCTAGTAAACATCAAGAAGAAATTACCGCTAATTTAGGAACAGTGTTAGCTGCTGCTAAGGATAAACAATTAATTGGACTATTTGAGTCCTATGGTGACGATGATGAACCCATCGATCCTCTATTGGCGAAATTCCGTGAAGCAGGTTTAAAAGCAGCCTTTCCCGTCATTAAAATTAAAGACAATCCCACCGAAGCCGACTATCAACTATGTGAAGAATCAGGAACAGACTTGGGACAATTACTTACCCGTAAAGAACTAGTCAAGCAGATGAAAGCCGTTGACACCGACCTAGATAAAGCGATCGGTCGTTTAAGTGGTGGCTTGTATATCATTACTGCTACTAAAGGGGATGTCAGCAGTGCAATGTTAGCTTCTTGGGTGTCTCAAGCTAGTTTTGAACCCCCAGGCTTAACTATTGCGGTGGCGAAAGATCGGGCAATTGAATCATTAATGCAGGTAGGCGATCGCTTTGTGTTAAATATTTTGGAAGAAGGTAAATATCAAAACCTTATGAAACACTTCCTCAAGCGATTTAAACCAGGGGCAGACCGTTTTGCAGGAGTCAAAATTCAAACTGCGTCTAATGGTTCACCGATTTTGACTGATGCTCTAGCCTATTTAGAGTGCCGAGTTTCTAGTCGAATGGAATGTAGTGATCACTGGATTGTTTATAGCCAGGTCGATTTAGGTCGTGTTGCTAACCCCGATGGTTTAACCGCAGTTCATCATCGTAAGGTAGGAAATCATTACTAAGATTCTACCAATTCAATTCTTAGTTAATTATGGGTACGTTATGTTTAGCGTTTCGTACCCTATCTTGATCAAAATTCTTTTTAAAAATTTGGAAGATCAGAACATTTCTCGGAAGAATAAGCAACAAAAGTAGAGAAGGCGAGGAGTAAAATTAGCTAAAAACTGATTGATTTATGGAGAGACTACGATATGGAGAGTACTGCTCTTATTCCAATTTCAACTCTTTTTATTGGTATCAATGGTTTTATAGCTTTGGCACTTTCCTATATTACCGCAGTTGAACGGGTCAAAACGAGAGTCTGGCATGGCGAATCCGAAAAAGATATTGCAGAACAAACCGCTCCTTCTCAAAATTTAACTCCTTGGGCAGCTTTTGTTGAAAAATGGACTCAGAAGCTATTAGCTGCCAAAAATCTAGATGATGGAATTTTACAGCGTAAAGTCCGCGCTCATGGAAATTTTACTGAATATGTTCCACATGGATTACTTTTTATTGTTGCGCTTGAGTTAATGCAGTCTCCGATTTGGTTAATATGGTTTCTGGGTTCTACTCTGACAATTGCCAGAATTGCGCATGCATGGGTAGTTATTACAACGTATGGGCCTTCTTTAGGAAGAGCAACTGGATTTTTTCTTACTTGGCTAGTTTATATAGTTGGTATATTTACGTGTTTGTTTTATAGTGTTCAAGCAATACTGTAGAGTTAAACTTTTATGCAATTTAAATGAACAACAGCTTAATACAGTGAAAAAATCAAAATTGAACAATCATCAGTCGCCACTTGCTCAATGGCAATGTGTTAAAAATTGTGGTGCTTGCTGTAATCTAACTCCTGAAGATCGACCAGATTTAGCTGAATACTTATCTAGTCAAGAATTAGAACTATACATGAGTATGGTCGGAGAAGATGGCTGGTGTGTTAATTACGATCGCGATACTAGAAAATGCCAAATCTATCCTCAGCGTCCTAATTTTTGTCGTGTGCAACCCGATAACTTTCATAAAATGTATGGGGTAGAAACAGAAGAATTTAACGAATTTGCGATCGCGTGTTGTCAACAGCAAATTACTGGAGTCTATGGCGAAGATAGCGCGGAATTAGCCAGATATAATCAAACTATCTATCCTCTGGATTCACCGTTAGCTTAAATAAAAAAATATATAGAGTAATTTGTCAGCATCAAAACTAGATATTAAATGACCAAACAAGTAGCTTTTTTAGGATTGGGCTTAATGGGTGGTGCAATGGCAGCTAATTTAGCGCGTCATGGCTATCAGGTAAAAGCTTGGAATCGAACCAGTGATAAACCTGGTGTCACCATAGCAGCCGAGGGGGGAGCAACTATTGTGAATTCAATTTCAGCAGCAGTAAGTGATGCCGAGATAGTTTTTAGCTGTGTCGGTGATGTTCCTGATGTGGAAGAAGTTTTGTTAGGACAAGCAGGAGTAGTTAAATACGCTCAACCAGGTACTTTGTTGGTAGACATGAGTACCATCGGTAGTGAGGCAGCTAAGAAAATTGGACAAGCATTACAACAGCAACAATTAAGATTTATGGATGCTCCTGTCTCTGGAGGCGATATTGGGGCGAAAAATGGCACATTAACCATTATGGTAGGGGGGAACGAAACCGACTTTGCCGAGTGTAAACCACTGTTGGAGGCGATGGGTAAAAATATTACTCTTTGTGGTGAAATTGGTAGCGGACAAGGAGTCAAAATGTGTAATCAAGTTTTGGCTTCTCTTTATATGGTAGGTTTGTGCGAAGCAATGCAACTAGCCAAACAACAGGGTATAGATCCCAATTTAATTGTCGAAGTTTGTGGTACTGGAGCAGCAGGTTCTTGGGCATTGTCTAATTTAGGCACAAAAATTATTAATAGCGATTACGAGCCAGGCTTTGCCATTAAGCACATTGTTAAAGATTTACGGTTAGTTCAAGAAATCAATCAAACTTTGGGGGATAATCTCCCTGGTACAGAACTGGCTGATCGCTTATTTAAAATAGTAGAAGCAATGGATCATGGACAAGGCAGAGAACAAGGTACTCAGGCAATGATTCGAGCGTATCAACAATAATGAGTAATGAGTAATAAGTAATGAGTAACGAGTAATACCTAGTGTCTAGTGCCTAGTGCCTAATCAGTAATCACCAATCACCAATCAATAATTATGAATGAAGCAGTAATTAGCAATGAACAGTATAAACAAAAGATGCAGCGTCGTAAGGAAGTGCAGGATAAGCGTTTAGCTGAGAAAAGTGCCGAAAAAGGTTTGATTATTGTTAATACAGGCAATGGTAAGGGTAAGACTACGGCAGCCTTGGGTATGGTCATGCGATCGCTAGGGCATGGTTATAAAGTCGCGATCGTGCAATTTATTAAGGGAGCTTGGGAGCCAGCGGAAAAAGCAGTACTGGAAAACTGGCAGGAACAGTTAAAGTTTCACGCGATGGGAGAAGGTTTTACTTGGGAAACCCAAGATCGAGAACGGGATATAGCCAAAGCAACTGCTGCGTGGGAGCAAGGGTTAGAATATATTCTCAATCCTGAATATAAATTAGTATTGCTTGATGAAGTTAATGTTGCCCTGAAGTTAGGATATTTAGATGTTGATACCGTAATTCAAGGTTTAGCACAAAAACCTGACGACTCTCACGTCATCTTGACAGGTAGAGGCGCACCGAAAGAATTAATTGCGATCGCCGATCTAGTGACAGAAATGTCTTTGATTAAACATCCATTCCGCGAACAGGGAATTAAAGCTCAACCTGGAATCGAATTTTAAAAATATAATTCCTCATCCTTGATCCTTCATCCTTTTAATTAATGAGTAGTAGAATCTCCAACAGTGGAATTCAAATTTGGTTACAGCGTTCATTTGCAGCTTTATTTTTAACAGGACAAGTTGTCGTTCACTTACTAAAGGGCAAAATCAATCGTCGTAATACTTTAGAACAAATGGCGATCGTGGGCCCAGATTCTTTAGTAATTGCTCTAATTACTGCTACTTTTGTGGGCATGGTATTTACAATTCAGGTTGCCCGCGAGTTTCTCAATTTTGGCGCAGTGCAAGCAATTGGTGGAGTCTTAGCTTTGGCTTTGAGTCGAGAATTAGCTCCTGTTTTAACTGCGGTTGTCCTAGCTGCTAGAGTCGGTTCAGCGTTTGCAGCCGAAATTGGTACTATGAAAGTAACCGAACAAATTGATGCTCTTTATGTACTTAGAAGTGATCCAATAGACTATCTGGTAATTCCTCGCTTAATTGCCTGCTGTGTAATGTTGCCCATGTTGACCATGATTTCCTTAGTAATGGGTTTGATTGGTGGAATTTTAGTTTCTCATATTTTTTATAATATTTCTCAAGCAACTTTTTTGGAATCTATACAAACCTTTCTACAAACCTGGGATTTAGTCAGTGCTTTCATCAAAGCTGTTATTTTTGGGGGGTTAATTGCTGTAATCGGCTGTAATTGGGGTTTGACTACCACAGGCGGAGCTAAGGGAGTCGGTGAATCTACAACTACAGCAGTAGTTATGGCTCTGATTGCTATTTTTATTTCTAACTTTTTTCTCTCTTGGTTAATGTTCCAAGGTTTAGGTCGTCAGTTTCTTAATTAGCTATCAGCTTTATGCCTTACGGCAGCTACGCCTGAAGCTCTTAGCTGGAAATATTGTAAGAGCTAGAATTTGGGTCGTTGTAAAATAGAAACAAGACGTTGACTATATTAATAAATAATTACATGACCATTAATACCGAAACCAACAATTCAACCGCAGTCGTTAAACTAGCACCAAACTTTAAAATTCCTCTGGTGTTGCTGATCAGTGCTGCTGGTTTGGCTCGGTTTTCATCGTGGTTAGCAGTCGTAGTTGCTCTTTTAGGATTATTTTTAACGGTACAAACATTTTTAATTCGATTGGAGTTTACCGAACAAGCTCTGAATGTGCTGCGTTCTGGTAAGACAATTCGCAGTTTCCCTTATAGTGAATGGCTAAATTGGGAGATTTTTTGGTCGCCAATTCCCATTTTGTTTTATTTTAAGGAAGTTAAAAGCATTCATTTCCTACCAATTATTTTTGATCCTCAAACCTTAGTAGCTTGTCTTAATCAACATTATCCTCGCCCAATCGACAAATAATGAGCTAAAACATTTAAAACTGCATCCATCACAGAGAATTAGAGTTTTGTTGATTTAAGCCATGTCTATTTGCTAATCTACAGTTTCTAAATCCTTAAAAACTTTATATACTATTTATTTTGGCGTTCTCATGAATTCTGACAACCAACCTATTCCCGAATCAGATCAGACAAATTTTGAACCAATTGAGTTGGAAGACGAACAACAACCAGAACAATTATCATCAGAATCTAAACCTGAAACTAAGCCAGAACCCATTAGCGATGCTTGGTTAGAAGAAGAAATAATTGACGTTATTATTGAGCCACAAACTAAAGCAGAAATTGAAGAGTTGAAATCAGAAACAGTAAAATTTGAATCTGTGGCAGATCAATCTCCTGAACTAAATCTATCGGAAACTATAGAGTTATTTTCATCAACTCAATCAGAACTGTCGCTAGAGGTTGAGAGTGAAATATTGCCAGAAGTTACTACAATAGCTGATTCTGCTGATTCTGAGGATCATTCTGAGCAGCAAGTTACATCATCCCCAGAAGAACCTGAAGCTGAACCTGAATTTACTGTAGATCGTTGGTTGGATGAATCTGAAACAAATCTATCTGTTGCTAATGTTGCCCAGACAGAAAAACCAACTGTAGTCACCAACGACGAAATTGTACAACTAGAACAGCAAAAAGCAGCGTTAAATCAGGAAATTGAGCAACTTAAGGCATACAAAGAACAATTATTATCACAACAGCTACAAGCAGTTCAGGAAAATATAGGGCGACTCTTGGCAGAGGGAACTAGAGAACTGCAAGAGCGCAAAATGACTCTGCAAATTGAAATTGAAAAGCTAGAACGCCGTAAAGAAAGAATTAATCAGGAAATGCGGAGTAACTTTGCTGGCTCATCTCAGGAATTAGCAGTTAGGGTTCAAGGATTTAAAGATTATTTAGTTGGCAGTTTGCAGGATTTGGCTAGGGCTGCGGATAAATTAGAATTAGTTCGCACAACAGATTCTGCACCGAGAAATAGAGAACGTCCAGAAAGAGTTAGAAGTCGAGAAAATCCGAGAAGAGAAGAAGGAGATCGAATCAGAAGTAGAGACAGAGATAGACAGGTAAGAGGTAGAGCTAGTAGTGAATCTCCACAAGCATCTCCAACTCAATTTTCTGAACCAACTTTTGCTGATCAAAGCAGACGTATTCGCCAGTTACTAGATAAATATCGCAATAGTCCTGATTATTATGGCTCTCCTTGGCAGTTACGCCGTACTTTTGAACCAATTCACGCCAAAAGAGTCCAAGATTGGTTTTTTATGCAAGGTGGACGAGGTGCTATAGATAGTACAGGGAGTCGTTTACAGAATATTTTAGTAGCTTCGGCAGTAATTTCGATTCTTTATAATTTATATAGCGATCGCTGTCGGGTTTTAGTTTTGACAGATACCCCTGAAAACCTAGGAGAATGGCGCAGAGGACTACAAGATTGCTTGGGCATCTCCCGTAATAATTTTGGGACTAATCGCGGTGTAGTACTATTTGATTCCCCTGAGATTTTAGTACAGCGAGCGGAACGCCTCTTACAAGAAAAGTTATTACCTATAATTATCGTTGATGAGACAGAAGAATTATTAAACTTATCTGTCTTGAAATTCCCTCTGTGGCTAGCTTTTGCCTCCAATACCAAGCCAACAGCTTCTAATTATTTGTATTGAGGAAAATTAATTGGCCTCATGTATTTTTTTTATTGCAAAAAGCCGTTAAACTAATCCTACATATTTGAATGTGAGAAGGGATTATTGTGTTGAATTTTGCTATTAGTACATTACTAATTTGTACTGCTTATCTATTGGGATCAATTCCTACTGGTTACATAGTTGGGCGTTATTTAAAGGGAATTGACATTCGAGAACATGGTTCTGGTTCGACTGGGGCAACGAATATTTTACGAACGGTAGGCAAGTCAGCAGCACTAGCTGTACTGGCGATCGATTTACTCAAAGGTTCTTTAGCACTTGCTTTAGTTAATTTCGTTTATTCTTTTGCTCCTAGCGAATTCTTCTCGGCTGACTGGCATTCTTGGTTAATTACCGCCACAGCTTTAAGTGCCATTATTGGACATAGTAAATCAATCTGGCTCAATTTTACAGGTGGGAAATCTGTAGCTACTACTTTGGGAGTTTTATTGGTCATGAATCCTATGGTAGCTTTGGGAACTGTAATTAGTTTCGGTGTGATTTTAGGTGTCTCTCGTATTGTTTCGCTAAGTTCAATTTGTGGGGCAATTGTCGTAAATATTTTGATGGTAGCTCTTAATCAACCTCTACCCTACGAAATTTTTGCTGCCATAGCAGGGTTATATGTGATTTTACGTCACAAAACTAATATCCAGCGTTTACTAGCTGGTATTGAGCCAAAAATCGGTCAAGCTTTGTAAAATCAAGCGTAGACGATTCAGGCTGTCGATTTCTATTAATAAAATATGAACTTTCAAAAAAAGTTTAAAAAAATTCCAGTAAGAGTAATAACTTTTACTGGAATTATTAGTTTTAGAAATAAAATTCAAGCGATCGCCAAAACTAAGCTAAAAAATTTTCTTTAGTCAAAACAAAAACATTACCTTCATTTCCCCTGCCAATTCGCATATCTTCATCTAAATAGGTAATATCCAACCAGCCTTTTTGTTCTCCTCGGTCAATTTTAAAATCAAAAGGCAAAAATTTCTTACCAGATTCAATTTGCTGGATAAATGTTCTGGGGCTATTGTATCCAAACAAACGCTGCAAACCAATAATTGAGCGTTCAAAAACCACATTAACTCGACGATCTGAAACAGGTTCAAAAGTGGCAGCCACACTAACCAAACCTTCTAGCATCGGTAAGCCAATAATTTCAGCAATGTTATATACTTTGGCTTCCGAAACACGAATACACTGATATATTTGTCCTAGCTTAAATAAGGGAAAACGATCCAAACCAAGAATTCCCTTGCTAGTTGTATATAACAAACGCCAATCACCATTCAGTAAATCTTTAGCTTCTAAAGGTTTTGGGGTAGGATTAGTGTCTTCTAACTGTTGAATTGCAGAAAGAACTCGCACATTGTCAATTTCATTAGCCAGCAAACCGCGATTTTTACCAGCGATCGCCTCTAATAATTCTGCTTTCTTACTCATGATGCTTTTTCGCTTAAGTCAATAATCCTGAACCTACTTAACTATTTTATAAACTTATTTTGTTTATGAGAGTCACTGAGACAAAAAAAAAGATCGAAGAAAAAATTCTGCGATCGCTGTTTTTATAGCCGTACAAAATTAGATTAGGACATTAATAATAATCGGCTCGTAAGTAGACAATAGGAAGTAGTATTTCAAAAATGTCCTAACTGCTCTAACTGCCCTAACTGCCCTAACTGTCCTAACTATTGCTATATGTTTGTTTCCTCTGGAACTTCACCAATTGCCTTGGATACTTGAACTCCCGATTGTTCTAAAATAACCAAGGGAGTAGGAGAAGAATTAGCGTTGACCGATTTAACTAATACTTGACCATCAACTATACGTTCTCCTATATCAACATAACGACTGCCACTTTCTTCTGATTCTTGAACAATTAATTTAGTTGTACCATTAGCCTCATACAAGCCTGAAATAATGACATTTTTGGCTAAGGTAGGATCAACTGCTTCCACAGGAGGCGTAAAAGACTCTTCAACTTCTCTCGGACTAATATTTTCCTCTTCAGCGAGACGATTTTGAGTAGGTGCAGTAATTGGCTGTTTAGCTACTTCTTTAGGCTCAACTTTAATCTTGGGTGTTACACTTACTAAAGCAAAAGGATCTTGTCTGCCACGGACAGTAGTTCTAACTCTAACTTCAGGATTAGTTGGAGGAATCAAAGCTGCAATTTTTTGAACAGGTTCAGCCTTTTTATCCGCATCTAAATCGGTAGATTCTTCTGCTTCTGTTTGATTAGCTTGAGTTGTTGGAGTATCAATTTGAACGGGAGTTGGTTTGGCAGCATTTTTCTCTAGTTCTTTTTGGCTATCAGCAACATCAGAAGATGTGGAACAACCTGTAGCCAAGGATACTAACGCCCCAATTAATATCAACAATACAGTTTTATTCATAATAATTATTCAAGGGTCAATTAAGATTACATCGTTAATATTGAACCAAACAATTCAGATTCCAAGATAACAGTTGATTTTCAGATCAGCCAGAGGTTAAAAACTAAGTATTTTCTTGTGCCATTGATTTCTTTAATAAATTCAAACCATATGGTATCCTTATCTTGAGATGGTTTTACGCCCCGACAAACATAATACGGCATTAGTTTTAAGGAATAACTAAGGAATGAAAAAACTCATATCAGAACAGCTTCCTAACGATGGTGGATACCACATCAAGCAACTAGTCAACGAAGCTAACGAAAGACTTGACCAAATAGGCAGAAGAGGGAAGAGGGCTAAAATAGTCGCTAAAAAAACCTCTCTGTCACTTCAATTCAGTTTCAATGATGGGAACGGCAACCCACAGAAAAACGTAGGACTAGGAAGCATCCCCAATAGTCCTAAAGGCGTAGAGAAAGTTGAGGAAATAGCTAAACTAGTCACAGGTCACTTAGTAGCAGGGGTCTTTACTTGGGATTGGTTCAATCGTCTGATAGGCAAAGATACTTCTGAAAAGGCTAAGGTACTTACTTGTAAAGAGATGGTAGAGGTTTATAAAAAACACTACTTCAAGCAAAGAAAAGACAACAAAAATACAGAAGGTGATTGGTACAGTAGTTGCAGACAGACAGAAAAAGTTTTAGCTGACCTAGACAAGCCTTTGTCTCTACCTTTGATTAGGCAGATTATTGATTTAAGTGAAAATAATAGTCAGAGTAGGACTCAGTTGCTTAACGGACTAGTAGGATTCTTAAAGTATTTTAATATCACCGACTACAAAGAAGTTATCAAAGATTATAAAGCCAATAACAAGCCCAAGCGTAGGAAGCGCAATGTTCCCAGTGACAAGCGAATCATTGAAGTGTACGAGACAGGGTTTATTCCCCCTAGTAGGTGCGCTCAAGGCTACCGCTACAGATATCCTCAATGGCAATTTTTATTCGGCTTATTAACTACCTATGGCTTACGTATTCATGAAGCTTGGCACATAGCTAACTGGGATAAACCAGTAACTATAAAAAATGGTGACTGGGTAACGGTTGATGATGGCGAAGATAACGAGATACTAATACAACGCAAAGCTGATGATATAGTGATTCCAGCTATTCTCGACCCAAGCAATACAAATTATATTTTGTGTATTAAACACGATACTAAAACAGGTTATAGGATGGCTGCGCCACTTTCCCCCGAAGGACATAACTGGATAGAAGAATTTAACCTATTGCAGTCTCTTAATCTGCCTGTTATAAAAAATCCTTTAGGAAGAACAGGGATAGGTAAAGGTGGTTATAATTGCACAAGCCTTGCTTGTCGGTGGTTTAAAAGACATCAATACGGCTTTACCCCTCACGATTTGCGCTACGCCTATAATCACAGAGGACATTTCTTAGGTTACAATCCCAAGGTTTTAGCTGATAGCCTAGGACACTCGCTACAGATGAATAGCGATAATTATTTGCGCTACATGAGTGACCAAGTTAAATTACAAGGGATGATAGAAAGCATCTCAAAAGACAAAAAAAGACGCAGTAGAGAAGAAATACTTGAGAGTGAAAATGAGGTTTTAAAAACTAAATTACAAGCTGCTAATGACGAGAATGAACTATTAAGAACCAAGCTAAAAACGTACGAAGCTGTGAAAGAAAGCATAGGTCAAAAATAGCTAACTCAAAACAGTTTTGTATGTTAGCTTTTAACCAAATCTTTTAGTCATTTACGATTGTCGCGTTACTTTTTGGTAGCGCGATTTTTATTGGCATCAACTAACAGGTATCCTGCCATCTCAGCACAATACAACTATTACATGAGTATATAAGCTTATTGGTAGTATATACCATAATTGTCTTCAGACAGCTTTTATCTGCCCTTACTCAAGCCTGGAGAACAGAAGTACTAAATACTTGTTAAAACAATTTACGTGGTATAGGACGCATATATACTCAGTCATGACATTCCTCTGAGGCGGAACAGATACTAAAAATAGTCGAAGTGAGAGTTAGTCAAGTACTTGCCCGTAGGGTCGTAGCATAGCGAAGATACTGGACGAACGGGAACGAAGACGTATAATCCCGATATATTCGCCTCAAAGGGATGTTTGCAGAGATACCCAATAATTTGACTTCTTATCGAATTTTTGTTTTTACTCCAATGCATAAGAGCATTTTCTAAAAACGTATTACGTTTTCGTATTACGTTTTTAGAATACACTAACTAGTAAAGGATTAATTATAGTCTCTTAGGGTTGCCTAAGACTCCCAGAGATACTAAAAAACAACCCTTACACAAGTTAGCAAATTAAGCTACTTTGAGCTAATTTGAGCCAAGCTGATTTAGAAGATACTTAACGGTAAACTGACTTCATTTGAGCGTAGTATTCACTAAGGAAAATCTAAGGATTAGAGATACACAATAAAGCGGTCATTTAGCCTGGTACTGGTGTTCTATTAAGGAAGTAATAAAGAAAATAGTGTTATTTGTTTTCCCTAGAATGCTGTAAGTGTTTATTTTAAAAGTCTGTACTATCATCAATCATTTTCTTCTTTAATAAATTCAAACCTTTTTTAAGTTGACGAGAAACAGTTACCACACTAATTCCTAATACTTGGGCAGTTTCTTTTTGAGTTAAATCGTGTAAAAAGACAAATTCTAGAACGTTTCTGGTGCGATCTTCTAATTGAGCTAAAGATTGTTGTAGACGAACTCGATCTTCATAAGCTAACTGAAAACTGCGATATTTAGGATCGGCAACCAAATCACAGAGGCTAGTTTGATTTTCTAGATCATTGTTAACAGAAACATCTAAGCTTAACGGTTTGCGATTTTGATACGCAAGTTTAATATCTTGCCATTCCTTGAGCGGAATTTCTAAATATTTAGCAATTTCGGAATTCGTCGGTTGACGATGATACTCTTCTCTAAAGTTATGAATAAAAGCGATCGATTGTTGTCTTAACTCCAGCCAACGTCTCGGGATTCTGAGAGTACAACTTTTATCTCGCAAATAGTGTTGAATTTCTCCTCGGATATAAGGAATTGCAAAAGAACTAAAAGCATTTCCTTTTTCAATATCAAAACGTTCAATTGCTCTAATTAATCCTATTGAACCAACTTGTAGTAAATCTTCGTAGCTTTCATTGCACTGATTCATCCAATGATAGGCTTCTTTTTTTACCAACCCAAAGTTCAATTCCATGATCTGATTACGAACATCAGTTGTTTGTTTTTGCTGATATTCTTGAAACAAATAAAGACTATCTATTTTAATATTATTTTTATTAACACAAGCTGTCATTAAACTTAATTCCTAGAATTACTGGATAGAGAGCAATATATGATTTAAAACAAATAAATAATTGGAGAATTAATTAATTTACTTCTACAATATTTTTAGCTTATTCTTAACTCTCTAACGACACAACAGCATTTCTACGATTTCTGATTTATTAAGTTTAAATCAAGACCTTATTTATACTTAATATTTTATTAATATTGTGTGTAATTACTTAAAAACAATAGTATTTTTACTAGTTAAAAAATTAGGTTAATATAGTCATAAAAAATGGGGCTTTATGCCCCAAAGTTCTTATCTTATTTCTTTACGAAGTCATCGCAGGCTCTGTCGTTTTACGGCAGAGTACCGATGACTAAAAAATTCATCAGTAAATTTAGATAGCTCAATAACTAGGCATTAGATTCAACTCTGCCATAGAAAATGCCACGAACTTTAACTTCTTCTGGTTCTTCTGCACCCAAGTCAGTAGCAGAAGGTTGCTCGCTTTCAAACACACCAGCAATTTCGCCAGTGTCGCCGTCTATTTTAGTGACATTAAGAGACATTTTGCCTTGACGGGAAACAAACTCTTTGACATTTGCTTTTGAGAATTTGGTATCATCTGCACGTCCAGGTAAAGCTACAGCGTTATCATAACCACTAGCCAAGCTACGTCCTTTGGGATCTAAGAAAACTTGTCCTCGATAAGAAGGAACAGTATATTCTCCTTCAAAATCAGTCGAAGTATTTATTGAATCAGCACTTGTTTTAGTACTACCAGTGAATTGTTTCATAGTGAAAAGAAAAGGAACTTCTTTGCCACCAGGTAACAAAACAGTAGCAGCTTGAAAGTCAATACCATCTAATTCGGTAAAGGTAAGAGTGCCATCGTCATTAGCATCAACTTTACCTTGAATTTGATCGAGACTAGAAGTGAATCTAGTTAATAATTTACCTTGGATATACTCAGCTTTTTGACGCTTACTAACTGGTTCTTCCTTAACGAAAAATTCTCTAGGCTCTAGGCATAAATCTTTAATAGTATAACTTTCACCTGTTTTAATCGGAATAGTACCACGACTACTATCAGGTAACTCTAGACAAGTATTAGCAATTCCAGTGTTTACAATATCGTCGTAAGTTAATTCGCTTCTACTGACATTACTAGAATCACTACAGGCTGTTAGTACTCCCAAGCAAAGTGCTAGTAAACTAGCAATAATTGTACGGTATCTCATAGTCAACTTCATTTGATCAATTTTAAATTTAACATCGAGCGCGAAAGATGTTGCAAATAGGCTCTTCTTATGAATTTAGCCATTTTTATAGATGCTATCTACTCTACCAAATAAGGACTACCAATAATTAGATCCGACAAAAATCTCATAAGTTGAAACTACATAATTACTGATTTGGCAAACAAGTAAACTGAAATCAGTTTAAGATCGGGGTAGATTTTGGATAAAGTAGACAAAGTTCATTTTTACTGTATTTGGCAGATGACTCAAGATCAAGACATTAACTCTATTGATTCAGATAGCGTATTGAAAAACACAGCCAAAGATATTCGTGTCTTAGCAGAGAAACATCGAAGCGATAGTATCTTTTTATTGTCTTTGTTACGGGACTTAGAAGCAATCCATCGCCAAATTCGAGTAGAGTTTTTTGAAGCAGCTTTACCCCAAACTCGCAATGATTTATATCAATTCGTAAGAAATATAGAAGAAAAAGGTGGTTGGCCTTACATTGAAAGAATGAGATTAAAAGATTTGTTACAACATTTAGAATTACAGCCAAAAATTGAATCAGAAGAAATAGAAATTTTAGATAGGCAAGATTGAAGAGAACTACCTTGTAATTCTTTGTAGGTTTCCAAAGCAGTGATAAAAAGTTAATCTGGAAGATGTTATTTTAAGTTGTCAATTCTCGGTTTTATGGCTTTTACTGTTAATCCAATTAAGTTTGGTACAGATGGTTGGCGCGGAGTGATCGCTGCTGACTTTACGTTTGAGCGAGTTGCCATGTTAGCTCCTTTGGCAGCTAAAGTTTTAGCAGATAATTATGGTAGCACTAAGACTCATCAGACAATAATTGTTGGTTACGATCGCCGTTTTATGGCAGAAGACTTTGCTAGGGTAGCTGCGGAAGCTGTACAAGAAGCTGGATTTGATGTTTTGTTATCTGAGTGTTATGCCCCTACTCCTGCTTTTAGTTGGGCAGCGAAGGCACATAATGCCCTGGGAGCAATTGTGATGACGGCATCTCATAACCCTGCTGCTTATTTGGGATTAAAAGTTAAAAGTGCTTTTGGTGGTTCTGTGCCACTCGAAATTACTGAGCAAATTGAAGCAAGAATTGGTCAGACTCTGCCTCCATCTGAAAAACCTGGAAAAATAGAAAAATTTGATCCTTGGGCTAGTTATTGTCAAGGATTGCAGCAGAAAGTAAATATTACAGCTATTAAAGAAGCGATCGCTTCAGATAAACTCAAAGTATATGTAGACGTAATGCACGGTGCAGCAGCTACGGGTTTAGAGCGTCTTTTGGGTTGTCCTGTGGAAGAAATAAATAGCGATCGCGATCCTTTATTTGGTGGTGGCGCACCCGAACCTTTACCGAAATATCTCCCTGATTTCTTCCGTGCAATTAAAGAAGGAGCAAAACAATATCCTAATAGTATCCGTGTCGGACTTGTATTTGATGGGGACAGCGATCGCATTGCGGGGGCTGATGCAGAGGGCAATTTCCTTAGTTCTCAAGTATTAATCCCGATTTTGATTGAACACTTAGCAGAACGTAAAGGTTTTACAGGGGAAATTGTTAAAACTGTTAGTGGTTCAGATCTAATTCCCCGTCTGGCTGCGTTTTATGGACGTTCTGTTTATGAAACCCCCATAGGCTATAAATACATTGGGGACAGAATGTTACAAACTGAAGTAATGATTGGTGGTGAAGAGTCTGGAGGAATTGGTTACGGTACTCACATACCCGAACGAGATGCCCTATTATCGGCTCTTTATGTTTTAGAAGCGGTTGTGCAGTCGGGAGAAGATTTAGGGGCGATATATACTCGACTACAGCAAAAAACTAATTTTACGGCTGTCTATGATCGTATTGATTTACCCTTAGCTAGTATGGATGTACGAGCTAAATTACTAGAACGTTTACAAAACGATACCCCCAAAGAAATAGCAGGCAAACCTGTAATTGATTGTCTGGATGTCGATGGTTACAAATTCAGAATGGATGATACTACCTGGTTGCTAATTCGTTTTAGTGGTACAGAGCCAGTATTGCGTCTTTATTGTCAAGCTCCCACAATGCCAGAGGTACGACAAGTTTTAGAGTGGGCGAGAGATTGGGCGAATTCTTAATCAGTCAGCAGTCAGCAGTCAACAGTCATCAGTTACTTAAGTAGCAAGCTTCTTTTAGGTAGTAGGTAGTGGATAGTAGGTAATAGGTAATGAGTAAATAACTTATTCCCAGTCACCAATCACTAATCCCTAATCACCAATCAGTAATCAGTAACTAATCAATGAAAAAGTTAATTGTCGCTACGGGGAATCCTGGTAAGTTAAAGGAGATGCAGGAGTATCTGCTGGGTTTGCCTTGGCAGTTGGAACTTAAACCTGCGGATTTGGATATAGAAGAAACGGGGACTACTTTTATTACTAATGCGCGTCTTAAAGCCTCGGAAGTAGCTAAGGCTTTAGGGGAATGGGCGATCGCTGATGATTCTGGGTTGGCAGTAGATGCTCTTAATGGTGTGCCAGGGTTATATTCTGCTCGTTATGGTCAAACAGACCAAGATCGAATTAACCGTTTATTGCAAGAATTAGGAGATGCAGATAATCGACAGGCAAAATTTATTTGTGCAGTGGCGATCGCTAGTCCTGATGGTAGCATTACTCTAGAAACAGAGGGAATATGTCCAGGGGAAATATTGTTTTCTCCTCGTGGAAGTGGTGGTTTTGGTTACGATCCGATTTTTTATGTTCCGTCTCAACAACAGACTTTTGCCGAAATGTCTGGAGAAATGAAGCGAAAAATTAGTCATCGTGGTGTCGCTTTTGCTCAATTAATGCCACAGCTACAAGAATTGTGCAGATTTCCTATGTAGTTAATAGTCGAGCATGATCAATCTAACTTTGATTATAATAACTAGGATGATAAGCCAAAGCAAATTCTCTTCCTTCGTAACCGTCCAAGCAATAAAACTACGATCTAAAGAATTGGGTTTGCCTTGTAAACTATTCCTAATTGCAGTGATAAAAGTTCGCATAGCAAACTGATATTTCATCATTCCATATAATATATGTCTGTAGCCAATGTATACAATTAAATAAATTTTAATGTCTCAACGTCCGATATATCTTGATGCTCATGCCACGACACCTATGGATCAACGGGTGTTAGAAGTTATGTTGCCATATTTTACAGAACATTTTGGTAATCCTTCGACTAATACTCATGTCTATGGTTGGGAAGCTGGCGCAGCTGTGACTAAAGCTAGAGAAGCGATCGCTAGTATCATCAATGCCACTCCCGAAGAGATTGTATTTACCAGTGGGGCAACAGAGGCTAATAATTTAGCTATTAAAGGGGTTGCTGAGGCTTATTTTAGTCAGGGTAGACATATTATTACTGTCGCAACAGAACATCGAGCGGTATTAGATCCCTGTGCTTATTTAGAAACTTTGGGTTTTGAAGTTACTTATTTACCTGTGCAACCTAATGGGTTATTGGATCTGACCAAGTTAGAATCAGCGATTCGTGAAGATACTATTTTGGTTTCCGTGATGGCAGCTAATAACGAAATTGGAGTATTGCAACCATTAAAAGAAATAGGCAAAATTTGTCATAGTCGAGGAGTTTTATTTCATACTGATGCTGCTCAAGCGATCGCCAAAATTCCTTTAGATGTGGCAGCAATGCAGATTGATTTGATGTCTCTGACTGCTCATAAGGTATATGGGCCAAAGGGTATCGGGGCTTTATATGTGCGTCGTCGCGATCCTAGAGTCAATTTAGCTGCTCAAATTCAGGGAGGCGGACAAGAAAGAGGCAGGCGATCAGGTACTCTTTATACACCCCAAATCGTAGGTTTTGCCAAGGCATTGGAAATTGGTGTAGAGTCAATGGAATCTGAGTCTGCGCGTTTGTTAGAGCTTAAAAAACAATTGTGGTCGATGTTTGAACCCCTCGAAGGAATTCATCTCAACGGCAATTTTAATCAAAGTCTACCTGGTAACTTAAACATTAGTATCGAAGGAGTAGATGGTTCAGCTTTGTTGCTGGGATTACAATCTGTAGTAGCACTATCTTCTGGCTCTGCTTGTTCTTCTACCTCGACTGCCCCTTCCCATGTTTTAACAGCTTTAGGACGCAATGAAAAACTAGCCCATGCTTCTTTACGTTTTGGTATTGGCAGATTTAACACTCCAGAAGAAATTGAGCTTGTGGGACAACAGGCGATCGCCACTATTAAATCTTTACGTCAGGCGACAAAACTACAGTTTAGTTAGTCTGTCTTGAAAGAAGTCAAAAGTCAAAAGTCATACTAAATTCGATTGACAGAGGTTATTTATTGAGGCTGACTGGGAGACTAGGAGAATAGGGGACTGGGAGATCAACAAACACTTATGACTTAATTTTTTAAGTAACATATACGAACTCTGAATTGAGTTGATTTTGGGAAACCCCAATCTCAGCGAAGCAGATTAGGGTACTTCATGCCTCTAGAGTTAAGAAAGCCAATTGACCACCCTGAACTAAATCAGCATCGGCAATAATACCATCTTCAAGACTGTGAGCTTGAACACCATAGACAAAGCGTGTTCCAGACGCTTCATCAAATAACTCAGAAACATCAAGAATCCCCGAAGATTCCCAATTGCCAATATCATCAGGTTCAGGGTCAGTTTGACCTTCAGGTACAGCATTACGATCCATTTGCGCCACGCGAGTTAATTCCCCAGAATTAGGATCTAAACGCCAAATAGAAGCTTCTTCGCCAGATTCACCCCCAAAATCTTCATCTTCGGCGGTAGCACGGTCTTCTTGAAGATAGATCAAACCATCATCCGCCCAGTCTAAGTTATCGGGACTCCGCAAACCAAAGTCAGATCCTGCAAATTGACCGTTACCTGCATCATCGCCATTATAAATGATGTCAATCTGTCCAGTTAGAGGATCGCCAGATTTATTAAACTCCGTGTCAATTTTATAAGTAGTACCCCAATTATCTCCTGCAAAGCGTCCACCACGTCCAGTAGAAGCCAAAACTGCTTGCGTACCATCTTCAGGGTTAGTAGCAACATCTTCAGGACGAGAAAATTGAAAACCTCCAGCGTCGATAAACAACTCATCTTGTTGGGCTTGAGTAGCAAACCCTAATTCGTCATAACCCAACTCGTCTTGTATCTCGCCGTCGTCATTAGTATCCACCGCCGAACCAGCTAAATCAGGTTGATAATAATCCAGTTCAACCCAACTACCAGCTTGACTATTACCAGTACCGTTAAAACCTGCGGGGTCTGGTGCATTGTCATCATCAACTTCTTCCCCATCTTCATTGGTAAAAGTGGGAGTATCGGCAAGCTCACCATCGGGAACCCAAGCGTATAGTTGTCCGTCAGTTAAACCATTACGTTCAAGTAAACTTGCTCCTTCACAGGTATCTTTTTCACCGACATACATTAATAAAGGTGCAGCTTCGCGGTCATCTCCTACCAAAAAAGCAACTTTATCGGTCGTACCAGTATCTAGTTCAGTAACGTTTTCCCAAGCAGCGCGACCCATCCAGGGAACTGCCTGAAGAGTATTAGTAGCAGGGTCGAGAACAAATTCCGTACCGCCATCAGTTTCCTCCCCAGTAAAGAATAAATTATCTGCTAAACCGCGACCATCACCAAATTGCTGTGCTGCAACGTATTGCGCAGAACACATGCGATCTATACCTTCAAATTCGAGGTCGGATGCTTCGTCTACTTCTTCCCCGGCGCGATTAATGATTTTGTCGTAAGCCAGACCAGAATCTTCTAGTTCTAAGGTTTCTTTATTGATATCGAAGAAACTGACTCGCGCACCAGTTAATTCTGTACCATTAGCCAGAGTATAAGCATAACCTTCATCTGCACTAAATTCGTGGTTGGATAGTATTCTTACAGTGTCGTCGTCTAAAGCAAATGCACCCAAACCATCAAGAATACCTGGAGGTGTATAACCGTTAATTTCTTCGCCGACAGTAAAAATAGGATCTACTTGATAACCATTCAACCCAGTCATTTGTGCAGGTTGTTCGGTGTCGCCAGTATTAATAATTGATGTTGGTGTTACAGGAGTACCTCCAAGATTAGGATCAAGATTTAAAGGGGAGTCTAGATTGATTAAGATTGCTTCGTTGTTATCGATGTCGTCTTCTCTTCCTTGAGAAAAGGGATAGTTGTTGTCGTTGGCAACCAAAATGGTGTTTTCATCAATGACAACTAGGTTTTCAACAGTCTGAAAAGGAAAATCAAAAGTAGTTTTGCCATCAGCATTTAAGTCATTGGGGTCATCAATATTAAGTAAATCAACAACTTCTTCTTTAGCAACAAAACCATTTTCATCCACTTTGGAAATATCGATTTTAAAGATTTTTTTGAATTGTGCTTCTTCTCCCTGGTTGTTATCCCGTTCGATAACTAAAAATTCATGGTCGTTAATCGGCGTAAAGTCGCCAATCGGATTACCATCGGTGGTGGGATAGTAACCAACTAAACCAGTATAAGCAGAAGATTCCACATCAAATTCATAGATGCGTAAAGCATTGTCAGGATCGCCATCTACTTTTCCTTCCAATAAAGGATAAAGAGTCTTACGATCAGGACTAAATGCCATACCTTCAAAACCTCGCGATGTCTCCAAATTAGGTAAGGCATCCCCTAAATCGGGATTTTCAGAGGATTGCACAAATTGACCTGTAATTGAATCTACTACCGCTACCCCAGTTGCAGGAAAATCGGTAAAAAAACCATCCACACCTATCTCAATTAGTTGTTCAATCTCTCCCTCTGGAGTTTGAGGAGTTCCATCTGCTTCTAAAGTTAAGTAACTTTCTTCGTTACGATGGGTATAGGGATGAACCTGTAAACCAGCAGCGTGTGCATCATCAATAAAAGATGTTACTTCTCCTGTTAGTTGGGTCGTAATCTCGGCTTTACCGTCACCATTGCCATCTACTGGTTCGTCAAGAGATTCACGGAGTAAGATATTATTTTTCCAAGGGCCAGCACCTTCTGCATATTTATCGCTAATAATTTGCAGAAATTCTGCACTATCTAAATCACGGTAGGTAGTGTTTGCAGATAAACCGTTTTCTACTGCATCGACAAAATCTTGACCATAAATTGCAGCTAAATCGTTACCTTGTTCGAGGTTGTAACGAATGTCGTAGGGGACGGAGAAAACATCATCAGGACTAGCATCTTTGGTGGTGTCACCGTAAAGCTGAACTAAAGGAATATTTCCCAACCCCTCTGCGTCTAACATTCCTTGGAGTTCAATTAAGTTTTGGAACTCAAAAGATTGAATAAAAATGCGATTAGGGTCAGTAAAGCCTGTTGATTGAAGAGTTTTAATCAAAGGTTCTTCTAAAGATAAACCCTGCTGATCAAAAAAGGTAGGATGCTTGGTTTCTGGATAAATACCAACTTCAACCCCTGTTTCGGCTTCAGTCTCTTGAACTAGCTGAATAACTTCTTCAAAAGTAGGAATTTCAAAAGCACCGTCAAATTCTTGAGAACGTAAATCATTAGATTGAACTGCTCGTAACTGCTTAATTTCTGCCAAAGTAAAGTCTTCGGCAAAATAGGCTGTAACTTCTTCGCCATCGAGAATTTTGGTAGACATTCGGTCTTCACCAAATACCTCAGCCACATTAGTGGTGTCATCTAAAATCGGTTCATGACGAGCAATCAAAACCCCATCTTTCGTAGATACTAGATCGGGTTCAATAAAATCAGCCCCTTGGGCGATCGCAACTTTGTATGCTTCTAAGGTATGTTCTGGTAATAAACCACTTGCGCCACGATGTCCGATAACTAGTGGGTCTTGACCATTAAGAGTATTTAAATTAGTAACATTAGGAGTTGCAATCGGTGCTTCAAGCAATTTTCCTTCAGAGTTGAAGTGCAATAGGTAAGGGCCAAATTCATCTCCTACCCAAAGATCACCATTGTCATCAATCGTTAAAGATTCGACATCAAAATCTCCCCCAGTTAATAGACGCTCTTGGCTATCTTCGTTAACAAGATCAAAAGGAATTAAGTTATCGGGGTCAGATAGCTGAATAAAATTTTCTATGGCTACACTGCCGTCACCGTTTTCTACTCCCGTAAAGCTGGGATCTACTTGATATATACGTAATAAATAATCTGTACTATTTGCTTTTGTGCCAAAACCATTATCAGACAAAAACCACAATGCCCCTGTATTATCTGGCGCAAACTGTACTCCACTAAAACCTTGGACTGGCTGTCCGTCAAATGGGCCTGTACGTCCATTGGCATCTATAGGATTACCTTCACCGTCATTTGCCCCCGCAGGAGTACCTTCAGCCAGAGTATCTGCTGGTAAAGAAGCAAAACCAACTAATTGGTCAGTCATGTTTTAATTTTTATGCTTGAGTGAAATGAAATGACTTAATAAGTGAAAAGATTGTGCTAGAAGTAATCTATTAAAAAAACTTCTGATGATTTCCTAATTACTTATAGGATTTCACACTGGTATTAAGAGTAGGTAATCAATGATTTAATAAATAATCAAATAACTAAAAAGAACGACTATTTTAAGAGTTTTACTCCTATAAAATCCTTATTACTTTAAATTACTCTTTTATTTTTTATATAGAAAATATCTATAATACGAACATAGAATTTGCGAAAAATTTCCCCTATGAAACTTTCTCAGATCAGGTCGTTTGTGGCGGTAGCTGAATGTGGTAAATTCAGTCAGGCAGCTATTGAATTAGATTTGACTCAGCCTACTGTTAGTCATGCGATCGCCACTTTTGAAAGTGATTTAGGTGTGCAATTACTGTTTCGAGGCAAAAAAAGAGTCAATCTTACTCCAGCAGGAGAAAGTGTCTTAACTCATTGTTATCGAGTCTTACAGTCTCTAGAAGACATCCAGCAAGAAGCTAATCGTTATAAAAGTCTAGATGGCGGAAAAGTCAGAATTTCAGCTTTTCGAGGCGCAGCAGCCCAATTATTACCGAAAATTCGAGCCGACTTTAAAACTAAATATCCCCAGATCGATATAAAAATTGCTGAAGAAAAAGATTGTCCCCAGGTCGAGCAAATGATTCATGAGGGACAAGCTGACATCGGTTTTACTATTCTGCCTACTGCCAAAGAGTTAGAGACTATTGAAGTCTTGCGAGATGATTATATTGTTATCCTGCTACCCAACTCTGATTTGACTCGACAGCACAATTTTTCCCCATCCCAACCTCCAAAAATTAGTTGGTCACAATTGCTTGCCCTACCTATTATTTCCTATCCCAACCAAAACAGTTGTTTTAAACAAATCCAAAAATATTTTGAAGCCGAAGGATACCAATTTCAACCCTCAGAACAAGTACGAGAAAGTGACACCATTGTTAATCTCGTGGCTACAGGCTCAGGAGCAGCTATTTTGCCCCAGTTATCAGTCTTTCATCTACCTGAAGGAGTGACTGTCTACCAACTTCCCAAACCTTTACAGCGAATTGTGGTGGCTGCTACTCTTAAAGATGCGGACTTATCCCATGCAGTTTGGGCATTTATCGATTTTCTTAAACAGAATTAGAAGTATGAAATCATTTCATTGATCATTAATCATTTACCAACGAGATTCAATGTTTAATGTTTAATGTTCAATGTTCAATGTTCAATCCCCAATCAAATGCTTTTCAACTAAATTCTCTACCTGCTTAGGTTTGACTTTACTGTAGCGAGCTTTGTCAGGCATCATTACTACATTAGGAGCTTGTTTACATTTTTTTAGACAGCCTGTTTTCTTAATCGGAATTTTTTTAGTTAACTTGCGATCGCCTAAACTATTTTCTAATTGTTGACAAACTTCTTTTCCACCATTTTTCCAGCAGTTAGATTTTTGGCAGATTAATACTTGTGCTTTGGATTTAACTTCGGTGTTTAATACAGGCAGCAAAGAAACAGTTTTAGTTTTAATTGTCGGGGTTGTTTCTGGCTCTTGTTTGGGAGCAATGAGAATAACTGTTTGTGCTTTGTATTTAACTTTGTCAGTTTTAGGATGTTTCTTAGATATTCCTAATACTTCTAACTGGCAGCCAGTCGAAAGACTAGAAATGCTTGTTCTCAGCTTCTTAGGAATTTTTAGCCAGTATTTTCCCTGCTCAGTAGCTAGCTTGATGTATTTAATCTTACTTTTCTGGGTATGAATTTTGGTCAATCTACCCTTGAGGCGAAAAGAATTAGCTATATTGCAAACCTTATTCATTAATACACATACTTTTTTTATTTTATCGGCTATTTATTCTACAAAACCTTATCATCTAACATTTATCAACGATATTCAATGTTTAATGTTTAATGAAATGATTTTTATTTTTTGTGGTGATCGTACTGCACTTCCCAACAATTATCTAGCCAATCAATCAACTGTTGTCGAGGTGTACTAAACTGTCTAGCTACACTCCAAATTTGAGCGACGGTAGTTGGACTATCTGGATTTACTATTAAAGGTTTATTGGTAAAACATTGACACTCTATATCTAACGCTTGTAAACGGTGAAACACATCCCAGCGATCAATCCATTTGACAGTTAGAAGAGGATTAGGCTGTTTATCTGTGTCTAGGGCGTTATTTTGTGACTTATATCTTTGATAATTGTCATGCTTTTGATGATCCATAACTATTAAAGTCCTTGTTTTTATGCTTCCTGATCAAACTAGCTTATTGAGAATTAAAATCAATTAATTATCATTAAAAGATTATACCTCTTAATCAACAATTTATGTCAACTACTAATCTTATTTAGGGCCAAGGTATCCAAAAGCACTTCAGTTACTAGAAACGATGAGGGATGAAGTATGAAGTATGAAGTATGAGGTAGTGGGTAGTGGGTAGTGGGTAGTGGGTAGTAGGAAAACAAGTAGCAGATAGCAAGTAGTACCTAAAACCTAGAGCCTAGAGCCTAGAGCCTAGTGCCTAATCACTAATCACTAATTACACTTTCGTTGTTGCTGTTCAAGTTTGCTTTGTACTCGTTGAGGTAAACCTAGAAAAGCTGATTGATAAAGACGTTGAAATTCTTGATGAAAATGTTTAGTGACTTGCTGGTTGTTAATCACAATCAAAGCTTCATCATTCTGATTATTAGCTGCCTCTGACCAATTGTGTGAGCCTGAAATTACTCTTTGGTCATCGATTAAGGCAAATTTGTGGTGAAGTTTATCTCCAAAGGCTAGGTTGGCGATACCAACAGTATTAAGCGGTTGATTCCAGGGATTATTATCTGTTTCTGGTTGACAACGATCATAGACAGTGACTCCCAACATATCCAAGACTTCACTGTAGTAGCGAAAGGCAAAGCCAGGATCAAAAACCCCTTGAATTATTACTCCTTGTTGCTGTTTTTCTTGGAGAATATCAGCTAATTTCTGCTCACTAAAAACAAATAAAGCTAAATCAATAGAATCTTCAGCCTGATTAAGAGCTTCGCCAATCAAGCCATTACTACTTAAATGCCAATCTTTACTATTAGAAATAGGAGAAAATTGAATAGTAACTTCTGTATTTTCCCAACTAAGAGATACAGGCGATCGCGAGGGTTTATTTAAACCAAATTTGTTATCCTCCCACATATAATTAAATTCTTCTGTAAAGATATCCGCTAATTCTTTATTTACAATTCGGAGTAAATGATTAACATTACCTCTAGTCTCCAAATTATCGACATCACCGTGAACATCACTAAGGGTAAAATTTGCTGATCCAGTAATCACAGTTTGCCCATCAACTACCATAAATTTATGGTGCATTAAACCACTACCTTTAGAACCATCAGCAGTATCGTCAATAATCGGGATTTCTGCTTGATTTAAAATAACTAAAGCATCTCTTTGCGAAATTTCCTGCTCACTGAGACGACCATCACCATTAAGATCTACGAATTGCTGAAACTGCTCATATTTCTGGCGATCGCGTTGAGGTAAGCTTTTAATTTCTTGCCTATTTAACTCACTTAAAGAATGACTATAATTGTTTTCTAAAATTACTCTGACCTTAATTCCTGCTTGTTTACTTTTAGCTAAAGCTTGAGCAACTAAAGGTAAATTAAGTTCATGTATAGCCAGATCAATAGTAGACTTTGCTGTTGCGATCTCATCAATAATTACTTGTTCTAAATTATCTCCTGTTCTTTCTATCTGGCGATAAGGTTCAGTATAGTTACTGCTTTTTGCTCGCTGATTAAAATAAACCTGAATAAATTGATCTTGAGCAGGGTTAGTGAGCCGTTGAGATATTTTTTGACAACCCATAATCAAGACTACACTACACAGCAGTATCCACGTCAGACGATACATAAAAATAAAGAGAATATTATTGATAAATAAACCTGTCCACCATAAGCGATCAATCTTAAAATCGCTATTGGAAGTCAGGAGTCAGATGGAGGGGTAGTGAAGTAATACTCCAATAACTCCAATAACTCCACCACTCCACTACTCCATTACTCCAATAACTCCACTACTTTAATTACTCATTACTTCCGCGAAGCGTTAATAGCTTTTCCTTCTGACACTGGGGTTATTGGGTGATAAGATACCTGAAGCCTAAAAGTTTTTGTATCTAATCAATCAAAATAGAACCAAAAAATCTAAGCTTATGCCCAAACTAAATAATATTGCTCAAAAATTAGAGTCAATTCTTTCTATCTCTAGCAGAGTAGTCTCTAACTCTAATATGCATTATTTATTATTATCGACTTTATTGTTAATCGGATTGTCTGCAACTTCCCTGAAGGCACAGGAAACAACTCCTACAGAATCTCCAGCACCAACAAGTACTACTCAACCAGATGTTGCAGCCACAACTCAAACAGGTAGTCTCTTTAGCATCGAAGGTGGTAAAAAATTAATGGAGGAAGCGGATCAAGCTGTTAACGAACAACAGTATGACGTAGCTGCTCAAAAACTACAAAGTGCGCGACAGGTATTTAATCAGTTATCTAATTTTTATCTCCAGTTATATAACAGTTTTTCAGGACTAGATAATGCAGTTGCCGAATCTCATCGTCAAAAAGCCTTAGAATCAGGGATTGAAAGAGATATGGCTACTTATCAGCTAGCTTTGGTGCATCGAGCGCAAGAAAAACCAGAATTATCAATTCCTTTATTAGTACAAATTGTCACCTCCCAAAGCCCAACTAGTGGACTAGGTAAAAAGGCTTATGAACAACTATTAGATATTGGTTTTGTTGATGCTCCCATATCTCCCGCACAACAGACACAACCTCCTGCTACTGAAACCCCAACTCCTACTACTCCTTCTCCTGAAGCCCCAACCAATGTTCCTACCTCTCCACCTACTACACCTGAAGTTCCAAGCACTACTCCTTAAGAAGCTGTTATACATTTAAATTAAAAGCTAAAAGCTAATAGCTTATTTTTTGCTATGGTTTGTAACTATAACCAATTTCAACCTCACGGATGATTGATGAGCAAAATCTTAATTAGCAACGATGATGGTATTTTTGCTTTAGGTGTTCGGACTTTAGCAAACACTTTAGCCCAAGCTGGTCATCAGGTAACGGTTGTCTGTCCCGATCGCGAGCGATCGGCTACGGGACATGGTTTAACTCTTCATCAGCCTCTTAGAGCTAATAAAGTTGATTCTGATTCTGTTTTTGATGAGCGTGTAGTTGCTTGGTCTTGCTCAGGGACTCCTGCGGACTGTGTAAAGTTTGCTCTCAGTGCCGTGTTAACTACTCGTCCTGATTTTGTGTTTTCAGGTATTAATCATGGCCCTAATTTAGGGACTGATGTTTTGTATTCGGGGACGGTATCTGCTGCAATGGAAGGGGTTTTAGAAGGTATTCCTAGTGTGGCTTTTAGCTTGGCGAGTTTTACATTTGACGATTTTCAACCAGCAGCCGATTTTGCCCTGCAACTATTAGAAAAATTAGCAGTTACAGAATATCCGAAAGCACCACTTTTGAGTGTTAACATTCCACCTGTTAAAGCCTCAGAAATGACAGGAGTGTTACTGACTCGTCAAGGTTTACGTCGCTATATCGAGAAGTTTGAAAAAAGATTAGATCCCCGTGGCAAAAGTTATTATTGGCTGGAGGGGGAAATTATTGAAGATATTGAGCAACCAGAAGATATTAATTTACCTCCTCATATTCTGACTGATGTGCAAGCAATTCGCGATCGCTATATCACCATTACTCCCCTACAATACAATTTAACTGATGCCACCATAGTTAAACATCTTTATCAGCAAGAGTTTTTTACCCAAAATTAATAGTCATTAATTAACAGACTATTAATTAATGACTATTAATAAAGTAAAGGAATATAAAGTGTTTAAGTATTGTTGCGTACCTATCTGTACAATTGTTTCAGCTTAATGTTCTGGGGATATCACAACTTTAATTAAGAGCGATCGCCGTTTGCGTATGTGTAGCAAGTCATAGATGCAGCAAGACATAAAGACTCAGGCGTGGCATTGCCAATCGCCAGACATGGCTAACTAACTAAAGCAGTATTGTTGAGATAAAAGCTGAAGAAAAAGCTTGATTGCTGTTATTAAGACAATACTGTCAAAAATAACCAATTTTAAGAAAAAATAATAACATGGCGATTCCTTTACTAGAATATTCTCCTTCGAGCCAAAATCAGCGAGTTCTAAATTACGAAGTCCCAGGTGATGAACAATCTTGGATTTATAGTACGGAAAATCTTCTTTCGGCTTCTGAAGTTCAGGAGTTAATTTGGGCAGCATACAGACAAGTTTTCAATGAACAGCAAATTTTAGCTAGTAATCGTGAACAAACCTTGGAATCTCAATTAAAGGCTGGTCAAATCACTGTCAGAGAATTTATTCGCGGTTTATTACTTTCAGACACTTTTAGAAGACGTAATTACGAACCCAATAATAATTATCGCTTTGCTGAAATGTGTGTTCAGAGAATTTTAGGGCGTAATGTTTATAGCGATCGCGAAAAAATAGCTTGGTCAATTGTCTTAGCAACTAAAGGACTCGCTGGGTTTGTTGACGATTTATTAAATAGCGAGGAGTATCTTAACAACTTTGGTGATGATATTGTCCCTTATCAAAGAAGACGTATCTTGCCTCAACGTACTCTGGGAGAATCTCCTTTTGCGAGAATGCCTCGTTATGGTGCAGATCACCGTTCTAAATTAGAAGCTATAGGCTATTTTGCTCATAAACCTGGAGACTATGGCTGGAGTGGTCAACCTTATCTACCACCTCAACCAGTATTGTTGGTTGCCAAAATTCTAACCTTTGCTGGTGCTGGTGTTCTAGGTTTATTAATCTTGGCAGTGGCATTAGCAGCTTTTGGTTTGATTACTATCTAACAACTTTTAGCTACAAGTCACGCACCCCCGAATTGAATTCGGGGGCTTGCCAAAGCCGAAAGCCAATCGGTAAAGGCAATTAAAACAGTGTCTAGAGTAGGGTAAAACCCAAGCTGAATTAACTGGGCATGGCAGTCCAAAATACGATACAGATACCTCCCTAGTCGGTATCCGCTATGTTAATCAGCCTCGAAGGGATGTATAGATTCGGTTTATAGCCAAAAGCCAAGAATGCAAAAATCAGTACCAGTAGTAGATAAAAACCAAA
>JBOFLX010000077.1:0-17785 GCA_051658085.1 Waterburya sp.
TTGATGAGAGGAGCTATCAAACTGGCATCAAAGTCTCTGACCAAGAAATGAAATTGCTCAACTTACACAAAGATACCTTCCACGGTGAGTGGAACTATCTCATTCAACCAAATTAGGATATTATTTTTTCTAGCGTCCTTAGTATAATTAATCCCCCAAACAGATTCCCAAACCTCTAGCTGTTTTAACTAAAGTATCTTCTGGATCTACTGCCCGATAGTTTTTAATTGCTTCGGCAATCGGAATACTAGTAACTTGTCGATCCTGCCAAGCAACCATGCGATCGTATTTTTCTTGGGCAATTAGATCTACGGCTGCGACTCCAAAAGCAGAAGCCAGAATCCGATCTAAGGGAGAAGAAATACCACCCCTCTGAGTATGTCCTAAAACAGTAACTCGCGTTTCTGCACCACTTTTTGCTGTAATTTGTTCGGCTAAATACTGACCAATACCACCCAAACGGCAATCAGCAAAATGACCTTGTTCGATTACCTTTCCAGACTCAGTACAGACGGCTTCGGAGACGACAGCAATGGAATAATCTTGTCCCCTGGCTTGTCTTTTCTTAATATGCTGACAAATGTTATCAAGTTTATAGGGAATTTCAGGAATCATAATGATATTAGCACCACCAGCAATTCCTGCATTTAAAGCAATATGTCCTGCATCTCGCCCCATAACCTCTAAAATCATAACTCGATTATGACTAGCAGCCGTAAAATGCAAGCGATCTAGGGCTTCTGTGGCAATATTAACTGCCGTATCAAACCCAATTGAACGTTCAGTAATTCCGACATCATTATCAATGGTTTTGGGAATTCCAATTAAATTAATGCCTCCCTGTTGTGCCAGTTTGCGCAAAATAGCCAAACTGCCATCTCCACCAATGCCAATCAAAGCATCTAAGTCTAGTTGCTGATACCCTTCAATAATTTCTGAAGCGCGATCTACTAATGTACCATCAGACATGGGGAAGGCGAAAGGATCTCCCTTATTAGTCGTACCTAAAATTGTACCTCCCATAGTTAACAAGCGATCGACGTTTGTAATATCTAGAGGTATAGCTTCAGGTGGACGACTCATTAAGCCATGAGTTGCTTTGCAAATTCCTAATACTTCCCAACCATAAACATCAACTGCACAGCGAGTTACCGCCCGAATTACTGCATTTAACCCTGCACAGTCACCACCACTAGTTAAAATACCAATCCGTTTTCTTTCTGGCATTTTGGATATCTAATTTACCTACGTTGATAATTTTTCTGCCTGATGGTTACTTAACTCGTAAAATTAAACAAAATTCTATAATCGGTTATCAATGAGCAGTAGTCAGTTATCAGTTGTTGACAATTAAAAAAATGTAAATAAAAATGCCAGCATTTCGATTAACATTAAGAGTCTTGGTGACAATATAATTTAACTTAATCTACTGGGCGCGAAACAAAATATCTTGGGTATGAAACTAGCAGCAAGAGTAAATCAAGTATCTCCTTCTATTACCTTGGAGATCACAGCCAAAGCTAAAGCAATGAAAGCTGAAGGAATTGATGTGTGTAGCTTTAGTGCTGGTGAACCAGATTTTCCGACTCCCAAGCATATTTGTGAAGCTGCCAAAACTGCTCTTGATGAAGGGAAAACTCGCTATGGGGCTGCGGTAGGAGAGCTAAAATTAAGACAAGCGATCGCTCGTAAACTGCAAACTGATAATAATCTTAACTATCAGGCAGAAAATATTATTGTTACTAACGGCGGTAAATTTTCTTTGTTTAATTTAATGCTGGCTTTAATTGAACCAGGAGATGAGGTGATTATTCCTGCGCCTTACTGGTTGAGCTATCCAGACATGGTAAAGCTAGCAGAGGGAACACCTGTGATTGTAAACACTTTAGCAGAAAATGATTATAAGATTACCCCTCAACAACTAGAGCAAGCAATTAACCCCAAGACTAAGTTATTTGTTTTTAATTCTCCTTCTAACCCTACAGGGACAGTTTATAGTCCTGATGAAGTACGCGCCTTAGCCAAAGTAATTGTCGAACGAGATATTTTAGTAGTCTCTGATGAAATCTATGAGAAAATTCTCTACGATGATGCTCAACATTTTAGTATCGGTGCAGTTGATGCAGAAACTTTCAAACGTACCATTGTTAGTAGTGGTTTTGCTAAAAGTCACTCCATGACTGGGTGGCGAGTTGGTTATGCAGCAGCCCCCTTGCCCATTTTGCAAGCAATGGCAAATATTCAAAGTCACAGTACCTCTAATGTTTGCACCTTTGCCCAGTATGGCGCGATCGCAGCTTTGGAATCTTCTCAAGATTTTGTACAAGAAATGGTACAGGCTTTTGCTCAACGGCGAGCTTATATGTATGAAGCAATTAATGCTATACCGAAATTAAGCTGTCCTAAACCCTATGGGGCTTTTTATCTGTTTGTAGACATTTCTCCCACAGGTAAAACGTCTCTCGACTTTTGTAACCAGTTACTAGACTCGCAACAAGTGGCTGCTATTCCTGGGATTGCCTTTGGAATGGATAATTGTGTGCGTTTTTCCTATGCAACTGATATGGATACGATCAAGGAAGGAATGAAAAGATTACAAAAATTTGTGGTTGGTTAAAGATAAAAATAAACTTGGACATAAAGGACAAACCTTCATCTATTCTTAAGCATTTATACTTTTGTAGATCCATTCTAGATGTCGATATTTTCCTAACAAACTCAGCAACTTATAGTCATCAATTGGCTTTGTCAAAAAGGCATTACAACCAGCAGCACGACTCTGTTTTTCTACCTGCTCAAAACTACTAGCTGAGACACCAATAATGGGTGTTTGAGCAAAATCTTTTAATTGTCGTAACTCTGCTACTAGAGTAAAGCCTGTTTTAATCGGCATAAATAAATCAGTCAAAATTAAATCAGGTTTATTGTCTAGAGCTAGTTGTAATGCCTGTTGTCCATTCTTAGCAGTGAGAACTTTAAACCCTAAAGGTTCTAAAATATCCGAGAGTAACAGACGACTAGTACCCACATCATCGACGATCAAAAGCGTTAACCGTTGACCTTTGTAACCAATAATTTCGCTAACCGATTGCGCTGCAATTTCTGACGTAACCTTAATTTCAGGAAATACCGCATCAAACCAAAAAACCGAACCTTTATCTGGCTCACTTTTAACTTTTAGTTGTCCGCCCATTAATTCTACTAATTGCTTGCTAATCGAAAGACCTAAACCCGTACCAATCTCTTGAAATTCGTATTTATCTATTTGTTCAAAAGGCTGAAAAATTCTGGTCAAATCATGACGGGCAATACCAATCCCAGTATCCATAACAGCAAAACGTAAACTGACTTGAGAGGGAAGATTGCGATCGCTAGTTTGGAGACGATTTATTTCACTGACTTTTAAGGTTATTTGTCCTTGTTCGGTATATTTGATCGCATTATTGAGTAAATTGAGTATGACTTGTCTTAATCTTTGTTCATCTCCATAAAAATTAACTGGCAAACTACCCAAAGCTTCAAACTTAAACGCCAGATTTTTCTCCTCTGCTTTTTTACTGGCGAACAAAACTATATCCTCCATAAAGTTATCCATTGTGATTAAAGAAGGATATAGTTTGGCTTTATGGGCTTTAGATTTTGCCAGATCAAGAATTTCTTCAATTAAAGTTAACAAATATTTACCATTTTGCTGCACAATATCTAGCCATTCAGCCGACTTAAATTCCAGAGGATTAGTAGCATAAGGATAATAAAGAGTTAAATTCTTTTGAATCAGTCTACTGTAGCCAATAATACTGTTAAGGGGAGTTTTCAACTCGTGGCTAATATTAGCTAAGAATTGATCTTTAGCTTGGTTGGCTACTTCGGCTTTTTCTTTGGCTTGTTTTAATTTTTGATTAGTTTGTTTAATCTGCTGAAGGTTTTCTTCGATAGTATTAGACATAACTTCAAAGTTATTAGCCAAGGCGTTCATTTCAATTACCGAACTTCTAGGTAGCGTAATTGGTTCGTTACCTAAAATTTTATAGGGCAGATTCGTAGTTAATATTGCTAGATTTAAAATTGGTTTTACTAAAAGACGACTAAGAACTTTTGCTATCAAAATTGAACCCAAAGTAATCAGCAGTAACATAGTTAAACTTCTGACATAAAGTAGTTGAAGATAATCAACAAAAGGAGCAGCAGGAGCTTCTATACACAAGATTAAAGGAATTTTTTCGTTGAGTAGCAAATCTTTGATATAAAGAGATTCTCGCCAACGAGCTATCAAAGGTTTGTCTTTCATAATGGGCAGCCAATGAATGAGTCTTTGTGTTGATTGATCTGATTTATCTGAGTTAATATAAGTTATTTCGCCTGTTTGATAGCGTTTTACAAGTTTTTGAGAAGTTAATTCACTATCAGTGCTAGCAATCAACAATGACTCAGTTTCATCTGCTAAATTACTTTTTAACGGCATATAATGAGTTTCTTTCTCTAACAACTTCTCTAAGAAATCAATATTTAATTCAGCAATAATATTACCTAACCAGCGATTATCTCGAATAATTGGTAGAGTTTGCAGGATTTTTGGCTTTGTGTTGTTAGGATCTTTATCTAATTGATTGGGTATAACAAATATTTGAGGTTTTCTGGGAATATCCAACTGTGAAAAATCCAGTCTACTTGCTCCTTTAGTTTCTCCTTGAGGCAAAGCTGCTGCAATTATTCGGCGATCAGCATTAATCATGTATGCCTGTCGAAACAAAGGTAAACTCCTAACCGCTAGTTCTAAACTATGTTGAGTTTGTCCTGATACTACAATTCTAGTTTGACTACTGGTGTCTGCCAGATAGCGTAAAGCTTCTAAACCTGATTGATGCCAACGTAGTAAATCAGATGCTAAATTTTGAGCAGAAGTTTCTAAAGTAGCAATCAAAGTATTTTGCTCTTGTTTCATAGCTGCTCTATTGTTAACCACCATCAGCGTTAAAGCAGGAATGAGGACAAAAGCAACTAAAAGGTTAAGTATAATCTGTTCAAAAAATAGGGTGGATTTTTGAGGCGAAGATTTTTGAGGCGAAAAGCTTGCCCAATTATGCAGTGGTGTATAGCTCAAGATGAAACTAGCAATTAGAGCATTAAAAATGCCATTAACTGGCTGTTTGACTAAAATAATGGCAGTAGTAATTAATCCAACTTTCAAGATCCAACCATAAAATATACCCACCAGAGGCATACCAATCAACACCCAAAAGATCATGTCGCTGATCAATAACTGATTTTTACCTCGTCTGAGCCTCCAAGCAACAAAGAGGGTTTCACAGACAAAAATCACTAGAGCATAAGGGTGTTGCCACAGAATAATAGTGTAAGAACTAGCGATAAGAGAAGCAGCAATTCCCCACCACATTCCGTAGAGGCTAACAATAACGAGAACAGCGATACTACCAAATAAAAAATCAACTCCGAAGCCAAAGGGAAACTTGAAGTAATTACCTGCATATCCTAATGCTATTAAAGCAGCCAAGAGCAGGAAAGAAGAATTAGATAAAATTTTTTTAAATTTCAGGGACATATTTGCAGAATTCAACTCAACAAAAGTAGTTACAGTTACTCAAAGTGCTTTTTGTTCTGAACTGCATTTAGAAAATTAAGTTATAGTTTTCAGTATTATCACTTGACTTGTGAGCAAAACAATTAAAATTTGCTTTATTCCTTAAGGTTTGCTTGTTAATAGTTAGCAAAGATATTGTCGGTATATTTTGTTTCACGCCGATTTGACCGTCACAGTATAATTACTGTGGGCAACTATTTGACCGTTTTTAATAGTGGTTCGATTTAGAGGGGCTGTACCGATCGCACTGGAAACGGAATCTGTCTCTAACAAAACTAAATCTGCAACCTTACCTACTTCAACTCCATAATTATTGATTCCGATCGCTTCTGCTGCTTTTGAAGTTGCCATTTCTAAACAAAGTTGATGGCTGGCTGTTGTGCCTAACTGCAAGACTTGGGCAAGCAAAGTACAAATTTTTAAGATATCTCCATCACCAAAGGGGGTAAATAAATTCTGGACATTGTTGGTTGCTATTCCTACTTTTACTCCTAACTCTGCTAGTTGATCAATCGGTGCAACTCCCCGTCGAACATTGTGGGTATCTTCCCGTGCCATCATGTACAGATCTGTGGCAGGTAAAGCTAAAATAGCAATTCCAGCTTCTTTGAGGGCAGGAATCAAAGCAGTTAATTCTGTTGGGGTAAGTCCTGCCAGCTTGGTCATGTGTCCCAAACAGACTCGATGTTGCCAGTTACGCTTGAGTGTTTCTTCAATAACTACAGGCAGTAACAACGGTGCATCATCATCAATAAAATCTAGGTGAAAATCAATATCACAGTTAAATTCTTCGGCAAGGTCAAAAACCAAGCGAATATTCTCTTTTGGCTGTGGATCAACATAGGGTGCAGAGCCAATTACATCCCCACCCATCTCCATCGCTTTTCTGAGTAAATCTAATGTACCTGGTTGATTGGTAATTCCTTCTTGGGCAAATACTGATAATTGTAAAGTAATACCCCAAGCATATTTTTGTTTAAGAGATCTTAAAGCTGTCATTGATTTAAGCTCAAGAATCGGATCGACTTCCACATGAGTCCGCATCGCTGTCGTACCAAAGGCGATCACCCTTTTTAAAATTGTTTCTGCTCTAGTTTGAATATCGGTTACGCTATACTCTTTTTTGGCTTGTAAAGTTTGATGGAGTGCTTCGCTAAAAGTCCCTGCCACAGAAGGATAACGAGCTAGTAATAAGGCTTTATCAAGGTGGATGTGGGGATCTACTAACCCTGGAATCAGTAATTTTCCCTCAGCATCAAGGGTTTGCTGAGTTTCGGTAGTACTATACCCCGCAGCAGCAATTTCCGTTATGTAACCATCTGCGATCGCTATGTCCCACTGACCTGTTTGACCTGCTAAAGTGACTTTGGTAATTTTAAGACTCATTTTTAGTTGTATATTATACGACAATTGTAATTTTTAACAAGCTTTGAGCTTATAGCATACACCGTATAATTTATAGCGATAATTTATGAAAAACATCTCAAAAGCCTAGAGCCTAGTGCCTAGTGCCTAGTGCCTAAGACCGATTGACTCTAAACGTAGTTTTTAAACTTGTAACAGTCGATCAATATTTATGAGGAGCAAGTGAAAATGAATAGTAAAAATAACAACTTTAATAGACGCAAATTACTTAAAGGAGTTGGCTGCTTCGCTACAGGTATAGCTATCTCTCAACTGGCTAGTTGCGCTAGCAACAATCAAGCTGCCAATAATGAAAGTGAAACTGCGGAAACTAATTCTGCCCCCCAAAATAAAGAAGTTAAAGCGACTCAAGAGCCGATTCAAATTGGCTTAGTAGCTGCACTCACAGGCGAATCAGCCCTATCGGGAGAAGCAATTACCAGAGGTTTAACGGTTGCGATCAATGAGGTAAACGTAGCAGGAGGAGTATCAGGCGGTAGACCTTTAAAGTTAATTAGCCGTGATGATGAATCTAATCCAGCTAAAGGAGTTGCTGCTGCTAGAGAATTAATCGAGCTAGAAGATGTCGCGGTAGTATTTGGGGGGCTAGACTCGCCTGTTTCTTTAGCAATGTTACCTGTCTTTCACGAATTAGAAACCCCCTATATGGGAGTTTGGGCAGCAGCTACAAATATTACCCGTAATGATTTTGAACCTAATTATGCTTTCCGCGTTTCGGCGAATGATAATTTAGTCGATAAATTCTTATTGCAACACGCCAAAGATAAATACAAAGTTAATAAAGTCGGCTTAATTTTAATTAATAATCCTTGGGGAGAATCGAATCAAAAAGGATTTGAAGAATGGGCAAAAAAATTAAATATTCAGATTGCAGGAATTGAAAAATTTAATGAAGAAGATACCGATGTTACTGCCCAGCTTACAAGACTAAAAAACTCTGGTGCGGAAGCATTAATGTTAGTTGCCAATGCTGCCCCTGCTGCTCAAGTAATGCGATCGCTCACTCGTATTAATTGGGATATACCCATTATTTCTCACTGGGGTATATCTGGCGGACGTTTTACAGAATTAGCAGGAGATATTGCTAGTAAAGTTGAGTTTGTCCAAACCTATAGTTTCTTTGATACTCAATCAAATGTAGGTCAAAAAGTACTCAAAGAATTAAATAATAAATATCAGCTTAAAGAACCAAGTGAAATTCTTGCCCCTGTAGGTATAGCCAATGCTTACGATGCTCTGATGTTAACTTCTAAAGCGATCAATCAAGCCAAATCCACCGAAGGAGCGCAATTACGAGAAGCTTTTCTCAATCTGCCTCAATATAAAGGTTTGATTAAAACTTACGAACAGCCTTTTAAAGCCGATAATCACGATGCTTTAAACGAAAATGATTACATTATGGTGCGTTGGGAAGGAGATAAAATCGTTCCCGTTGAGAAGAAGAGCTAATACTTTACTGATGTTACGAAGTTAAAAGTCATTTCATTGAACATTAAACATTAAACATTAAACATTTTTGATAAATGGTAAATGATAAATGTTAAATGATTTCCTATTTCCTACTTCCTACTGTTGATTTTTCACATTTAAATTGGGATTTGAGGTTGAAAGCAAAACCACCTACCAAAATAGTTAATACTCCCGTAATCCACAAAGGAGTTTTATAATCTAAGCTGACAAGTAAACCTGAAATTACAGGGCCGATCGCATTAGCCATACTTAAGAAAGAAGAATTAATTCCTAAAACTTCTCCTTGTTCTTGGATTTCAGAATTAAGGGACAAGGTGGTATCTATTAAGGGCATGGGGAAAGCATTTACTAAGCCAAAAATAACTAAAATAATTACAAACGCACCATAAGTAGGAAAAGTAGGCATCAGCAAAAAGGTTATACCTCGCACAGCCATCGAAACCGCAATAATATCCATGAGATTAAATCTTTTGCTTAAAGGCTCTAAGGCAAATATCTGCGAAATAAAACCCAACATTCCGACAAGGGCAAACATGATTGCTAGTTGCTGCTCACTTTGGTTTAACACCTTGAGGAAAAAAGGCTGAAAGGCAAAGGTAAAAATTGTAAAGGTACTACCACTCAAAAAAGTCAGAACGAATAAACTACCCAATCTTGGTCTAGTGGCAGACTTGGCGATCTTACCAAAGGCAAAATCATCCCAGCTTAAATTAAAGTCTCGTGGTTGAGAAGTGGTTTCAGGCAAGAAAAATAAAGTTAATAAACTAGCAAAAGCTGCGATCGCTGCACTGACTAAAAAACTCATTCCTAAAGGTGAAATACCAGGTAAAGTTGGTAATTCCTGGGCAAGATAGCTTAACACTGGCCCAATTACAAACCCCAAGCGAAAAATCGCTCCAAAAATGCCAAAAGCCTTGGGACGCTGTGCTGGAGTTGTGATATCGCTAATTACCGCACTGGCAACGGAAGTATTTCCCCCAGTTAATCCATCTAAAATACGGGCAGCATATAATAGCCAAGCAACCCCAGCTACACTAGCTAGTAAATTAGCAACCATTGTCCCTGCTAAACTAAAAACCAAAATATATTTACGTCCCAGACGATCTGACAGTTTACCTAATACTGGAGTACCAAAAAACTGTGACAAAGCAAAGGCTGTAGTCAGTAAACTTGCCTGGAAATCGTTTAAACCAAACTGTTGAGCATAGGGATAAAGCAGAGGAATGATAATAGTGAAGCTAATGGAGTTAATAAAACCAATTAAGGCAATTAACCAAAATAATGGAGGTAAATCAAATTGTTTGCGCCACTTGAAACTTTGCATAAATTAAGTTTTGTTAACCAACTTTCAAGTATATCTTGATAATTCTTTTAGCAAAACTATCGCTAGGACGTTGCTGATTTAAGTAATGAGATACAAAATATTACTGTTCGTAGGTATTAGCTTTTAGCATTTAGCTTTTAGCTTTTGAAAAATGGTAGATTGGCACTGTCAATGATTTGATTTCTAACCATTATTCGCTAGAAAAAGATGAGTATTGCTGTAAAAAACGTTGCTATTATTGGGGCTGGACTTGGAGGGTTAGCCTGTGCGATCGCTTTACGCAAACAAGATATTAAGGTTCAAGTTTATGAAAAAGCGAAAAAAATGCGTCCAGCAGGTGCAGGTTTAGGTTTGTTGCCCAACGGTTTCAACTCTCTTGAAGCGATCGATCCAGATTTAGTTAAAAAGATCAAAAGTTCTGGGTGTTACGTAAGCAAAAGTACTCTAAGAATCTTAGAAGGGCCAATATGCGATCGCCTTCCTCTAAGTAGCTGGAGTAAGGGCAGAGTTACTCTTTTAGGTGATGCTGCTCATCCTATGGGACCAGCAATGGGAAAAGGGGCTAATACTGCTTTTGAAGATGCTTGTGAATTAGCTAATTGTATATCTCAGTCTTCTGGTGTTGAGGAAGCTTTTGCTAGTTATGAAAAAAAACGCTTGGAACGTACCAAATTTATCCAAACCCGTAGTGCTGCTCGTGAAATGCACTATTATGAAACTGACGAACAAAGAGCCAAAAGAGAAGCAACACAAGACAGTCAGGCAAATGAGGAACTTCGACAATGGCTTTATGGCTATAAGCCTTCAGCAGTAATCTAAGCAAAATTACTAAAGCTACTCAAAAAGTATTCAAGAGACTGATAATGACACTACAAGAGTTACAAAAACAAGTTTTGCAATTACCAATTCGCGATCGCTGGCGTTTAGTTCAATCTGTATTGAATTCAATTGAAAAAGAAACACAAACATCTATCTCTTTTGATTCAAACCCAGAAACGATAACCGAAGATCTCGATCCTTGGACAAAAAGTTTAATGATGTGAGCGGAACTCTCAGTCTTCGCGAAGCAAGGCTGGAATGGATAGCCCCGCGACGGTAGGAGCGTTAATAAAACGTTGATTTAAAAATTCATCAAATCTTTATTTGTCAGTGGTTCTAGCTATTGTATGTTATTTATAAGCGGAGATGATTAGATGTAGGTGCTGCTGCCGAACTATCCGTTATTGCCAAATGTCTCAGTAGCCTTTTAGTTAGCCTAAAAGCCTCGATGCGTACCGCTGATTCGATATTTGTAATCATGTGCAAGAGTGAACAAATTACATATAACCGCACGGAACTGGCGGTTCTGCCTGTGGAGGCATCGTAAGACCAAAACTAAGCTTGCTTAGTCGAGGCAGAAGCCTGTGAAACGGGAAGCTAAGAGGACGAATACAACCGTCCCTGAATTGACCGAGGTTTTTAGATACTATGACCTCGCCAAGCAGGTCGTAGCAGTTCATTTGGTGTAATTCAAATAAATGAATCAGATTCTCAAGAGTCTTATGTAGACTATTTAGAGGAAAAATACAATTGAAGCGAGTTTTATTTGAATCAATAAAAAAAAGCTTTATCGAAGAAGTATTGCCATCTTTCATACAAATAGCTTTGGCTCCTGAAATTTTAGCTTAATAAAAGTTAAAATTAGTCCTATAGTAAATACAGTAGTGCGTTAGAGAGTAAAATTACTGTGTCTCGATTGATTTCAAATATTTTTGGCATTCTAATTATTTTAGCTAGTAGTTTAATTTTTTCTACTTCAGCCTTAGCAGCTATTGGTCTTGATAATGGACAGCTAGCAGCTTGCCCTGGTACTCCCAATTGTGTTGTTAGCCAAGCTGGTGATGCTGATCATGCCATTGAACCGATTACCTATCAAAGCGATCGCGCTACTGCTAAGGAAACTTTATTAAAAGTACTTGCTGTTATTCCTCGCACCGCAGTGATTGAACAGACAGATAATTATATTCGTAGTGAAGCTACCAGTCGGATCTTTAAATTTGTTGATGATGTTGAGTTTTATTTTCCTGAAGATGAACAAGTTATTCATGTAAGATCCTCTTCAAGAGTAGGAGAATCTGATTTAGGAGTTAATCGCCGACGCATTGAACAAATTCGTTTAGCCATGAAAGATTTAGGCGTTTGAAATCAGTCATTAGTCATTATTCATCAGTGACCAGTAATCAATGAAAACTTCCATCCCATCCAGTCAACAAATTGCTAGGATTAATAAGCTCCGCCGTCTTAGTCGGCTGCTGGATAATGCAATTCCCATACCTGGAACAAAATTTCGCTTTGGGCTAGATCCAATTTTAGGTTTATTGCCTGGGGGTGGCGATACTCTTACTGGGGGATTATCTGCTTATATTGTAATAGAGGCTGCCAGAATGGGTTTACCCCGTGAAATTTTATGGCAGATGGTAGTTAATATAATCTTAGATTCCTTAGCAGGAACAATTCCCGTTATTGGTGATTTATTTGATCTCGGTTGGAAATCCAATGTAAGAAATATCGCCTTACTGGAAAAACATCTAGAGGTAGCTGAATCTAATAAAAGCGATCGCCTGTTTATTTTTGGTTTAATTCTGTTATTAACACTAATTGTTCTGGGATTTGCAGGTATTACAGTTTTTACTATTAGTTGGCTGGTTAGCTTGCTGTCTCAGTAAATTTTTTTTAGGGCTCAAGCCTTACGCCCCTACTGATTTTTAACTTACCCAAAACATGGATTTAACTGCTGCTTTACCAACATTTATTGTCACCCTCCGAGAAGGATTTGAAGCTGCCTTGGTTGTCGGTATTGTGATGGCTTGTCTCAAGAAAGCAGAACAAACACAATTATATCGCTGGGTTTATTTAGGTATTGCTGGGGGAATTATCGCCAGTATTGCCGTTGGCTTTCTTTTGGCAGGTGCGATCGCTGGAGTAGAGACGGCGGGGGGAATTTATGCACCTGTAGTTAAACAGCTATTGCAAGGAATTTTTGGGTTAGTAGCGATCGCTATGCTCAGTTGGATGTTGCTGTGGATGACTAAACAAGCAAAATCTCTTAAAGGGGAAGTAGAAGGGGCAATTAGTTCAGCATTAGATAATGACAATGCAGGTAAAGCTGTATTTGTGCTAATTTTTATTGCTGTGGTGCGAGAAGGTTTTGAAACCGTACTCTTTATCTTGGCAAAATTTCAGCAAGATTGGACTCTTCCTGCCTTGGGTGCGATCGCTGGTTTAATTCTCGCTGCCATTATGGGAGTAGCATTATTTTCTCTAGGAGTTCGGATTAATATTCGCCTTTTCTTTCAGGTAATGGGCATATTTTTATTACTAATTGTCGGTGGTTTAGTTATGGGTGCGCTTCAGCATTTTGATACTGCCCTAGCTTTACTTTCCCAAGTATCAAGTAATGATTGGTGTATTTCTGATAGTGGTGCTTGTATCCTCGGTAATCAGATTTGGGATGGATCTGGTATCTTACCCGACAAAAAATTCCCTGGTATTGTTCTCAAGGCTCTCTTTGGCTATCGACAGACTTTATATCTGGGACAAGTTATTGCTTATCTTGCTTTTTTAGGAATCATTGGCACAGCCTATTTCCAAAGTTTAACAGGCTTCGCCCTTAAGGCAGAGGGCAGTTAGGGCAGTTAGGGCAGTTAGGACAGTTAGGGCAGTTAAAAAATTAGACTTCTTATTTCTTATTTCCTATTTCCTACTTTGGTAACTGGTCACTGCTCACTGTTTACTGTAAAACCTGCGTAAGGGTATCGACAAAATTAGGATAAGAAATAGATGCAGCTTCAGCACGTAGAATTGTTGTTTTACCAGTAGCTCGCAAAGCAGCGATCGCCAGACTCATAGCAATTCGATGATCGGTAAAGCTATCTACTTCCGCTCCTTGAAGTTGTTGACCACCAGTAATTTCTAGTCCATCGGCTAATTCAGCAATATTTGCCCCCATTTTGCCCAATTCTGTCGCCATAACAGCCAAGCGATCGCTTTCTTTAACTCTTAATTCGGCTGCATCTTTAATTACTGTTGTCCCTTGAGCAAAAGCAGCAGCTACCGCTAGTACAGGTATTTCATCAATGAGACGGGGAATTAAATCCCCTGCAATTTCACAAGCTTGGAGTTGACTATATTTAACTCTTAAATCGGCTACAGGCTCACCTGCAACCACTCGCTCATTTTCTCTGGTGATATCTGCCTCCATCATCTCTAGTGCGTCCAAGACACCAGTACGAGTAGGATTTACGCCGACATTAGTAATTAATAAATCCGAGCCAGGTACAATTGCCCCAGCTACCAGCCAAAAAGCAGCAGAGCTAACATCCCCAGGCACAATTACTTTTTGTCCTTTAAGGGTAGGTTGTCCTGTCAGCGTGACGCTATGAGTATCAGGATCGACTGCTAAAGTTGCTCCAAAAGCCTGAAGCATTCTTTCACTATGATCGCGAGATAAAGCAGGTTCAGTAACAGTAGTTTGACCATCTACCATCAAACCTGCTAATAAAATACAGGATTTCACTTGTGCCGAGGCAATAGGAGATTGATAATGAATTGGTTGTAACTTTTGTCCTTTGACGGCTAAGGGTGCAAGAGAATTACCTTTTCTACCCCAAATTTTAGCTCCCATTTGTTCTAAAGGTTTGATTACCCGTGACATAGGACGAGATCGCAGAGAATGATCACCTGTTACTGTAAATAAGCGATCGGGATGAGAAGCCAATAACCCCAACATCAAGCGTATAGTAGTACCTGAATTACCAGCATCTAAAACCTCTTCTGGCTCTTGTAAATTACCTAAACCAATTCCTTGTACTATTACTCGCTCTGAGTTCAATTCCGAAATTTCTGCTCCCATTGCCCGAAAACAGGCTGCTGTACTGCGAGGATCTTCTCCTAATAACAAACCTTCAATAATTGTTTCTCCTTCAGCGATCGCTCCTAACATCAAAGCGCGGTGAGAAATTGATTTATCTCCTGGAATGGTAATGTTTCCCTTGACTGTAACCCCAGTAGTGCTGGATTCAATTATTAATTTCTGGGAGTTATTAATACTATCTTGAAGGCTGATGATTGCAGAAGACATAGGACAGTAAAGCAATGATTTTCGTAGCCAATCTTATCAAAATTTATCGTTAAAAGCTAAGTACTCACTCAAAATTAATTTGGGTGCGACTCAATACTAAATCACATTCATACTCAAAATCCAGAGAATTTATTTTTTGTCTAAATACATTAAGTCCTATCAGAAGGACTGGAACTTTAAGCCAATAAATTTATTTCTTGGTTGATTAATAAATTTTTGGAATAAAAATTAACAACAAGTTAATATCTGAGTCAAATTAAATATAGAATAAAAAACGTTTTAACTTATAAATGCACTTAAGGATTTAAATTGTCCAAATTATTATGCCCTCTGACTCCTGACCATTCATTGAACATTGAACATTAAACCTTGTTGATAAATGATAAATGTTAAATGATCAATGAAGTGACTCCTAAGCCTCACCAAAAACTTTCTCAGCAAACCGAATCTATGTCTTTTTTTTCGCCAGACGCACAATTAACCACAGTTGCCAATCAGATTTTACAAGCTACCAGAGAAAATTTCCCGACATTAACTAGAGACAAAATTGCTTTAACCTGGATTGTCTATGAAGAACCAGTAATAGTTAATACAGGTGGGGCTTTATCTGCTGGTGAATTTTGGCAATATCCAGTTAAAGGCTTTAGTTATAGAGGAGTTGAAAGGATTTATCCAGCTAGTATTGTTAAGCTTTTTTATTTGGTGGCAATTCAAGAATGGTTACAGGGAGGAATGGTTGCAGAATCTTTGGAGCTAAATCGAGCTATTCGAGACATGATTGTTGAATCAAGTAATGATGCTACCAGTTTAATTGTCGATGTCTTAACTGGAACTACTAGTGGCCCTGAATTACCAGCCAAACCCTTCGAGACTTGGCAAAAGCAGCGTAATATAGTTAATCGCTATTTTCGCTCTTTAGGATGGGAAGAATTAGAAAGTATCAATGTTAATCAAAAAACTTGGTGCGATGGTGCTTATGGTCGCGAGAGAGCATTTTTAGGGGAGTTGATGGAAAATCGGAATATGCTAACTACCGATGCTGTGGCCCGATTATTACACAGTATTATTGGTGGTGTGGCTGTATCCTCAGAGCGATCGCAACAAATGATGCAATTACTTAAACGTAGTCTTAATCCTGCGGATTTGATTGTTAGTCAAGAGGAAAATCAAATTACAGGTTTTTTAAGCGAAAGTTTACCATCAAATGCTCAAATTTGGTCTAAAGCTGGCTGGATGAGTAGAGTACGTCACGACGCAGCCTATATTGAAATTCCCAACTTATCACCTTACTTATTGACTGTTTTTACTGAAGGTAAAGAGAATGCCCAGAATAAAAATATTTTACCGTTTATTTCGCAATCTATTTTAGAAGCACTAATTAATTTAAAATCTCGTAGCAATTAAATCGCATTTGATTACCTATTGACTTCTTATTAATCGATCTTTAGCTAAATTCCTGATTTCCATAACCAAAATTGGCAGTATGATGGGAAAGTCGGTTTTAATGGGAAACAGCCATTAGAAGTAATGGGGAAAGTTTGGTGAAAATCCAACGCTGTCCCGCAACTGTGATGAGATGAAATAAAAATATCTCTTAGTCAGGATGCCCGCCGATTAAATAAAATATCTAACCGAATTTATCGATCTGCGAGGTACAGATGGTTATTACTCATTCATTTGCTCAATCAAATTTTAATTCACTTAATTCACTTCAGTTACCCTCCCTGCCATATCCGCGACCTTTACTAGCAATTGGTCATGGAACAAGAAATGATAGAGGTAGACAAACCTTTATTGATTTTGTAGAAACCTATCAAAAATTAGACACTTCTCGTCCAGTTATTCCCTGTTTTTTAGAATTAACCCAGCCTTCAATTCAAGAGGGAGTAGAAGCTTGTGTTAATCAGGGTTATACAGAAATTACGGCTTTGCCAATTTTGTTATTTGCTGCCAGACATAATAAATTTGACGTTACCAACGAATTAGACCGATCGCGATCGCTTTATCCCCAGTTAAAATTTCACTACGGTCGCCATTTTGGTATTACTCCTAATATTATTGATCTCTGGCGCGATCGCTTGGCAGAATTGGATCAACCAGAACATAATCCTCATAATATTTCGCGTGCGGATACAGTACTTTTGTTTGTAGGTCGAGGGTCAAGTGATCCTGATGCTAATGGCGATGTTTGTAAACTTGCCCGTATTATGTGGGAAGGTAGTGGCTACCAAACCGTAGAAACCTGTTTTATTGGGATTACTCATCCACGTTTAGAAGCAGGTTTTAGTCGTGCTTATCTTTATAAACCTAAACGCATTATCGTCCTGCCCTATTTCTTATTTACAGGCACTTTAATGGAAAAAATCTTTGATATTACAGCTCAACAAGCGGAATACTACACTGACATTGATTTTACTTGCTTACCTGAAATGGGTATTGCTCCTCAACTGCTACAGGTAATTAGACAAAGAGAAATTGAAGCACAATTGGGTCAAGTTAGTATGAATTGTGAGATGTGTAAGTTTCGTCTAGCTGCCTTGGATGAACATGGACATGGACACCATCATCACCATGATCACCATCACGATCATGATCATCATCATAGCTATAGCGATCCCTATGCCAAGTTAGAAGATTATCATCAGCGCATTTGGAAAACTCCATAGATAGTTTGTGGTATTTATTGCAGATTTTAGAAAAATTTGCACAAAAAACTCAAAGACTGCTATACTAACTGAGTGCTAAATTCAAGATGAATAGAGAAAGTAACTTTAGCTTTTCTCTCTATTCATAAATATTAATTCAGGGCGATTAGCTCAGCGGTAGAGCGCCTGCCTTACAAGCAGGA
>JBOFLX010000078.1:0-49516 GCA_051658085.1 Waterburya sp.
AAGGCTTAATCGACAACCTCTATCAAGTGTCAAGACAGTTGTTTGTACCTGTTATTCGCCAGTTTATTATCAATAATCTTCCTCAAACCCTTGCTTCTTGACTCCACAATTCTTTATTTTTGTCAATGCGTAAGTCCTAATAAGTTAAATCAGAAAATAGCAAGGCTACATCAACGTATATCTGACACCAGAAAAGACTGGCATTTTAAATTGAGCTATCGGCTTGTGAAAGATGCAGGAATGCTGTTTGTTGAATCCCCCCAACCCCCCTTAATAAGGGGGGCTAAGGGGGATTGGCAAAGAGGAATGTTGAGCAAACATTCGGCTGACGCTGGTTTTGGACAGTTTGTCAACATCCTGCAATGGGTATGTTGGAAAGAGGATGTGTATTTTGCCAAGATAGACAAGAATGGGACATCTCAGACTTGTCCTAACTGTGGCGCACATACAGGCAAGAAAACTTTAGATATTAGAATACATAGTTGTTCTGAGTGCGGATATCTAACCACGAGGGATGTAGCAGCAGCTCAAGAAGTTAAAAATCGTGGAGTAAAGACGGTTGGGCAAATCGTCTCGGAAAATGTCTGTGGAGATGGTCTGACGGGTACTGGTGGTCACACTAGTTTAGTCAAGAATCTAAGAAGCAGAAAATCTAAGTCGCGAGATTTAGAATCTCCCGTTACAGCGTCAGCTTAACGGGAGAGTGTGTCAATGCTTCAAGAGACTAGGAAAAGAACTGGTCTTGTGTTGTGTCTCATCAACAGGAGAAAATTTAGCCAGAAGTTCCCGAAATTCCTTGCCATCAATTGTCTCTTTTTCGATCAAAATATCAACAATCCGATCAACAGCCAGACGATTAGCACTAATTATACTTTTGGCTTTTTCATAACAATCTGAGGCAATGTTGCGGATGCGAACATCAATTTGTGAGGCAACTTCTTCGGAATATTCATTTCTAGTAGCTGAATCATTACCTAAAAATATAGGTTGTTCTTGACCTTCAAGAGCTAGTGTCCCTAGATCAGACATCCCAAATTTAGTTATCATTTCTCGGGCTTTGTCGGTTAACACTTTGATATCGTGGCTAGCACCGTCAGTAACTTCATCTCTACCAAAGATCACGTCTTCGGCTGCTCTACCCCCTAATAAAGTGGTAATTTGAGCGAGAATTTTGGATTTAGTTTGTAAACCCATTTCTTCATCAGGAGTAAACCAAGTCAAACCACCTGCACCACCGCGAGGAATAATTGTGACTTTTTCTACGGGATCGTGATTAGGAATCATGGAAGCAACGATCGCATGACCAACTTCATGATAAGCAGTTAATCTCTTGATTTTGCTATCTACCAGAGGAATTCTTTCCATACCTGCCACAATTCGATCTACAGCATCGTTAATTTCTAAGACTGTGATCGCTTCTTTGTGTCTTCTGGCAGTTAAAATTGCAGCTTCATTTAAAAGATTAGCTAAATCTGCGCCACTAAAGCCTGGGGTACGACGAGCGATCGCATCTAAAGATACTTCGGGGGCAATTTTTTTACCGCGAGCATGAACATCAAGAATGCCTAATCTACCTTGTAAATCGGGATAGTCAACCATCACCTGACGGTCAAAACGACCAGGACGCATCAAGGCTTTATCTAAAACATCAGGACGGTTAGTGGCAGCAATCACAATGATCCCACTGTTACCCTCAAAACCATCCATTTCTGTTAATAGCTGGTTCAAAGTTTGTTCTCGCTCATCATTACCACCACCAATTCCTGTACCTCTTTGACGACCAACCGCATCAATTTCATCAATAAAAATTATACAAGGAGCATTTTCCTTGGCTTTTTTAAATAGATCACGAACGCGAGATGCACCGACACCCACAAACATTTCCACAAATTCCGAACCAGAAATACTAAAAAACGGTACTCCAGCTTCACCGGCGATCGCTTTGGCTAATAGAGTTTTACCTGTTCCTGGTGGCCCTACTAGTAACACTCCTCTAGGAATTTTTGCCCCTACCGCCGTAAATTTTTCTGGCTCTTTGAGAAAGGTAACAACTTCTTGTAACTCTTCTTTTGCTTCTTCAATACCTGCCACATCACCAAATTGAATCCCTGTTTTTGCCTCCATCTGAAACTTGGCTCGGGAGCGACCAAAGCTTAACGCTTGACCAGAAGCATTAGCAGAGCGACGCACAATCATGATCAGTCCTGATAACAAGACAAAGAAAATCAAGAGGTTTAATAAAACTCCTACGGTTGTTGAGCGATCTATAGAAGCATTAATACTGAAGTCAACGTTTTGCGCCCTAATCTTGGGAATTAAATCTTGATTGCGATCAAACAAAACTACTTCTTTAGGAGGTTCGTCTGTCGGTTGTCCTTTGAGGTTAACACTAGCTCTTTGAGTAGTTTCGTCGAGTTCTACTTTGGCTACTTGGTTTTGTTCTAATTTTTCGAGAAACTGGCTATAGCTGAGATTATTTTCAATTTTTTGCTGTGCCAAAATTGGGGTTGCCATGAAAAAGGTTTGGAAAATCACCCATCCTGCAACTAATCTACTAGTGTTTTTTTTGGCTTTTTTTGGGTTTTTGTTAAGCTTTAAAGCAGGATTAGTCTGTAATTCTCTTGCTTCTTTTGACTGACAACTTTTTTTCATAAGAGTTATATATATATTTAACTAATATACACGTATAAAATTTTGGGAATAATTCTAGCCTAGCTAAAAAAAATGAGTTTTTGCCATATCTATCTGATTATATTATTGCCTAACCATTCCAGAGGTATTATGAAGAAAAAAATAGCCTTTTTAAAGGCATTAATGGCAAATAAAATTTTAAACGACAATCATACCAATAAGGTGGGCAAAAATATTTTTGTATTACGTTATTATTTCAATTAAGTGCTGCCCACCCTACTTTCGCTGAAATCAGCAACACTAAATTATTTAGGGACTAACTAGTTCAGGGGGATTAATAGCAGAAGGACGACGGGCAATTACCTGATCGATCAAACCATATTCTTTTGATTCTTCTGCCGACATAAAAAAGTCTCTTTCGGTATCTTCTTCAATTTTAGACAGAGGTTGTCCTGTATGATCAGCAAGATGTTGATTGAGTTTTTGTTTGAGATACAAAATTTCTTTTGCCTGAATTTCGATATCTGTTGCCTGTCCCTGTGCGCCACCCAATGGCTGGTGAATCATGATGCGTGAATTGGGCAGACTCATCCGTTTACCTTTTGCTCCTGCACTAAGTAAAAAAGCACCCATAGAGGCAGCTAAACCAATACAAATAGTACAAACATCAGGACGGATTTGATTCATGGTGTCAAACATCCCCATACCTGCGGAGACAGAGCCACCAGGGGAGTTGATATAGAGATAAATATCTTTTTCTGGATCTTCAGCTTCTAAAAATAATAACTGAGCCACGACTAGGTTAGCAATTTCGTCAGTGACTTGCTGTCCTAAGAAAACAATTCTTTCTCGCAGTAAACGAGAATAAATATCAAAGGCGCGATCGCCACGACCTGAACTTTCTATAACTGTAGGAATCATGCAATTATGCCTTGTTAATGTTTTATCTGATTGTAGCTAAATTTAAAGAATGAAATTAAGAATCAAAAATTGCTGTTTCTAGTTGAGCGATCGCTTTTTCTAAATTGTCATTGACAATTTGAACATCAAACTCACTACTAGCAGCAATTTCTTCTCTAGCTATTTTTAATCTTTTAGCGATCGATGCTTCGGAATTTTTGCCCCTAGTTCTAATTCTTTGCTCTAATTCGGCAATTGAGGGAGGTAGAATAAAAATACGCTGTGCAGCAGGGAAAATATTAGCGATCGCTCTTGCTCCTGCTAATTCTATTTCTAAGATAATGTAATTACCTGCTTCTAGCTGCTCAAGGACTTGAGCTTTGGGTGTACCATAATAATTGCCAGCATATTCTGCCCATTCTAAAAATTCCTGATTGAGAATTGCCGTCTCAAAGTCCTTTTTGCTAAGAAAGTAATAATTTACTCCTTCTATTTCTCCAGGACGAGGCTGTCTGGTGGTCGCAGAAACCGACATCCTAAGTTGAGGATGACGTTGCAGGAGTTCACTCACAATCGTCCCCTTCCCTACTCCGCTAGGGCCTGTGATGACAATGAGTTTTCCTGGCTGTTCTGCTGACATTAATGATAATCTGGTTGAGCTAGGATTCTTTATTAACTACAAAGCGGTGAGCAACAGTTTCTGGTTGTATTGCTGACAATACCACATGGGAAGAATCTGTAATAATCACAGCGCGAGTGCGACGACCATAGGTTGCATCTACCAACAAACCTTTTTCTCGGGCTTCAGTAATAATCCTTTTGATAGGTGCAGACTCTGGGCTAACTATAGCAATAATCCGATTAGCTGAAACGATATTACCAAAACCAATATTAATTAATTGAATATCCATAATTATTTGTGAATTGCCAATTTTACGGTAAGTTATCGCCAAGCAAGTTAGAAAATGAAATTATAGTTTTAATACTATAGTTAAAAATGCTGATTTACAAGCAAAAAGAGATGTAGATGATGTTATTTAAGGAAATTTTCGCTTTTACTACCACTCGAAACATTTCCGTAGCCAAAATCACAATAATTTACTAAGTTTTATACTTTAGGCTTCATAAAATTTAAATCTTTATATTGTTTTTATTATTATGCAACCAGTCGATTACACGACCCTCATGGCTGCCTGTGCCGAATTAAATCGAGATTGGATTCCCGCTCGAATTGAGCAGGTATATCAACGCGATCGCTTTACGATTTCTCTAGCTCTAAGGACTCTCAAGGCTAAACCTTGGCTGACTATTTGTTGGCATCCCGAAGCTGCCAGGATTAATTTGGGCGATCCACCTCCCCGTGTTAAAGATACTTTTACCTTTAGTGATCAGTTACGGCATCAGCTAAATGGTTTAGCTTTAATTAATATTAGCGCGATCGCTCCTTGGGAAAGAGTCATAGATTTACAATTTGCTCAACGCCCAGGAGATGACCCTCTCTGGCATTTATATGTCGAGATTATGGGTAAATACAGTAACGTTATTCTTACCGATGCCCAACAACAAATTATTGCTCCTGCTCGTCAAATTAGTTCTACTCAATCTAGTGTTCGTCCGATCCAAACTGGTCAAGTTTATGAAGTACCTCCTCCCCTGACTGGCACTACCCCGAAGTTAGAAGAATCCTTTGAGCGATGGCAGTCAAGAATAAGTCTGATTCCTGGTAATCTCAAGCGTCAGTTACTCCAGTCCTATCGAGGTTTAAGCCCTAGAGTAGCCGAGGAAATTATTCTCGCTGCGGGTTTATCTCCTCAGCAGACTACTGATACTCTTCAAGCTCAAGATTGGCAGGAATTATATAGTTTTTGGCAGAAGTGGTTAATGATTTTAGAACATCAGCAATTTGACCCTGGTTGGCTTACGAATGGCTATACAGTGCTAGGCTGGCAGAAAACCGAGTCAGTAGCTCAAGTACAAGCTTTAATCCATCACTACTATACCCAAGCAGTTAATCAACAACAATTTAGCCAACTGCATCATCAATTAAATCAAAAATTAACTAACCTCCTCAAAAAACTCAACCTCAAAGCTGATACTTTTCGCCAACGTTTGCAACAGTCAGCCGATGCTGACAACTATCGCCAACAAGCAGATTTACTTATGGCAAATCTTCATCAATGGCAGCCAGGAATGAAATTAATTACCCTAGAGGATTTTGAAACAGGCAAGCCAGTCAAAATTAAACTCAATCCCGAAAAAAACGCGGTGCAAAACGCTCAGGCTCTTTATAAAAATAGTCAAAAACTTAAACGGGCTAAAGGAGCAGTAATACCTTTGTTAGCAGCCGTAGATGCCGAAATTAATTATTTATCCCAAGTACAGACATCTTTAAATCAACTACAACCAGATAAACAAATTTCTGATAGCTCTGAGGACTTACAAGCTTTAGCAGAAATCAAGGCAGAATTAATCCAGCAAAATTATCTTACTACCGAACGTCAGGAAGAACAAAGCCAAGTAGATCGAGATTCTAAACCTTATCGCTATACTGCACCATCAGGATGTCAATTATGGGTAGGTCGCAATAATCGTCAAAATGATGTTCTCACTTTTCGTACAGCAGTGGAATACGATCTTTGGTTTCATACTCAAGAAATACCAGGAAGTCATGTATTGTTGCGTTTAGAACCAGGAGCAGTCCCTAGCGAACATGATCTTCAGTTTACGGCTGATATCACAGCTTATTACAGTCAAGCTCGTGACAGCGAGCAAGTACCAGTAGTTTATACCAAACCGAAAAATGTCTATAAACCTAAAGGTGCAAAGCCAGGTATGGTCATTTACAAACAAGAAACTGTAATTTGGGGTAGACCACAAAAGGCTAAGGAATACATAGGGCTTGTTGAAAAAGTTAATTAGCTAATGAGGAGAAAGTAAATGGAAATTTTGCTTCGCGATGCCACACCTTTAGATTTTGCTCCTATTGCCCAGATTTCTGTCGAAGCCTATCAAGAATATTCGACTGTGCTTACTCCTGAAAATTGGCAGACAATGCAGAATAGTCTCTCAAATGTTAAAAATACAGCTAAAATTGCCAATTTTATTGTGGCAGAAATTGTCAATGAAATTGTAGGAGCGATCGCTTATTATCCTCCTGGTAGATCTAACTCGAAATTTTTTGATTTTCAATGGGCATCTTTGCGTTTACTAGCAGTTGCACCCAAGCATCGCGGAAAAGGTATCGGTAAGCTATTAACCAAAGAAGGTATTATGAGGGCGAAGGAAGATCAAGCGGAAGCAGTTGGACTTTATACCAGTGAAGCAATGACTGTAGCGAGGAAAATGTATGTTGATTTAGGTTTTAATCAAGTTCAAGAATTACCCTCAATGCTAGGTTTGCGTTATTGGCTATATGTCTTGCCACTAAATTTCTAAGAAATGAGAATTAAACTCAATTATATTTTGTTTTGTTGTTTTAAGGGCGATCGCCAATGCCAGCAAAAGATATTTTCCATAATATTGTCATTACTGCTTTACAAAAAGACGGCTGGCAAATTACAGATGATCCTCTCAGAATAAAATGGGGACTAAGAGAATTATTTGTTGATCTTGGTGCAAAAAAATTAATTGCAGCCCAAAAAGGCGAATCTAAAATAGCAGTAGAGATCAAGAGTTTTATTGGCAGATCTCCAATCAATGAATTAGAAAATGCTTTAGGACAATATATTTTATATCGCAATATTTTAGAAGAAACTGAGCCAGAACGCCTAATTTATCTTGCAATTCGTAAATCAACTTATCAAGAAATATTTTCTGAACCAATTGGAGTTTTGACCATTCAAAAAAGTCAACTAAGAGTTTTAGTTTTTGATGATGATAAAGAGGAAATAATACAGTGGATAAATTAACTAAGTATCGCCAGATAATTAAAAAAGTTTTAACAGAATATGCAGCAATTCCCTATAAATATGGAGATATTACTTGTGAGTTAATGATTAGCCAAGATGAAAATCGCTATGTTTTAATTACTCAAGGTTGGGAAAACGATACAAGAGTACATGGCTGTTTAGTTCATCTCGATCTTATTGATAATAAAATCTGGATACAAAGAGATGGTACAGAAGATGGTATTGTCACAGATTTAGAAGCAGCAGGTGTTCCTAAATCAGATATGGTTTTGGCTTTTCATCCTCAACGTTTGCGAAAATATACAGAATATGCCGTAAATTGAATAAGATAGGACTTACGCATTGACAAAAATAAAGAATTGTGGAGTCAAGAAGCAAGGGTTTGACGAACGCAACTCACATATTTTGGTTCAGCTAGTAGAAATAGGATGTACAGCGAACGGTTACACTGTGCTGTCGAGGGTTTAGATTGTTCTCTCAAAACAAGTTTCAAGTGCTAAGTAGTCTAAGTATTATACCGTGTACATCATTTTTCTTGTTTTTTGTCAATGCGTAACTTCTAAAGCATTAATTGATGATTTACGAGATTTGCACCAATCTTTGCGATATCTAAGCGCAAAGTTCCACACAGAGCGACATACATTAAGCGTGTTCTCAATGTATTCAATCTGCTCGGAAGTTGGTTCTAGTTTATACTCGTAAGTTAAAGTCAGCATATTTGTATTGTAACCTACACAGATAAACTTTGTGTGTAGAAAATGTAAATTTAGGCTACAATGTTTAAGTTGTTGGACAAAATTCATGAGGGGAGATACGCCTGTGGTTTCCCAGGCGTTTAAAAGCCACGTCTCGCCGTTAACCTCTTACCGTCGGTTTAACGGGAGTTCTCTTTTGTCACTTAAGATAGAGAAAAATAAGCCAATGATCCAAGAATAAAAACGGTGCTAGATCTCAAACTAATTAGAGCCAATCCTGAGCAAATCCAAGAATTAATTAATCGTCGTAACGGTGCTTATGACATTCAGCCAATTATCGATTTAGATCTGGCTGCACGCGAATTAGAAACTAATCGCAGTCAACTCAGTGCGCGAGGTAATGAAATTGGGAAACTGATTGGTCAAAAAATTGGCAGTGGTTCAGATTCTCAAGGAGAAGAGATTGCGCAGTTAAAAGCTGAAGGCAATGAAATCAAAACCCAGTTAAGTCAATTAGAACCCCAAGAAAAAGAGTTAAAAGAAAAAATAGAGACTCTTTTATTAGAATTACCAAATCTACCTGATGAATCTACTCCCATTGGCAAGAATGAAGAGGAAAACGTCGAAATTAAACGTTGGGGCGATGAGTATCTTTCTCAAAACCAAAACATCCTACCTCACTGGGAAATTGGGGAAAAATTAGGCATTTTAGATTTTAAACGCGCCGTCAAAGTCGCCCAGAGTCGTTTTGTTAACTTGGTGGGTGCAGGGGCAGCTTTAGAAAGAGCTTTAATTAGCTTTATGCTAGATACTCAAACTAAGGCAGGTTATACAGAAGTTATGCCACCAGTCTTGGTTAATAGTGCTTCTTTACAAGGTACTAGCCAGTTACCTAAGTTTGCTGAAGATAGCTTTAAATGTAGTGATGATGATTTGTGGTTAACTCCCACTGCGGAAGTACCGCTTACTAACTTATATCGAGATGAAATTTTAGAAGATACAGAATTACCGATCCATCATTGTGCCTATACACCCTGTTTTAGGAGAGAAGCAGGAAGCGCGGGGAGAGATACCAGAGGCTTAATTAGATTACATCAATTCAATAAAGTAGAGTTAGTCAAAATAGTTGCGCCTGAAACTTCTGCTGCTGAACATCAAACTCTCGTAGAGAATGCCGAAGCAATTCTTCAAGCTTTGAAATTACCATATCGTATTCTAGAGCTTTGTACTGGAGATATTGGTTTTGGGGCAGCTAAATGCTATGACCTAGAAGTGTGGTTGCCTTCTGCTCAAATGTATCGCGAAATTTCTAGCTGTTCCAACTTTAGGGATTTTCAAGCCCGTCGAGCTAATATTCGCTTTAAACAAGCAGGTACAAAAGGTACACAATACGTACATACTTTAAATGGCTCTGGATTAGCAGTAGGTCGTACTATGGCAGCAATTTTAGAAAATTACCAGCAACCAGACGGTACAGTCAAAATACCTGATGTTTTACAACCTTATCTGCAACGGGAAATACTTTAAAAGGGACTGGTGACTGGTGACTGGTGACTGGTGACTAGGAATAAGTAGTAGTAGGTTGGGTTGCAGCATGAAACCCAACACATAGTATATTTTCGTTGGGTTACGCTGTCGCTAACCCAACCTACTAGCTATGTGACTTAAAACTACAATACTCCTGCGTTACCTAACCCCAAAATAATTCCTGCTCCCAAAATATGGCCTAAGCTAGTAGTTGCCAACAATTCGGGAACACCAAACTTATCCCATACTTCTGGCTTTGGTACAGGTAAACTAGGCCCTTGTCCTGAATTTTGAATTGCATAACGACCGATCGCGATACAAAATAAATTAGACATGATCATTACTAGTGCTACCGAAGGATTCCAATCGACAGTTGAAGGGGTGTACTGAACTGCCAGAATAAAAGAAAATATCATTATAATTGTTGACTCCCTTGCTCGTTAAATATCTTTTTTGGACGATTTTGTTTATAGGAATTATAAAAATCTCTCTGTGCAAAACCCCATTTCTTCTAAATTATTAACAGTAATTCATAATTCAAATGAGCAATTCTAATACCAATGCGAGTTAAAATCTGTGGAATTACCCAAATTGAACAAGGGCAAAAAATTGCTGCTTTGGGGGCTGATAGCCTGGGCTTTATCTGTGTTGAACGATCGCCTCGCTATATTACTCCAGACCAAATTAAAGCGATCGCTGAACATTTATCCACCACAGTCACCAAGGTTGGGGTTTTTGCTGATCATTCCCTATCAGAGATTATGACAGTAGTTAACCAAGCTACTTTAACTGCGGTACAACTTCATGGTACAGAATCTCCAGAATTTTGCACGGAATTACGCCAATTAATATCACCCAACATTGAAATAATCAAAGCTTTTCGCCTCAAAACTGCTGCATCCTGGCAAGAAACCATAGTTTATCAAGAGGTAGTAGATACTTTATTGCTTGATGCCTATCATCCCCAAATGCTCGGTGGGACAGGTAAAACTATTGACTGGCAAATCTTAGAACAATTTCAAACAACCATTCCTTGGATGTTAGCAGGTGGATTAACCCCAGATAATATTACCGATGCCCTATCTCGTTTACAACCTGATGGTATTGATCTATCTAGTGGACTCGAGCGATCGCCAGGTGATAAAGATCTAAATAAAGTCGTGCAACTGTTTCAAAATTTAAAGTAATTAGTAATCATATGAAAGTATTAGTAGTTGGCAATGGAGGCAGAGAACACGCTCTTGCCTGGACATTATTACAATCACCCAATGTTGAACAAGTTTTTTGTACTCCTGGTAATGGTGGGACTGCAACTATGGCAAATTGCCGTAATTTGACCATCGCTGTAGATGATTTTGAAGATATTGCCCAAGCAGTGATAACTAATCAAGTTTCTTTGGTAGTAGTAGGGCCTGAAGTTCCTTTGTCTTTGGGTATTGTGGATTATTTAAGACAGTATCATATTCCTGTATTTGGGCCGCTTTTAGAGGGGGCGAAGATTGAAGCCAGTAAGTCCTGGGCAAAAGAGATTATGATTCAGGCAAATGTTCCTACCGCTAAATCAGAAACGTTTACTGATGTCGAGGCAGCCAAAGAATATATTCAAACAGTTGGTGCGCCGATTGTAATTAAAGCTGATGGTTTAGCTGCTGGAAAAGGGGTGATTGTGGCTATGACTATGGAAGAAGCGATCGCTGCTGTTGCCGAGTTAATGACTGGAAATAGTGGTAAATTAGTAATTGAAGAATTCCTGACAGGTTCAGAAGTATCGGTTTTAGCTGTTACTGATGGTCAAACGATTCGTCCTCTAATTCCTGCTCAGGATCATAAACGCATCGGCGAAGGAGATACAGGGAAAAACACTGGAGGGATGGGAGCTTATGCCCCTGTACCTTTAGTAACAACAGAATTAATGACTAGAATTGAACAAGAAGTTCTGGAACCTACCCTCAAAGCTTTACAACAAAAAAATATTGACTATCGCGGAGTACTCTATGCAGGTTTGATGATTACCCCTACAGGCGATCCCAAAGTAATTGAATTTAACTGTCGTTTTGGCGATCCCGAAACTCAAGTAGTTTTACCTTTATTAGATACTCCTCTAGATGAAATTTTACTGGCTTGCGTTGAGCAAAGATTAAAATCATTACCAGCTATACAATGGAAAAATGCTAGTGCTGTTTGTGTAGTTGCTGCTGCTGGCGGTTATCCCGATGCTTACGAAAAAGGTAAAACAATTACAGGTATTCAAAAAGCTACAGAGCAAGGAGCGATCGTGTTTCATGCAGGTACTAAACTAGAGAAAGAACAAGTAGTTACCGATGGTGGTCGAGTCTTGGGAATTACAGCTATTGGTGGTGATTTTGAACAAGCGATCGCGTCTGCTTACGATGCAGTAAAATCAATTCAGTTTGAAAAAATGTATTATCGTCGTGATATTGGACATAGATATAAAAGCTAAGTAGTTCTAAATTAAATCAGTCGTTCTAAAAATCTTTTGATTTGTACCTGTCCTTCAACACAATTTATAAACTATAATTCACTCAACTTAACATTTATTATCACAGTCGCTTAAATTGCTGAACTTTATTACCAAAATCAGAGAAATTATTGCCATGTGGTGGTCGGAGTTCACTCTCCAGACAAAACTGATGGCTGCTGCTACTTTGGTGGTTTCCTTGATTATGAGTAGTCTGACTTTTTGGGCAGTAAATACAATTCAGCAAGAATCTAATATTAACGACACGCGTTTTGGTAGCGATTTAAGTATTTTAATTGCTTCCAATGCTGCACCTTTAATTGCCGAAGATGATCTAACAGGTTTAGCCAATTTCTCTAATCGCTTTTACCGCAGTACATCTAGTATCCGTTATCTCATTTATGCAGATGAGTCGGGCAATATCTTTTTTGGTATCCCTTATTCCCAAGCGGAAGTTCAAAACTCCCTGACAATTAAACGTCGCATTCAATTACCAGAAGACTATGCCCAAAATAGTGATTTACCCTTTGTCCGTCAACATCAAACTCCCAATGGGCAGGTTACAGATGTTTTTGTACCTCTGCGACAAGGTGACCAATATCTAGGGGTATTAGCAGTAGGAATCAACCCAAATCCTACTATTGTCGCTTCCTCAAACTTAACCAGAGATGTCACTATTGCTGTCTTTATCACTATTTGGGCAATGGTAATTTTAGGGAATGTCTTTAATGCCCTAATGATTACACGACCGATTAAAGAACTATTGGTAGGGGTGAGAAATATTGCTGCCAAGAACTTTAAACAGCGAATTAACTTACCTTTGAGGGGGGAATTAGGAGAATTAATTGCTAGCTTCAATTTAATGGCAGAAAAACTGGAAAAATACGAAGCCCAAAACATTGAAGAAATAACTTCCGAAAAAGCCAAGCTTGAGACTTTAGTTTCAACGATCGCAGATGGTGCAATGCTGATCGATCCTGAGATGCAAATAATTTTAGCCAATCCAACTGCTAGAAGTATATTTGGCTGGGGAGAAGATGCGATCGGCGATAATATTCTACACCGTTTACCCTCAGAATTAACAGTTAAATTAACCAAGCCTCTGTATCAGATGATCGACAGTAAAATTGAAACGGCAATAGAGGCAACAACTAATAAAGAAACAACATCACTAATAACCAGCGACAAACATCATCTTGCTACCAGAGATGAATTTCGGATCACTCTTTCTCAACCTGTGTCTAGAAGTGTTCGAGTTTTGTTAAGTCGTGTAACAGATGGAGGCAGTGAAAATATCAAAGGAATTGCGATGACAGTTCAAGATATCACCCGTGAAGTTGAACTTAATGAGGCAAAAAGCCAATTTATTAGTAATATTTCTCACGAATTACGCACTCCCTTATTTAATATCAAATCTTTTATTGAAACCCTATCGGAGTATGGCGAAGATCTGACACAAGTTCAGAAAAAAGAGTTTTTAGATACCGCTAATCATGAAACAGATCGCTTAACTCGTCTAGTTAATGATGTTTTAGATTTATCCCGTTTAGAATCTTCTCGTATTTATGATCTCAGCGAAGTTGATTTAATTCAACCCATCGAGCAAACCTTAAGAAGCTGTCAACTAAATGCCAAGGACAAAGGAATTGAGCTAAATCAAGATTTGCAACCCAATTTACCTTCTGTGGTTGGTAATTACGATTTACTACTACAGGTACTAACTAATCTTGTGGGTAATAGTCTTAAATTTACCAATTCAGGGGGAAAAGTTACAGTTCGTGCTTATCCAACTGAGGCAGAATCTAACACTCTCAAGCAGTCTGCTGTGAGAATAGAAGTAACTGATACAGGTATTGGTATTTCCGCCGATGACAAAGAAGCTATTTTTGAACGTTTCTTTCGGGTAGAAAATCGTGTTCACACTCTTGAAGGTACTGGCTTAGGTCTTTCTATTGTTAGGAATATTATTGAAAAACACAATAGTCGAGTTTATATTGATAGTGAAGTGGGTGTGGGAACTACTTTTTGGTTTGAGTTACCTATTTACCAGGCTAAAGCAGTGACCAGTGACCAATCAACAGTCAAAAGTGAGCATTAACCAAAGTAGCAAGTAGCAGATAGCAGATAGCAAGTAGCAATTAATCCCCAATCCCCAATCCCCAACTAATGAAAATCGTCTTTTTTGGTACGCCTCAATTTGCTGTTCCTACTTTAAATAAACTGCTAGAACATCCAGATGTTGAAGTATTAGCGGTGGTAACTCAACCTGATAAACGTCGAGGTAGAGGTAGTCAAACTTTGCCATCGGCAGTTAAGAAATTAGCACTAGAACATAATTTACCGATTTGGCAACCCCAGAGAATTAAAAAAGAGCGAGAAACTTTAGACAAGCTGCGAGATACTCAAGCAGATACTTTTGTGGTTGTCGCCTATGGACAGATATTATCCTCTGAGATTCTAACAATGCCCAAACTAGGCTGTATCAATGTTCATGGTTCACTATTGCCCCAATATCGCGGTGCTGCGCCGATTCAGTGGAGTATAGTTAACGGCGATCGCATCACAGGTATTACCACGATGTTGATGGATGTAGGAATGGATACGGGGGATATGTTGCTTAAAGCAGAAACTGAAATTAAATTGCTTGATAATGCTTACGATTTAGCAGCTACTCTTGCCAGTCAAGGAGCGGATTTATTACTAGACACAGTATTTAAACTCCAACAGCAAGCAATTACACCCATTCCTCAAGATAATAACCAGGCTACCTATGCGCGGTTAATCGATAAAGCCGATTTTGCGATCGACTGGTCAAAAAGTGCCATTGAAATACATAATCAGGTACGAGGCTTTTTTCCTAATTGTGTTGCTAGCTTACAGGGGCAAAAATTAAAGATTATTGCCACATTTCCTATTACTGATTCTACTATTAATGAGTTACCAGAAGTATATAGTAGTTTAAAATCACAATACGCAGAAATAGCTGTGGTTACAGGTAAACCAGGGCAAATCGTCCAAAATATCAAAAATTTGGGTGCAGTTGTGCAAACAGGTTCGGGATTATTACTTTTAACTCAAGTACAGCTTGCAGGTAAACGCGCTCAATCTGGTTGGGATTTTGTGAATGGAATGCGCTTGGCTGTCGGGACTCAAATCGATCGCGGTTAAGAAAGTATAGAATGTAAGTAAATATCACTATTTTCGTTGCAGACAATGACTCCGAATCCTAAAATTGTCAAGTCAATTGAACAGCTAGATTATCGAGTTACGGTTGGCGATGTCGCAGCTAAAGCAGGACTAGAATTAAATTTTGCTCAACAAGGTTTATTAGCCTTAGCTAGTGAGGCTGGGGGGCATCTCCAGGTAGCGGAATCGGGCGATGTAGTTTATCTATTTCCCAAAAACTTTCGCTCAATTTTACGTAACAAATATTGGCAGTTGCGTTGGCAACAAACCTGGTCAAAAATTTGGCGAGTTTTATTTTATATAATTCGGATTTCTTTTGGAATTATTTTAATTGCTTCTATTTTGCTAATGTTGGTGGCAATCATCGCCATATTCATTGCTATGAATTCTAGCAGTGATGAAAGAGAAGGTCAAAGCAACAATAGCTATGGTGGAGGCGGTTTTTTTATGCCCCATTTTTGGCTGGGGGATATATTCTGGTGGTTTGATCCTGGTTATAATCAGCGTCGTCTTCAGCGTCGCCGACAAGCAACAGGTAACTATCAGATGAACTTCTTAGAAGCAGTCTTTTCCTTCTTATTTGGTGATGGTAATCCTAATGCAGATTTAGAAACTGAGCGTTGGCAGTCGATTGGGGCTTTAATTCGTAACCATCAGGGGGCGGTAGTAGGAGAACAAATTGCTCCTTATGTGGATAAGGTGGATCAAGATGAAGACTATATGCTACCTGTTCTTAGTCGCTTTAATGGTTATCCCGAAGTTTCCCCACAAGGAGAAATTATTTACTACTTTCCTGAACTTCAGGTAATGGCAAGCCAGAGACAAGAAACAGTTTCATCGTTTAGTTATCTCAAAGAAAAACTCTGGCGTTTTAGTCAGGCAAATAGCGGTCAAATTACTATGGCTGTTGGGTTGGGAGCAGTTAATATTATTTTAGCTTTGGTTTTAGGTTCATTCTTAAGAAATGGCGCGATCGCTGCTCAATTGGGAGGTGTAGTAGCCTTTGCTGCCTCAATTTACTGGCTATTACTCGGCTATGGCATCTTATATCTACTAATTCCTTTAGGGCGTTATTTTTGGATTCAGGGACGCAATCCCCAGATAGTACATCGTAACCAAGAACGCGAACAACGAGCGATCGCTATTGGACAACCAGATCAATCTCTAAGGCAAAAAATCGCCTATGCTGGTCAATTTGCTCAACAAAAAATAATCGGCGATCGCGATATCACCTATACTACTGAAGATGATTTACTAGATCAAAATCTCAAAAATGCTGATCAAATAGATCGCGAGTGGCAACAAAGGTTAGAATCAGGATCTTAATTAGGTAGTAGGTAGTAGGTAGTAGGTAGTAGGTAGTAGGTAGTAGGTAGTAGGTAGTAGGTAGTAGGTAGTAGGTAGTAGGTAATGGGGAATGGAATCAATTAATAAAAACTAAAAACTAATAACTAATAGCTACGAACACTATTATTAACAATTTCAAACATTAAATTACCAACGTCATATGAGTCAAGTTAAAACAATATCGGGTAGAGCGATCGCTGTAGTGGGAAATGATATTGATACGGATCGGATTATACCTGCCCGTTTTTTGCGCTGTGTTACTTTTGATGGTTTAGGAGAACAGGCTTTTGCTGACGATCGCGCTCAAGCTAAGGGTCAACATCCTTTTGATTTACCTCAGTATCAAAATGCTACCGTGTTAGTTGTTAATAATAACTTTGGCTGTGGTTCATCCCGTGAACACGCACCTCAAGCTTTAGCTAAATGGGGTATTAAAGCGATCATTGGTCAAAGTTTTGCTGAGATCTTTTTTGGTAATTGTGTCGCGATCGGTCTTCCCTGTGTTATTGCCTCTCCAGAAGCAGTTGAGCAACTACAAACATTAATTAACCAAAATCCTGAAGCGAATTTAACCGTTAATCTTGAAACTATGGATATAACAACCGATAGTTTATCAATACCAGTAGAGATGAACGAAGGTTCTAGACAGATGTTTCTTGATGGAACTTGGGATAATTGTGGACAATTACTAGCTAACGCCGAAAATATCAAAGCCACAGCCAGTAAACTACCTTATATGGCACTTTTCAGTGTAAATGCATAAGCAAACTACCTTGAAAATTTTTTTTGTTCAAAGCTGGAGAAAGTCTCGAGCTTGTTTAACCACACTGGCAAGTGAACCAGATTTAAAAGGAGAAACAAGATTAGCTGAACTTACCAAAGCTTGAAATGGTGCTTGTCCTCCTCGCTGACACAGAGCAATATACTCGGCTAAAGCAGCAGGAAAATCAGATTGAGCTTTAACCCAAAACTGCATAGCACAACACAAAGCCAAAGTATAATCAATGTAGTAAAAAGGAGCGCAATAAATATGTTGTTTTTCCTGCCATAAACCACCTTGAGCAGGATGGGTTAAATCTTCGTATTTGCGCCAGGGAAGATAAAGAGCCTCCATTTGTTGCCACATTTGGTTTCTTTCCTGGGGAGTAGCTTCTGGGTTGGCATACACGAGATGTTGAAAATGATCTACAGCACAGCCATAGGGTAAAAATATAATCGATTCTGCTAAATGAATTCTCCGAAAACGGGAAGCATCTTCACCGAAAAACTTATCCATCTGTGTCCAAGTAAGAAATTCTAGACTCATGGAATGAATTTCACAGGATTCTAAAGTAGGCCAAAGATAATCAATTAAAGGTAGTTGACGGCTTTGCCACGCCTGAAAAGCATGACCCATTTCGTGAGTAAAGACTTCAACATCGCCCTTTGTACCATTAAAATTAGCAAAAATATAAGGGACTCCATCGGTAGGAAAACTAGTACAAAACCCACCACCAGCCTTACCAGCACGGGTTTTCAAATCAATAAAGTTACCTTTTACCATCATCTCGAAGAAACTACCCAATTCTGGATGCAGGTTGTCAAACATAGTTTGAGCTTGCTGAAGCATCCAGTCATGATCTCCTTGGGGTTTGGGGTTGCCTTGCAGATCAAATACAGATTCATCCCAGAAGTTAACCTGATCTAAATTTAATTTTTCGGCTTTTTGAGCAATAATTTTTTGAGCGAGGGGAACAACTTCTTTAACTACTTCCTGACGGTAATTAGCGACATCAGCTTCAGTATAATCAATACGCTGCATTCGCTTGTATCCCAAACCAATATAATTTTCATAACTGAGTTTGGTTGCCATGCTATGACGAAGTTTCACCAGTTGGTCGTAAATACTATCTAGCTGTGACTGATGTTGCTCAAAGAAATGCCACCGTGCCTTTTCGGCTTGATAACGTATCTGGCGATCGCTATCTTGGCTATATTTACGAATACCCGAAAGATTTACTGTTTCTCCCTGAAATTGAATTTCTGCTGAGGCTAGTAACTCGACATAGTGATTAACTAATGTGGCTTCCTCTACCAAATCTGCCTCAATAATTGGTTCAAAGGCAGTCACATCTGCTGACCATAAACTAAAAGCTTGTTTCCCCAGAATATTCTTTAATTCAGCTAGATCAGGACTATTTAATAAGCGTTTTTTCATAGCTACTGCTAAAGCAGTTAATTTTGGCTGAAGTTCATCGGCATGGGTCTGTGCTTGTTTATACTCTTCGTTAGTTGTATCTTGACTAAAGTGTAGAGAAGTTAAGGCTGACCAGGTATCTAAACGACGGCGTAAATCTTCCCACTGTTGTAAAGCTTCTTTTTTTGCTTCGGTGGTTGATGCTCGATCCAAAGCCTGATTAATACTTTCATATTCTGCCGTAACTTGTTCGATGGTGGGGGTTTCTACTTGTATATCGGCAAAATTAATACTAGTCTGAATCATGATGGGCGAGAAAAGATAATTACACTTAAGATTTTAACGAAATTTCGTCTTCCAATATGGATCAAGTAGCTTTTATTACAGTAATTCAAAAACTTACTAAGCGCGATCGCGATTTGGCTCAAATTATCACTAAATTAGGCTATCCTCCTCAGTGGCAAAGACAACCAGGATTTCCGACATTAATACAAATTATTTTAGAACAGCAAGTTTCTTTAGCTTCTGCCCTAGCTACTTTTAACCGTCTCAACCAAATAGTAACAATATTAACTCCAGCTACTTTTCTATCTTTAGACGATCTTCAGCTTAAAGAAATTGGTTTCAGCCGTCAAAAAACCCGTTATGGTCGTGAACTAGCTCAAGCTATTATGGAACAGATGCTCAATTTAGATGAATTGGCAAATTTAGATGAATTAAGCATCAGAAAAAAACTAACTGCAATCAAAGGGATTGGTGATTGGACTGTAGATATGTATTTAATGATGGCATTACAACGTTTAGATATCTTTCCCAGTAAAGACTTAGCAGTGGCGATCGCTATTCAACAAATCAAAAACTTACCCAGTCGTCCTTCAACAACCGCATTAGAGCTAATTGCCCAACCCTGGCAACCATATCGAGCAGTTGCCACCCAAATCCTCTGGCACTATTATCTTAATCGACGTTGCTGATTTAATGTTTGAAATTGTTAATGGTATTGTTCGTAGTTATTAGTTTTTAGTTTTTTAGTATCCAACCAAGAACTAATTGACAGACAAAGTAGTCTATTAACTTATTACGAATGTCCATTACCCACTACCTACTACCTACTACCTATTATTTGTCTTCTCTGTTTACTGATAACTGTTAATGTTCCGTCGTGTTTTTTTACTTCAAGTCTTACTGGGGTGGTTGATAGTTGTTGCCGAAAAGTTGAATATATTTAGCTTGAAAACCGCAGTATCAGCCGTAATTGCCTCCCTAACTCCTGACCTTGAGCCAATTACTTTATTTGTTGCACCGAATGGTAATGATTCTTGGTCTGGTAGACAAGAAATAGCTAACCCTGATCATAATGATGGCCCTTTAGCAACTTTAGCAGGGGCAAAAATAGCTATTAGAAAATTAAAATCTCAGCAACCTCAACAACGTGCGATCGCAGTGATGTTGCGAGGTGGTACTTATTTTTTATCTGAGCCAGTTGTATTTCAACCAGAAGATTCTGGAAGTGTTAAACAGCCTATTACCTATCAGTCTTACCCTGGGGAAACAGCAATTATTAGTGGTGGTAAAGTAATTAGTGGCTGGCAACCAGAAACGGTAAATAATCTGCCAATGTGGACTGTTAAGCTACCCCAAGATAGTTCAACTGCATGGCAATTTCAGCATCTTTGGATTAATGGTGAGAGACGATCGCGATCGCGTTATCCCAGTCAAGGATATTTACAAGTTCAAGCCTTAGATAATAAACCAGGACAAAATTGGTTTGAGGGAAATTCGAGTCTGCAATATCGTCAGGGAGATTTACCTCAGATAAACCCCGATACATTTAAAGATGTAGAGTTAGTGGTGATGAATCGTTGGACAGAATCTCGTTTACCGATCACCAAAGTCGATCCTACTCAACGTCAAATTTACTTTAGTAAAGAAAGTGTTTTTCAACTTGCAGTTGGAGATTTATACTATCTAGACAATGCCTTGGAGTTTTTAACTACTCCTGGACAGTGGTATCTTGATCGCCAGCAAGCCAAACTTTATTATCTACCATTACCAGAAGAAGACATTAACACCGCCGAAATTATTGTCCCTGTTATTGATTCATTATTAGTATTTCGGGGGAGTAATTTACAACAGAACTATATTGATAGCTATATTCAACATCTGAACTTTAAAAATCTAACTTTTTCCCATACAGATTGGCAATTACCTCAAAATATCTCTGGCTATATTCAAAATGCTTTAGGAGTGCCAGGAGCAGTCCATGCGTTTGCAATCAAAAATTGTACTTGGAGTGGTTGTACCTTCGCTCACTTGGGTAATTATGCCCTAGAGTTAGGGGATGAATGTCAACACAATCAAATTGCTTACTGTTCATTCTTTGATTTAGGGGGTGGAGGTATTAAGATTGGACGACAAGAAGTAAATGATTCGGATTTTTTCAGAGGTACAAATCACAATTTTATTGTTAATAATCATCTGTTTGATGGTGGAAAATTTTTTCATAGTGCAGCAGCGATCGCTGTAGTCAAAAGTCATGATAATTTAATCGCTCATAACCATATCCACGACTACTATTACACTGGGATTACAGTTATGGGCAATTGGGGATTTGAAGCAACTCCAGCCTACCAAAATTTAATTGAGCATAATCATATTCATCATATTGGTAAGTTAAGCAATGGAGAAGGCCCAATTATTAGTGATATGGGTGGGATATATATTTTAGGCAGTCAAAAAGGCACAAAAATTCGCCACAATAAAATTCACGATATCGAAGGTTTACGCTATGGTGGCTGGGGAATTTATCTCGATGAAGGTAGTTCTTATATACTTGTCGAACATAATTTAGTTTATAAAACCAGTCATGGTGGCTTTGTGCAGCACTATGGGAGAGAAAATCTGATTCGCTACAATATTTTTGCTTTTGGTAAAACCTCACAAATTCATCGGGTGGAAAAAGATTTGGAATTTGCTCGTGAGGGAAATTTTATTAGCTTTCGATTTGAAAACAATATTGTTTATTGGCAAGAAGGAGAATTTATTACTGGTTTTGATCCTGTTAATACTAATGAAAAGTATCAGTCTCATGCCGTTTTCAACCATAATATCTACTGGAAACAGCAGCAATCAGATTTTTCTCTGGGTAATTTAACTTGGCAGCAATGGCAACAGCGCGATCGCCACTCTTTAATTACTGATCCTTTATTTATTGCCCCTCAAAAAGATAATTTTCAACTACAACCTGATTCTCCTGCTCTGAAATTAGGTTTTAATGATTGAATGATAAGTAGGTAGTCAATTGTCATATTCTAAAAGACAAATTACTTATAATTATGGGTAGCCAGTAGTAAAAATATTTTCAGATGACGTATCAAATCGTTGGCAAAGCTTTAAATTTAAACCAAGAGATAAAATCACCCTATGATTTAATGAATCTGGCGCGTCAGGGTTTACTTAAAAGTGCTATAGATTCATTAGCTCAATTATTAGAGCTATCAACTAAAGATTTAGTACAGTATCTTCACATATCGGAAAGAACTTTACAGCGTTATGACGAAGATAAAAAATTGTCTCCAGAATTATCAGATCATCTTATTCAACTTGCCAGAGTCTATGCTAGAGCAGTAGATGTTTTTGGCGATCGCGATCAAGCTGTAAAATGGCTCAAACATCCTAGTCAAGCTTTAGGGGGAATTACTCCTATTTCGTGTTTGGATAATTTTAGCGGGATAGAATTGGTCTTGGATGAACTTGGTCGCATTGAGTATGGAGTATATGCTTAGTGGTATTGCTTTATCGTATCGGCAAAACTAAGCGAATTAAAGATCTAACGGGAGAGGGAGCAAGACTTTATGGTGGACGCTGGAATCTTAAGGGGACTCCAGTAATCTATACTTCAGATTCTACTGCTTTGGCTACTTTGGAAACTTTAGTGCATTCTTCTTTAGATTTGATTCCTGAAGATAGGTCGATTATTACTTTAGAATTACCTGACAATTTAGAGATTGTTATTGTAGCTCCTGAACAATTACCTCTAAAATGGTGGATTAATCCTGCTCCACCTGAATTAGCTTATATAGGGCAAAAATGGAGTAAACAACAGTTATCTGTAGCTTTAATTGTGCCGTCAGCAGTTACTCCGACAGGAGAAGGGAAAAATTATATTCTTAATCCCCAACATCCAGATTTTAAATATGTTCAAATTGTCGGCATATCTAAATACAATTTTGACCAAAGATTATTTGATTAATTTTCCAATCCTCAATCTACAATTACATGACTCTTAACTTGTATTAACAACTAATAACTATTTTTATCATTCTTTTCTGTATTTCATAGAATAATGTTTACTACTATTTATGCAAAAAAAACTGAGTTTAATAGTTTTTGGAGTGGGGATAGGTTTATATATAACTATTTGTTTGTTATTACGTTGGAAACAAACTAGCTTTATGTTTTTTCCTGATAGTTCAATTAGATCGACACCTAAAGATTACAATTTAGCTTATCAAGATATTTGGTTGAATATTGAGCAAGAAAAAATTCATGGTTGGTGGATTCCCGCTTCAAAACCATCAGCACCAACGATATTGTATTTTCATGGCAATGGTAGTAATAACGGTGATTTAACTGATATCGCTGCTATTTTTCATCAATTAGAATTATCAGTATTATTAATTGATTATCGAGGTTATGGCAGAAGTAGCGCAACTTTTCCTAATGAAACAAGAGTATACGAAGATGCTGAAACAGCCTGGAACTATTTAACTAATAAACGTCAAATTAAACCTCAAAATATTTTTGTTTACGGTCATTCTATAGGAGGCGCGATCGCGATTGAATTGGCAACTAAACATCCAGAAATGGCAGGGTTAATTGTTGAAGGAACTTTTACTTCGATTAAAGATATTGCTAGCAAAAATCAATTCTTCCGAATTCTACCTTTAGATTTAATTTTGACACAACATTTTAACTCTATAAGCAAAATCAAATCACTTCAAACTCCTATCTTAATTTTGCATGGCGATCAGGATGAAGTTATTCCTTGCTCAATGGCAGAACAATTATTCGCTGTTGCACCTGAACCCAAACAACTAGTAATTATTCCACAAGCAGGACATAGTAATGTAGTGGAATTAGGAAGTCAACAATACTTTTGGCATCTACTACAGTTTATTCAATCAAATACTAATTAGGGCTGAGTGAATAACTAACTGGCAATCAGATTGGTTTCCTTTCTAATAGATTTTGTAATTGCTTCTACTAACAATAATCTTTCATTGATAGATAATTGAAGAGTAGATTCCGTTAAAGATTCTAAAGTTTTTGGAGATTCTGTCTTAGATGAAATACTTAGATTTATTTTTTCATCTCTATCCATATTTTGCTCTATTTCTGACTTAAGAGACTCTAAAAACATACAGTCATTACTCAAATCAGAGGCTTCATCTTCATATTCTTCATGTTCTTCGATCTTATCCAGCCGACTATTATATTGACTTAATAAAAGCTCTATCGCTTCTAAAATAAATTTAAGGTCTTTAAATGATAAATTCATAAACTAAATTAATAAACAATTCATCAAATCCTACTGCTACTGTTTCTTTGACCCAAGTTATGCCATCCCGTTCGTATATAGCAATATCTTTATTGAGACGAATATTATCCATTCGAGGAGAATTGGCATTTCCTCTACGATACAAATTAACTGGTGTTTTTACCATAGGCTAAAAATTGTAAGCGCACAACTATCCTAATATTTTTTATAATCCTATAGCCCTTTTTGATTAAATAACGTATGGCTGACAATAATCAGCGAATAGAGAATAGTAAATTTTGTACCTTATTAATTAAAAAACTGCTATATATTAGCTAGTAAACATTGAGGCAAAATAATGGTAAAAATAGCTAACTTGCTTTTAAACTATGACTTACAAGCTTACTAAACTAAAACATCTAAGTATAAAATAAGTATTCATTCTTTATAATTTATTTTAATCTTACTTATAAACTGCTTTGAAACCAGTAGTTTGTGGTTTTTAGGGAACAGTGAACAGATAATAAAAAGTCTTGATTCTGACTTCTGACTCCCTATTCCTCATAGTTTATCTTTTATCCTTATGACTGAACCAGTTCTAGATGTCCGCCAACTACAAGTTCAATTCGCTACTGAAACTAAACCTTTGATTGCTGTGGAAAATCTCAGTTTTCAACTTAGGAAAGGTGAAAAGTTAGGGATAGTTGGAGAGTCTGGATCGGGTAAATCGGTTACTTCCTTGGCAATTATGGGTTTAGTTCCCACTCCTGGACGTATTACCCAAGGTGAAATTTATTTTAAGCCTGAAAATAAAGAAAGAGTCAATTTATTGCAAATTAGTGAAGCTGAACGTCGAAGCTATCGTGGTGGTGAGATTGCCATGATCTTCCAAGAACCAATGAGCGCGCTTAATCCTGTATATGATATTGGTTTTCAGATAACAGAAGCAATTTTATTACACCAAAAAGTATCCCCAACCGAAGCAAGAAGAAAAGCGATCGCTCTTTTGCAAGAAGTACAGCTTTTACCTACTGATGAGGTCTTAAAACAGCAATATATTCAAGAAAATCCTGATAAATCTTCTAACGAGCGCGAATTATCTAATCATATTAATCGACGCAAGCAGGAAATTCTCAAACGCTATCCCCACGAACTATCGGGAGGACAACTGCAAAGAATCACTATTGCTATGGCAATTTCTTGTAATCCTAGTGTTTTAATAGCCGATGAACCGACAACTGCTCTAGATGTGACAGTTCAGGCAACTATTCTCGATTTATTGCGTAATCTCTGCGATCAGCGTGGTATGTCTTTGATTTTTATTACCCATGATTTGGGGGTAATTGCCGAGTTGGTTGATTCGGTAGCGGTTATGTATCAGGGTAAGGTAGTAGAGTCGGGGGAAATTCAAACTGTATTTGGTAATCCCCAACATCCTTACACTAAAGGGTTATTAGCCTGTCGTCCGCGTCTAGATCGTAAGCTTAAAACTTTACCGACAGTGGTGGATTTTATGGAGGTATCTAAAACTGCGGATGGAGAAATAAAGATTATAGAAAAGCAGACGGATATCGAAGATAAATTAAATCAAGTTGTTACCGACACTGAACAACTTGATAGATTAAACAGGTTAGTTCAGCAGTCACCTTTAATGACTGTTCAAAAACTTAGGGTAGGTTTCCCAATTAAAGGTGTATTTGGCAAAACAAAAAAATACTTCATGGCGGTTAACAATGTTTCTTTTGAGGTGTATCCAGGAGAAACTTTAGGGTTGGTAGGGGAATCTGGTTGTGGTAAATCGACTCTCGCGAGAACTTTATTACGTTTAATTCAACCGATGGAGGGGGATGTCGTTTTTAATGGAGACAATATTACTAAATTAGCTCTCAAAAGTCAGAAATTGCGCTCTCTGCGCCGACAAATGCAGATTATTTTCCAAAATCCTTACAATTCTCTCAATCCGCGTATTAACATTGGAAAAGCGATCGCTGAACCCCTAGTAGTTCACAAAATTAAAGGCGATCGCCAAAAGCAGGTAGCAGAACTCTTAGAAAGAGTCGGTTTAAACCCCGATATGAGAAATCGCTATCCTCACGAATTTTCTGGTGGACAAAGACAACGAATTTGTATTGCGCGTGCTTTAGCTTTAAAACCTCAGTTTATTATCTGTGATGAATCAGTTTCCGCTTTAGATGTTTCTGTACAAGCGCAAGTATTAAATTTATTAAAACAATTACAAGCAGAATTGGGATTAACCTATATCTTCATTTCCCACGATCTGAGTGTAGTTAAATTCATGAGCGATCGCATCATTGTCATGAATCAAGGCAAAATTGAAGAAATCGACAGTGCCGAAGCAATTTATCGTCAACCTAAAACTGCCTATACTCGTAAGCTTATTGATTCTATTCCTACAGGTGAATTAAGTTAATTTATTAATTAATAATTGATAGTTAATTAGTAAAGTTTCAATCAATATTATTTTTGAAACCGTATAATTTCGCACTATTGATAAGAATGACATCAAGGTGATCATTATTATCTCAGAGGTGATTGCTTTTTGCATTGAAGTAATATTAATTTATTTCAATCAATAAACTTTTTAATTATGAATGACTTTAAAGATTATTTATTAACCGATCTTGTAATTGGTGAGCCTATTACTATAAGTTTTACTTCTAATAATAACTATTATTGGTCTGAGGGAGATCGCTATTTGCAAGTGATTGAGTTAATTGGTCAAGAAACAGGAGAAATTCTTGGCTCTCAATCGGCTGCGACACATCCTTGGTTTTTTGGTGATTGGGTGGAGAGTGATTTAGGTATAAATTTTATTCCTAAAGCAGAAACTAACTATTTAGTCAGAGTTGGTGGCTTTGATTTGAGCAAAATGACAGAAAATTATACTCTTACTGCTGGAAAGTCTGTCTTAGATATCAATGATGAATCTGACTTAGATATAAAAAATGTATATTATCAATATGATTTAGCTATTAGTTCATTTAATACTAATGCTGTGGGAGTTTTAGGAGAAGACATTAAAGTTACTTGGACGGTAACTAATCAAGGCACAGAAACAATATCTAATTGGTATGATCGCTTTTATATCTCTGATGATGAATATTTGGATGAATCTGATATCTCTATTGCTCGATATTATCATACAGTACATAATTGGATAGACCCACCATTTCGACTAGAGGGGGGAAGTAGCGACCATAATCATAAATCTATTTCTTTAAGTGGTCTTAATAAAGAAAAACTTACTTCTGGCGATCGCCATTTATTAATAGTCCTAGACGATGATCAAACATTACTAGAAAGTGACGAAACTAACAATATATTATCAGTTCCCATTACTTTAATTGCTCCCGAAAATTTAGACAGAGATCTTAAAATTACTTCTTTTACTGTTCCTGATACTATTTATGGTCGGAATCTAGAAAAAGCTGCTGATGTTTCTTGGACAGTTAGTAATCTCGGTGCAGATAGTACCGTAACATCTCTTTGACAAGACACACTTTATCTATCTCAGGATCAGTACTTTGATAATTCAGATTTTTGTTTGTCTAATGCTGCTCAGGTTAGTCGGGTTTGGCCGTCTGAGGACACAAACATTTATGATAATTCGACCTCTTTAGCAGGAGGAAGCAGTTACACAGTTAATATGACTCTTAATCTCCAAAAACTTCCTTATTTAAGAGGAGACTCTGAATTTAATCTTCCTATTGGTGATGCCTATTTACTATTAGTTACTGATGCAGAAAGTAAAGTATTGGAAACTGACGAAACTAATAATACCGTTGCTGTTGCCATAAATATGACTGATTACAGGATAACTGTCGATAGTGAGAGAAAAAATGCTCTAGTGGAAAGTTCAGTAATACATCGTTTCTATAATCCTACTTCAGGGATACATTTTTACACTGGTGATGAAGTAGAAAAAGATTATGTCCGCAACAATCTAAATAATTACACTTATGAAGGAGAATCTTATCTTTCCGTAGCTGAAAATTTTCAAGCAGAAGAAGTATATCGTTTCTTTAATTCTCAAACGGGAGTGCATTTATATACTACTTCAGAAGTAGAAAAAGATTTCATTATGGAAAGCTTAGATAACTTTAGCTATGAAGGTATTGCTTACTATGCTTTTCCTGTTTAGGTTTTATTTCTAAAAGATTAGACTTAGCAAGGTGAGCAATAGTATTTTAAAGCGATCGCATTAATCTCAGATTAACAGGTTTAGATATGTCTAAAAAACGTGTAATTTTTGATCATGATGGAGCTATTGACGATTTTTTAGCACTAATTTTATTGCTTACCATGCCAGAAATAGAACTTCTGGGTATTGTTGTAACTCCTGCTGACTGTTATATTCAAGCTGCTTTGAGTGTTACTGATAAAATTCTTAATTTGCTCAGACGCAGAGATATAGCTGTTAGTGAAAGTACCGTTAGAGGAATTAACGCTTTTCCACCTAAATATCGACAGGATTGCCTAATTATAGACAATTTTCCCATTCTCAATGAACAAGAAATAGTCAGTTCGTCGTTGGTAAAAGAATCGGGTCAGGAATTTCTCGTCAATACTCTAATTAAAGCAACAACACCAGTAACCTTAATGGTTACAGGCCCATTAACGACAGTCGCTACCGCCTTGGAAATAGAACCGAAAATTATAGACAAAATAGACGAAATCGTCTGGATGGGAGGAGCATTAAATGTCCCTGGTAATGTCGAAAAGGCTTACGCGCCAGAACATGACGGTTCGGGAGAATGGAATGCTTATTGGGATCCTATGGCAGTAGCGCAGATTTGGCAAACTAATATTCCCCTGGTTGTCTGTCCTCTAGATATTACTAATACAGTCCCCGTTACGTCTAAATTTATTCGCACACTTTCAAAACAGCGTAACTACGTTTTATCAGATTTAGCAGGTTTGTGCTATTCACTAGCAATTCCACAAAACTACTACTGTTGGGACATTTTAGCGACTGCGTATCTTGCTCGACCAGAGTATTATCGTCTTCGTCAATGGGAAACCCAAGTAATTGACCGAGGAAGAAGTCAAGGTCGTATAAAAATCGTATCAGGTGGTCGAAAAATTCTAGCGATGGAAAACGTTGATCGCGATCGCTTTTACGCTTACCTGTTAAAACAATGGCGATATAATAGTCTTACAAAATAGTACTAGGAAATAATTAATTGCTCGTGAAGAGGAAGGACGATTAGTTTTGGAAAAGCAAAATACGATTAAGCAACGCTTGAAAAATCGATTTACGAAGGTGTCTAAAAAACGTAGTTTAGCAGATGAATTAATTATTGAAAGACGATAAGCAGCGAAAGAGAACGAAGGGTTGAGATTGAACACTTAGATAGCAATTCATAAAGACTTTATGTATCGAGGGTTTCAGTCGTTGTATGATATTTTTGTCTCAGACATCTAGCTAAAAATTGCTGTAACTTGAGACAAAGCAACGCACCTAGAAAATTTGGATAAGGGTTGGATGCGATAGTCGCATCCGTAAAAATCCAAGCGTAATTAGATGTATGAGTAAATTCATTTTTTGTTTTACGCGCTAGTACCGCAGGACTTGCGGGGAAAGAAATTGACTGTCAAGTCGTACTGTCGGGGAACTGTGATAGCTGTCATAATTCTAGATAAGTGGCGCAGGGCAGTAAGCTCCTGGTCGCGAGATTGGGAAGCTCATTCTAAATCAAAGATTTAGGATGAGAGGAAGTCACAAGTCTTTTTTCATTATTAGGGAATGATTCTGTTGCTCAATAATCTCAAATCCCAAACGACGATATAAATTAAAGGCTGGATTGTTCGACGAAACACTTAATGAGACTGCGGAGTATTGATTTTTTACCTGTGAAAACAATTGAGTTAGCAATTTAGTACCAATACCTTGACCACGATATTCTGGTAAAAGGGCGATCGATAACTCAGGTGTATAATCATCAATGTATCCGTAGCCTGGATTATTACTTTTAAACATACGTAACCATACCGCTCCCACTAAAGTTTGACTGGTTTCTAATACTGCAATCAAACCTGTATCGTCATCCAGTCCCCAATTTTGAACATACTTTGCTAATTCTGGCTGAAATATTACCTCTTTCGGTAGAGGAGTCGCGTCTGGAGGAACAAACAATGCCTGATATAGCATCTCCCACAAAAAAGGCTGGTCAGCTAACTCAATTGAGCGAATAATGTATGATCTTTCATTGACCATTGACCATTGACCATTAAACATTGTTGATAAATGATAAAAGAAATGACTTTTGACTTTACTTGTTACTTGCAGGGCGCAAGCCTTGCGGAGGGGCTGTCTTTGGAGGAGACCTCCAAAGCTTCGGAGCCCCTTCCCCTACTGCTACTTAAAAGAAACCTAATACTTTCTTCCCTCTTCCTTATAGTTAGCAAAAGCTTTGGGGTAAAGAAGTAAAGAATTAAAAAATATACCCACCAGATAACAATAAGCAAAGATACACCGTTGGTTTTAATTCACTGACAAATTACCTAGAAAATAGAGAAATATTTTCTAGGTACAACAACAATTATTATCGAGTCAAGTAGCCTCCGTTAATCCAAATTGTCTGTCCCGTAATCCACTGAGAACTAGGTAGAGCAAGAAACTCCAGTAAGGGAATAATATCACTAACTGTGCCGAGACGACCTGCAACAGCGAGACTGGAAGCAAACTCAGTTGTCTCAGCAGTTTCTTGGCTATGAAAGAAGGGCGTATCAAGAGGCCCTGGTGCGATAGTGTTAACAGTAATCCCACGCGCGCCTAATTCTTTGGATCCCATCCGTGTGATTTCCTCCATCATTGCTTTTGTTCCTGCATAGGCAGCATAATTAGGAGCCATTCCAGCCAAGAGTGAACTGCCAATATTAATTATGCGTCCGTTGTCAGAAATGCGACGTGCTGCCTCACGCATACATAAGAAAGTGCCTCGACTATTAACATTAATCATGCGCTCGAGATCTTGATCGGTAACTTCTGCGATTGGTTTTTTGAGAATTGCACCTGCATTGTTAACTAGAATATCTAACTGTCCAAAGTTCTCAAAAGCGGTATCGAATGTCCGCATAACTGTCTCAACTTGACCCAAATCTCCATCTACTAGAGCAGCGCGTGTGCCTTGAGCTTCTACCAATCTTGCGGTTTCCTCTGCCTGATCTCTCGTTTCCTTTCGATGGTAATGTACTACAACATCTGCACCATGTTTGGCTAAAGCTTCAGATGAACTACGTCCGATATTTGCCCTAGCACCAGTAACGATCGCTACTTTACCAGTCAATTCTCGCTCAGGATTAAGAGCTATAGATTGGGCTTTAGTTTCCGACTTAGATTGTGCGTTAGCTTGTTCAGTAGCGATCGCGCCAACTAAACCCGTTGCTCCAATTGCACCTAGAAATTTGCGTCTATTTGTACTCATGATTATTTCTTAAGATTTTTTTATGATTTTCCCGATTATAGGTAATATGGGAAAGCTAGTTAGTATCATAGTGATACTTAAATGACTAGATCTCGATCCGTTCATCTTAAAAGGTTTGTAAAGTAATAGAGCCAAGTTGGCGAGTAATTCTGCCTTCTCGTTCTAATCTTTTCAAAGCTCGTGAAAGAGTTCGTGAAGCCAAACCTAGTTCTTCAGCAACTTCTTTCCAGGATTGATCTAGATTAATAACAGTTTGATTGCTAGAGAAAGCAGCTTTATATTGTAAATATTTAAGTAAACGTTGATGAGCAGCTCTAATCTGGAGCAATTCCAAACTAACTTCAAGAGATTGAATTTTCCTGACTAGTTTGTGTGTTAAATCTTCTGCTAGATCTGGATATTCACGTAGAGCTTCTATCAATAATGCTTGAGGATAAGCGATCGCGATGGATGCTACTTCCGCTATAGCAGTGCAAGAGTAGATATTAGCGTTCAAAACATTTTCACCTAAGCTTTCACCTCTTCTAGCAACTTGTACAATGATTGTTCTATCTTCAATGGTGTATCGAACTAATTTAATTCGCCCACTTTGGACTATATAGAAATTGCTTAGGGGATCGCCCTGTCGAAAAAGTCTTTGTCCAGTAACAAAAGAGTAGCTTGCGGTTGCATTTCGTAGACGAGATGGCAAACTGTTAATATTTAAAAGCTCCATATTATAAAATCGACTGCTTTAACCTCTTTTTAAATCTTTTTAAGTGGTTTTGTTAAGTCTTGGTATTAATTTACCGACAAATACCAGAGGAGTACATGAACATTTTCTAGTTAGAGCGATCGATTTCTTAGAATTTTAAAATTTTAATTTTGTACTGTTAAATTCTCTCGAAAAGAAGAAGGACTTGTTCCTGTATGTTTTTTAAAAAAGCGAGAAAAATGACCAGGTTCTTTAAAACCAAGTTGAGATGCTACTTCTTGAACCGAAATAGGCGATCGCGATAATATAGCTTGTGCTTCTGCTATTACTTTTTCTGCAATCCAATTATTAACCGATTTACCAGTTTTCCTTTTAATTACTGTACTCAAATAACTTGGGTGTAGGCTTTGTACTTCCGCATAGTCTTTAACCTGATACAAAGTGTCTACATCACCTGTTTGTAAACTGCGAAAGTGCTTTTCGAGATTACGTTTAAAATCAAGCACAATCTGCGAACTACTATCAAATTCATTTAGAGAATTATATGTCTGCCAAAATCTTTCTTTAATTTTTAGTAGTAAAACCACCATTAAACTACCAATGATTTTGAATTTATAATTTGAATTATTCTGATAGTCTCTTAATAGCTGATTACCCAAATCATAGAACTCTTGAAAGATATCATTATCTGGATACTGAGGGGGGACGACTTCAGCAATTAAAAAAGGAAATTCATCAAAAATATCTTTATGTACATATTGCTTGAGAAAAGATTCAGCAAAAGTAATAATAAAACCTTTGGGAACTACATCAATTTCAAAACCTTTAATATGCCCAGGATTACTAAAGTAAATCGTGCCAGATTTAGTAAGATATGTATAGCGATCGACAATATATTTTCCCTGTCCTTTAGCAATCATCACAATCGTATAATAATTTGTCCGAAACAGTGATGATTTGTAAGGTACATCACCATGAATTTCTTCTAAAGAATGAATAGTAAAATCTACTTCTTGGTTTAAAATTCTACCCGTTGAGGCATAAAACTCTGCCATTGAATTGTAAATAGCGATCGCTTTAGTCATTTAGCTTAGTAAGTGGGTGTAATTAAATAGAAACTACTTTTAAACAGATGAATAGAGAATGCTTTAATGTTATTTAATCTGCTGATCTACTTCCAAAATATCCACATTAGCATTAGCGTGTTGAGATGTAATATAGCTAGCAAACGCCTTGGGATAAAGAATTAAAAAATATACCCACCAAGCAACAATAGGCAACGATACACCGATAGTTAGCCAAGAATTATGTAAAACTAACCAGCTTCCAGTAATCACCAAAATTCCTGTCAAAATAATTGACCAAGGCTGACACCACCAGGGTTTATAGTCCCAAATATTGCTAGATTTAATCTGTGAATCAAGTTTCATAATTTCCTTCTTACTTTCTACTTCTTATTTCTTATTTCTTATTTCCTACTTCCTAACCTGATAATGCACAAAAATCTCTTGCTCAAGTTGTTGAACTTCTAATAACTTTAATTTTTTTCCTTGAGATTGTTTTAATCCTATCCCGCCAACAGGAGTAGGTGAATTTTTGCCACCAAAGATCACAGGACAAATAGTTAACCAAAAATCATCAATCAAATCTTCAGCTAAAAGAGATGCTATTAATTCTCCACCACCTAGAATAGCAAGTTTATTCAAACCTAGTTGTTTTAATTGCTCAAAAGTTGATACCCAATTAATAGCAGACTGATTTTCTTCCGTACCATTAATAATTAAGATGCGTTCAAATTCCTTTTTATTGCGCCATGATATTGCTCCACTTGGGACAGTTAATAACCAACGGGGTATTGATTGCTGAAAAAAACGCCACTGAAAATCTAAGTTACCTGAAGCCGATACCACAATTTGAACAGGCTGCAATTGTTGCCTTCTTTCTACTCTTGCTTCTAGTAATTTAGGATTAGATACAGATATTGTTGTACCATAAGCCCGTAAGGTATCTGCACCAAAAAGCACTCCATCAACTAATGAAACTTGTTTTTCTAGGTGAGTCTTGTCATTAATAGAACCAAAGCGAGCAGGCGATCGCTGAAAATCAGCGATCTTACCGTCGGCAGTCATTGCTAAAATAGCTGTTGTTTCTGGTCGATTATTCATTAAGAATATTTATTTTTAATCATCTGCAAAAATGGCAAATACTAATTCAGTAGATATCATTAAAAATACAGCAGCAGAGATATAGTTTAAGCATGAACCGTGGTCTTTTCTTATGACATCTGGTCAATCTTCTTTTAGACGTATATTACTTTCGCGCATTCTTTTGGTAAGTGTTCCAGTTTTATTACTAGGGGTTTATGTCACTTATAGAAAAGCTAGATCGGCTTTTTTGGAAACTGCTAGCCAAAATTTAACCGAAAGTGCCGTCAGAAAAGGAGAAATCGTCAAACAATCAATTGAAGCTCTGCAAAGTAATCTAGCAAGTGCGAGTGATGGAGCAGTTTCTTCTTCTAATATACTAAAACCAGAATTATTACTCACTCAATTACAAGAAGTTTTACCTACAGATATTTTATGCGCTCAAATTACTGATCTCAATACTACGAAAGTTATTGCTACTACATGTAAAGAATCTGTGGAGTTAAATAATAGTACTTGGCGAAAAAAGAAACAACGAATTTTAACCTCAGCTTCGCAAGTCGATGTCAAGCTTTTATTACCTTCAACTTCTCTAGCAGGAGACTCGGAAGAAGCTAGTGAAAATCCCCTGCGTAGACAGCTAAAACTTTGGTTAACTGCCCCTGTTTATGATCGCAATGGTAATTTACGTTATGCCCTGAGTGTTAAGTCGGCTATTTTGGCACAAGAAATTATTGAACCTGGATCTTTAGAAGGCTATCCTGTGGTAATCAATCAAGATGGCACGATCTTAGCTCATCCCTTTGTACAAAGAGTTGGACGTAATATCAAGCAACTGCCTGATGCTCAAAGATTGACCGATCTCTTAGCCAATGCGATCGCTGAGAAGCCTGATTCTCTGCATTTGTTCTATTTAGAAACAGACGGAGTGGAGTTGTTAGCAGGATATAGTGCTATTCCTTCGCCTCTAAGCAATACAGGTAATCAAAAAAAACAGCCAAGCAAATGGATTATCCTGGCTGTTAGTCCCATAGATGCAGTCCTTGAACCTCTCAAGGATATTCGTCGAGCTTTAGTAGGGATGACTTTGGGGTTAATTGCTGCTTGTTCTCTAGCTACTCTCTATGTTTCCCGTGAACTAGCGCGTCCTCTAGAACAAATTAGAGATTATTCTCTCAAAGAGGAACATTTACAAGCCAGTCGCGATCGCTTACCAGAAAATTTCCAAATTAGGGAGTTTAATCAACTTTCTACGGCTCTTAACGATATGGTTAGCCGACTACGAACTTGGGGGGAAGAAATTGTTTCAGCTTGGAAAGCAGCACAAACCGCCAATCAACTTAAAAGTGAATTTTTGGCAACGACTTCCCATGAATTGAGAACTCCTCTCAACGGTATTATTAATTGTATTCGCATTGTCCAAGATGGTTATTGCGACAATAAAGAAGAAGAACTCGAATTTTTACAACAAGCAGACGATGCAGCAATTCATCTTTTGGGAATTATTAACGATGTTTTAGATATTTCTAAAATTGAGGCGGGTAAACTATCTGTAACCATCGAAAAAGTTGATTTACGTAAATTATTAAACGAAGTAATTGATTTACATTTAGTTGCTATTCAGCGTAAAGGTTTAAAGTTTAAAACTCCAGATTGCTCAGAAGATATTTATGTTCTAGCAGATCCAGCAAAATTAAAACAAGTATTACTTAATATTGTTAGTAATGCTGTGAAATTTACAGATTATGGCAGTATTCAGATTAAAGTTGCTACTAGATGGACAGATCATGATTTAGAATCAGCCAGTTATGAAACAGATCATGTCCAACGTTTATTACCTCCTGTTAGCAACTATTTGCATCAACCTGAGATCAATAATGATAATTTTGAATATGATGAAATAGATGCAATAATAGATTCTAAAGAACAGAAATGGTCAGCAATTACTAATCAGATTCATTCCCCAAATAATATTCCACCTCGTCATGAACAAGAAGTTTTAATTACCGTTGAAGATACAGGAATTGGTATCGATCAAAGCCAACAAGATAAACTATTTAACCCTTTTGTTATGGTGGATGGCTCTACGACTAGAAAGTTTGGTGGTACTGGTTTGGGTTTAGCTATTTCTCGCAATCTTATCGAATTAATGCAGGGACACATCTCTCTCTACAGCGCAGGCGAAGGTAAGGGGACAACAGTACAAATTGCTTTACCTTTGTTAAACGATGAATAATTAGTAATTAGTAATTGCTTATTGTCCACTAGTTACTAGTAAATAATAGTGCAAAAACGTTCATTATCAATTATCAATTATCAATTATCAATTATCAATTAATAATTTACCGAATTTTAGCCAGAAAATATGATATGTTTCTGATAATTTATAATTGCTGATTCTGATGGTTAAGATAGTCGAGAAGTTCCTGATTAGCGTCATTATACCGACTTATAATCGTGCTGATTTAATTATTAGAGCGATCGCGTCTGTAAGGGAGCAAGTCTATCAAAATTTAGAAATTATTGTGGTTGATGATGCTTCTGATGAGGATATTGCTCAGGTTGTACAGCAAATAAATGATAGCCGTATTAAATATATTCGCCATCAAACTAATCTCGGTGGATCAGAAGCTAGAAATACAGGTATTAAGCACTCTCAGGGAGAATATATTGCTTTTCTTGATTCCGATGATGTTTGGCTACCAAATAAACTTAGTTCCCAATTAGCAGCTATTTTCGCTCAGGAAGAAAGAGATAATTTAGTTTGTTACAGTCAATTTCAAAAAAGTTTTCAAGTCTTTTATCAACGCTCGATTTTGCCTCAAAAAGGTAAACAAACAGAGGAAACTATTGCGGATTATTTTTGGTTAGCTGGGGGAGAAATGTTAACCAGCACCTTATTAATTTCTCGGGATTTGGCTGCTGCAACTTTGTTTCAGTCTGGATTGCCCAAACATCAAGATTTAGATTTTACATTACGTTTAGGACAAAAGGGAGCAAAATTTATTTTTGTATCTCAAGTTTTAGTTATTTGGCATAATGAGTCGAGGAGCGATCGCATTTCACGGATAGCCAATTATCAACTTTCTCTTAATTGGATTGAATCATATCGCGACCAAATTTCTGAGCGTGCTTGGTTAGGTTTTTTACTCAAAGAAGTTGTACCCAAAATGATTAAAGAACCAGAAAATAAAACTCAAGCAGCTAGGTTAATTTTGCAAGCATTGCGAGAGAGAGTAATTTCACCTTTTTATGGTTTATTTTTACTGATTAAGTCAGCAATTCCACATCACTATCAACAACAACTTAAAAAACTAATTAAACCCACTATTATTATTCATTAATCATTAGAAACCTCATTACAAAGCAATGCGATAGATCATGCTTGATCAAACTTTTGACAAAATTAAAAATATTCAAAATGTAACGGAACTAAAATTACCATTACTCTTCTTTGCTTTTGCAGTTTGGGTATCATTTCCAATTTTAGGAATTTTCCCTTTTTTGTTAACTATTCAGTTAGATTTATTAAAACCCAATGCTAAACCTAGTAAACTTTTTTCTTTTCATACTCTTCTATTAATTTTAGTTCTTATAACTGTTGCTATTTATCTGAGTAGCTTTAATGTTTTCGCTGATACTAAAATTTATTTAGATATTTATAATAGTTTAGACCGCCAAAATCCTTTTGAAAACATTGTCGCACGCGAGCGTTTTGAATTTGTTTTATTTGTTTTTTTTGATATAGTTCACTATTTAAGTAATGAATCAGAATTTTGGTGTTTATTTAGCTTGGCTATTTTTAATAATTCATTAATAATTTTTTATATTAGTAAAAAGTTTTCCCCTAAATACTATCCGACTTTACTAATTATTCTTTTTTCTAGTTATTTTTATTATTCTCAAGTATTTTATATGCGCCAGTTTTTCGCTCTAGTCTTTGTGCTAGCAGCGATCGCCAGTATGGAATCTAGTCAAATACTATTTATTATTTTTTCCTTGTTGGCAGTTTTTTCTCATACTACTAGTGTAATTTATGTATTAATATGCTTTTTTACACAGTCACTCGCTACTATTGGTCGGATGTTGCGAAAAATTAGATGGGAATCAAGAGATAAAATTTTTCTTTATTGTGGCTTAGTTTTTCTAGTTGTTTTATTAATTTATGTTGGCTTACAAATATATAATGATCCGAAAGCAATCTATCGAATAGTTAATGATTTGGCAGATTTTGTGCCTCAAGAACAGGTTAGTAAGTCTATACAGGGAAGGGTAGAAAATAACGATGGCAGAGACACAGATCTGTTTAAGTTTGATATATTTTTAGCTATTGCTACGTTTTCTACAGGGATTTTTATTTTAGTTAGAAGCTACAAAAAGATTAGTCCTAAAATTTTAACAATGATTGCAATTTATTTTGTATCAATTCTACAAATACTATTTATTTTAGTTACAGGATTTAATCAAAGGATTGTCTATTTATTCTTAGCTTTTTTTGGCTTGTTCTTTTGTATAGGATTGGATGATCAAAAGCTTAATCGTCATAATAAAATTAAAAGTTTTGCTTTAGTTTCGGCAATTACTATTTTTATGGCTGCATCTAATACATATAACTTTTTGAATGTACAAGTTAATATGATAGACATTGATGGTTGGTCTTTCTTTGAAAAAAGACCTCTTAATCTCTCTTTATTTGACTATATTATTTATTTCTTTAAGTCTCTGTAGTCATCAGTCTTCGTTTATTTGAGTTAATTGTCTAATTGCTTCAAATAAACCGATCGCCACACTAACAGAAAGATTTAAACTACGTACATTCGGCTCGGCAATATCAATTCTGACTCTCTCATCGCAAGCATTAATAACTTCTGGAGGTAAACCTGCGGTTTCTTTGCCAAACAGCAACCAATCTGTCTCTTGATACTGACAATCAAGATAATTTTGATTACCTCGGACACTAAAGCCGATTAATCTACCGCCTTGTTGCTGATGTGCTTGCCAAAAAGCTGCTAAATTTTCGTAATAATGCAAGTCTACATAGGGCCAATAGTCTAATCCTGCTCGTTTCAAATAGCGATCGCTGATTTCAAAGCCCAAAGGGCCAACTAAATGTAACTCGGTTTTAGTGGCAGCACAGGTACGAGCAATATTACCAGTATTGGGGGGAATTTCAGGATGAACAAGAACAACACGAACCATTTATGAAGTCAGAGGTCAGAATTAAGTTATTAGCAAGCAAAAGCAAACCTTATGCTATTAAAGCAGATTGGCAGACTGCATATTCTAAATCTCGTTCTTGTTGAGCAATTTTTTGGATGTCTTGTTGAATAATTTCCGCGACTGACATTCCTTGATGAGACAATTCTAGCCATTGTTGGGCAATATTTCCCTGACGAAGAAGCTTTTTTAAGGGAGATAAAAAACAGCTAAAACCTTTTTTTTGAGCGATAGGATATACCTGATCATAAATTTCGCTAATCCAATCTCGGGCAGTAATCTTTCTGCCATCCTGCCAATGTCGTAGTTGGGCATCTAGGCTTAAACGCGCTGCTGCTATTTCATTTTCGTCAGTTAAAGCTACTAATTCTGAAGCTAAATCTTGGCTAGATAAATGACTTTGTTGTAGAGGATCGAGGCTCGGATCTGCCATCATTTGGAGCAACCTAGCTTCTAAAAGAGCAGTAATTGCTAATAAAGCGAGTGGATCAACAACCAAATCACAGATTCTTAATTCTAAGCGGTTGAGATTATAGGGACGGCGATCGCCATTTGGTCTGACGGAACTCCACAAATGACGGACATTACGCATCGTTTTTGCTGCTAATTGCTCTTCTGTCCAGCGAATAAAGTGGCTATGACTTTCAAATAATGGTACGTGTTGGGGAGTCTTAGGAAACATTTGCCAACGAGTTGAATGACTTCCTGTCACCTGACCATCTATAAAGGGAGAAGACGCGCTCAAGGCTAAATATAAAGGAGCTTCTACCCGAACTAAACGACAGGCTTGCATTAAGATTTCAGGGTCATCGATGCCGACGTTAATATGAATACTGGCAGTGACTACATTCGTGCCATAGGTTTGTTCAATGTAAGTGTGATAAGGATTATTAGGATCAGAACGACAAAAGCGATCGCTTTTCCCTAAAGACAAAGTACTACCAGGAATTAACGTATAGTCTCCTAAAGTCCGCAGATAAGTTCTTAAAGTCTGTCGAGGTTTGACTAAAGCACATAACAAGCGATCATAGCCGTAAAAAGGAGCGGTAGTATATTCAACGTTACGGCTATCTGGTTCACGGACAAAGCCATCTAAAGCCTGAACAATTTTATCTGACAGCCCAATAATTTCCCCTGTGTGAGTGCCAGTATACATTTCTACTTCAAAGCCTTTAGATAGTAAGCTCATTTTTATTTTTTTAATACAAACTATAAATACAATCTAGCTGCTTCTTAAGAGATTAAACAAGCGAAACTTAAACAAATTGAAACTTTAAATAAAAAATCTCAATAATTACCTGCTATGTAAGACAGTACACACGTTCAACAGTGTAAACGATCACAGTCAAGAGCAAATCTAAAGATTATGATCCACAAAATGTGCTTTCTTTAAGTTAAGATTGCAAACTGATAGAAACAAATTTAATTAATAACAAACAGTTTATGGCAACGCTTTTATCCACTCAAACTCAAAAAACCAAGCATTATCAAACAGACCAACAGGTAAAATATCTGCACCTGGAAGCAGAGATTGATATCTTACTGCAAAAGGTAACAGCTTTTAAAGAACAAAAGCAATATTTAGGAGAACTTACTGCTCAATCATCCGATTCAGTCAAGTAATCTTAGATTGATAATTGGAGATTGCAGATTGACACCTAACAAGCCAAAGGTTTTTGAAGATTGAGGATTGGAAATTTTAGATTATTGCCTTCCCTTGAAGAGAAGAAGCTTATTTAGTTAATCAACAATCTTAAATGACGCGGTTAAGTAAAATTTAGCAAATTATTTTTAGTTGCATTGTACTGATGTCAGGTGTCAGCATAAGATAATCTAATCGGGAGTTCAAAAATTCCGACTCTAGAATCTAAGGAAGTTAATAATGACGATACATCCTCAGCTAGCCCAAGCCTTGAATCAAAAAAACGCTCTCAAGGTAATTAGTGGCTTAAACAATTTTGACCGTGAGCGAGTAACCGCAGTAGTGAAAGCTGCCGAGATAGGAGGCGCAACTTTTGTTGATATCGCTGCTGAACCCAGTTTAGTAGAGACAATTCGTAACCTAACTAACCTGCCGATATGTGTTTCAGCAGTTGAAGCAGAATTATTTGTCAGTGCTGTTGATGCTGGTGCTGATTTGATTGAAATTGGTAATTTTGATAGCTTTTATAGCCAAGGACGCAGATTTGAAGCTCCAGAAGTTTTAGAACTAACTCAGAAAACAAGATCCTTATTACCCCAGGTTACTCTTTCTGTGACTGTTCCCCACATTTTGGCTTTAGATGAACAAGTCCAGTTAGCAGAACAGTTAATTGAGGCAGGTGCTGATCTTATTCAAACCGAAGGTGGTACTAGTATTAAGCCTCTTAATCCTGGAGTCCGAGGTCTAATTGAAAAAGCTGCGCCAACTTTAGCTGCTGCTTATAGTATTTCTCAATCTGTAGATGTTCCTATACTGTGTGCTTCTGGCTTATCTAGTGTAACTGTACCGATGGCGATCGCTGCTGGAGCTTCAGGAGTTGGTGTAGGCTCGGCAATTAATCAGCTAGATAGCGAAGTGGCTATGATCGCAGTAGTAAGAAGCTTGGTTGAAGCCCTTAACAGTCAACAGTCATCAGTTACTCAAGTAGCAGATAGCAGATAACAGATAGCAATTAATTATCAATTATTAATTGTCAATTATCCATTAATAAACTATCTTTCAGAGTATCAACTACATACTCTTGTTCTGCTTCTGAAATACCAGGAAAAATTGGTAAAGATAATACTTCACGGGCAGCTTGTTCTACTTGGGGCAGTTGCCCTTTTTGATAGCCTAAATTTTGATAGACAGGTTGTAAATGCAAGGGAATGGGATAATAAATCATCGAAATGATGTTTTGTTGCTGTAAATGTTCCTGCACTACATCTCGTCGAGTTTTGAGAGAATCAGATCGCTCATCAGCAATGCGAATTGTATATTGATTCCAGACAGTATCTCCTCCTGGCAAGGGTTGAGGTAGGGTAAGGTTATGAACGGATTGCAAAAGCTCTTGATAATAGTTCGCTGCCTTTTGGCGTTGTTGATTCCAAAAGTCTAAGTGACGCAGTTTGACAGTTAAAATAACAGCTTGGATTGCATCTATACGACTATTAATACCAATAAAATCGTGACGATAGCGAACAGGAGAACCATGTTCTTTAAGAATTCTTATTTGTTTAGCGATCGCTGGATCATTAGTAGTAATTGCCCCACCATCACCACAAGCACCTAAATTTTTAGTGGGAAAAAAGCTAAAACAACCTACATGACCAGTACTGCCAACTTGACGATTATTCCAACTAGCACCAGCAGCCTGAGCGCAATCTTCGATGACATATAAATTATGAGACTCGGCGATCGCCATTAGTTCTGTCATATCAACAGGTTGTCCAAACAGATGCACGGGAATAATTGCTTTTGTCTGGGAGGTAATTGCCTGGCTGATTTGAGCTAAATTAAAATTAAATGTCTCAAGATCAATATCGACAAATACGGGTTTTGCTCCCACCCTAGTAATCACTTCGGCAGTAGCAAAAAAACTAAAGGGAGTAGTAATAACTTCATCTCCCTCGCCAATATTTAAAGCTTTTAAAGTCAAAAACAGAGCATCCGTACCCGAATTACAGCTAACACACTCTGTCACATCCAAATAATTAGCAAATTCTTGTTCAAAAGTAGCGACAGCTTTACCGCCTACATAGTTACCAGAATTAAGGATTTCGAGAACAGCTAAGTCAGCTTCTTCTTTGATTAATTTATATTGTCGGCTTAAATCGACTGGTGGAATCTTAGTCACTCGCTTAAATTAAAGATTTTTATTTGGATAAGATAATTTAAGAATTATTCAGTCTAGGGTAACGCGAAAATTGCCATTTAACTGTGCGATTAATAGCAAATACTAGTAGATAGAACTAAGGCATAGTGATTTAAAAGTACAGTAAAATTGTCCCATTATAATTGATTGTCTTTCGCAATCACATTTTAATTATGGAATCAGCAGAAAATCAGGAACAACAGCCCCAACCTAATCAACCAGCAGCAGCATCTAATGATGTGTCGTCTTTATCAAAAACCGAAACTATTAAGCTGTTAAACGATAGTATCGACCGACTGGAGGCAACAATCAAGGGAATTAAGGAAAATAACTCCAAGCAGCTACCTTCGTCTGACTCCATTGATACGTTGGTAACTACTACCCAAAAGTTAGCCGATACTATAACCTCAACCCCTTCAACTGTAGATATCGAGTCGAATCCTAGCGTCTCTCCAAATCCTGCTACTGTTGATGTCGAGCCGACTCCTAGCGTTCCAGAAACTTCTGAAACGTCAGTTAAATCTGAACCTGCACGATCAGAGACTAAGACTGAAACTACCTCTACTACTACTACTAAACCTCCTACAATTAAACAACTTAAACAGCAAGCTGCTAGTAAAAAGCCCAAGCAGAAAAACCTTGGTTTAATTATCACGGGGATAATAGCACTTGTTATCGCGATCGCAGCTATAATTTGGTTTTGGCTACAGCCAGAAGAGATTAATTTCGCTTCTTCACCCCCAGCCACAGAAATTATTACCAACAACGAAACCAATCCCAAGCCAGAAGTTGTCAACCCACCTGCAATTAATCCTGAAACCAATACTGATAGCCCTAAGTCAGAAGTTATTAAACCACCTGCAATTAATCCTGAAATTAATACTGATAGCCCCAAGTCAGAAGCTGTCAATCCACCTGCAATTAACCCTGAAACCAAGACTAATAACCCCAAGCCAGATAAAATTGTGGTCAAAAATCCTTCGGCAACACCAGAAACAAGTGATTCTGAAGCAGATGCTCCAACTACAATTTCTATCCCTCCAGATTTAACCTCTCCAGGCAGAGCTAAAAACCTAAAAATAGTCACCATTGAGCCAGAGTTGACTTTTACCCCCGAACAAACTTTAGTAGCTGCTCTACAAGGCAAAATTGCCGATTTGATTAACAAAGATGAGGCAGATATTGTTAATTTTATTAAAGTAGATTTACCTACTAGCAGCTTAGTAGTAGAAATGAAAGATAACTGGTACGAATTAAACGAGTCTCGTCAAAACAAACTCGCCAACGAAATATTACAACGCTCTCGCAAACTCAACTTCAGCAAACTAGAACTGAAAGATTCTCAAGGCACACTAGTCGCACGTAACCCTGTAGTTGGGGAGCAAATAATTATTCTGCAAGGCAATAAAGATAACAAACAACTAACAGACAATCAATAATTCACAAGCAACTTTATCCTTCATTCCTCATCATTTATCCTTCATCTTTCATCCCTTTGAAAAACTGTACAATGTCTCTGAAGTAGTGCGACTCGTTTAGTTCAAAAGTACTAATAAATACGTGGAACTAGCGTGGTTTTAACAGGATAATGTTAACCAATGTTAAGTAATTAACAATTAATCATCCAACTTGAACCATGACAACTAAATAGTCTGTATAGGTGAGGACAACCTGTAATAAGGTTGCTAAATATTAATAAAAGCCTAAAAGTTCAAGCCCTATCCTCTCGGTGTTGGGAGTGAAAGCATAACCCTTACGGTAGAGAGTGGTCTTCAATCCGTAAAGCAGGGTTAAACGGAATACTAACTGGTAGTCTGAACTGGTTAGCTTCTAGCAAGAAATCTACGAGTAGGGCGTACGCCCGAAGTACCAATACTATCGTTAAGACAAAACAGCTAAATCAGATCTGACAAGCTGTAGCCAAAAGGCAAAATTGCAAAAACTATTCCTTGATTACTTCTCAAGGAATACAACATCAGTAGCAATCGGTAGATAGGTTAAAGTCAAAAATATCATAATATTTAAACAGCCAAATCAGTTCTGACAGGCTGTAGCCAAAAGGCATAGCTGCAAAAGGTTATTTCACACTGTTGCCAAGTGAAATACAACACTAACCGCAGTTGGTATAAAGACACACTCTAAGGATTCATAACAACAGATTATTTGGAACGAGGAAATCCCTTAACAACTCTTACTCAATCGGTCGAAACGAGTAAGTAGTCAACCAAGACGCAATATCTCTGATACTCAGAGGTCATTAAGGGCAAAGGATTGAGGAAAAAGCCAATGCCCATTTGTAATGAATGGGATATGCCCACGTCCTCACTGTTTTCTGGAAAGTAGAAATTTAGTAGTAATTAATATGTCTAAGACAGATTTAAACAATACTGTGGAATGGAATGAGCTTAACTGGCGTAAAATCCAAAAAGCTATATTTAAGTTACAAAAAAGAATCTACCAAGCTTACGTCAACGGTGAAGTTAGAAAGGGAAGAAGGCTACAAAAAACCCTCATCAAATCCTATTACAACAGATTACTATCCGTAAGAAAGGTCACACAGGATAACCAAGGCAAGAAAACTGCTGGTGTGGACAGAGTTAAATCTTTAAATCCTAAACAGCGACTTGAACTAGCTGACAATCTCAAACTAGGTAATAAAGCCAAACCTATTAGAAGGGTATGGATACCAAAACCCCCCTCTGTCCCCCCTATTAGGGGGGATGAAAGGGGGGTTCGACCCCTTGGTATACCTGTAATGCGCGACAGGGCTGTACAAGCGTTAGCCAAAGCAACCCTAGAACCAGAATGGGAGGCTAAATTCGAGCCTAATAGCTACGGATTCCGACCTGCAAGAGGAGCGCACGATGCCATCAACGCAATATTTAACCAAATTAGATACAAACCAAAATTTGTACTAGATGCGGATATATCGAAATGCTTTGATAAAATCAATCACCAAAAACTTTTAGACAAACTTAACACCTTCCCGACAATGAGAAGGCAAGTTAAAGCATGGCTAAAAGCTGACACTTGTGACTTCAAAAATCATGAAAGAACCCCCAACCAACAAGGAACTCCCCAGGGCGGAGTTCTAAGCCCCTTATTATCAAACATAGCCTTGCACGGTATGGAGGAAAGAATCAAAGAATATGCAACTACCTGGAGAGGGACAAAGAAACAGAACATGAATTCCTTGTCCTTAATCAGGTATGCAGATGACTTTGCCATCTTACATGAAAATCTAGAAGTTATTGAACAATGTCAATTAATTATCAGTGATTGGTTGGCAGAATACGACCTGGAAATCAAACCTGAGAAAACCCGAATTGTACATACCTTGAAGGAACATAATGATAATAAACCAGGATTTAATTTTCTTGGCTTTAATATCAGACAGTACCCTGTAGGTAAATATCAATCTGGTAAAAACGTTAATGGTAAAAAATTAGGGTTTAAAACGCTGATTAAACCTAGTGATGAAAGCATTAAACGTCATTATGACAATTTAGCTCAAGTCATTAGAACACATAACTCAGCACCACAGTCTGCCCTCATCTCTAAATTAAACCCAATCATTAGAGGATGGTGTAACTACTACAAAACTGTTTGTAGTAAAGCAACATTCTCAAAAATTGAACACCTTATATTCTTAAGGTTATGGAGATGGGCAGTAAGACGACACCCTAATAAAAACAAAGCATGGATAGTAAATAAATACTGGAAGACAGTAGGTGGAGATAACTGGGTATTTGGTGAAAAATCAGGGGCAACCCTAATCAAAGCTTAGTTTAACAATTTTCAAAAGGATATAGTAACAGGTGGTCAAAAAATTGAGTAATGAAATCTTAATTAGCATTGCTGTCGTTGTGATTTGTGGATCAGTACTAATCTTTTCTGCTTTTACGGGCAGTAGCCCTAAACAACAAGCGATCGCTTCTGAAATTCAACAATCAACTAATTCTCCCCAGTTAATCGCTCAAAATAATACAGAGGAAAATTCTATGGATTTAGCCAACGCTACCACTACAGATTCAGGCTTAAAATACATTGTCGTTAAAGAAGGTGATGGGGCATCCCCTCAAAGTGGTCAAAATGTTACTGTTCACTATACAGGCACTTTAGAAGACGGAACTAAATTTGATAGTTCTCGCGATCGCAATCGTCCTTTTTCCTTCAAAATTGGTATCGGTCAAGTAATTAAAGGTTGGGATGAAGGGGTTGCTGATATGAAAGTTGGTGAAAGACGCACTCTGATTATTCCTCCTGAGTTGGGTTACGGTGCAAGAGGTGCAGGTGGAGTCATTCCTCCCAATGCCACTCTCATTTTTGATGTGGAATTATTAAAAATTGGTTGATTTGTAGTTTTGTAGGGTGGGCATCAAGAAAAATGTATTTTCGATAGTAACGCTCTGACTATGCCCACCAAGTTTAATTTCAATGCGCAATTATCGACGAGTTGATTTTCCCGAGATAATTTTAAAATCAAGAATAATTAACTTAAGCTTCAATAAAAAACACAATTACAGCGTGATATTTGTAGTGGGTAATTATCTTTTTATAAAATACTTGTTGACCTTTTTAATTTTTGCCCGCCATACTAAAGGTTTGACTATTTTTTTACCTCATAAATGGTTAAGCAATACATAAAAAAGCAAAAGAGAAAAAAAGCTTTGTTGAGTAAAATACACGAAGCTTTCTCCGACGATAAGATATGTTCTGGGCATAATTTTCTTGTTAAAAAAAGATCCGACTGGTGTATTAAAACTTACTCCCAGGCTTCAAAGTAGCTTGTCTGATTGGATTATTATCAATTCTGGTGTCGGAGGTGATAATACCAGAGGCGCACTTCAAAGATTACAAACTGATGTTTTAAATTATAATCCTGATCTAGTTACAGTATTGTTTGGTACGGCTGACGCTAGCGAGAATAAAGGTATTGATATTGAAGAATACGAGCATAACTTAACAGCAATTATCGAGAAAATTACACCAGCAAAAACTCTGTTGATTAGTTATCCACCCATCGATCAAGAGCGTTTATCTACACGAAAAAAGGTTTTTCCTCAAGCAAATTTTGTCACTATGAAAACCTTGGAAAAATATGTCCAAGTTGCTGCTAAAGTTGCCCATTCAACAAAAAGTCATTGGCTTGATTTATGGTCGTTGATGAATTCTAAATCAAACTATTCGATGTTTTTAAATCCTAAAGATGGCGCACATTTTAATCAGCAAGGTTATGAATTTTTTGCGCCAATTCTATCTAGCAAGATTATAGCAATTCTCAGTTGAGTGAGGTACACCTTGGTTTTGTTTGGGAAAAGGGAAAAGGGTAAAGGGAAAGGGATTAAATTAGATTAAACCTGCCTTCTGCCTTCTGCCTCCTGCCTTTGTCAATGTGATCTAGATCCAGTATTGAAGGATTATGAAGTCACTGTAAAGTCAATGTAAAGCTTTTATAAAGAGTAATGAAGTTAAACAAATTAATCTAACTCTTTAAACATAAAAGCAACTTATGGCTAGCAACACTACAACTAACTCAGTTTTTAAGACTAATGCCTACGTTTCAGAAGATTGGTATGGAGGATATAAACTAGAAGTAGACATTACCACACAAGCCTTAACCAAAGATTGGACGCTAGATTTTCAACTTCCTTAGGAGCTATGTAAAAATAAATTGAACAATTAGCTGACAATTTGAGGTTTGATTCTATAGTTCCACTCGCCATGAAAAGTGTCTCGCTCAAGAGCAATAGCATCAAGTTCAAGATCTGTAACTTTAATTCCAGTTG